>NZ_CP018076.1:1920104-2560139 GCF_001886735.1 Sulfitobacter alexandrii
TGACATTCCTCGTCCTCGAGAAGGCGGTGAGCTGACCCGAGCCGGGCCACGCCGTCCCGGCGCGGCTCAGGCGCGCAGGCGGCTGCCCTCGGGATCGAAGGGCGGCTGCGCCAGAACGGTCGCGCGGTGCGGGCGGCCCAGTACCATGACCTCAACCGTGTCGCCCGGTGCCGTATCGCGGACAAACCCCAGCGCCAGCGACATTCCCACGGAATAGCCGTAGGCGCCCGAGGTGACGCGCCCGATGCCCTTGCCTTCGTGAAAGATCGGCTCGCCCCCCGTGGCGTCGGCGTTCGAGGCATCCGTCTCGGCGCTGTCCAGCGCCAGCATCACCAGCCTTTCACGCGGTTCCTTTGCCAGCGTCGCGGCCGCGGCGTCGCGGTTGAGAAAGGCCTTGTCCATCTTGCACAGCCTGTCGAGCCCGACTTCCTGCGGCCAGTACTCGGGCGAGTATTCGCGGCTCCATGACCCGTACCCCTTTTCGATGCGCAACGACATGAGCGCGCGGCTGCCCACCGGACCGGCGCCCATATCCCGGCCTGCCTCGAGCAACAGGTCGTAGAGGCGCGGCTGGTCCCGCGCGGCGCAGTGCAGTTCCCAGCCCAGATCGCCGGTAAAGGACACCCGCAGCGCCAGCACCTCGACCCCGCCGATCGTGATCCACTGCGACCGCATGAACGGAAAATCCTCGGTGGCCAGCGACGTGTCGGTCAGGCGCTGAAGCAGTTCGCGCGACCTCGGGCCCGCCACGTTGAACCCGCACCACGCGTCGGTGAGGCTATCGAAGGTCGTTCCTTCCGGCAGGGGAACCTCGCCGAAGAACCGCCGGTGGTAGCGTTCGGCCATGCCGGACCCGATGATCCAGAAGGTATCCCCGGCGGTCCGGGTCACGGTGAAATCCCCCGCGATGCCGCCGCGTCTGCCGATCAGCGGCGTCAGGCACGACCGGCCCACGCTGCGCGGCATCGTGTTGGCGAAGACCGCATTCAGCCAATCCTCGGCCCCCGGTCCCTTGCAGCGGTATTTGGCGAAGTTCGAGATGTCGATGATGCCCGCCGACGTCCGCAGCATCCGCGCCTCGGTGCCGACCTGATCCCACCAGTCCTGCCGGGTAAAGCCATGGGTCTGGTCCAGTGCGCCGACGGGCTGGCCGTAGTACAGCGGATGCTCCCAGCCGTAGTTCAGACCGAAAACCGCGCCCAGTTCGCGCTGGCGGTCATACGCGGGGCGCGTGCGCACCGGGCGGCCCGCGCTGCGTTCTTCGTTCGGGAAGTGGATCTTGAACCGGTTGGCGTACTGGTCGCCCACCCGCGCCCTCGTAAAGGCCGCGTCAGCCCATGCGCCGAAGCGGGCCACGTCCCAGGCGAACATGTCGTACCGGCTTTCTCCCGTCACGATCCAGTCGGCCGCCAGAAGGCCCATGCCGCCGGACTGCGAGAAGCCCGGTATGATTCCGTTACAGCAGAAATAGTTGCGCAGTTCGGGCACCGGGCCGAACAGCACGTTGGAATCGGGAGACCAGATCATCGGACCGTTGATGACCCGCTTGATCCCCGCCTCTCCCACTGCAGGAACGCGGGCGATGGCCCGCATCATGTTCGGTTCGATCCGCTCCAGATCATCGGCGAACAATTCGTGGCCGAAGCCCTGGGGCGTGCCGTCCACGGCCCAGAACCGCATGTCCTTCTCGTAGGCTCCCACCAGCAGGCCCTTGCCTTCCTGTCGGAGGTAGTATTCGCCATCGCGGTCCGCGACCGAAGGCAGCCTGCGGTCCATGCCCGCGATTTCCGCGATCGTCTCCGTCACGAAGTACTGGTGTTCGGTGGGTTGCAGCGGCAGGGCGATTCCCGCCAGCGCCGCGACCTCCCGCCCCCACAGACCGGCGGCGTTCACCACCCATTGCGTGTGGATGTCCCCCTTGTCGGTCCGCACGATCCAGCTGCCGTCCGGCTGCTGTTCCGTCCCGGTCACGGGGCAGAAGCGGATGATCTCGGCCCCGTTCTGCCGCGCACCGACAGCGTAGGCGTTGGTCACGCCGGAGGGGTCCACGTTGCCGCCGTTCTCCTCGAACATGATGCAGCGGATGCCGTCGAAATCGACGAGCGGGTGCAGCGCCTCCGCCTCGGCGCGGTCGATCTCGCGGAAAGGAAGACCGTAGTACCTTGCCTTGGCCGCCTGCAGCCGCAGCTGGTGTTCACGCGCCTCAATCTGGGCAAGATAGAGCGAGCCGGGCTGGAACACGCCGCAACTCTGGCCTGTCTCGGCCTCCAGCGCATTGTAGAGGTCCATCGTGTAGTTCTGGATGCGCGTGATGTTGTTGTTGTCATGCAGCCCGTGGATGTTCGCCGCCGCGTGCCATGTGCTGCCGCTGGTCAGCTCCGATCGTTCCAGCAGCACCACGTCGGTCCAGCCCAGCTTGGTCAGATGATAGAGGATGGAGCAGCCGATGACGCCGCCCCCGATGATGACTGCCTGGGCATGGGTGCGCATGGGTCCGTCCTGCACTTGGGGGTTTCGCCCCCTAGCCTTAGCGGCTGTCGGCCCGGACAATTGCCCGCCAGCGACAAAAGCCGTCGCCCGGTGACATGGGAGACACCGCGAGGGTGTCAACGCTCCATCTCGACCCCGTCATGCGGCGCGTCGCGCCGTTCAAGCTTCTCGGCCACGGCGTCGCGCACACGACGGGCGGCGCTGCGCATCAGCCGGTCGCGGTCCGGCTCGAACGAGATTTCGCTCAGCGCGCGTTCCAGATGGATTTCGGCGGCTTTCGCCGCGGCGTCCCGCAATCCGTCGTCAGGGTGCTGCATCAGCCCCGCCAGTGTCGCCTGAAGGGTCTGCTGCACCTCGACCACGCTGCTGCCGTCGCGCGCCAATGCGCCGAAGGCGTCCTGGATCAGGTCGGCCGGGTCGAGCGGCGCGACGTATATATTGTCGAGCTTCTCGTCGCGATCCTGCGCGATCTCGTCCTTGTAGTTCGTCAGGATCCGGCCGATCCGGGAAATCACGTCGATCGCGGTGCCGGGATCGTTCACACCCGGCGACAGCGCCTTGGATGCGACCTCGCCCATCACGATCAGGCCAAAGCGCGGATCCTGGTCATAGGTGCGCAGATCGCCGATGTTGATGCTGTCCCGGATCCCCCTCTCGAGCGTTGCGTCGGTGTGTTCCTCGTCCACCGGCTCGCCCACCCGCACAAGGCTGAGAAGCGGCTCGTTGATGAAGACGAAACTGCCCACGTTCCGCGTCAGGTAAAGCTCGACGCCATGGTTTTCCGCCACGCGGTTCAGCGCCTCCGGGTAGATCAGCTGCACGTAGCCCGATTGTTCCGCCCGGATCACCTCGGCGTCGTCCGGCACACCATCCGTCAGCGCCCGAGCGCCGAGGCACGGGTTTTCGAGCCTGTCGGTGAACTGCCTGCGGGTCACCTCTTCGATCTGGCGGGTCGTGTCGATCAGGCTGCCGAAACTCTGCAAATGGAGCGTCCAGCGGATCAGGTAGATCACGATGACGGCCAGCACGATCACCGTCATGATGAACAGCACGAAGGCGCGTTCGTCCACGTAGATGCCCAGTTCGCGCATGATGATGGCGATCAGCGCATAGACGTAGGCCCCGATGAAGACCGCCAGAGTGTTCTGCGTGGTCCGGTCCTGTATGATCAGCCGATGGACCCGTGGGGTCCATTGCGTAGAAGACGCGCGGTATACCGACACCATCACCGTCAGCGAGAATGTCGTGACCGCAAGCATGGCGTTGGCGATGATCGACAACAGCCGGTCCGCCGCGCTCCCGGTCAGGGAGGTCGCGAGCTCGTCGGGCACGAACCCTTCGATCAGCTGCGTCAGGCCCAGCGACAGGATCGCCAGAAATCCCATGATCACGACCCTGACCCAAAGCTTGCGCGTGTATTCGCGCGACTTGCGGATGAGGGTCGAGGGGATCAGGAAATCAATCTTCATGTGGTCTTATCTAGCGGCAATTCGCCTGCGTCCAGCGACCTCGGTGCAATGCACGCGCCAATGCACCGGAAAGTGCGAAAATCGACATATCCGGTCGGAAAACAACATGCCGCTGCCGGGACGGGGCGGCACCACTGGGAAAACCACACAGCGGAGCCATGCAATGCAAACCACCACCCGTGTCCTGATCATCGGCGGGGGCGTCGTCGGCGCCTCGTGCCTGTACCATCTGACCAAGCTGGGGTGGTCGGACGTGATGCTGGTGGAACGCTCCGAACTGACGAGCGGCTCGACATGGCACGCGGCGGGCGGGTTCCACACGCTGAACGGCGACACCAACATGGCGGCGCTGCAGGGCTACACGATCCGGCTCTACAAGGAACTGGAAGATATCACCGGCATGTCCTGCGGGCTGCACCACGTGGGCGGCGTGACGCTGGCCGACAACCGCGACCGCTTCGACATGCTGCTGGCCGAACGGGCCAAGCACCGCTTCATGGGGCTCGATACCGAGATCGTGGGCCCCGAGGAAATCAGGAAGATCGCCCCCGTCACCAACATCGAGGGCATCATCGGCGGGCTCTACGATCCGCTTGACGGGCACCTCGACCCTTCGGGTACGACCCACGCCTATGCCCGCGCCGCGCGCATGGGCGGTGCGACGATCGAAACGCACTGTATGGTCAAGGAAACCACCCAGCGCCCCGACGGGACATGGGACGTGGTGACCGACAAGGGCACCATCCATGCCGAGCATATCGTGAACGCGGGCGGGCTCTGGGCGCGCGAGGTGGGGGCGATGGCGGGTGTCTATTTCCCGCTGCACCCGATGGAGCACCAGTACCTCGTGACCGAGGAGGTGCCGATGATCGTCGAGATGGTGAAGGACGGCCGCGAACACCCGCATGTCATGGACCCGGCGGGCGAAAGCTATCTTCGGCAGGAAGGCAAGGGTCTGTGCATCGGCTTCTACGAACAGCCCTGCCGGCCGTGGTCGGTGGATGGCACGCCGTGGAGCTTCGGGCAGGAACTGCTTCAGGACGACTTCGACAAGATCGAGGACAGCATCGCCTTTGCCTACAGGCGTTTCCCGGACCTCGAACGCGCGGGCATCAAGAACGTGATCCACGGCCCGTTTACCTTCGCCCCCGACGGCAACCCGCTGGTCGGGCCGGTGCCGGGGATGCGCAACTACTGGTCCGCCTGCGGCGTCATGGCGGGCTTCAGCCAGGGCGGCGGCGTGGGGCTGACATTGGCGCAATGGATGATCGAGGGCGAACCGGAACGGGATGTCATGGCGATGGACGTGGCGCGTTTCGGAGACTGGATCACGCCGGGCTACACCCTGCCCAAGGTGATCGAGAACTACCAGAAGCGCTTCTCCGTTTCCTACCCGAACGAGGAACTGCCCGCCGCGCGGCCCCACCGCACGACGCCGATGTACGATATCTTTACCCAGATGGGCGCGGTCTGGGGGCAGCAATTCGGGCTCGAGGTCGCCAACTACTTTGCCCAGGGCGACGAGCCGACCTTTGAGACCCCGTCCTTCCGCCGCTCCGACGCCTTCGGCGCCACGGCGCGCGAGGTGATGGCGGTGCGGAACGGCGTCGGGATCAACGAGGTGCAGAATTTCGGCAAGTTCCTCGTGACCGGCCCACATGCCCGCGACTGGCTGGACCGGATCATGGCAGGCCGCGTCCCGGCGCCGGGCCGCCTGTCGCTGACCCCGATGCTATCGGAAAAGGGCAAGCTGATCGGGGATTTCACGATGTCCTGCCTCGACGAGGAGACGTTTCAGCTCACCGCGTCCTACGGATCGCAGGCCTATCACCATCGCTGGTTCCTTGATCACCTCGAACCCGGTGTCGAGGTGCAGAACATCTCGGACAGGCGCACCGGTTTCCAGATCGCCGGGCCAAAGGCACGAGACGTGCTGCAGGCCTGCACGAGAACAGACGTCAGCGGGATGAAATTTCTGGACGTGGCCCGCATGACCGTTGGGCAGACCGCCTGCATCGTTCAGCGCGTCAGCTACACGGGCGACCTCGGGTTCGAGATCTACTGCGACCCGATGGACCAGCGCGCGCTGTGGTCCATCCTCTGGGCCGCGGGGCAACAGTACGGCATGCAGCCTTTCGGCATGCGGGCGATGATGTCGCTGCGGCTGGACAAGTTCTTTGGCTCGTGGATGGCCGAGTTCTCGCCCGACTACACGGCCGCCGAGACGGGGCTGGACCGGTTCATCGCGTGGAAAAAGAACGCCGATTTCATCGGTCGGGCCCCGGCGGAGGCCGAAAGGAACAATCCGCCCGCGCGGGCGCTCGTGTCTTTCGTCGTGGATGCCGAGGACGCGGACGTGCACGGCTATGAACCGATCTGGCTGGACGGCGCGGTGGTCGGTTTCTGCACGTCGGGCGGCTATTCCCATTTCACCGGCACCTCCGTGGCGATGGGCCTGATCCCGCGCGACCGGATCGCGGAAGGCCTGCGGGTCGAGATCGAGATCCTCGGCCAGATGCGTCCCGCCACCCTCGTCACGGCGCCGCTGTTCGACGGCGACGGGGCCCGGATGCGGGGCTGACGGGTTGGCCCTTGCCCGCCGTCGGGCGTAGGGTGGCGGGATGGATCACGCGATGCCGATCATCATTCTCGCCGCCGGCGGCGCGACCCGGATGCGGGGGCGCGACAAGCTGCTCGAGCCGGTGGCGGGCGTCCCGCTCCTGCGCCGGCAGGCGTTGATGGCGCGCGCCGCCGGACAGGGCCCGGTCGTCGTCGCCCTGCCCCCGCGCCCTCATCTCCGATACGATGTCCTTGAAGGGCTGGACGTCCAGTTGCTGCCCGTGGCCGACGCCGCCGAAGGCATGAACGCCAGCCTCCGGGCAGGCATCCTTGCGCTGCCCGGCACGGTCCGATGCGCGATGGTCCTGCTTGCGGACCTGCCGGAACTGACCGCGGCAGACCTCCGCAGGGTCGCGGATGCGGTCGACCTGACGGACGGGAACATGATCTGGCGCGGGGCCACGGCGCAGGGTGCGCCGGGTCACCCCATCGTCTTCCGATCCGACCTCTTTCCGGCGCTCGCCGCGCTGGAAGGCGACAGCGGCGGACGCGAAGTGGTGTCGCAGCAGGCAGACCGCATGGTCCTTGTTCCGCTGCCCGGCGATCGGGCACGACTGGACCTCGACACGCCGGAGGCCTGGGCCGCATGGCGCGCCCGAAACCCCGATGCGGTCCAAGATTGACGCGGCAATGCAGCTCTAGGTGCTCGCGGTGGTGTCCTGCGAGAACACGTTGCGCCACCCGTCGAGCCCCTGCTCCCAGATCGAGGTGATGTACATCGCTTCGGTCTTGCGTTCGCCGGCGCGGACAAAGTCGGCGCGGTAGCACAGCGCGGCGTAGTCACGGCCCAGCCGCTTCACCCGATGCTTCGTCAGCTTGTACCGCGTGATCGTCGGCCCGTCATCGAGTTGCGCCGTGTGATCCGCCTTGGTGGCGAAGCCGGTGGAATACACGCCAAGAAAGTCGGCGTGCAGCATCTTTTCGTCGGTCGAGATATCCCCGTCGACCAGGGCATCCCAGACCCGTTCTTCACAGGCGATCAGGTCGGCCAGAAGTTCTTTGTCGTGTTCCATGCCTTACCGATACTCCGCAACGGGCGCGGCGTCACTTCAAAAAGGAAAAGCGGAATGGTTGCCCATTCCGCCTCCCTGCGCTCTCTGACAGGGTCAAAGCGGCAGCTGCATATTCAGTCCGTGCTGCCCCCTTGGGGGCAGCATGTTTTCAATGGGTTACTTGGTCAGAAGCTGGGCTTCGTGCTTCTTCAGGGACCGGCGCGCCGAGGTATAGGCGTTGATGCCGTCCTGCGTCGCAAGCTCCGGGAACAGTTCCAGGATTTCCTGGCGCTGGGCGTTCCCGATTCCGGCCAGCGACATGTCGCCGGGCTGGAAGCTCTCGGTCCATGCGCCGTCCGACAGGATCACCTCATGCTGGTTGAACATGATGTGGACGTAGGTGGTCGAAGAGACATCGACGATGTCCACGCCTTCCAGCCCTGTCAGGTGCTTGGCCGCAACCAGAACTTCGCGTTCCTCGAAGTAGAGCGCGGTCTTGTCGTTGGCCACCAGCACGCGGTGGTTGGGCGACACCATCATGTCCCGCTCGGGCAGGTCGTTGCCGAGCGCGCCCTGACGGATCAGGACCGGCTTCAGATGCGCCGCCTTCTCGAATTCCGCGGCCGTCATGTCGCGGTGACCGACCCAGCGGATTTCCTGGATGCCGTTGTCGCGGGTGATGACCCGGTCACCGACCTGCAGCTCCTCGACACGACGCTCGCCCTTGGGTGTCGCGATCTTGGTGCCGGGGGTGAAACAGGGGATGACGTTCTCGATTTCCTCGAACACCAGCTGGCCTGTCGCGTTGCCGTCGGCATCGAAGTAGTTGACGATCCCGTCCTCGCGGTCATCCGAGGTATAGGTGACGTTCAGGCTGCCGCCCGGCACGGCGGAACCGCGCAGGTCGAGCGTATCGAAGTCCACCGGACCCGAGCCGCCGTCGACCGCGTCACCGGCGTTGACGTTCACGAAGGTGTCCTGCCCCGCGCCGCCGGTCATGGTGTCGTTGCCAGCACCGCCGTCCAGCAGGTCGTCGCCCTGACCGCCCATCATGTCGTCGTCGCCGTCGCCGCCGTAAAGCTCGTCGTCTTCGCCGCCGCCGTCGAGGCTGTCGTTGCCTTCGCCACCGTAGAGCGTGTCGTTGTCACGATTGCCGCGCAGCGTGTCGTCGCCGATGCCCCCTTCGAGAAGGTCGTCGCCCTGGCCACCTTCCACGCTGTCGTCGCCCTGGCCGCCCAGCAGCGTATCGTTGCCGGTGTTGCCGTCGATGATGTCATCGTCGATCTGGCCATCGATGTAGTCGTCGCCGGAGCCGCCGGAAAGCGAGTCACGGTCGTCGGCGCCGTAGATCACGTCGTTGCCGGCGCCGCCGTTGACGGTGTCCATGCCGTTGTCGGGGTTCCGGTCGGGCGAAACGCCGCCGGTGTCCTCGTCGGTGATGTTGACCACGTCCGGGATCAGATCGGGATCGTTGCCCGCATAGATGGTGTCGTTGCCCGCGCCGCCGAGGATGCTGTCGTTGCCTTCGCCGCCGACGATGCGGTCGTCGCCCGTACCGCCGTCGATGAAATCGTCGTCGATGCCACCGTTGATCTCATCGTTGCCGTCACCGCCATAGATGGTGTCGCGGTCGTCGCCGGTGCGGATGGTGTCGTTGCCGTCGCCACCCTCGACGTAGTCGCGGTCGTTGTCCGGGTCCGCGTCGGGGTCATAGCCAAGCGGATCGGTCGCCGCGAAGGGATAGCCGAGGTCCGGTGCAAGGTCGCCGCCGTCGGTGTCGATGTTGTCGTCGCCGTCGCCGCCTTCGACCGTGTCGTTGCCCTGGCCCGTGACAACGGTGTCGTCACCGCCGCCCGCACGAACGTAGTCGTCGTTCGGCTCGGTGCCGGGCAGGATCGCCTCGGGGTCGTTGACGATGTCGCCGTCCGGATCGCCCAGATAATCCTCGTCGATCAGGTTGCCATCGTCGTCGCCGTCCACGTAGCCGTCCAGTGCCGGTGTCATATCTTCCCCGACGGTCACGGTGGCCGTGCCCTCGTCGGTCAGACCTTCTGGGTCGCGGACCGTGTAGGTGATCGTCGCATCGCCGGAGAAACCTGCGGCGGGCGTGAAGGTGACGGTGCCGTCGCCGTTGTCGACCAGCGTGCCCTGCTCGGCGGGGACGGTCGGATCGACCAGCGTCAGCTCGTCGTTGGTGTTGTCCACGTCGGTGTCATTGCCCAGCAGGTCGATGACGACAGGTGTCTCGAAGTCGGTTGCGGCGGTATCGTCAACCGCAACCGGCGCATCGTTCACCGGGTTCACGGTGACGTTCACGGTGCCCGTGTCGGTGCCGCCGTTGCCGTCGCTCACCGTGTAGGAGATCGTCGTCGCGCCGTTGAAATCCGGATTCGGCGTGAAGGTCACGTCGCCGTCGGGCGTGAAGGTCACGGTACCATCCGGGCTTTCCGCGCCGGTGACGGTCAGCGTGTCGCCGTTGGGATCGGTGTCGTTGACCAGAACGTTGACGGTCTCCGTCGTGTCTTCGTCCAGGATCAGCGTGTCGTCCGCCGCAGTCGGATCGTCGTTGCCGCCGCCAAAGCCGGGGTCGTCGAAGGTCACGTTGTCCACCGCGCCGGAGCCGGGGAAACGGACCTCGAACCGCGCGGTGCCGGGAACGAAGAGCTGCAATGTCACTTCGCCGCCGTCGCCGGTGGGCTGGACGAACTGGTTCTCGATCACGTCGCCGTCCGCGTTGTAGAACACCAGCCGGGTGCCCTCGCCGCCGGTTTCCTCGATGTCTTTCAGGGTGACGGATTTCATCCGCACGAGGTTATCGAAGTCGAAGAAGATGCTGCCGCCGCTGGCGTTGTCGTCGGGATCGCTGCTGTCGCCGTCCTCGGAAACGATCAGCAAGCCGCCCAGCGTGTCGGAGCCGAGATCGTCGTCGCCGCCGGTCGGGTTGGCGCTGTCAAAGATCATCGCCTGGCCGGAACCGCCGGTGGCCGAGATGGTCACACCCTCGTATTCGTCATCGATGACGGTACCGGCAGCGAACGGGTTGAAATCAAGTGTTCTGATCATGGTTCAGGTCTCCTAGGCGTTGCGACGCGCGGCGCGCAGCGCGGCCGGTGCGAAAAATGGTGCGGAATTCAGAAACGGTGTTTCGGTTGGAATCGAAGCGAGGCGTCCCCCGGACGCTGTCTTCTGGATCGGTGGCCTTGGCGCACTTTTCATTTCGGTCTCACTCCATCACAACCTGAGCCCGCAATCGGCAGGGCCGAGTGCACGGGCGATACACACACATTGAGCACCATGAGTGGGGAGACCGCAGCAGGCGGCAGGGACCATGCAAGGCATGATCCGGGCGTGAATACATTCGCTAACGTCGCGGCGTAAACACGTCTCCCGCATCCGAAAAGATGCGCAAATGTGCGGCCGCCCCCGTGACCTACAGACTTTGCCCCCCAGTTGGGCAAGACAATGGATAGCCCTTGTGAAGGATCGAACAAAGCGAAAAATGTCCGAAATATGTTTGCGCCGCCGCGCTGGCGCCCGGATTATGTCTTGGATTAACCAAGGTTTTCGCGTGGCTTAGGGGTATTGTTTCCAATCCGGTCCGGTCGCGGATCAGCCTCATCCATAAGAACAAGGCTTTTCCCGATTTCCCGGCATCGCCAGGCCGCCCGGCGGATCGGCAATTGTTCAGCAATACGAAACAAACGGTGGACCGCGAATTTTTCCGATCTGTCGCCCAATTCTCGCCAAGGTTGTCCGCGCGTTGTTTTCAGGCACGAACCAATCGTTTGGTTTACGCCTGACTAATGCGCTAACGCGGTCCTTTGCATCGAATCAAGCTGGCGTGAAAGGCGCAATAAGGCGACATTGCGCCGCAGGCACCGGCGCAGTCGCATCGGTGCAGTGATATCACGGGCATGTCTGGATGGTACCCGAGGCCGGGCTCGAACCGGCACGCCTTGCGGCAACGGATTTTGAATCCGTCGTGTCTACCATTCCACCACTCGGGCACACCCGACGCTTTAGCCTGCAGCCCGGACCGGGACAAGGGGTTTGTGATCGCCGGCCCCTTGACCGCGACAGCCCCACGTGGTGATGCAGGGTGGAAACCGGACCGGACCCGCACCCATGATCCAACGCCTCTACGACTGGACCCTGAGCCTGGCGCAGCATCCCCACGCGCTCTGGGCGCTGGCCGTGGTGGCCTTCATCGAAAGTTCGGTCTTTCCGATCCCGCCCGACATCCTGATGATCCCCATGATCATCGCCCGGCCGAACCGCGCGTTCCTGATCGCCTTCGTCGCCCTGGTCGCATCGGTACTGGGCGGGCTTCTGGGCTATGCCATCGGGGCCTTCGCCTTCGAGGCGCTGGGCCAGCCGATCCTCGCCGCCATGGGCAAGACGCAGGCGATGGCCGAATTCTCCGACCGCTTCAACGACCTGGGGTTCTGGGCGGTGCTGACGGCAGGGGTGACGCCGTTTCCCTACAAGGTCATCACGATCATGTCCGGCTGGACCGCGATGCCGCTGGGCACCTTCATCGCCACCTCGATCCTCGCTCGGGGGCTGCGGTTCTTCATCGTCGCCGCGCTGCTGTGGCAATTCGGCGCGCCGGTGCGCGTGTTCATCGAACGCAGGCTCGGCCTGATGTTCACCCTGTTCATCGTGCTGCTGGTCGGCGCATTCGCCCTGGTGAGGTACATATGACGCGCAAGAACCTTGTCTTTCTGGCCACACTCGGCTCGGCGGCCCTGCTGCTCGGCGCCTTCGGCTTCCAGCACCTGGGTGGGCTCGCCCCCTGCAAGATGTGCCTGTGGCAACGTTGGCCTCATGCGGCGGCGATCCTGATCGGCGCGGCGGTGCTGGCCGGCGGACCCCGCGTGCTGGCCTGGCTAGGCGCGCTGGCCGCCGCGACGACAGCCGCCATCGGCATTTACCACGCCGGGGTCGAATGGGGCTGGTGGCCGGGTCCGTCCTCCTGCACCGGCGGCGGCATGGACCTCGGCACGATGGCCGGCAGCGACCTTTTGTCGATGGACGGGCCGATGGGCGTCGTCATGTGCGACGAGATCGTCTGGCAGTTCGCCGGCCTGTCGATGGCGGGCTGGAACGCGGTGATTTCGCTCGGTCTGACCGCGCTCTGGATCGTGGCGGCGCGCCGGTCAGCCTGATTTCCGGGTTTTCAGGAACAGGCTTGTCTCGCTCGCCACCACGCCGTCAAGCCGCCGGATGCGCGTCAGGGCCGCGTCGAAATCCTCCAGCGTCTCGCTGCCGATCTCCACGATCACGTCCCAGCGGCCATTGGTGCTGTGGACCGCCCGGACCTGTGGCATGCTGCCCAGTTGGCGGGTGATCCGTTCGGTCCCGCGGCCTTCGATCCCGATCATCATCATGCCGCGCACCGGATCGCGGGTCACGTCCGCGCGCGTCACGACCGTGAAACCCACGATCTCCCCGCTGTCCTGCAGCTTGGCCAGCCGCGCCCTGACCGTGGTGCGGGACAGGTTCAGCGTCAGGGCAAGATCCGACAGCGATGCCCGGGCGTCGTGACGCAGGGCCGAGATCAGGCGATGATCCGTTTTGTCCATTCTACCTGTCCAAAGTGAACACATCACCCTCAATACGGACAGTTTGATCGGTTGTCGATGCCCCGATCCGCCCGATATTTCCACCATGACATTTCAAGGGATAACAGGCATGAGCACGATGAACTGCATTCTGGTCGGGGCACCGATGGATTCGGGAAAGCGCAGCAAGGGGTGCCTGATGGGCCCCGACGCCTATCGCACCGCGGGACTGCCGCAGGCGCTGCGCGATCTCGGTCACAGCGTGGAGGATCGGGGCAACGTCGCCCCTGCCCCGTTCACGCCGAAACCGCACCCCAAGCTGGTGGCGCTCGAAGAAACGATCGCCTGGACCCAAAGCCTCGCCGATGCGTCCGAGGCCGCGATGCGCGACGGGCTGCCGATTTTCCTGGGCGGGGACCACGCGTTGTCGCTTGGCACGGTTCTGGGCGCGATGCGCCATGCCGAAGCCGAGGGACGGCCGCTCTTCGTCCTCTGGCTGGACGCCCACAGCGACTTCCATACGCCCGAGACCACCGACAGCGGCAACCTGCACGGAACGCCGCTGGGCTATGTCACCGGGCGGGCGGGCTTTGACGGGTTCCCACCGGTCGGCACGCCACTGCCGCAGCAGAACGTGGCGATCATCGGCTTGCGATCTGTCGATGCGGCGGAACGGGCGGCCCTGCAGGACAGCGACATCAGCCACGTCGACATGCGCGAGATCGACGAAACCGGGATCGCCCGCCCCCTTCAGGCGTTTCTCGACCGGGTGGAGGCCGCCAACGGCCTGCTGCATGTCTCGCTCGACGTGGATTTTCTCGACCCCGCCGTGGCGCCTGCGGTCGGGACCACCGTGCCGGGCGGCGCCACCGTGCGCGAGGGCCATCTCGTCATGGAAATGCTGCACGACAGCGGGCTGATGACGTCGCTCGACCTTGTGGAGCTGAACCCCTTTCTCGACGAGCGCGGCAAGACGGCGACTCTGATGGTGGATCTCGCCGCCTCGGCGCTTGGCCGCCGCGTCTTCGATCGTCCCAACCGCGCATATTGAGGATACTGCCATGCTGACCCCTTCCGACAAGGCGCTGGTGCCCTTCGTCTCCGTCGACCACATGATGAAGCTGATCCACCATATCGGGCTGGAGGACATGCTGGGTGGTCTCGCCGCCTATATCGAGGCCGATTTCAAACGCTGGGAAAGTTTCGACAAGACGCCCCGCGTGGCCAGCCACTCCGACAAGGGCGTGATCGAACTCATGCCGACATCGGACGGGGCCGACTACGGTTTCAAGTACGTGAACGGCCACCCCAGCAACACCAAGGACGGGTTGCAGACCGTGACCGCCTTCGGACTGCTGGCCGACGTCGCATCGGGCTATCCGGTGCTGCTGACCGAGATGACGCTCCTCACCGCGCTGCGCACCGCCGCCACGTCGGCGCTGGTCGCCCGTCTGCTGGCGCCGAAGGGCGCGCATGTGATGGCCATGATCGGCAACGGGGCGCAGTCGGAATTCCAGAGCCTTGCGATGAAAGCCATCGCGGGTGTGGACGAAGTGCGGCTTTACGACATCGACCCCGCCGCCACCGCGAAATGCGCCCGCAACCTTGCCGGCAGCGGGCTCAAGGTGGTGCCCTGCGACAGCGCCGAAGAGGCGATGCTGGGCGCGCAGATCATCACCACCTGCACGGCGGACAAGCAATATGCCACCATCCTGACCGACAACATGGTCGGCAGCGGTGTCCACATCAACGCGATCGGTGGCGACTGCCCCGGCAAGACGGAGCTGGCCCCGGCGATCCTGCACCGCGCCGGCATCTTCGTGGAGTTCCCCGAACAGACACGGATCGAGGGCGAGATCCAGCAGCTTGATCCGCACCATCCGGTCACCGAGATCTGGCAGGTCCTGACGGGACAGGCCCAGGGCCGCAGCGATGACCGCCAGATCACGCTTTTCGACAGCGTGGGCTTCGCGATCGAGGATTTTTCGGCGCTGCGCTTTGTCCGGGACCGCATCGAGGGCACGGACTTCTACCTGCCGCTGGACCTGCTGGCGGACCCTGACGACCCCCGCGACCTCTTCGGCATGCTGCAACGCGCCCGTGGCTGAGCACGCCCCTGACGCTCAGGGCCGGGTCACGTCGTAACCGTAAAGCCAGTCGAACGCCCCCACCATCAGGCCGGGGGCGACGCGGCTGACGGCGCTTAGCCCGGCGTGTGCGGCAAGGCGGATCGGTCCGGGGCGCAGGTGGTAGCGCCACGCGTTGCGCGATGCCGCGCGGATCACACGCTCCACCCGCGCGTGGCGTGCCGACTGGTACGCGGCCAGCCCCGCCTGCCCCCGTTCGGCCAGCAAACCGGCCAGTACCCACGCATCTTCCAGCGCCATGTTGGCACCCTGAGCGAGGAACGGCAGTGTCGGATGGGCCGCATCCCCCAGAAGCGCCACGCCGTCGCGCTGCCACACCTGCGCCACCGGGTGCCGGTGCAATCCCCACAGCGTCACATCCCGCACCGCGCCGATGAGGTCCGCCGCCGGCCCCGAGAAACCGGCGAAAGCGGCGCGCAGGTGCGCAGGATCGTCGGGGCGGTTCCAGCCTTCGGCCGCCCAGCTTTCGCGCTCCTCCACCGCGACGAGGTTGACGAGGCGTCCCCCCCGCACAGGGTAGCTGACAACGTGGCGTCCCGGCCCCATGCCGACGCGCGCCTCTGCAGGGTGGCCCACCGTATTCTCCACCAGCGCCCGCCACGCCACCTGGCCGGTAAAGGCGGCGCCATCGGCGCCGTTCAGGACGGGACGGGCCACGGAATGGATGCCATCGGCCGCGATCACCACCTCGGCCTGCCGGGTTCCCCCGCCCTGCAGCTGCACCTGCGGCACCGGGCCGGGCCGCACGCTGGCCACGGGTGTCGCGAATTCGAAGCTGACGTTGGCGCGGCGGGCGATGCCGGCCAGCATGTCGACCAGATCGGCGCGGTGCAAGAAGACGTATCGCTGCGTCGGGCGCAGGCGCTCGAGATCGAGGCGGGCCACCTCGCGGCCCCTCTGCGTCTGAAGCACCACGGCGCGCCCGGGGACGGCCTCCTTGCGGGTCAGTTCCGCCTCCAGCCCCAGCGCCCGGAGAACGGCCATGCCATTCGGGCTGACCTGAAGGCCGGCACCCACTTCGCCCAGCCGCTCCGCGCGCTCGAGAAGGGTCACCGCTACACCCCGGCGCGCCAGCGCCGCGGCGGTGGCCAGCCCGCCGATCCCGGCGCCTATCACGATGGCATTGGAAATCCGCATCCCGCCTCACATGAAAACGCCGGGGCGCAGGCCCCGGCGGATTATCGGTCTTTACCTCAGGATCGCCCTTCAGTCGTCGCGGTGGACCTTCTCGCGGCGTTCGTGCTTCTCCTGCGCTTCGAGGCTCATGGTCGCGATGGGGCGCGCATCGAGCCGCTTCAGCGAGATCGGATCCCCGGTCACCGAGCAGTAGCCGAATTCGCCCTCGTCGATCCGCCGCAGCGCCGCGTCGATCTTGCCCACCAGCTTGCGGGCGCGATCACGGGTGCGCAGCTCCAGCGCGCGGTCGGTCTCTTCGCTTGCGCGGTCCGCGACGTCGGGAATGTTCCGCGTGCCGTCCTGAAGCCCCTCGATGGTGTCACGGCTGCCCGCCAACAGCTCGGCCTTCCAGTTCAGCAGCTTGCGCCGAAAATACTCAAGCTGCTTGTCGTTCATGAATGGTTCATCTTCAGCCGGCGAATAATCGTCCGGCAGGAAAACTTCCTGTTTCATCGATTGTCCCTCAACAGTATTTAGCCCTGGCATTTGAGACCTATCTCCCCGAGACCGCTCCCTGCCGCAGCGTCTAACCTAGCCTCCCCGTTTTGTCACTACACAATCCCCTTGATTTTTGGTTAAAGGCATCAAGTCAAACAGCGGATCACAGAGGATTGAAAGCAAATGAAATTTCAAGGCACCGCCGATTACGTCGCGACCGAAGATCTGACCGTCGCGGTAAACGCCGCCGTGACGTTGGAACGCCCTCTGCTGGTCAAGGGCGAGCCGGGCACGGGCAAGACGGAACTCGCCTTGCAGGTCTCGTCGGCACTCGGTCTGCGGATGATCGAATGGAACATCAAGTCCACCACGCGCGCCCAGCAAGGGCTTTATGAATACGACGCGGTCAGCCGTCTGCGCGACAGCCAGCTGGGCGAAGAGCGGGTCCACGACGTCAAGAACTACATCCGCAAGGGCAAGCTCTGGGAAGCTTTCGATGCCGACGAAAAGGTGGTCCTGCTGATCGACGAAATCGACAAGGCGGACATCGAGTTCCCCAATGACCTGTTGCAGGAATTGGACAAGATGGAATTCCACGTCTACGAGACCGGCGAGACGATCAAGGCGCGCCACCGGCCGATCGTCATCATCACCTCGAACAACGAGAAGGAATTGCCCGACGCCTTCCTGCGGCGCTGCTTCTTCCATTACATCCGCTTCCCGGACATCGACACGCTGAAAAAGATCGTCGAGGTGCATCACCCCGGCATCAAGGAGAACCTGCTCACCACCGCGCTGACCCAGTTCTACGAGATCCGGGATCAGGCGGGATTGAAGAAGAAGCCGTCGACGTCCGAAGTGCTCGACTGGCTCAAGCTGTTGCTGGCCGAGGACATGGATGCCGCCGATCTCAAGAAGGACGGCACCACCGCCCTGCCGAAACTGCACGGCGCGCTCTTGAAGAACGAGCAGGACGTCCACCTGTTCGAGCGGCTCGCCTTCATGGCGCGCGGCCAGCGCTGAGAGGTGGCGGCGCGGGCTGTACGCCCGCGCCCGTTTCTCAGTACTGAACGACCTGCAGCGGGAACTTCGGCAAGGCCGTTCCCTGCCGGAAAGGGTGATCCAGCACGTGCAGCGCGTGGAAATTGCGGATCGCCCAGGTCGGCTTTTCCTCGATGATGCGCATCGGGTTGCGTTCGTTGAACTCCGCGATGGCAAGCGGCTCGCCGCACCGGGAATTGTAGGTGATGCAGGTGTTCATGTCGTCGAAATAGAGCGGCATCGCAGGAAGATAGTGCTCGGGCGCCATTTCGAACATCGGGAAAGCGCTGAGCGTGGAGGAGTAGTAATCCACGTCGACCGAAACGAAGCCCATCTTGCGTGACAAGGGCTTGGCCTCGAGCCAGCCGGGGATCGTGTCGGCGACATCGCCCACGATCAGCTCGGCGAACTTGGGCAACTTGGCGCGCAGGATGTCGGGATCGGGCATCTTGAACATGGTCTGCTGCCACATCTCGGGATGGTCGCGGTAATCCTTGGGCGCCGGAAGCCCGGTGGCGTTGTCGAAACCGACGACGCGGATGTCGATGCCGAAGATCGGGCCCAGATGCTCCGCCGCGCTGCACATGTCGAGCAACCCTGCCCCTCCGGCGACCCCCAGTTCGACCGATACCACCTCGTCGTAGCCGCAGTGATAGGCTTGTGCGCAGGTCTGCAACAGAGAGAGCGCGTAATGGACCCGGCCGATCTTGACCTTGCCCTGGCGGATGTCGCGGCCGATCTCGCGGCAGAAATTCTGCAACTGTGCCGTGGTCTTGCAGTCCGAGATCTTGGGCCCAGACGATTTTCCCAGATTATTCATGTTGGTAACTCTTCCGATGGATCGGGCCGAAGTGACCCCGACGTTCCTGACAAGCTGCGAGGACCGGCCTGCCGTATCCGCCACGCGCGGCACTTAATCACGGGCGGCGCGGTGGTGCAAATGCCACATGACGCGCGGCAGCCCCGCCGCAGGCGATTTGCCTCTATTTTGCCTCAATTGCTCCCTACTCAGGTCCGGCTGGCATGAAAGAAGGTCTGAAATCGGCAGCTAACAAAAGCGCAGGCAGGCATCAATGAGCACCAAGACACCACGCCAGGCGGGCGTGTCCACATGCGGAATCACGCGAACATCCACGCGTGACGCCTTGTTCCTGAACGGACTTTCCCTGTGAGAGGGCGGCTCGTCCTGCCGCTGGTGTTGCTGCTGAACGCCTGCGTCCCCGCCTCCAACCCGGATGTCGCCACCCGCGCGGCGATCGGCACGTCGCACAGCAGCCTGCCGCCGATGAAAAACTTCGCCACCAGTCTGCCGGAGGCGCCGGTCCGTTCGAACAATGATCTGGCGCTTGATTTCATCGAATTGTCTTTCCAGATGGAAAGCGGGCGCACCCTGCCCGTGCTGACCCGCTTCGAGACACCGATCACCCTGCGCGTCACCGGAACGCCGCCGGCGACCCTGATGCCCGACCTGCGGCGTCTGATGGCACGGCTGCGCAACGAGGCGCGCATCGACATCTCGGAGACCCGGTCGGACACGGCGCATATCACCATCCAGGCCGTCACCCGCGAGGACATCCGGCGGGTGCTGCCGCAGGCCGCCTGTTTCGTTGCACCCAACGTGTCGTCGATCGAGGAATACCGCACGGCGCGACGCCAGCCAAAGACGAACTGGACGCTGTTGAAAACGCGCGAGAAAATCGCCGTCTTCCTGCCCAATGACGCCAGTCCGCAAGAAGTCCGCGATTGCCTGCACGAGGAATTGGCGCAGGCGCTGGGGCCGCTCAACGACCTCTATCGCCTGCCGGATTCGGTGTTCAACGACGACAACGTCCACACCGTCCTGACCGGTTTCGACATGCTGATCCTGCGCGCCTACTACGACCCCGCGCTGCGGTCGGGCATGACACGGGGACAAGTGGCCGCTGCCTTGCCGGCGATCCTTTCGCGGATCAACCCGCAGGGCGCGCGCCAGCCCGCGCGATACGCCACGCGCACCCCGCCGGAATGGAGCCGCGCCATCCAGACGGCCCTGGGGCGCTCCATCTCCTTCACCAGCAGGCAGACCGCCGCACACGAGGGCATTCGCATCGCCACCGCCATGGGCTGGGAAGACCACCGACGCGCCTTTGCCCACTATGCCATGGGCCGCGTGATGCAATCGACCGATCCCGAACTGGCGCAAAAACACTACCTGATCGCGGACCGCTACTATGCGCTCACGCCGGGCACCCGGCTGCACAGGGCCTACGTGGCAACGCAGCTTTCCGCCTATGCGATCACCAAGGGCGACGGCGCCCGCGCCCTGCGGCTGATCGCCCCGCATGTGCAGACCGCCATGCAGTCGGAAAACGCCGCGCTGCTGTCCACGCTGCTGCTGCTGCGCGCCGAGGCGCTGGAACTGGAAGGCCGCCCCGCGGAGGCCAGTGGCGTCAGGCTGGACAGTGTGGGCTGGGCGCGTTACGGGTTTGGGCCAGACTGGGCCGTGCGGGCCAAGCTGCGCGAGATCGCGTCACTCAACCCGCTGAAAGGCTCGTAGACACGGGCGGAAGACCATGATCGTAATCGTTTTGGCGCTTGTCGGGGCCGGTATCGGCGCAATGACCGCGCGCAAACGGGCCGGCAACGGCAAGGATGTCGCACAATACGCCGCCGGCTATGCCATTGCGTTTGCAATCGTCGGGATGATCCTGACGGTGCTCGTGGACCGGATGCTGGTGGGCTGACGGATGTTCCTGCCCTTCTTCGAACAGCTGCGTGCGCACAAGGTCCCGGTGTCGATGCGGGAATTCCTCGCGTTTCTCGACGGCATGGCGGCGGGGCTGGCGACCTATGATGTCGAGGCATTCTATTATCTCGCCCGTGTTTCGATGGTGAAGGACGAGCGCAACATCGACAAGTTCGACCAGGCCTTTGCGGCGGCCTTCAAGGGGCTCGAGAACATCAGCCTTGACGATGTGCTGGACGCCGTGGAGATCCCCCGCGACTGGCTGGAAAAGATGGCCGAAAAGCACCTGAGCGAGGCCGAAAAGGCCGAGATCGAAGCTTTAGGTGGGTTCGACAAGCTCATGGAAACGCTGAAAAAGCGCCTCGAAGAGCAGAAAGGACGGCACCAGGGCGGCAACAAGTGGGTCGGCACCGCGGGGACATCCCCCTTCGGCGCCTACGGCTACAACCCCGAGGGCGTGCGCATCGGCCAGAAGGAAAGCCGCCACCAGCGCGCGACCAAGGTCTGGGACAAACGGGAGTTCCGCAATCTCGACGACAACGTCGAACTGGGCACACGCAACATCAAGGTCGCGCTGAAGCGCCTGCGCCGCTGGGCGCGCGACGGCGCACAGGAAGAACTGGACCTGCGCGGCACGATCCGCGCCACGGCCGAGTATGGATACCTCGACGTGAAGACCCGGCCCGAGCGGCGCAACGCGGTCAAGGTGTTGCTCTTCCTCGACGTCGGCGGCTCCATGGATCCGCATGTGAAGGTGGTGCAGGAACTGTTCAGCGCCGCCAAGGCGGAGTTCAAGCATTTCGAACACTTCTACTTCCACAACTGCCTGTACGAGGGCGTCTGGAAGGACAATCGGCGCCGCTGGGACGCACAGATCAGCACCCACGAGATCCTCCGCACCTATGGTCCGGACTACAAGTGCATCTTCGTCGGCGACGCCTCCATGTCGCCCTACGAGATCGCCTATCCGGGCGGCGCGAACGAGCATTGGAACCCGGAGAGCGGCGCGACCTGGCTCGGCCGTGCCCGTGACCAGTGGCAAAGCAACCTCTGGATCAACCCCGTGCCCGAGAAATACTGGCCCTATACCCAGTCCATCGCGATGATACGGGAAATATTCGGCCCCGAAGCGATGGTGCCGATGACGCTGGACGGTCTTTCCCGCGGCATCAAGTCGATGACGCACTGAACCGAACTATCATTTTACTACAAACAGTTGCTTCGATACCTTCACGTATCACGTGAACTTCGGCAGTCCGCCCACCGCACTTGCCACCCGCCCTCGCACATATTTGATCCGCACATCTGTCTGTCATGAGGAACGCCTGCCCCTCCTGAGCGTTGAACGACAGCACAAGACTGAAAGGATTCAAACATGGCGATCAAGAAATCAGGCTCCGCGAAATGGTCCGGCGATCTGAAAACGGGCAAAGGCCACGTCTCGACCGAAACGGGGGTTCTGAATGACCAGCCCTACGGCTTCAACACGCGATTCGAGGACGGCAACGGCACCAACCCCGAGGAACTGATCGGGGCTGCACATGCGTCCTGCTTTTCGATGGCCCTGTCGATGATTTTGGGCGAACACGATCTGGTTGCCGATAGCATTGAGACCAAGGCGACTGTCCATCTGGAGCAGAAGGACGGCGGGTTCCATGTGCCGAAAGTGCATCTGGACGTCACCGCCTCCATCCCCGGCGCGTCCGAGGAACAATTTGCCGAAGCCGCGAAAACGGCCAAGGAAAACTGCCCGATTTCCAAGCTGCTGACAGCGGAAATCACCATGGACGCCAAGCTGAAATGACCTGATGCGGGACCGTCAGGGGCGGTCCCGCACCCCCTCCAGCAGGCAAACCTCCACCTCGCGCTTGCCGTGGAGGACGGATACGTCGCCGGTCTGCTCCAGCACCGCGACGCGCACCTCGTCCAGTCTCAGCACATTCGCCTCGCGCAATTTGGCGTAGAGGTCTGCCCGCGTCATCTTTGCGTGGCGCAGGTTGTCGTCCAGTATCGTTTCGCCCCGCATGATCAGCAGCGGGCTGTTGTCCATCAGGCTGCGCACCCCCGCGTGACCCTGTCGAAGCCGCGACAGGATGGCCTGAAACCCGAACAGCGCCGCCAACGCCGCCGCGCCCGTCAGGGCATGTCCTTGCCCACGACCACGCGTGCAAGGACGGACCCCATTGCGACCGTGATGGCAAAGTCGTGCCCCGACATTTTTGAAAACGATGTGAGCTCCGCCAGTCTCGTGAAGGCGATGAGAACGATCACCACGACGACGACATCGACAAAGGGCTCGATCCAGCTTGGCAGTTCGGTCATGCGTTTCTCGGTTCTGCCCAGACAACATGGTGCGGCCCAGCGTGTTCACCAGAAAAGGATTGCCGCAGCGGGAGATCCGACCCTAGGCTGAGGCATGACAGACGCGCCGCATTTTTCCATCGATCCCGCCGCCTTTGCGGCTGATCCATATCCCGCCCTCGCCCGGATGCGGCGGGAGGCGCCGATTGCCTTCGTTCCGGAACTCGGGGCGACCCTGCTGACCCGCCGGGACGACATCCACCGACAGGAAAAGCGGATCGAGGTGTTTTCCTCGCATCAGCCGGACGGGCTGATGTCCGTTCTCATGGGCGAGAACATGATGCGCAAGGATGGCGATGCGCATCAGGCGGAGCGACGTGCGCTGTTTCCGGCCCTCAGCCCCCGGACCGTGGCCCAGCACTGGAGATCCGTGTTCGAGGCAGCCGCAAACGACATTCTGGACGATCTCGCCCCGCTCGGCGCCTGCGATCTGGTCACGGACTACGCGATGCCGGTTTCCGCCGCTGCCCTCATCGCGATCACGGGCCTGTCCGGGATGACCCGTGCCGAGATGGATCGCGTCAGCCAGCACATGATCGACGGCTGCGCCAACTATCTTGGCGACCCGGAGGTGGAGGCGCGCTGCCACGCCGCGACCGCCCTCATCGACAGCCATATCGACCGCAGCTTCGACATGCCGCCCCCGAAAAGCGCGCTCGCGGTGCAGCGGGCGGCGGGCCTGCCGATGCAAAGCCTTCGTGCGAACATCAAGCTGGTGATCTCCGGCGGTCAGAACGAACCGCGCGACGCCATTGCCGGGATCGCCTGGGCGTTGCTGACGCACCCGGACCAGTTGGCGCTTATCCGGCGCGGGGAAAACACGTGGCAGGACGCTTTCGCCGAATATGCCCGCTGGATCAGCCCGATCGGCATGTCGCCACGCATCGTGGCCCGGGCCGACAGCGTCGGCGGGGTGCGTTTCGATCCGGGCGACCGCGTGTTCCTGATGTTCTCTTCCGCCGGACGGGACGAGGCGCATTTCGACCGCCCCGACGCCTTCGACGTGACCCGCGATACCGGGGCCGCAATCCCGTTCGGTGCGGGGCCGCATTTCTGCGCGGGGGCCGCCGCCGCGCGCTGTCTCATCGCGGAAGTCGCGCTGCCGCTCCTGTTCGACAGGCTGCCGGGCCTTCGGCTGGACGGCCCCGTCCCGTTCAAGGGTTGGGCGTTCCGCGGCCCGACCAGCATGCCCGTCGCGTGGTGACGCGGCGCGATCAATCTGCCCTCGGGCCGCTTGCCCCTGCCCGCCGCGCCCCCATATTGACGGCATGATCCGTGTTCTCCCGATCCTCCTTGCCATCCTCTACGCGCTGGCGATGTACCGCTTTTCAACCTGGCGCACCGCGCGGGAGCTGGACGCGAAATCCACGCGGCTGGCGGACCCCGCGCTGAAGGCGGTCTGCGACAGGCTGGCGCGGGCGCTGGACCTGCCACAGATCAAGGTGCACATCTACGAGATCGATCCCGTCAACGGGCTGGCGGCCCCGGACGGGCGCATCTTCATCACGCGGGGGTTCTACAACAAGTTCCGCTCGGGCGAGGTGACGGCCGAGGAACTGGGCTCCGTCATCGCGCACGAACTGGGCCATGTCGCATTGGGCCACGCGCGGCGCAGGATGATCGACTTTTCCGGTCAGAACGCCATCCGCGCCGCGCTGGCGATGGTCCTTGGGCGGTTCATCCCCTTCGTCGGGGTCTGGATCGCCAACATGATCACCACCCTGCTGGCGGCGCGGCTGTCGCGGGGCGACGAATACGAGGCCGACGCCTATGCCGCCGCCCTTTTGACCAAGGCGGGGATCGGCGTGGGGCCTCAGATATCGCTGTTCCGCAAGCTCGAAGCCTTGACGCAAAGCAACCATGGATCCTCCCCGGCATGGCTTCTGAGCCACCCGAAAACGGATGAGCGGGTCGCCGCGCTGCAAAGGCTGGAAGCCCGCTGGAACGGCTGAGCCAGCCGGCAAGGGATCGTCGTCCTCACGCCCGTTAGCCCCAAGCGCCCGACTGCCCTATCGCGTCAGCGCCTTCGCCAGACGCGGCAGACGGGCCTTTTTCAGAAGGGCACGCATGTCCCATGGGTGACCCGACAGCGCCCGCGCGGTGTTCAGGACGTGATCGGCCACAGTGGTAACCTTTGTCGGATGATCCACCCAAAGCGCGGTCAGGTACTGGTCCGGGTCGATCCGGTCCAACCCTTCCTCGGCCAGTGTCCCCTTGGGGAAATCCTTGGCGTTCAGCGTCATGATGGCATCCGCGCTGGAATCGACGGCCACCGCCAGCACGTGGAGGTCGTCCGGATCCGGCAGCCAGAGCCGCGCCTCGATCCCCGGCGCGGCAGCACGTTCCGCCGCGGGCCAGTCGCGGCGCAGCAGCGCGATTTCCGCGCGGGCCTGCACTTCGCCGTCCGCCCCCAGCTTGACCGCCGCGCGGGCCCATTCCTCGAGAATGCGCGCGGACCAGACAGGCTCGAAAAGCCCCTGCGCGGCGACGCCCAACACCATTTCACGCATGACCGTCGGATAGAGGACGCAGGTGTCGATCAGGACACGCATCAAAGGCGGAAGAACAGGGACTTCAAGTAACCGCTTTCCGCCAGCTGCGGCAGTTGCGGATGGTCCGCGCCGGCAAAGCCCGTGTGCAGGAGCACCCCATGCCGCCCGGCGCGCCCGATGCCACGCACGCTGGCCACCCGGAACTGGGCAAGGTCCGCCGCGTGCGAACAGGAGCACAACCCCAGAATGCCGCCTTCGGCGACAAGGGGGGCTGCGAGGCGCGCCACACGCTCGTAAGCGCGCAGACCCGCCTCCAGCGCCGGGCGCGCGGGGGCAAAGGCCGGCGGATCGCAGATCACCACGTCGAATTCAGCCCCTTCCGCCCGCAGCGCCGCAAGCACGTCAAAGGCATCCCCCTGCCGCGTGGCAAAGCGGTCGGCGACGCCCGCCGCCTCCGCGCCACCCTGCGCCAGTTCCAGAGCGGGGCCCGAGCCATCCACCGCCAGCGCGCTCGAGGCGCCGCTGGCCAGCGCGGCGAGCGAGAACCCCCCGACATGCGCAAAGACGTCGAGCACCCGCGCGCCCCGCGACAGGTTGGCTGCGAAAGCGTGGTTCGGGCGCTGGTCATAGAAGATCCCGGTCTTCTGGCCCCCGGTCACATCGGCGAGGTAGGTCGCCCCGTTCATCCGGACCGGAACGGGCTTCTCCGGCGCGGCGCCGGCGAGCACCGCGTTCACGTCGTCGAGCCCCTCGAGGGCGCGGGTGCGCCCGCCGGCGTTCTTCAGCACATTGGTCGCGCCCGTGACCGCCACCAGCGCGGCGCAAAGCGGTTCGATCAGCGCCTCAGCCCAGGCCGCGTTGGGTTGCACCACGCAGGTGTCATCGAAGCGGTCGATCACCACGCCGGGCAGGCCATCGGCCTCGGCGTGGACAAGGCGATAGAACGGTGCGTCGTACAGGCGCTCGCGCAGGCGCAAGGCCCGGCGGATGTGCCGCTCGAACCAGGCCTGATCGATCACCGCCGCCGGGTCGCGGTCCAGCATGCGCGCGATGATCTTGGAATTCGTATTGACCGATACGAGGCCCATCGGCTGACGCTCGGCATCTTCGAGCAGTGCGAGCGCGCCGGGGGTCAGCTTGCGCGTACGTCGATCGGTGACCAGTTCGTTGGCATAGACCCAGGGAAACCCGTGGCGGATCGCGCGGGCGTTCGCCTTCGGCATGAGCCGGACGGCCGGCAGCTCGCTTTCGGAGCCACCGTCGATCGGGCGGGAGGGGGTGAGAGGCGCTGTCATGGCGCCCCGTCTAGAGCTTTCCCGTCTCCTGCGAAAGCCTGTATTTAGGAGCGGAACAGCGACAGGCGGCGTTTCGGCGCGGGCGCGTCGGCGGGTCGGGCCAGTTCCTGCCGGATGACCTGGGCAAGATGCCCGGTGACGCGGACCTTCTGGGTCTGCCCCTGCCGGTCGGCGTCAATCGCCTTCTGGCCGCCGAAGGCCTTCAGGTTGGTCTCCACCGCGCGGGTCGGGCCCAGCGGCTGGCCGGTTTCGGCGGACAGGAGTGTGAGGTTGAATTCCATGTTGTGCACGCCGCCGACGCTGTAGCGGGTCTTTTCGGTGACGGAATGAAAGCGCGTCACCTCCACGTCGAGCACGACGTCGGTCGCGCCGCCGAGGTCTGCCGTCCCCAGCGACAGCGCTGTCTCGAAGATCTCGCGCACCTGGGCGCGACGGTCGCCCAGGGGGTCGCCCCGCCAGACGATGTCGGCCTGCGGATAATAGAGGTTCGCTTCGGAAACCGAGAGGTTTTCGGGAACCCGGACGTTGATCCGGGACACGTGGAACGATTGCGGCAGCGGCGCGGTCTGCGCGACCGGGCCGGCGGGCTGCGTGACGGAGGGCGCGGTAGCCTCGAACGGGGCATTCCGGCTGGCGATGTCGGGCATCGACCCGCAGGCGGACAACAGGGCGGCGATGCCGATCGCGGCGCTTAGTTTAAGTGACTTCATCCGGTCCTCTTTCCGGGCGGCCGTGCGCGCCCCTTGCGACTTCGACACGGTTTTGACGGGAAATTGAGGCGACTTTGGGCCGAAACGGGACTGGATGTGGGGTCATTTGACGGCATGACCCCCGGACTGCGACCGGGTCAGTTCCGGGGCCGCCCGCGCCAGCCGCCCCGGCGCCGGGGCGCGGTCATGCCGCCTTGTCCCTCTCGCAGAACCTGCGTCATCGGGTGGTCCGGCGCGTCTTCACCGTATTGCGCCAGCAGCGTCTTGATGGCCGCACCGGTGTCCTGTTCAAGCGGGAGGCTCAGCGCCCAGTCGAGGAAGATCGTCCTGCACTCCGACAGCGTGATCCCGTCGATCCGATAGCTTTCGTGAACCAATCCCTTGGGATCCTGTTCGCTGCCCTTCTTCATCCGTCCCTCGCTTCCTTCGTGGCCCGCAACGCGCGCTCGATGATCGCCGCCGCCTCGGCATGGCCGCGCTCCAGGGTCGCTTCGAGACCGCCGAGATCCTCCGCGTCCAGCGCGCGGGCAAGGAAGGCCGCCCCCGCCTGCCCCAGCGTGTTTTCGACAAGGGGTTCGGCCGACAGGAGCCGGCCCGCGCATTGCAACGCCCAGCAGCGCGCGTAGGTCCGCTTCAGCATTTCGCTTTCCTCTGCCGTCACCAGACCGACGCCGGCGGCGGCCTCGAAGGCCTGCGGAATATCCCTTGCGGTCTGGCCGGCCAGCAACGCGCCCGCCTGGGCCAGCAGCTCGATATCCTGCAGCCGCCCCGGCCCGATCTTGGCGTCCCAAGGCCCCGCCGGGGCCTTCGCCTGCGCGATGCGCTGCCGCATGTCCGCCACTTCCGACAGCACCTTGGCGCGGTCCGCGGGACGGGCCAGCACCGTGTCGCGCAGCTCGTGGACGGCATCGGCCAGGGCCTCCGGTCCGGCGACGACCTCGGCCCGCGTCAGCGCCAGATGTTCCCAGACCCAGGCCTGTTCGCGCTGGTAACTTTCAAAGGCGGCAAGCGACGTCGCGACCGGCCCCTGGTTGCCCGAGGGTCGGAGCCGCATGTCGATCTCGTAAAGCTTGCCCTGCGACATCGGGGCCGTCATCGCGGTGACCATCGCCTGTGTCAGCCGGGCGTAATAGCTGCGCGAGGCCAGGGGCTTCGGACCCTCCGAGCTTTCCGCGCCCTGCGCGTCGTAGATCACCAGCAGATCGAGGTCCGATGTCGCCGTCAGCCGCCCCGCCCCCAGCGACCCCATGCCGAGGATCACCGCCCCCCTGCCCGGCGGCGGCCCGTACCGGCGCGCGAACTGGTCGACGACAACGGGCCAGAGGCAGGCCAGCACCGTCTGCGCAAGGTCGGCATACTGACGACCGGCGGTGCGCGCGTCCGTCAGGCCCCGCAACAGGTGGACCCCGATGCGGAAATGCCATTCGCGCGCCCAGCGTCGGGTTTCGTCAAGGCGGGCCTCGTAGTCCGGCTCCCGTTCGAGAACCTCGCGCAGTCCCGCGGCCAGCGCCTCGCGACCGGGCCAGGCGCTGAAGAAATCGCCGCCGAGCACGGCGTCCAGCACCTGCGCGTTGCGTGACAGGTGCGCCGCCAGCGCGGGCGACGTGCTCACCACGTCGATCAGCAGGTCCGCGAGCTGCGGATTGGCCCTGAGCAGGGAGAACAGCTGCACCCCGGCCGGCAGGCGCGACAGAAACCCGTCGAAGGCCAGCAGGGCTTCGTCAGGCTTGGCCGCATCCGCCAGCCGCTTGAGAAGTTCCGGCTTGAGCCGTTCGAAGATTTCCGCCCCCCTCACCGTGCGCAGCGCCGGATAGCTCGGCCAACGGTCGAGGACCGCGGCGTCGAACGTGTGCGGCGCTGCCGGTTTTTCCGCACCCTGCCGGGAGGCGGCAAAGAACCCTTCGGTCAGTTCGTGCACCGCGCTGAGACGCCGGTGCAGATCCGCCTGCAGTACCTCGACGTCCATGTCCATCATCGCCGCCAGCCGCTCGAACCCCTCGTCCGTGCCCGGCAGGTCGTGGGTCTGGGCATCCCGCACCATCTGCAGGCGATGCTCCACCGTCCGGTGGGCCCGGTAGTGATCCGTCAGCACCTCGGCCACGTCCGCCGGCACCCAGTCCTTTTCCGCCAGCACGCGCAGCCCCGCGCAGGTGCCGCGCGTGCGCAGGTCCGGGTCGCGCCCCCCCGCGATCAGCTGGCGGGTCTGGGTGAAGAACTCGATCTCGCGGATGCCGCCCCGGCCGAGCTTCATGTTGTGACCCGGCAGGGTGATCGGCCCGCCCAGTCCCTTGTGCTCGCGGATGGCCAGCCGCATGTCGTGCGCGTCCTGAATGGCGGCGAAGTCGAGGTGTCTGCGCCAGACGAAGGGCCGCAGATCGTCGAGAAACCGCGCGCCCGCCGCGATGTCACCGGCGCAGGGCCGCGCCTTGATGTAGGCGGCCCGTTCCCAGGTGCGGCCAAGGGATTCGTAATAGCGTTCCGCCGCCTCCATCCCGAGGCAGACCGGCGTCACCGAAGGATCGGGCCGCAGCCGCAGATCGGTGCGGAACACGTAACCCTGCCCGGTCAGGTCGCCCAGGGTCGCGGCCATGGCCCGTGTCGCGCGCACAAAGGCGCTGCGGGCCTCGTGAAAAACCTCCGGATCGAAACGTGTCTCGTCGAACAGGCAGATCAGGTCGATATCGGAGGAATAGTTCAGCTCCCGCGCGCCCATCTTGCCCATGGCCAGCACCACCATGCCGCCCGCGTCGTCAAGGTCGTCGAGGGTGACACCGGGAAGCTTGTTTCGGCGCACCTGCGCCACCAGCCCGGCACGCAGGGCGGCCGCACAGGCGGCGTCGGCGTAGTCGGTCAGCGCGCCCGTGACCTCCTCGAGCGACCAGGCCCCGCCCAGGTCGGCCAGTGCCGCCATCAGCGCGATCCTGCGCTTGCCCTGACGCAACCCGTCCGACAGCGCCTCGGGTGAAAGGTCCCCCGCCCCGCGGATCACGGCCTGCACGTGGGCTTCGGGATCGGCGACCGCCGCCGCGAGCCAGTCGCGTTCCTTTTCCAGCAGGCCGGCAAGATAGGGTGCCGATGCACCGGCCCCGACCGCCAGATCACGGACCGCCGGGGGCAGATCGCCAGTCAACGCCTCCATGTCCTTCACGAGCCCCCGATCGTGGGGACGCGGACAGCGGGTGACACGGGCTTCGAGCGTGCTTGTCATGGCAGAAGCTTTGCGACAGTCTGCGCGCATGAGCAAGAGCCTGAAAAGAGTCCGCGCCGCCCTCGAAGCGGCGGGGATGCCCGTGGACATTCGCGAAACCGCCCTCGCCCGCACCGCCGCGGATGCCGCCGCGGCCATGCAGTGCGAGATCGACCAGATCGCCAAGTCCATCGTCCTGCGCGGCGAGACCAGTGGAAACGCCGTCGTCTTCATCACCGCGGGCGGCAATCAGGTGGACCTCGACCGCGCCGCGGCTCTCGCGAAAGAGCCCTTGGGCAAGGCCGACGCCGCCTTGATCCGGGCGCAAACCGGCTTCGCGATCGGCGGCGTGTCGCCGGTGGGTCACCTGACACCCTGCCGCATGTTGTAGTGCGACAGTGAAACCTGCAGTTCCCGGTATTATGTGGGATTAGGCGGTGTCAGGCGGGTTTGAACCATATTTTACAGGTGTTTGAGCAAGTTCGCGGAACCCTTGCGTTCTTAACGCCGAAGTCCTGCAAATTCGCGTCAAAGTCGGCCTGTCGCCAAGTCTGGCAAATCTTCAGACAGACATTTCTGCATGGCCTATCCATCTTCGCAAACCCTATAAAAATAGGGCTGCAACTGCCCTCTGAAGATCGGCATATGCCCCATTATCGGCGAAAAATTGGGTTGTGAACTCGGAAGTGCGCTTCCTTCTTCGGTCCCGCGCTTCCGAGAAAGCGATTTATCTATTGATAACAGTCACAAGGGCGAAGTTAAAGGGCATCACACACGTCCCTGAACTCGGAAGTGATTTTGGAGACCGAAAACCAGAAGCGCTCGTGAAGGGCGCAGGTGACATGAAGACGGTGCCATGCGTCGCCTACCCTTTATACTGCCGAAAATGATGTCGCTCTGATTGTACCGCTTGTGTCGGTGCTTGTTGCAAACGACATCGCTCTCAGGTCTAAATCAGATCACAAGGCTGGTAAAGCGTCAGGGCAGATTGTCGAATTTAGGAAAGGAATTTTCATGACCAGATTTCATCTCATCGCGACGATCCTATTCGTCGGCGCGGTCTCTATCCCTGCCCATTCGGATACCATCAGAGGCAAAGGCACCTCGATGAATGTCGACGCTGGTTATGGGATCAAGATCAACCGATATAGCTCTCTCGATCGCGAGTGGATCATTGTGAATGACCCAAGCCTGCCGGTCAGTATGGAAGAGATCACTCCCAGAACAGTAATTGCAGACCGCAATTGGATACACGAGATCACATACCGGCTCAAAGTCGATAAACCAGTTTCAGCAATAGAGGTTCGGTTCATCCCCTTCGATATTTGGGGTGAGAAGAGCCAGACCCTCACTTCCACGACAATCGCTGATCACAGCGCAGGTGAAGTACGCTCGACTGGCAGGTGGAGAATTCTTAGCGACGCAGAAGCTAAGGAGCACTTCGCCCTCGTGGGTTATGTCGCGAGAATCAAACTGGTGACTGGGGAAATTTTAAGGGCGGACGAAGGTGCAGTGGTGAGCGTCGCACAGGAGTTCTCCGGTGATTTCACAACTGGCGACCTAGATGCCAATGACTAACATTACCGCTCAAAGTCATGACCGGCCCAGACAACCTGGCCGATGATTGTCAATTGATCCGCGTCGCGGCCTGACACCACCACCGGATCAACGTCCCGGTTATCTGACTGAAGCACGATGGCGGTATCCAGGACGCGGACGCGTTTGACCTGGGCGTCGCCGTCGGCGTTGACGAAGGCGAAGAGACGGTTCGTGCGCCAGCTCTGCACCTTGCGGTCGATCATGACGAGATCGCCGTCGTACAGCGTCGGCTCCATGCTGTCGCCGGTAACACCTACGATACAGCAGTGCCGCGGGTTCACACCTATCCGCGCAAGCCAGTCCGTGCGGAAAGCGAGTGACGAACTGGGAAGTTCCTCGCTATTCAGCGCTCCTGGTCCGGCCGCTAGTCGCGCATCGTATCTCGGAATTCGCGCAAAATCCGCCCCCACCTTCTGGGCCTCTGCGAGGTCAGGTCTAGGCGGGCCAATGTAAATTTCGAGGCCCAACGCATCACAAATCTCTTCGACACGTTTGAGGCGTGGCCCGGCGTTCTTGTCGCCTCTGCTGACGTTCCGAATGGCGTCGGCAGGAAGACCGTATTTATTTTCAATGGCATACGCATTCTGTTCCAGCTCTGCAAGGCGACTGGTCACAATGGCGGAGAAGTCAATTCGGCGATGCGTCATGATTCGGTATAATTACCGAAAATCGGCATGCTTGACTATCGGTAATAATACCCCTTATAGTATCGGTAACAACACCGAGGCCGATCAATGCAGAAAGATACAATCATCAGGCTTGCAGACGCCTACGTGGAGCAGACCAAGCTAAAGCTATCAACTGTTTCGAGTTATGCGGCTAACGACGGCAAGTTCTTTCGAAACCTGAAGCTGACCTCAGATGTGACCATCGGGAGGGCAAACCGGATCGTTCAATGGTTCAGCGACAACTGGCCCGCTGACCTCGAATGGCCCGATGACATCCCCCGCCCTTCTCCCAACCGCAATGTAAGGAGTGCCTCATGAGCCGTCACCTGACCATCGGTTTGGGATCGACGAGATCGTCGAACCCGTCAGCTCGTTTTCCTGTCATGAAAACCTCCATTTCGGTTCTCCGTCGTCGGTCTGGCTGTCCTGACGACGGAGAGGACCGCGCGGCGACCCACAGTTCCTCCGGGCTGCGCCGCGCGGTCACAATTCTCGGCGATGCCCTTGGCGCCGCCGCCCTGTTTGTCCTGCTCTTCGCAGGGCTGTTTGCGGGGAGCCTGATGCAATGACCCTTCCCGACTGGCTGAACCCAGGATCTTCGCCTGATCTGAGCCCGGCCGAGAAGCTGCGCAGCTTTGAGGCGGCCTTGAGAAACTACAAGAAGGTGCACGACGAGCTGATCGACTTCCGCGCGTTCGTGGCGCGCGAAGGCACCACGGTCTCAGCAGAAGCAGACAGCGACCACACAGATCTCCTCAAACTGAAGGTCGAGGCGGCACGGGATGTCCTCGCGGCAACCGCACTGATCGCCTTCGACGACGGGCTGTTCGAGCGCTGCGCGGAGATCCTCGAATTCGAGACCGCGGGGCGTCCCTGATGCACCACGGGAAGCTCAGTACCAGCCCCCGCTTGCGCCGCGCCCTTCGCGCCTTGCAGCATGCCAAGGGCGAACTCAGCACCCGTGACCTCGCCGAGCAGGCCGACATCTGCGCGGTCAATTCCACGATCGCCGAATTGCGCGCCAACGGCGCGGAAATCACCTGCCGCCAGGAGGTCAAGGATGGCCAGCGGCGGTTCTACTACACACTGACCAAATCACCGGAGACGAAGACCTGATGACAGCCAATCTCAGCGTCCTTGCGGGGGGCGCAGCATGACTACCCCGACAAAACAGAAGATCACCCACCTGCCCCCTGACGCGATCCAGGTCGAGGAACGGCTGCGGGGCGTTTCCGCAGCGGCGGTCGACACGCTGGTCTGTTCGATCCGCGAGTTGGGCCTGCTGCACCCATTGCAGGTCCAGAAGATCAAGGGCGGCTACCGCCTGCTGGACGGGATGCACCGGCTGACAGCCGCGCGCAAGCTGGGCCTGAGCGAGGTCCCTGTCAGCGTCTTCACCTGCAGCAACCACCAGGCTATGAAGATCGAGGTCGAGGGCAACCTTGCCGGCGCGCCCCTGAACCCCCTCGACATGGGGCTTTTCCTGGCCGCGCAGAAGCGGCTGTACGAGGAAGAGCATCCCGAGACCAGAAACGGTGCAAAGGGCCTGAACGCTATCAACGGCGTCCAGACGGACAAAATGTCCATCTGGAGTTTCGCCGCCAACGCAGCAGACGTTCTGGGCAAGAACGAGCGGTCCATTCGCCGCCTGATCAAGGCCGCAACGGACCTCGCGCCCGATGAGATCGCCATGCTGCGCCGTGCGGAGCGCCGGGTGCAACTGAACGACCTCGAATTTCTCGGAAAGCTTGGCGACGCCGGAGACCGCCGCGCGATCTGCGAGGCCCTGTCGCAGGGCACGGCGAAGAATGCCCGCGCCGCGCTGCGCGCGCAGGGGGTGCAGCCCGGCGCTGCGGTCAAGACCAAGGCGGATCAGGACAGCGGCAAGCTGGCTGAAACCTGGGCGCGGGCATCGAAGGCGGCACGCCGCCAGTTCGTGCGCGACCATGCCGTGCCCTTGCGGGAACTGCTGGATCAACTCGACGCCCCCGGCGGCGAGATCGTTTCCTTCGAGAGCCGGAGGAGCTGATGCCGCGCGCCGAACCTGAACAGATCTGGTGGACTGCCGACGAGCTTGTCGCGGCACGCCTGCCCGAATTGCCCGGCACCGCCCGTGCGATCAATCTCCGCGCCTACCAGATGGGGTGGCGTGACATTCCAGGTGGCGCGCGGATCAAGCGCGGCCGGGGCGGTGGTTGGCAATATCACTGGAGCCTGTTGCCGCGGGCAGCACAGCTCGCGCTGCTGATGCAGGACGTCGACAAGGTCAAGGCAAAACCCGACCGGGGCGCAGCCTGGGCCGCCTTCGACAGGCTGCCCCAGCACGTGAAGGACAAGGCAGCCGACCGTCTCCGGACGGTGCAGACCGTCGAGCGACTTGTGAGTGTCGGACTGACACAGGTTGCGGCCGTAGAACAGGCGGCCCAGCTTTGTGGCAACGGCGCGCGCACCATCTACAACTGGCTCGAGATGATCGAAGGTGTTCGGGTCGATGACCGGCTTGCCTATCTGGCGCCCCGGCACCGCATGGCCAAGCGCGAGGCCCCCACCGACAGCTCGGTCGAGCCCTTCATGGAGTTTCTCAAGAGCCTCTATCTGCGCATCGCGGCCCAGACCTTTCGCCAATGCCACCGCGTGGCCCTCAAGGAGGCCAAGCGGCAGGGCTGGGCGGTGTTGAAGGAGCGGACCGCCTACCGCCGGATCGAGCGCGAGGTGCCGCATGTCACGCGGGTGTTCGCGCGGGAGGGGATTGCGGGGCTCGAGAAGTGCTTTCCCGCCCAGATCAGGGACCGCTCCGGTCTCGTCGCACTGGAAGCGGTCAACGCCGACTGCCACAAGATCGACGTCTTCGTCGAGTGGCCGGATGGCAAGATCGACCGTCCCCAGATCGTGGCCTTCCAGGACCTCTATTCCAACAAGATACTGTCCTGGCGGGTCGACCACGATCCGAACAAGGTCATGGTGATGGCGGCCTTCGGCGAGTTGGTCGAGACCTGGGGCATCCCGCGCCGCTGCCTGTTCGACAACGGACGCGAGTTTGCGAACAAGTGGCTGACGGGCGGCACGCCGACCCGTTTCCGGTTCAAGGTGCGGGACGATGACCCATTGGGCGTCTTGGCGCTGATGGATGTTGGGGTCACCTGGGCGCGGCCGGCAAGCGGGCAATCGAAGCCCATCGAGCGGGGCTTCGGCGATCTGGCCAACGACATCGCGAAGGACGTGAGGTTCCACGGTGCCTATGTCGGGAAGAACCCCCAGGCCAAGCCCGAGAACTACCGGTCCCGCGCCATACCGCTCGAGACCTTCCTCTCCGTCCTCGACGAGGGGATTGCCGAGCACAACGCCCGCGAGGGTCGGCTGACGGACAATGCGGCGGGCCGGTCGTTCGACCGGACCTTCGCTGAAAGCTACGCCGACGCGCCCATCCGCAAGGCCACCGAGGAGCAGCGGCGGCTCTGGATGATGGCGCAGCAGGTCGGCAAGCTGAACGCGCTCAACGGCCAGCTTCGGCTGTTCGGTAACTACTATCACTCCGACTGGATGTCCCAACATCCCGGCATGAAGGTGGTTGCCCGGTTCGATCCGGATGCGCTGCACGAGGGCATGTCGATCTATGCGCCGGACGGTGCCTATCTCGGCTTTGCGGAGTGTCGTCAGAAGGTCGGGTTCTTCAGCCTCCTGGACGCACGCCGCACCGCGAAACGCAAGGCGCGCATCCAGCGCGCGGAGCGCGAACTCGCGAAGGCGGTCGCCCCCCTTTCCCCCTCCGAGCTGGCGGACCGGCTGAGCGCATCGGCCGCTCCGGCCCCCGGCGATGCCCTGACGAGCAAGGTGGTGGCGCCGGAATTCCGGCAGGCCACCGATCGCCCGGCACATCGGCGGGCAACCTACACCCCGGCGGAAGCGCCCGAGATCGACGCGGCGCGCGATGCGCTGATCATGCAGTTCCCCGGCAAACAGCCCGCACCGACGACGTCCGGCGAGGGGCCGTCGGATCGCTTCTGGCGCGCCCGGGACCTGCTCGATCGGTCAGATCGAGGCCAGGCTATCGGTGCCGCCGAGGCGCGCTGGGTGAAGGAGTACGTGGAGACCGCCGAGTACCAGGGCCTCGCCCTGATGTTCGAGCTGCATGGCAAGGACGGGGTCGGCTGACCCCCAAAAAGAGTTGCCGCCGCACGGGTGCGACCATGCGACGGCGATTGAGCAGAGTGGAGAGAAGATGACACATCGAAAGAACACCGGCAACAGTATCAAACCGCTGCGCAACGTCGCGGCGCTGGCAACGCTCATCAAGCGGGTCGAAGGCCGCGCCTTCGGCCTGCCCGGCATGGCGGCATTTTACGGTCCCACGGGCCTCGGCAAGACCTTTGCGGGCGCCTATGCCGCCGCCAATCTCGACGCGATTCACATCACGGTCCAGAAGATGTGGACCAAGAAGACCCTCCTCACCGCCATCCTGCGGGAGCTGTCGATCGTCCGCCGGCCCACCATGGCCGAAATGATGGACCAGGTGAACGAAGGGCTGGCCATTGCGGGCCGGACCCTGCTGATCGACGAGGCCGACTACGCGGTCGATCGCGGGATGATCGAGATCATCCGGGACATGCATGACGGCTCGAGCATGCCGGTGATCCTGATCGGGATGGAATTGCTGCCGCAGAAGCTGCGCCGGTGGGAATTGGTCGACGGCCGGATGCTGGCCTGGACGGCGGCCGAGCCGGCAGATTTTCGGGATGCCCGGATGCTGGCGGAGTTCTACGCGCCGGATATCGAACTCGACGACGCACTGATCGAGCGGATCGTCCAGGTCAACAAGGGGTCGGTCCGGCGGATCAGTGTCGATCTTGCCTACGTCAAGGAGCAGAGCCGGCTGCAGGGCGCCGACGCCATGACGCTGGACCAATGGGGAGACGCGCCGTTTCTGCGCGGCGAGGCTCCCGCACCCCGGGAGGGTCTGCTGTGAGCTTGCCTGTTTATACCCCCTCAAACGACCGTGAGAAGGCCATGTGGACCTTCATGCTGTCCCGGGCCCGCTTTACCAATGCGGAGGTGGATGCGGCATGCGGCGTGTCTGAATGGGCCCGGCAGAACTTCACCCGCAAGCTCCGCCGCGAAGGCATCCTGCGCGATGCCGGACGGCAGGGCCCGACGCCCTACTTCACGGTGCTCGACCCGACGCAGGCGCAGGCCTTCGTCTCGCGCCGCCGTCAGACCGGTGACGGGGCGATCTGGGCCGCGATGCGCACCCTGAAGATGTTCACGCCCGACGAGATCGCCCTGGCCATCGGCGTAGGTGACGGCTTGCCGAACGAAGACGCGATCCGCAGCTATGTCTCCCTTCTTCGGGAAGCCGGATACCTGTCGGTGATCCAGAAGGCCCGCCCCGGTGTTCGCGCGGCCCGCTACCGGTTGGTGCGCGATACCGGTCCCCTGCCCCCGAAACGGCAACGAAAAACAGTCCTGATCGACGGCAACGAAGAGCGCGTCGTCCATGTCGCGGGAGAGTTCCTATGAGCCCGAGAATGGATATGGCGCAAGAGTGCTGGGGTGTCCTGCCCGACTGGGTCGAGGCCTTGGTCAATGCCTGCGACGCGGACGGGTCATCCCAGAACAAGGTGGCACGGCGGCTGAAGTTTTCCGCAACCGTGATCAGCCAGGTCCTGCGCAACGAGTACAAGGGCAGCCTCGGCAACATCGAAAGACGCGTGAGGGCCATCTATGCACCGGGCACTGTCCAGTGCCCCGCGCTCGGCCCGATCAGCAGCGAGGACTGCCTCACCTGGCAGGATGACGCCGGCGAACTGCGGTCCTCAGCACCGATGACGGTCCGCATGTTCCGGGCCTGCCGCAAGTGCCCACGATACAACGGGGAGCCCGACACATGAGCAAACATTACGCGTCCATCGTGAAACTGGCGAAGGCACGGGTGCGCCCGGTGCAGATTGCCCAGCAACTCGGTATTCATCCAAACGGCGTCTACGAGGCCATCCGCAAGGCCCGCGCGCATGGCGAGAAAATCGAAACCTTTGCCAGGACACGTGAGACTAGCAACTCGACCGACGCGGTATCCCCGGTCACGCCCCGCAACATCCTGATCCCGATGCGGCTGCACAGCCTGCTGGAACAGGGCGCGGCCGAGCATGGCATGACGACGTCTGAATACGGGCAGCGCCTGCTTGAGAAAGCTCTCCTGGGAACGGTGGTGCGCCATGACTGAAGACGCTCGCTTCAAACCCGAGGAGCTGCTGCGCCTTGCGGGCAGCGGTGTCGCCAAGGTGGACCTGATGGGCCCGCGCGGCACGACGCTTTGCACGATGGACGAGATCGAGGCCATGGCGCTGCTGATCGCTGTCAGTGGTCTCTTGCCGGGGCGGCCGACGGACCCGTCCCGTCAACCCCGTTTTGTTGAAACCGAAAGGACCTGAAACATGACCAACTTCACCCCCGCACCGATCCCGGATGGCCGCAAGGATATCGAAGGTCGTACCTACATGGGCGACGGCAAGGGCGGCTGGCAGCCGATCGAGACGATCAAGGCGCAGCACCTGCTTGAGGACGAAACCGTGCGCAAGATCGTCGGGTACGCAAAGGCGCTATCCGGCCAGGTAGCCCGGTTCAAGGAACACACGTTCGATGACATCGGCGCGTTCGAGGCCATTCTCGCCCAGGAGTACGATGCCAAGCTCGGAGGCAAGAAAGGCAATGCCACCCTGATGACGGTGGATGGCCTCTACAAGGTGACCGTCTCTGTGGCGGACCGGATCGTGTTCGGTCCGGAACTGCAGACGGCAAAGGCGATCTTCGACGAGTGCCTCAACGAGTGGTCGGCCGATGCGCGGGCGGAACTGCGCGGCCTCGTGACGGACGCCTTCAACACCGACAAGGAAGGGACGGTGAACAAGGCGCTGATCTTTGTCCTCCTGCGCCGTGAAAGCGACGATCCGCGGTGGAAGCGGGGCCAGGACGCGATCCGCGACGCCATGCGGGTCGTGGGCTCGAAGACCTATCACCGCGCCTACTGTCGCGATAAGCACGATGCGCCGTGGCAGCCGATCACCATCGACCTGGCGAAGGCTTGACCCATGAAGAACCGGCTGACCGACCTCAACAACCACCTCTTTGCTCAACTCGAACGGCTGTCCGAGGAAGACATGGACCTCGAGCAGATCGAGAAGGAGGTGAAACGCGCCGATGCAATGGTGTCGCTTGCGGACAAGATCACGGCGAACGGCGAGCTGGCCCTGAAGGCCGCGAAGCTCTACGCCGAACACGGTGACAAGGTGCTGAAGCACCTTCCCCAGATTTCCGGTCCGCAGGAATGAAGGGCCGGCGGATCACATACAGCGAAGCCGAGCTGGTGTTCATCGAGGCGCTGCACCAACTGCCGCGCCGCGATCTGCATGCGGCGTTCGTGAAGTGGTCCGGCCGGAGCGATGTCAGCCAGGCGAACCTGACCGCGCTTTGCAAGCGCAAGGGCTGGCTGACGGGACGAACCGGGCAGTTCGTGCCTGGTCAGGTTCCCCCCAACAAGGGCCGGAAGATGCCCTTCAACCCGAACAGCGCGAAAACCCAGTTCAAGAAAGGGGCCCGTCCCCACACGTTCCGGGGGGCGGGGCACGAGCGGATCGACGCAAAGGACGGCTACGTCATTATGATCGTGGACGAGCCGAACCCGTGGACCGGCGCAGCGACCCGGCCCGTCCAGAAGCACCGCTGGCTTTGGGAGAAGGTGAACGGACCGGTGCCAGAGGGCATGTGCCTCAAGTGCCTCGACGGCGACAAGACCAACACCGATCCTTCCAACTGGGAGGCTATTCCCAGAGCCATGCTTCCTCGGCTGAACGGCCGCTTCGGGCGTGGGTACGATGTCGCATCCGCCGAGCTGAAGCCGACGATCCTCGCAACCGCAAAGCTCGAGCACGCCGTCAGGAACCGTCGGAGGGACGAAGAATGAGCATCCTCGCATACAGCCTCGCCGTGATCGCCCAGCTCTTCTCCCTCTGGCTTGCCGTGGGTGCCGGGGGAGCGATCAGAGATGGAAATCGAGAATATGCGCAGATCGGTTGCTACGGTGCGTTGTTGAGCGCAGGTGCTGCGGCCTGTCTCTACATCTTGGCGGGGGATATCTGATGGGTATCGACCGTCTCGACAAACCGTGCGCCGCCCCTGTCCCGACCGCCCTCACGGTCGAAGAAATCACTGTTGCCGTCGCCGATCATTTCGGGATCTCGGTCGATGTATTGACCGGACCGGGCCGAGGGCGGGTAGACACAAGCCGGCGCGCCGTTGCCTACCGTCTTTGCGCTGAGTTCACCGAAACCTCGCTTTTGCAAATAGGTCGATCCTTCGGCGGCCGTGACCACACGTCTGTTCAGTGCGGGCTGGCCAAACCGCTTGATCTGATCCACGAGGCCGCACTCGATTGCCTGCGTACTGCCTTCAGCCATCGCACCGACCATGCCCGCGAGGTAGTCGCACGATGGCCTTTCAAATCGCGTCGAAAGCCCATCAAACCGATGTTCTTCCGCAGGTACACGGCATGACGCGGGCTCTCCAACAACAGATCCACGTGGCCTGTCGTCAGCTGGCCATCGACAGCGATGCGCGACGCGACCTCCAGCTCGCTGTCTGTGGCAAGGCCTCCATGCGCGACATGACCGAAACCGATCTGCGCGCCGTCCTCGATCGGCTGAAGGCGAGCGGTTTCAAGCCGCAAAGCGGCAAGCGCCGTCCCTCCGCCCCTCGCGCGGACTTGCGCCTCATTCACGTACTCTGGCGCAAGCTCGGCGAGGCGGGCGAGTTGGAGCGGCCGGGCCGCGCGGGCCTCAACGCCTTCATCCGCACGCGCTTCGGCGATGCATGGGCATCGGTCCCGGCCGACGTCGATATGCTGCGCGATCCCGGGCAGATCGAGGCTGTCATCGCCGCGCTGCGCGCCTGGGGCAAGCGTACCGGCATCGACTTCGACTGGCGGGGCCGCTGATGAGCCGCGATCGGGATATCGTGACGGATCACGCCGTTCTGCGGTATCTCGAGCGTGTCTACGGCGTCGATGTTAACGCCTTGCGCCGCCGGATCGAGCTGATGACCCGGGAGGGGCGCGGCGTCGGCGCAAAAGCCCAAGTGCACGACGGCGTCCGCTACGTGTTCGCGGAAGGACGCGTGGTGACAGTCCACGGATGCAACGGCGAAATGTCGAACCGTGCTCGGCGGTGGAAGGCACGGCGCAAATGACCTGGCATGCCGGCCTCCTGGACGAACTGGAACGGGATCTCGGTCTTGCGGCGCGCCTGCGCGTGCTGGCGAACGCCGGCGGCCAGCGCCGCTACATCCCCAAGGCGGAACACGTCGAATTGTCGAAACTGGCGAGCGAACTCGGCCTGGACATCTGCATTTGGCTCGCGGGACGTTGCGGCGGTGAGGAGGTTCACTTCCCGTCCCAGCGTGGCTCCGACGCCGAAGAGAGGGCGTCGCGCCTGCGGGCCACCGTACTGGATGCGGGCTTGACCGATCCTGCGAGATCGGCAAACGATATCGCGGCGGAATTCGGGGTGACGGTCCGGCGCGTCCGCCAACTCCGCGCCGAGCTGCGTGGCGACCTGGACATCGACACCGACAGGTCCGTCAACTCCCTCCCCCTCTTCAATCGAAGCTAACCCCTGAACTCCTTCACCGTGAGCGCGTGATTTCGCGGGTGCTATCTGGTTGACCATGGCACTGGCGCAGCGCGCCGAATAACCGCAGCGGCTGGCAGAAGCCGTGAGGGAGATGGAGCATGTAATGAAATTCCGCAATCACATCGCCCAGGATATCGGCTTCAGCCGCGCTCAGAACATCGGCGGCAAGATCACTCCGACCATCGTGGTGCTCCATGATACCGCAGGTCGCCTGACCAAATTCAACTCGGCCAATTACCTGCTCAGCGCACCCAGCGGCGTTTCCGTGCATTTCGTTGTCGAGCGCGACGGCACCGTGACCCAGCAGGTCCCCACGAACCGCCGGGCCGGCCATGCCGGAACGTCCGAATATCACGGCCGCCGTGGGTGCAACAATTTCTCCATCGGGATCGAGATCGTGAACCCCGGCCGCATGACCGATGCGGGTCAAGGGAAGGCGCGCGCCTGGTACAAGCAGACCTTCGATATCGTGGAGCATGATATCTGGTTCGCGCAGTCGAAAGAGCACGGCACCGGCTGGTGGATGGATTACACCGAGGAGCAGATCGATGCGGTCGAGGAGTTGCTCGTCGCACTCTTCGCCTACATTCCGACACTCGAGGACATCGTCACCCACTGGTATGTCTCGCCTGGTCGCAAGGTGGACACGAACCCCCTGTTTCCCCTCGACAGCATCAAGGCACGGGTGCTCGGCCGGGATGACGTCCAGGGCGCAAAAGCCGATGACGCCTCGGATCCCATGGAGGATGCGGGGGAGTTCGTCGAGATCGACGTCAACGGCGACACACTCAATATGCGGCGTTGGCCGTCGTTCAATCCGAACGTCATCACCGCGATCCCCGATGGCGTGATCGTGCCCGTGATCCGTGCCGGTATCTTTGCTGACCGCAGTTGGATCAAGGTGCGCTACGGCGAACAGGAAGGCTGGGTTGTTGCGCGCTACACCGCGCCCATCGTCCACGCCTGAGCTCTCAACACAGGAAAGGAAAGCACCATGTTGACCGATACCAAATCTCCCTTTGCGTCACGCGCCGTCTGGGGCGGGGTTACCGCCGTTGTCGGTTCGGGCCTCGGCCTGCTCGGCTACACGATCTCGCCCGCTGACGCACAGGCGTTGCCAGTGTTGCTGTCCAGTGTCGCGGCCGGCGTCGGTGGTATCGTGGCGATCGTCGGCCGGGTGCGCGCGTCGAAGAAAATCCGCTGATCGATGCTTACCCCCCTCGTCAGGCGGACCCGCGGGTTCCTGTTCGCTGATCCGGTCCGGCTGATCGAGCTCTTCTCGGCGCTCAACCTGCTCTCCTGGGCGCAGCTGCTCGCCCGCCAACCGGAACTGCTGCTGCGCGACAGCTATTCCGGGTTCAGCCACCTCGGAGCACTTAACTGGGCGGCGCTCGTGGCGCTGATCGCGGGCGCGCAGCTCGTCCCGGTCCTGCTTCGGTTGAGACATGGGCAGACCATGCGCTTCCTCGCCATGTGTTGCGCAGCGGGCGTCTGGCTGGTGATTGCGTTGAGCTTCATGTCGGCGGGCGTATCGACGACGGCAACCGCCAATTACCAGCTGTTGTCACTGATCTGTATGGCGTCGGGGGTCTATCTCGGATGGAACTCATCGCGGAATTCCTGAAAGGGGCCTTCGCCCGCGAGGATCTGTGGGGGTTGTTTGCCGCCGCAGCTCTAATCGCGCTCGGCCTCTACCTGCGTTTCAATTCGAGCGGCAAGAGCGAGGAAACCGGTGGGGCAACGGGTTCGAAGTTCGAGAGCGTGGCGGAGCGCATGGACACCTTCGACAAGCGCCTGGCACGCGTCGAAAGCGACATAGAGCATCTGCCCACGCGAGAAGAGTTCCACGAGATGGAGCTGACCGTGGCGCGCCTCGACCAGCGGGTCATGGCGATCGACCGAAACACCGAAAGCACCAGCCGGGCCGTGGGCCGGATCGAGGACTTTCTGATCTCAATGAAGGGGAAAGGCGGATGAGCGGGAACGTGTTCGAGGGGTACAGCGATCATTTCGACGCGGAGGTGCGGCTGGTGATCCTGAAAGCCCTGGCCGATGAGCCGGCGAAGGCCATGAGCGACAGCCTGATCATGGTGGTCCTGAAGGAGTTCGCGGTGCGGCGCAGCCGCGAATACCTTCATACGCAGCTGGACTGGCTGGAAAGACAGGCGGGCGCGGTGCGTCTGCGAAAGGCCGGCACCGCGATCATCGCCCATCTGACCGAACGCGGCCAGGAACATCTTGACCGCGACGGCATGATCGTCGGGATCAAACAACCCTCTCTGCCGAGGTGACCGGATGGCACGCCAAGGACGCGGACGTCTCTCGTCGATCGATCTTCTGCCAGAGGCAGCGGACCCGGTCGTTGCCTGGGCTTTCCAGGAACTGAAGGACCGGGACCGCCTGCAGAAGGACATCCATGCCGAATTCAACGAACGCCTGGCGGTGCTGGGCCTCGGGCCGATCTCCATGTCAGCCTTCAACCGGCATTCGATCAACATCGCTCGGATCAGTCGGCGGCATGAGGAAGTGCGGCAGATGACGGCCGCGCTGACCGAACGGTTGGACCCTGACCAGACTGACGACGTGACCATCATGGCCGCCGAAACGATCAAGACGCTGATCTTCGAGCTGCTCAACGGTGGCGCCGACATGTCGCCCAAGGACGCGATGGAGTTGGCGCGCGCGCTGCAATCCGCCGTGAACGCGCAACGCGTGCCGATCGAACGCAAGCGTGCCCAGCTTGCTGCCTTCGCCAACCAGGTTGATGGCGCCCTCGAGAAGGTCGCGACCGAGACCGGCATGGGTTCGGATCGCATCGCGGAGCTGCGGCGCGAATTCCTCGGTCTGCGGGAATGACCGGGAGCGATCCGGAACGGGTGGCCGGTGCGCCGGTCCTCGCGCGGGATCCGGCCGCCCTGCCCGACCAGCTGACACGCGGCGCGGACATCCCCGAGGATCTCGACCCCTTCGCCGATGGCATCCTGATGCTCCACCAGAAGGAATGGCTCGAGGACAAGAGCGATCTGAAGCTTGCCGAGAAAGGCCGCAGGACGGGGATCACCTTCGCCGAGGCCCTGGACGATACCCTGATCGCCGCCGCCAGCCGGACAGCCGGCGGCAGCAACGTGTTCTACATCGGCGACACGAAAGACAAGGGACGGGAGTTCATCGGCTACGTGGCGCATTTCGCGAAGGTTATCGCCGGTGAGCTGCACCAGATCGAGGAGTTCCTTTTCAAGGATGAACGCGCCGACGGCACCTCGAAAGACATCTCGGCCTTCAGGATCAACTTCGCAAGCGGCTACCGGGTGGAAGCCCTGTCCTCGAACCCGGCGAACATCCGCGGCCTTCAGGGCGTGGTGGTGATCGACGAGGCCGCCTTCCACCGCGATGTGCGCGAGGTCATTGACGCCGTGAACGCCCTGCTGATCTGGGGCGGGAAGGTCCGCGTGATCTCGACCCACAACGGCGTGCTGAACCCGTTCAACGAGCTGATCCGGGAGGCGAAGGCCAAGAAGAACCCTTTCGCGGTGCATTTCATGCCATTCTCGAAGGCCGTTGAAAACGGTCTTTACAGGCGTGTCTGCAGGATGAAGGGGCTGACCTGGTCACAGGAAGCCGAGGACGAGTGGGAAGCACTGATCCGCGGCTCCTACGGCGCCCGCACCGCCGCCATGCGCCAGGAGCTCGACGCGATCCCCGCCGAAGCGGAAGGCGCCGCTCTCACCCGGGTGCAGATCGAAAAGCGGATGGTCGCGGGCATCCCCTTCAAGCGCTGGGTGCGCGACGATCATTTCCGCAATGCGCCGGACCACGTGCGTCTTGCCGATGCACTCGACTGGTGCGAGACCCAGCTGCGCCCGATCCTCGAGGGCCTCAATCCGGACCGCCGTCATTACATGGGCGAGGACTTCGCGCGGTCCGGTGACGCGACGGATATCGTCATCCTCGAAGAAGGCCTGGACCTCGTCCGGCGCCAGAAGCTGATCGTCGAGCTGCGCAACATACCCTTCGATCAGCAGCGCGATATCCTGTTCTATGTCTGTGACCGCATTCCCCGCTTTGCGGGCGGCGCGATGGACAAGACCGGCAACGGTGCCTACCTGGCGGAGAAGGCCGTTCAACGGTACGGCGAGACCGTCGTCGAGGTCAGCTTCAGCGTGGAGTGGTACCGCCAGGAGATGCCCGCCTACATCGAAGCCTTCGCCGATGGCACCATCGAGCTCTGCGAGCACCCGGACGTCCTCCAGGACCATCAATCCCTCCAGTACGTCGATGGCGTGATCCGTGTCCCGCGCGACTTCCGCTTCAAGGGCTCTGACGGCTATGACCGCCATGGCGACAGTGCCGTCGCTTCGGCCCTTGCCTGGTACGCGACCAGCCTCGAGGTCGAGGAGTTCGGCTACCAGGGTGCGGAAACCGTGGACAGGTTTCGGCCCCACGGGGGCGGCGTTGACTTGGATCTCGGCGATGAGCCGATGGGGCGGTTCGGGAGGGGCGCATGGTGAGGGCGATCCAGTTCATCGATCTGACGGACATGCGCAGGATGAGGATCGCCGGATCCTTCCATCTGCGCGCGCGCGAACAGGCGGGCCTTTTCGAGATGCATTACCTTTGCCCCTGCGGCTGTGGTCATGAAGGCCGTCTGCTGATCGGCAACGGACATAAGCCGGGCGGCAAGCGAGCGAGCTGGAAGTGGAATGGCTCGAAGACCGAACCAACTCTGCTGCCGTCGGTGCATCACCAGGGACACTGGCACGGCTGGTTGACCGACGGCTACTGGGAGACGGTGTGATGAGCCTCTGGGACGCGATCTGCATCCACGCCTGCTATCACCTGTGGAACCCCGTCGGACTGATCCTGCGGGACGAATGGGTCGAGACCGTCTGGCGGGAATTCGGGGTGGAATACCCTGGCTGGAGAGCGCTGCGATGATCGGGCCGGTGCATGAACACGGGGATCGGGCCTTCCGCCGGTTCGAGGCCTACGGGTTCGAGGTTACCGTCGACGTGGCGCTCGGCCGTCTTGGTGTCGCGCACGACGGCACCATCACCTGGGACCAGCTGCAGGAAATCAAGAACCTCGCATGGGGCACCGATGCTTGTGCGATCGAGGTCTACCCGGCGGGTGGCAACGTTGTGAACAGCCGGAACATGCGGCACCTCTGGCGCCTGGGCGAGACCGATTTCTGCCCCGACCTTCTGGGTGCAGATCAGGCCCACGACAGCCTGCAGTCGCGCTACGAGCGCGCCTGGGCGGAGGCGCGACGCTGATGTACTGGCGCTGGCAGAACGGCGATACCACTCCAGACGCAGCAACCTACCCCACGCAGGAGCAGGCGCGAGAGGCGGCCTGCAAGTCTCTGGGCCGGATCGGCAACGCCGCCTGGGAACGCATGGATGCCGACAAGCGGGAAGTCATCTGGCGGCTGTTGGAACGGGCCGGGTGCCGGATCGTCTTCGCAGCGGAGCAATAGGAGCGAAACATGGGATTGATCGACATCAACGGCGCGCCGCTGAAGCCGCCCGCCAAGGCAGACCTGGTCGAGGAAACCGGCGGGCCAACCATGGGCGGGGTGCGCCAGATCCAGTCCGGACATCCGGCGGACGGCCTTACCCCGTACCGTCTCGGCGCTCTTCTGCGTGAGGCCGAGACCGGCGACGCCACGGCCTATCTCGAGCTTGCCGAGCAGATGGAAGAGAAGGACCTCCACTACGCGGCGGTCCTCGGCGTGCGCAAGCGTGCGATCCGCCGGCTCCAGATCGTGGTCGAGGCGGGCGCCGAGGATGACGGGTCCGAACGGGCGGCCGAGCTGGTCAGGGCCACGATGAACTCGGCCGCGATCATGGATGACCTTGTCGACATGCTCGACGCCCTGGGCAAGGGCTATTCGGCGACGGAGATCATGTGGAACGTCACCACGAAGCCCTGGACCATCTCCCGGCTGGAGCATCGCGATCCTCGCTGGTTCCGTTTCGACCAGGTGGATGGACGCACACCGCTCCTTCGCGACGAGGACGGCGACCTTCCCCTGCCCGCCTATCGGTACGTCTTCCACTGTGCCCGGTTGAAGTCGGGACTGCCGATCCGTTCCGGTCTCGCCCGGCTTGCCGCCTGGGCCTACGTGTTCAAGAACTACACGCTGAAGGACTGGGCCGTGTTCATGGAGGCCTATGGCCATCCCCTGCGCATCGGCAAGCACGGCAACACCGCGACGGCCGAAGAGCGCGCGAAGCTCTTGAACGCGGTCCGCCGACTGGGCGTCGACATGGCGGCGATCATGCCGAAGTCGATGGAGGTCGAGATCGTCAACGGCAACGTGACCGGCGCCGACAAGATGTTCGAAGGCTCGGCACGGTACTGGGACGAGCAGCTCTCCAAGGCCATCCTCGGCCAGGTGTCCACCACCGATGCCATCGCAGGCGGGCATGCCGTCGGCAAGGTGCACAACCTGGTGCGCGAAGACATTCGCGATGCCGACGCCATGCAGCTGGCATCGACACTCGCGCGGGACCTGGCGCTTCCCCTCACGGTCCTCAACTTCGGCGACGCGGCAACCCCACCGCGCATCCGGTTCGAGGCCGAAGAGGAGCGCGATCCGCGGATGACCCTGCTCGCGATCAAGACGTTTGGCCCCATGGGTCTCAAGATCTCCGAGAAGCAGGTCCGCGACCTCTATGGTCTGCGCGAGCCCGAGGAAGGAGAAACGATCCTGAGCTTCCCGGCCCGGGATACCGGCGCCACACCCGATGTCCCTCCCGACAACCGGATCGCGGCCATGAAGGTGCACACGGCCCAGGGCGAGATCGCAGCACTTGCGGACCGGCTGATCGACAGCGGAACGGCGCAGGACGGGATGGACATGCTGCTCGGCGGACTTCTGGATGCGATCGACAGCGCAGGCTCCCTCGAAGACATCCGCGATATCCTCGCCACGGCGGCCGACGGCGCGCCAGACGAGACCCTGCGCGATCTCCTGGCAAAGCTGAGCCTGAACGCCCGACTTGCGGGTGAGGTCGGCGCGGAGCTCGATTGACATGGCCGAGATCGAGCTGCAGCCGCTGGCACCACGGGAAGCGCTGGAGTTCTTCCGGTCGAAGGGCTTCGCGCCCCAACTGCAGCGCTTCGACTACCGCGATTTCTGGCGCGAGGAACACGCCCGCGGCTTCGTCGTCGCCAAGGCCATGCGCGACGACGTCCTTGCGGAGATCCGGAGCGCGGTGGACGCCGGGCTTGCTGAGGGCACTACCCTTCAGCAGTTTCAGCGGGACCTGGCGCCACGGCTCAGGGCGATGGGCTGGTGGGGCAAGGGGATCGAGCGCGATCCGGTGACCGGCGAACTCACGGAAGTCGAGCTTGGCTCGATGCGCCGGCTGAAGGTGATCTTCGACACGAACCTGCGCACCGCCTACGCGGCGGGCCAATGGGCAAGGCTGCAACGCACGAAGGCGTTTCTGCCCTACCTCGAGTATCGACAGGTCGACCGGGAGACCAAGCGCGAGGAGCATGAACCTTTCGACGGTCTGATCCTGCCGATCGATCATCCGCTCTGGGGGCGCATATTCCCGCCGAACGGATGGTTCTGCGCCTGCTACGTGCGGCCCATGAACGACCGCATGCTGGAGCGGGAAGGCAAGCGCCTGACTACCGACGAGGAGATCGCAGATCTCGAGGCCTCTCCCTGGACCAATCCGCGCACGGGAGAAACAGGCCAGCTGCTCGACGGGCTTGATCCGTCCTTCGCCTCCAATCCGGGCCAGGCCTGGCTGGAGATTGACGATCGGCACGCGGCAAGCGCGCTCGACCTGCCGCCGACCCATGTCGCCGCCGATCGGGGCTACGTGAAGGAACTGGCAGCGCTGAGGCTGCGCGACCCGCGCAACGCGGCCCTGGTCTACGCGCTCGACGCGCCGCCCGAGGACCCACCCGCCGGCCTGACGAGGACCTCGGCAGATGACGGGCAGCCTGCCCCTCTCTCGGAAGACATGCGCGCCCTCCTTGACGGCCCCGGTGGACGCAACGTGCTGATCCGGGCGGAGGGAACGTCGGCCCCGTTCCGCGTCGATGACGTCACGAAGCTGCTGGCGTCCCCTGCCCTCGACCAGGTGGCGCTGGTCTATCCGGACGGTTCGATCTTCCGGATCGGTCGGGCATCGGAGGCGCAAGCCGACCTTGCTGCCCGGTTCGCGTATCTCGACCGCCGGGCGCAGGATGTTGCCGCCGCGTGGCCCGGCCGGGAAACCCTGAGCAGTCTCGAATTGACGCTGGTTGCGCGGCACGCGTTGTTGCGCGCGCTGGCCGAACGCGGCACCCTGAGCTACGCTGCGGCACCGAGTGGCAGGATCGCAAGGTTGCTGGGTCCCGCGGTCGACTTGATCCCGCTCATGGGCGGTCTCATCGACCAGGTGATCTGAGGGGTCGGATGCGCCACACCCCCTCAAATTCCAAGACCCGCAAAAAATCGCCTCTCAGGGCCATCTCTGCAATTCGTGGGGGTCGGGCCGAAAAATCTCGAGCCGTCAATCCTAGGGTATTTAAATGGTATTCGAATGGCCTCCTAATCCGAGGTCTGCGGCGCGATCTGCACCTGACGCGTCAGAGCGCTTGATTTCGGGCCGGATCGCCCCCAATCTGGCCCGGCGCCGGCCACCCGACGGCAAGGCCGACTTCGCACCTCCCCCCTGAAGACCTTCACCGTGGGCTGTGGCCGGCGCACCGCATAATTTCGCGGCATGACCACGAAACGCACCTTCACCTGCACCGCCGAAATCCTGCCGCTCACCGGCGAGGCGCTGCCCGGCCGGATCGAGCTGATGCCGCTCGGTCCCATCCGGCTGCAGGACCGCCGCGGCGAAGTCGGCCGCGTGACCGATGCGGCTGGCCTGATCGCTCGCACCATGGCGGCCGCGAAGGGTGGGATGCTTCCCATCGACTTCGCGCACGGGATGGATGGCCAGGGCAATCGTGATGGACGTGCCGCGGGCTGGATCACCTCGCTGGAGGTGAGTGGCCAGCGGATCGTCGCCTCCGTCGAATGGACGCCTGCGGGAGAAGAGGCCCTGCGCGGCCGGCACTTCCGGTTCATCTCTCCCACCTTCACCGTTCCCGAGGGCCAGTCCGAGGTCGGCCGCATCCTGCGTGCCGGGCTCACCAACGACCCCGCCCTTCCCGAACTCGCACTCGTCGCATCACAACAGGAGAACGACCTGATGCCCCAATGGCTGAAACAGCTCGCCGCCAAACTCGGCATGCCCGAGGAGACGGACGAAGCCAAAGTCCTCGCCGCCGCCGAAAGCGCCATCGACCAGGCGGAGCACGCCGCCGGGATCGTGACCGCCGCCGGCCTCACCGGTGAGCTCACCGAGACCGCCGCAACCGCGATCGCGGCGAAGATCACGGCTGCGCCCGAGGGCGGCGCCGATCCCGACCCTTCGAAGTTCGTGCCCATGTCCGCTTTCCAGGAGCTGAGCGCGAAGTTCACGACCCTGACGGCGTCGGTGAACGAAGATCGCGCCGGCGCGGTGGTCACGGCCGCCATGGAAGCCGGCAAGGTCACACCCGGACTGGAGGACTGGGCGCGCAAGTATGCCGCGTCGGACCTTGCCGGGTTCAAGACCTGGCTGGCCAGCGCCCCTGTCGTCGTCGACGGCAAGTCCGTCACCCCGAAAGGCGCTCCCGAGAACGCCGATCACCTGACGGCCGACGAGCGCGCGGTGATCGCCGCAACCGGCGTCTCCGAGGAGGCCTTCCTCGCCCAGAAACAGGGCAAGCCGCTTGTCCCCGCAAAGAAGGATGCCTGATCGATGGCGAACCTGACCAAGAACCGCACCACGGCCGAGCTCGCCTCCGGCGGCAAGCAGCTCTCCGACCCTGTCGCGGCCGACACGAAGATCTTTCTCGGCGCGATGGTCGGTCTCGATGCCGCGGGCAACGCGGTGCCGGCCGCGCCCGCCACGCCGGTCATGCGCGGGGTCGCGAGTGCCGAGGCTGACAACACGGACGGCGCGGCTGGCGCGATCGCGGCGTCAACCAAGCGCGGCACGTTCCTGTTCAACCAGACCGGGCTCGACCGTACCGACATCGGCTCGGACGTCTACGTGGCCGACGACAACACTGTCGCCGCCACGGGCACCCTGGTCGCTGGCAAGCTCATCCAGATCGAGGCGGCCGGCGCCTGGGTCGAAATCCTCTGACGCAAGGAACCTGACATGGACCTCAACAGCGCAAGTCTTGCCGCCCTGAACCTCGCGTTCACCACGGCCTTCAACACCACCCTCTTCGGCGGGGAGACCACCTACAACCGCATCGCGATGACGGTGAACTCGACAACACGCACCCAAAGCTATCCCAAGCTGTCGGAAATCCCCGGCATGCGTGAATGGATCGGCGACCGGGTGATCAACCGCTTCCAGATCGACGGCTTCCAGATCACGAACCGCAAGTTCGAGAACACGATTGCCGTCAGCGTCGACGACATCAAGGACGACCAGGTCGGCATGTACGCCACGCTGGCCTCGGACTTCGGCCAGACCGCGCGCGAGCTGCCCGATGACCTGGTCTGGGAGAAGCTGGCGGAAGGTTTTACCGAGACCCACTACGACGGGCAGTTCTTCTTCGATACCGACCATCCGGTGGAAGACGAGAATGGCGTAGAGCAGTCGGTCTCCAACCTGACCGCCGGCGCGGGCGCGGCCTGGTACCTGATCGACACCAGCCGCGTGATCAAGCCGCTGATCTTCCAGGATCGCGAACGGCCGATGTTCACGGCCATGACCAACCTCACGGACGCGAATGTCGCTTACCAGGACGAATACCAGTGGCTCGCCAAGCGGCGCTGTGCTGCCGGCTTCGGCGCCTGGCAGACCATCCATGCCTCGAAGGCCGCCCTGACACCGGCGAACTATGCCGCCGCGCGCCGGGCGATGCTGGAAATGCGCGGGCACCGGGGCCGCAAGCTGAACCTGCGCCCGAAATTGCTGGTGGTCGGCCCGAGCAACGAGGGCGCGGCCCGCGAAATCCTGCTCAACGAGCGCGACGCCGCCGGCGCCACCAACACCTGGCGCAACACGGCAGAGCTGCACGTGGAAACCCGCCTCAGCTGAGGCGACGGGTCGATTGCCTGAGCGGTCCGGCCGGACCGGACCGCTTTATTCAACCGATCAAGGAGACGGAAGATGGACACTCGCGAAGAGCTCGAAGCCCGGGCGGAAGCCCTTGGCCTCAAGGTGCCTGGCAACATCGGCGATGAAAAGCTCGCCAAGCGCATCCGGGAGGCCGAAGCCGCCGCCGATGAAGGCGGTCCTACGGTGACGGTGATCTGTGCCGTGCCGGGCGGTCGCAGGCGCGCCGGTCGCCGTTGGGATGGGGGCGAGACCCGGGTTCCCGAAGATGAATTCACGGAGGAGATGGCGAAGGCCCTCGCCCGTGACCCGATGTTCCAGGTCGTCGAGGCCTGAGCCGACATACCCCGCGAGAGAGGGGGTCTGATCCGGGCCGCAAGTCCGTCAGCACCCATAGACCGCCCCGACACGGGCGCAGGGGACCTTCGAAGGTAGGCGCTGAAGCGCGCCCCCGGATGTCGCAAGAGGAAGAGAGCCGTGACCTACGCAACCGTCGACGACCTGAAGCAGACGATCCCGAACCGGGATCTCGCCCTGCTGACCGACTTCGACGGCGCCGGGGACACGGTGGACGACAGCCGCCTCGAGGCTGCGCTGCGCGACGGCACCGCGGAGGTGAACGGGATGATCTCCAAGGTGGTCGCCCTGCCCCTCGACAACCCGCCAGACATGCTGCGGGTAGCCTGCCGCGACATCGCGATCCACAGGCTCTACGCCAACGCCGGCCGCGTCACCGAAACCCAGCAGAAACTGCGCGATGCGGCGATGAGCTATCTGCGGATGATCCGCGACGGCAAGGTGTCGATCGGGGACAGCGAGGGAGGCGCCGAAGTCGAGGCCTCCGAAGGTGCGATGACGATCGAAGGGCCCGAGCGGGTCTTCACCCGAGACAGCCTGAGGCGCTTCTGATGGCTGTCACGCTGACCATGAGCCTCGAGCTCGCGGGGGTCAAATCCGTGCTGAGCTTCTATCGCCAGGCAGGGGAAGACCTGACGCCCCTCATGGAGATGTGCGGCGCCCTTCTCGAGACATCGACGAAGGACCGGCTGCGCGAGACCAACACGGCACCCGACGGCGCCGCCTGGCCCAAATCCTTCCGTGCCGAACTCGACGGCGGCAAGACGCTGCACGACAGCGGCAGGCTGGCCAACAGCATCCAGTACCTTGCCGGCCCCGCCCAGGTGGAAGTCGGAACCAACGTGATCTACGCCGGTATCCACCAGACCGGCGGCACCATCGTGCCGAAGGCCGGGGGTGCGCTGGCCTTCGGCTTGCCCAACGGCGAGTTCGCCGTTGTCGGCAGCGTCACCCTCCCGGCACGCCCCTACCTGGGGATTTCCGATCTCGACCGTGACGACATCGAGGCGGCGGCCGTCCAGTATCTCGACGCCGCGGTGCCACGATGAGCCTCCGTCCCGGCATCCTCGACATTGCTTCCGTGGCAGCGGCAATCCGGACGGCCTTGCCCGACCTGCGCGCTGTCGGCACCGCCGCTTCCTTCGGTGCGCTGTCCGCCGAGACCGTGGCATGGCCCTCGGCCTACGTGATCCCCCTGGCCGAAAGCCCTGGCGCGAACCGGTACCAGACCGAGTACCTCCTGAGCCAGCGCGTCCTGGCGCGCTTCGGCGTGGTCTGGGCGGTCCGCGATATCGGAGACCGGATGGGGACCGTGGCCAACGGCGCGATCCGCGCGGTGCGCACGGCCGGCATCATCGCGGTCTGCCAGCACCGGCCCGAAGACGCCGAGACCGCCTGTGAGCCGGTCTCCGGTCGGCTTGTCAGCGGCATCGACCGAAACGGCCAGTTGTTCTGGCAGGACGATTTCGCCGTCGCACTCAACCGCCACATTCCCATCAGCTGAGGAGCCCGAACATGGCCAGCTACAAATCCCGCCTCATCCGCCTGCTCTCCGGCACACGTACGGTGGTCGCCGGCATCCCCGCCTACGACACTGCCACCGAAATGCTCGTCAAGGACCTGACCACCCGGCGGATCGAAGGCGACTACCAGGCGCAGGACTTCGTCACCGGCTTCGAGGGTGCGCAGGGCGACCGGCTCTTCAACGAGAGCATGGGGCTCGACTTCATGATCGACGCGGCCCTGCCTGACGCCGGGAGCGCCCCCCTCTACGGTGAGCTGCTGAAGGCAACCGGGCTCGTGGAAACCATCGTGGCCGACACTTCCGCAAGCTACGCGTTGCAGCCTGAAGGTTCGGCCAAGCCCGAGATCGCGCTCCAGTATCTCGATGCCCAGTCGATGCAGGTCACCGAAAAGGTGCGCGGTGGCCTCACCTTTACCGCCGAGACGCGCCGGCCGCCGATGTTCGGGTTCAAGTTCATGGGCGAGCTCTTCGATGGTCAGCCAACCGTGGCCGCCACACCGGACTTCTCCATCTGGCCTGATGCGCCGGAATGCTCGCCGCGCAACATGAGCGCCTTCACGGTTGATGGCACGGAACTTTGCGTCCAGAGCTTCACCTTCACCGACGGACGCACGCCACGCCGCGGTCGCTTCATGAACTGCGATGAGACCGACATCACCGAACGAAATGTCACTGGCCGGATGGTGGTCGAGATGCCGCCGGCCGCAACCATCGACCTTCTGGCGCTTGCACGGTCCGGCGCGAAGCAGCCGCTGGTCTGGCAACTGGGCACGGGCGCCGGAAACGTGCTCCGCGTCGCCGCCCCGGCCGTCCAGCTGAAATACGCCGGCGAGCAGAACATCGACGGCACCATCGGCTTGGCGCTCGACCTCGTCTTTTGCCACGACCAGGGCGACGACGAGTTCGCCATCACCTTCAGCTGAGGAGCCGCCCCATGAGCTTTCTGTTCGTCGAAAACCATCCCTTCGAATGGCCTGTGAAGATCTGCGTCCCGACCGGGGGATCGTTCAAGGAGATCGTGATCACCGGGATCTTCGAGGCCATGGACGACGCCGATTTCTACGGAACCGGCGACGACCTCTCGAGCCGCGGCGCCATGATCGAGTTCGAGATCACCCGGCTGATGCAGGTCTTCAAGGGCTGGAAGACCGGCGACGTCCTGGACAAGGCGCAGCAACCGATCGAGCCCACGCCGGAAGCCATCCGCCGCTTCCTCGGCAACCGCCCTGCCCGGCTCGCGGTCACCGACGCCTACACGGAAGCCATGACGCCCTCGAAGGGATACCGCGCAAAAAACTGAGGGCCGCTGCGCGACTGATCTGGGGGCGCGCGGCGGTCGGCGAGGAGATGGCGAAGGATTATGCCGCGTTCCATGGGGTCAGCCTGGACGTGGCAAAGGAACGGCTGATGGACAAGATGGGTCAGAGCTCGGAGGAAATGCAGTTGCCGGTCACGTTTCGGCCGGCAATATCGCTTGCCATCCACAGTCATGACCAGCTGCGAACCATCGCCGGGCTCGGCGGGGCGGCCCATCTGTCGTTCGACCAGACCGCCGTCGAGGCCACGGCCCGGATGCACGGGATCACGCTCACGCCGCGCGACGCGCTGGACCTTTCCATCCTCCAGGCCGAGGGCCTCCGTCTCCTGAGAGACCGGCAATGAGCGTTCTCGAGACATCCCTGATCCTGCAAGGTGATGCGCGCGGCCTGATCATGGCCAGCCAGGCTGGCGCGACCGCACTGGACCGGCTAGACCAGAAGGTCGACCAGACGAGCCGAACCACGAAGTCGGCCCGCGCCTCGGCCGAGGTCTTCAATCGCGAGATCGACCGGCAACGCGCGGCCGTCGATCAGCTGCGCGCGGGCCTCGATCCGGTCTACTCCGCGACCCAGCGCCTGGAATCGGGCCAGGAGACACTGACCCGCGCGTTCCGGTCCGGCATCATCACCGCGCGCGAGTACGACAGTGCGCTCGAGCTGCTGCAGGCTCAGCATCGCCAGGTGGCGGGTGCGGCCGATCTGCAGGCGGCGGCAACAGCGCGGCTGCGCACCCAGACCGCCGGCGGCGCGGGTGGGATGCAGAACTTCAGCTACCAGCTGCAGGACGTGTTCACACAGATGGGCATGGGTGTGCCGATCCTGGTTTCGCTGGGACAGCAAGCGCCGCAGATCCTTTCTGGCTTCGGAACCATCGGGGCAATGGCAGGCGTTGCAGCCGCTGCGATCCTGCCCTTGTCGGCAGCCATCTTCGGATTGGGCTACCAGTCAAAAGATACAGCCGAAAAGGTGAAAACCGCGGGCGAGATGATCGAGGATGCACTCGGCGCAATTGGTGATGCACAGGCCACCCTACGGGCAAACTCTGTTTCCGACCTCGACGGTATCGTTGCCAAGTATGGCGAGGTCACACAAAGCGTCCTGACGCTCATGCAAGCCCAAAACCGTCTCGCGATGCAGGAAGCGATGTCGCGCACACGTGGCGGGCTGAATGCGGTGTTCGAAGATCCGACCTTTAGTGACAGCGCGTTCCGTAAAATGACCGATGTGGTTGCACAGCGAAATGCAGATGTCGCGGAGCTCCGGCGCATTGCGCGCGAGGCCGAGGAAAGCATTGCACTCAACATTGACGTGGAGAACGCAACTGCTGTTTTGGAAACTGTCCGCCAGCAGCTATCTGGCGAGGCATTTGAGATAGAGTTTGGGATTGACGAGACAACGTATCAGAACCTCGCAATCTTTCGGAATGCTATCAAAGCCGCTCTTGCAGCAGAAAATTTCGAGGGTGCGCTCACGGTAGTTACCCAGATGCGTTTGGCACTCGAGGGAACGTCCGATGTTTTCCCGGGCGTAGAGCAGGGTGTGGTCGCGGTCGAAGATGCATTGCGGCAGGCATTGCACACCTCCGAGATGACAGAAGACGAAATCCGGGACATCGAGGCGCTCTTGCAGGATGTCGGATCGATAGACGTCTCCTCCAACCTGGCAGCTGCCGCCGACCAGGCCAGCCGGATCGCTGACGAACTCGGCCGTGCCGTCTCCAATGCCATCGCCCTGGCAAACCAGGGGGTCGGCGATGTCGAACGCGCCCGGATCAACTATGACTTCCGAGACGATCCGATCGGGCGCGCCGGGGCTTTGGCGGGCGCGGAGTTCGATGCCCGCGCCTCTCTTCCAGCGGGCACCGACAGCACGATCCGCAATGCGGTGGAACGTGAGAAGCGGGAGTTCGTCGGCGCTCGCGTCGAGGCCGCACGTTACAATCAGCAGCTCCAGGAATGGCGCAAGCAGCAGTCCGCCGCGGCGCGCTCAGGCAGAGGCGGCGGCCGAGGTGGTCGACGTGGCCGAAGCGATGAGGAGCGGGTCATCGAAGGCATCCGCCGAGAGATGGACCGGCTCGCCCCTTCCTACGCTCGCGACGTCGCGGCGTTGGAGGAATGGCGGGAAGAAGCCCTGGGCGCGCTCGATCCGGCCCGGGCCGGTTACGAGGCTTTCGCCGAGGACGTCGAGTTCATCTTCGGCGAGCGCCTGGCCGAGGCCTACCGCAAGGATCTCGACAACCGCGACGACTGGGCCTCCGGTGTGGAGCGCGCGTTTCTCGACATGAACGAGGACATGGTCACCTTCGCCGATGCCGGCGAGAACATCGCGAAGAAATGGTCGAGCGGGCTCGAAGACGCCTTCGTCGAAATGGGCCGCACCGGCAAGTTCGAGGTGGGCAGCCTCGTGGATTATACCCTCGAGCAGCTGCAGCGGCTGATCTTCCAGCAGGCGATCCTGCCGGGGCTCGAAGGCGGCTTCGACTTCCTGTCGGATTTCATTGGCGGGATCTTCGGAAAGAGCGCAGGGGCGACCGCGACCCAGTCCCATGCCGGCAGCACGATCGGGACCGGCGGCGTGCGCCGGAGCTATGGCCGGAGCGCGCCGCTGCGAGCAGACGAACGCCTGACGGTCACCAAGCTGGGTCAGCGGGTGTTTACCCCCGAGCAGATCGCCAACGGCGCCACCGTGGTCGATGCCCTGGCGATGGCCGCTCAGAACAGCGGCGGCGGCCAGCCGGTGGTCTTCTCGCCCCAGATCAAGGTCGAGAACCGCAGCTCCACACCGGTCGAAGGCCAGATGGAAGAGGAAAGCGACGGCAAGGGTGGCCGGAGCTACCGGCTGGTACTGGCCGACCAGGTCGGTGCGGCGATCTCCACCAAGGGCGGTGGCGCCCGCAAGGCCCTTCAGAACGGCTACAACATCAGGCAACGGGGGACACGGCGATGACCTTGCCCCTGTGGCCTGCCGCCCTGCCCGACCCGCTGCGCGCAGCCTACCTGTCCCAACGGCAGGATATCCGCCTGCGCCGCGCGGCCAACGGGCCGCCCAGCTTCCGGCGCCGGTATTCCAGCAATGCCGAGCTGGTGACTTTGGGGATAGAGGTGACACGGACCGGCAAGGCCCTGTTCGACCAGTTCTACGACCTCGACACCCGCCAGGGCACCCTGCCCTTCAAGATGCCCGACCCGGCCACGGATGGACGCCCCCTGCTGACAGAGGGTGGTCTGCCCCTCCTGACGGAAACCGGGGCGCCGATCCTGGTCTCGGCCAGCTGGCTTTGCGTCTTTGGCGAGCCGGTTCCCTCGGAGCGGATCGTAGGTGGCCGGTTCGAGATCACCTTCAACGTCGCGGTGATGCCATGAGGCGGGTCTCGCTGAACGCGCGCCAGACACATGACGCGCCCTATTCGGATGATCTGGAGATCGCGCTGATCATGATCGAGCATCCGGATCTCGACGCGCCGGTGCGGCTCTCCACCGATCCGACCGAGCGGCTGTCGATCGACCCGCTGGCCTACGGCACACGCAGTGCCTGGATGGGCAGCGATCCGGCCAACGAGCCGTTCCTGTTCATCCTGGCCGCCTCCGACATTCCGGGCGATCTGGAAGATGCGCCAGCGTCGGCCAACATCATCGTCGAGAACGTGGACAGCGACATCGCAAAGCTGCTGCGCTCGTTCGTTGACCGCCCCACCGTGCACATGGCGGTGGTGATGGCCAGCACGCCGGACCTCGTCGAGGTCGAGTTTCGGGACATGGCGATGATCTCGGCCGACGGCAACGCGGGCCAGATCACCCTGGAGATCAGCCGCGCACCGATCGAGGACGAGAGCGTGCCGATGGACCGCTTCACCAAGGAACGTTTTCCGGGGCTGTTCCGATGAGCTGGTTCGAGGTCCCCCTGGATGAAACGCCGTACGTCCGCGCGAAGTTTCGATGCGTCTACACTAGTTCGCGGTTGGGGGCCGAGGCCCCTGTCCCCGAAGTGCGTCCAGTAGGCGCTGCGCGAGGTCCTCAGCTTGAGGCGGCTGAAGAAGATATGTGGTTGGAGGTCCTGCTACATGAAACGTGACCGCCACATCCTCCAGGCCCTCCGCCACTCCAACAGAACACTGGATGACGATTTTCGCGGATCGGACGACTGTCTCGCCGTCAATGCCTCCGAAGGGGTCGGTCTTTTTGCGCTGTACTTCCGCGGCGTTCCCAACCTTTTCGAGCTTGTCGATCAGAACCGCGATCAGGTCGGGAGGCATTCCAATCTCAATCGCACCGTTTTCCGACCCCAACTTGAGGACGGTCTGCGAGGCGTCCTTGTTCATGATCACGCCGACCTGTCCATTGAACACCGGGGGGTGATTGTCTGCCATCAACTCGTCTCCCTAACTCATCCGAATCGTTCTGATCCGGCGTCAGCATCATGGGTTTGTCCTTCGGAGGCCAGAGCATGAGCTGGTCGAACGCATATCTCGGCATTCCCTATGCCGACATGGGCCGCGACCGGTCGGGCTGCGATTGCTGGGGCCTCGCGCGCCTGGTCTACGCTGAAGAGCTGGCGATCCGCTTGCCGGCTTATTCCGAAGGCTACGTCAGCGCAGAAGAACAAGCCGAGGTCGCCTCCCTGATCGGATCGGAGACGCGTGGCTCGGTCTGGCGCAAAACGCTCACGCCGCAGCCCTTCGATCTCCTGCTTTTCCGCCACGGCCGCCACGACAGCCACGTGGGCATCTATATCGCTCCCGGCCTGATGCTGCACATGTCCACCGACGATCAGTCCAAGCATGAGCGGTTCGACCAGGGCCGCTGGGGCCATCGGTTTGTCGTGGCCTTCGCGCATGAAGCCTTGCGGGGGGACCGGCGATGAGCGGCTCCTCCAACAACGTGCTCTGCGCACCACTCCTGGACCCCGGCATGGGCCGCAAGGAGATCGAGGCCCCGCATGGGCTAACGGTCGCCGAGATCGTCGCTCTGGCCCTGCCGGGGTTCCGGGAGCCGCGCAAGGGCCTGCGGGTCCTGCTGGTCACGGACAAGGGCGCTGCCGTGGTCGATCCGGCCTATTGGTCCAGCCTGCGTCCTGCACCGCATGCCCGGGTGGTGATCCGGACCATCCCCGGCAAGGACGCGCTGCGCTCGGTGCTCCTGGCCGTCGTGTCGATCGCGGCCTTTGCATTAGCGCCGTACCTTGCGCCTACCTTGGGCATCACGGGCGAGATCGGGGTGTCGCTGCTTCGGTCGGGGCTCACAATCGTCGGCCAGCTGCTGGTCAACGCGCTGATCCCGCCGACCCAGCCGGAAAGCGAGGAACGGCGGAACGTCTACAACATCGACGGCTGGCGCAACGAGGCACGCCCCGGCGCGCCCGTACCCTACCTGTTCGGCAAGCACCGCTACGCGCCGCCCTTCGCCGCCTCCTCGTGGACCGAAGTCGTCGGCGATCAGCAATACGTCCGCGCCCTTTTCTGTCTCGGCTACGGTCCGCTGCGGATCTCCGACCTCCGGATCGGCGACACCCCGATCAGCGATTACGAAGACGTCGACGTCGAGATCCGCGAAGGTCGGGAGGATGATCTGCCGATCGGCCTCTATCCCGAGCAGGTGCTCGAGGAGAACGCCGGCGTCCAGCTGGTCCGGCCGAAGCCACGCGACCTGACCGGCGAGATCATTCCCGGCTCGGTCGGCGTGGAAACACCTGTCACCCGCTTCACGGCGTCCAATTCGACAGAGGCCTCCGTGATCCTCGCCTATCCCACCGGCCTTTTTGCAATCGACGACAAGGGCCGCGTCGCACCGCGCAGCGTGAGCGTGCGCATCCGGGCCCGGCTGAACGGCGAAGGTGTCTGGCAGGACGTCGTGACCCTCGCCATCACGGCGAAGAAGCAGGAGGGCTTTCTGCGTCAGCATCGGTGGGTGCTGCCCACCCGGGGTCGCTGGCAGATCGAGGTCACCCGTATGACCGACGACAGCACCAGCACGCAGGCCTCGGACAAGGTCGTGCTCTCGGGGATCCAGTCGATCCGTCCGGAATACCCGATCAACTTCGACAAGCCGCTTGCCCTGGTGGCGATCCGCGTCCGTGCGACATACCAGTTGAACGGGCCTTTAAACGCCTTCAATGCCCTCATCGAACGCGAGGCGCTGATCCACGAGGAAGGCGCATGGGTCACTGGCTACGGCCGCACGCCGGCGAGCGCCTACGTGGCTGCCCTGACAGGGCCGATGAACCCCTTTCCGGCCGCTTCCTCCGCCATCGACTGGGACCAGATCGCCGACTGGCACGACTGGTGCGTCGAGAAGGGCCTGAAATACGACCGCGTGCACGACGGCCAGGAGACGCTGGGCGAGATGCTGCTGGCGATCTGCGCGGCCGGCCGGGCGAGCCCGCGGCACGACGGGGTCAAATGGGGCGTCGTGATCGACAGGCCCCAAGCGCTGGTGGTCGATCATATCAATCCGCGCAACAGCGATCAGTTCGAATGGTCCCGGTCCTACTTCAATCCGCCAGACGGCGTGCGCGTTCGGTTCCTGGACGAGACCAACAACTACGAAGAAGCCGAAATGGTCATCCCGTGGCCCGGTCATGTCGGTGAAATCCGCCTCACCGAGACCATGGAGATGCCCGGCAAGACCGACCCGGTCGAGATCTACATCGAGGCGCGCCGGCGCATGTACGAGCTGATCTATCGCCCTGACAGCTTCTCGGCCATGCAGTCGGGCCGCGCCCGGGTGGTGACGCGCGGTGACCTGGTGATGGGCAGCTTCGACGTGCTCGACCGCACCCAGCTCGCGGCGCGAGTGAAGACGGTCACCGGTGCCCTGGTCGAGCTCGACGAGGAGATCGCGGCCGGTGACGCCTACGGGATCCGCTTCCGGGTCTTCGCGGATGCGGAAGACGGGGTCGGCACCTCGGTGATCAGCAAGATCGCCCCGACCGACGCGCCGACACGCGCGATCCGCCTGCTGGATCGCTCCGCCGTGCCGACCGTGGGCGAGATCGTGCACCTCGGCCCCGTCTCCACGCAAAGTCTGCCCCTGCGGGTGCGCGGCATCGAAGGGGCCGAGGACTTCAATGCGCGGGTGATGATGGTGGCGGCCGCGCCGGAGATCGACACGCTGACGGATGCGGAGGTCGTGCCCGAATGGGATGGCCGGATCGGCGAGATCATTGACCAGACGGCCGTCGTCCCGGCCGTGCCGGTATTCGTTTCTGTTGCGTCTGGTGTCGTCGGTACCGGAGACGCGGGCGGCTTCGAGGTTGGGCTGCAGGCAGGCTCCGGGTCGACCGCGCTCGTCGACACCTTCGAACTCGATCACCGGCTCACCAGCTCGGGCGTCTGGACGACCGAGACCATTCCCGCCGCAGCCGGGGGCGTGCGCCTCGACGTCTACGAGGCCGGCGACGAGATCGAGTTCCGCGCCCGCGCCCTGGCAAGCACGACGCCCGGCGCCTACACGGCCGTTGCCACGTTGACGATCGGCGAGGATGACCCGGCCATCCCGGCCGCACTTGACGGTGACGTGATCTCCGTGGCTGGCGCGCTCGGGCACGCGGCCCTGATCGTGGCGATCCCCGAAGCCGACGCGCCGACACAGCTGCAGATCTACCGGGTGCCGGCAGGCAATCCGCTCGACCGCGCGACCCATGCCATCGGCAGCCGCCTGGCGGTCTCCGCCGGCTCTACGCTCAGCTATGTCGACGGCGACGGCACGCGGGTGAACCTTCTCGGCTCGGCCGACTTCAACAGCGCGGACGCCTGGAGCCTGGACAGCGGCTGGACCATCGCGGGCGGCAAGGCGACCTTCTCGCCCGGTTCCGCGGGGAACCTGTCGCAGTCCGTCCCGCTCTCGGCAGGCACGACCTACCGCGTGGCCTTCGAGGTCTCCGGCTATGTCGCGGGCACCGTGAAGCCCCGCCTGATCGGCGGCACCAATGTCAGCGGCGAAACGGTGACGGCCAACGGCCTCTTCCTCGACCGCCTGACCGCACTGAGCGGCAACACCGAGTTCAAGTTCCTTGCCCAGACCACCTTCGAGGGCAGCATCGAGTTCGTCCGGCTCTTCGCCGAGACGCCGAGCTGCGTCGTGGCCGGTGCCTGGGATTACTACGTCGAGCCGCTGAACGACGAGAACATTGCCGGGCCAGTGTCCGGCCCCTTCACCACGACGATCTACTAGGAGCCCCACATGGCAGAAAACGGATTGAAGACCGTCACCCTCACCCCCGCATCCCTTGCGGACGAGCTGATCGGCAACAAGGACGGATCATCCGTCCGGGTCCCGGTGAACAGCCTGGCCCAGCAGCTGCTGGGCGTCGGTCCGGTGGCTGACGCCATCAACTTGCTCGAGGACCGGGTGCTGGCCGGCCTCAGTCCTGCAGCCTCATGGACTGACCTCCAGACGATTGCTCCGGCCGCGGAGAATGTCGGCTCTTCGGTCCCCGACACCGATACCGGCACCCACCTTCAGGCCACGGCCACCGGGTACGATGGCCCTAGCGTGCCCAATGCCGGGACCTATCGCTGGGAAAGCGCCTGGTCGCGCTGGAAACGGGTCGGCGATACCGGCCTTGCAGGCAAAGCGAACGTCATCCATGAGCATGCTGTCGCCGATGTGACGGGGCTCCAGGCGGAGCTGGACGGCAAGGCGGCCCAGGAGGAGGTCGATGCCAAGGCCTCGCAGACGGAGGTCGACGGGATCCAGACCGTGTTGGCCACCAAGGCGCCGCAAACTGCGGTCGATGACCTGACCACCAAGGTCAACGCACTCGACGCTGCCATCGTGTTACAGGACGTCTGGGACGCTTCGGCCGGCAGTTTCCCCGGGGCGGGCGCCGCTCAGCGCGGCAACGTCTGGATCGTCTCGGTCGCCGGTACCGTGGACGGGGTCGAGTTCGGCATCGGCGACCGCATCGTCGCCATCACGGATGACGCCAGCACCGGCACCTTCGCGGCGAACTGGTTCAAGGAGGATTACACCGACCAGGTGCTGTCCTGGAACGGGCGGACCGGCGCCATCGTTCCCGTGAAGTCCGATGTCGGGCTGGGTAACGTTGACAACACGCCAGACGCCGACAAGCCGGTCAGCGGCCCGCAGCAGACCGCCCTCGACGCGGTCAAGGACGGTGCCGTGCCGGTGCAGCGCCAGACACTCTATTTCGGGACCGACAGCGATCTTGAAGACGGCGACGAGGTCGAGGCCACGCCAGATGGCAAGGCGATCCGGCTTTCCGCAGTGTCGCAGATCGCCCGCACCGATCGCGATCTCGAGAGCGTAAAGCTGGCCACGGGCCGCTGGACCCTGACCTTCGATCCCGATCTGGCGGGGTATGACGAAGTCCGCACCGATGCGCAGGGCCGGATCATTTCGGGCAGCACCGCCTTGCTCGACCCCGACACGCGCTGGGTGCTGACCTTCGATCCGGACCTTTCCGGCTTCGACGCGGTCAAGGTCGATCGCGCGGGCCGGGTGCTGTCGGGCGAGACACTGGGCCTCGATCCGCAGCCGACCGACCAGCCGGTGCCTGACCTGTCGGACCGGATGCGCGCCTATGCCTCGATCGGCGTGGCGGACGAGGCCGCGGCCTGGCGGGCCGACATCGACGCGAACGGGGTGCCGGCGGAAGACCCGGACAACAGCCCGGAACTGACCCTGATCACCGATGCCGCGACCATCGCCAGCTATCTGCCGATGGTGAACCGCATGGACCCGATCATCACCCAGTGTCACCGCAGCGGTCGCGTCTGGCGGGCCTACTACGGCAACAACGGCCCGCTGGGCACGGACCCGGAGCACACCGGCTACGACATGTTCATGCTGTTGGAATACACCGAGGACTTCGCGGACGGCGGCATCGCGCCGCCCGAGACCGATGGCAGCACCGACGATGTGACCTGGCAGCCCGTGGCCATCATCCACTACGCAGCCGACGACGACGCGCTGGTGCAGGACGGGCAGTTCTTCTACACGCACCAAGGCTACCTAGTGTTTGCCATGGCCCTTAAGATAAGCGGCAAGCTGCAGGTCAGTCGCGCCTGGGTGATCCAGAACCCGGACACCGGTGAGGCTGCCGACCTCGACGGCGAGGTCGACAGCACCTTTGTATTCGGGCCGCAGACCTTCTTTGGCTATGGCTTCGTGTTCCAGGGCCATGTGATGGGCACAGAGCATCGGTACTTCATGTCCGGGTTCCCCGCCACGACCTTCCCGCGCGACAAGGACAAGATCCCTCGCTACTGCCGCCTGCGCATCCACGAGACCCGCACCCAGGGCACGGTGACCGGCCTGCGCGCCTATTCCGAGGTGATCAGCGAAGTCCCGGCGATGCTCGACAGCGCAGAAGAAGACTTTCCCGAACCCACGGCGGTGCCGGTCGGCGGCGACGAACTGATGATGGTGTTCCGCGCGGACGCCAAGGCGATGGAGCGGCGATCCTACGACGGCGGACTGTCCTGGACCGAGGAAGAAGACGCCTATGTCGAACGCGAACTGGAAAGCACCCGCTCAAAAACCGTGCTGTGCCGCAGCCCGTCCGGTCGGCTGGTCTGGGCTTTCAACAACAACGGCGCGCGCCTGCGGATGTCCGTCATGGTCAGCTACAAGGGCAGCGCGGGCCAGGACAGCCACTGGCTGCCGCCGGTGCTGCTGGAAGAACGCGACCGGCCCCTGAGCACTTATCCGTCCGTTGTGTTCCTGCGGGATACTTTGGGTCGGTACCGGGGCAAGTTCCTGGTTGCCTACGACCGAGGAAGGTCGAGGACATACATCGGCCAGACCGGTGGCGAGGTCGCCGTGGGCACGCCCGGCAGCACGACCTGGAACGAACTGATCACCTGCCTTGTGGACGAGGAAGACGCCGCCGCCGCGGTGGCCGACACCGTCCTGAGATACACCACCAACCCCGGCCAAGCCGTACCAGCCTAAAGGACCATTGCAATGACCGTGAAGCGCATCCTTCAACAGACCGTCAAGAACGCCCTCGTGTCCGCGCCCGCCGGCGCGCCGACCCTGAACACCGCAGCGGAGCGCGGCCTGCTCGATCTGCTCTACCAGCCTGCCTGGCGCGCGAAGAACAAGAGCTGGTTCTCGGCCCGTGCCGCGCGGCTTGGCGGCGACGGCTTCGTGCAGGACGTGGTGGGCTGGCTGCCCGGCCTCGACGGCGAGCCGCAGTACCTGCTGCGCCATCCCGAGGACACGACCAACGCGAACCGCATGCGGCGCGGCACAGGGTCCGATGGCATGGTGACCTTGGGACAGGACGATCCGGTCGCCGCCGCGAACGCGATGGGCACGCTGCTGTCCTCGGCCAACGCCGTGCTGCCGTCCGTCGCCGTGGATCAGTCCGCGCAGATGACCGTCGCGTTCCTGATGCAGCAGCCGCCCGCGTCCGGCGGATTCATCCTGTCTGCCGACGATCTGGGTTCAGGCACGAACCAGATGGCGGTGGGCTTCTCGGGCGGAACCGAAGCAGTCTCGGCCTACAGCCGCCGCAACCCGGCGGCGTTGGCGCAGACGGTCGACGACGTGATCCCTGACGCCCTGATGCTGCTGGTGGTCGAGTTCACCGGCCTCGCGGCGGCAGGCATCTACATCAACGGTGTCAAGCAGACCTTGTCCGGCACGCCCAATTGTGGGGCCGTGCTGGGCGGTCAGCGGTTCCGGATCGGTTCCATCCGCACGGACGCCGGGGCCAGCTTCTCGACACCGGCTGACGGCTATGTCGAGGAAATCTGGGTATTCCCCGGCGTGGACACGGAAGCGGAAAACGCGATCCACGCGGCGCTGCGGGCCTACTGCCTTGAAAAACACTCGGGCATGACCATCGCCAGCTGACACGTCCAGAAGATCCGGCCTCCCCTGACCGGGAGGCCGCCGGGTGCGCCAACACCCGACGACACGGGGCCATAGCTCACACACCTGACCCCGCCGACCAGCCTAAGCCTTGTGGCCGCTCCCTTCCCTGATCAGGGAAAGGCCTTCTTGAGGCGATTCTGCACCACATGAAAACCCCTGTTTTAACCCCCGTTGAAAAGACCCTTCCCGTCGCGCCCTGGTTGGGCGGAAAACGCAACCTCGCCAAGCGCATCACGGCGATCTTGGACGCCACGCCCCACACAACCTACGCCGAGCCCTTCGTGGGCATGGGAGGCGTGTTCCTGCGCCGCTCCATGCGCCCCCGGGCGGAAGTGATCAACGACTACGGCCGAGACGTCGCCAACCTGTTTCGGATCCTCCAGCGGCACTATCCCCAGTTCCTCGAGGTCCTCCGGTTCCAGCTGACGACGAGGGTCGAGTTCAACCGCTTGGTCGACACCCGGCCGGAGACACTTACTGACCTCGAGCGGGCCGCCCGCTTCATCTTCCTTCAGCGCACGGCCTTCGGCGGCAAGGTCTCTGGCCGCACCTTCGGTGTGGCCAAGGAGCGCCCCGCGCGGTTCAATCTGACGACGCTGGAACCCATGCTCGAGGATCTGCACTCCCGGCTGTCGGGCGTGGTCATCGAATGTCTGGACTATGCCGAGTTCATCCGCCGGTACGACAGCTCGGGTACGCTGTTCTACCTCGATCCGCCCTATTGGGGGTGCGAGAACGATTATGGCAAGGCGATGTTCTCGGCCGACGACTTCGGCCGGATGGCCGAGCTGCTCGCGGGGATCAAGGGGCGGTTCTTGTTGTCACTGAACGACGTGCCGGAGGTGCGGGAGGTGTTCGGTCGGTTCCGCATTGAGGCGGTGGAGACCACGTACTCGATCGGGCAGCAGGATCAGGGGAGTGGGAAGCGGGGTGAGGTGCTGATCTCGAGCTTCAACACCCATACCGTCTGGAAATGTAGATGAGGAAGACGTTGGGTTTGGATGTTCGTGCGAGGAGAGTGCTGGCTTCACCTTTCTTCAGCTATGGTATTGTATAGAGCGACGGTGCACGATCCTCATTGTGTGCGACAGGCACAGGGTCGAGTAGCGAAGTCCAGCTAGGGGAGCGCCCGCAATGAAGCTATTGGAAGCACTGCAATTGGTAGCCAGCAAAGGTTTTCCTTTGGAGGGGACAATTGAGGTTCCCGGAGGTAGCAAAACTCTGAGAGGCTTAACAGCTGCGGAGGCAGCTAGCCTCGTCGAAGACAGACGTGGGTTTGCCGTGCGCCATCTCAATTGCTCATTGGATGAATATGAGGAATGGCTTGCACTTGATGGGGCTCCACGATGCGCCGCTAAGACGCGATCCGGCAGTCTCTGCACCAATCAGATTGCGAGCGCGCAGCAAAACATCAAAGATTTCCTCGACCTAAATAGGGCCGGTTATTGTCCAGCTCATGGTGACAGGTAACAAAGGCGCGGCGAACTGAACCATTTTTACAAAATCAGTTGCTGCAAATATCTCTGACAAACATTGCAGAAATCCCTGTCGCGCTACACATGTGGTTCGACCCGCGGCTGATGGACTTCCCCATCGTTTGGGCCGCAGCGGGCACGCCACACCATGTCTTTGGCCTCCCGCCTGCCGATATGCTGCTCGTTTCCGGGGCGCAACTTTCTGATTTCTCACAGATTTCCGAAAAAATGTAAAAGATGTTCACATCACCCCTTGCGCCGGCCGCCACAATGCCCATCTTGGTGGATGTAAAAGGCATTCACATAAGACCTTTTGAAACCGGGGCCGCAATCGGGCCTCCCACCTGGAAAGGCTTGTTACATGACGACCATGACTGAAACCGCCACCTACGGCACCCGCCAGAACTGGTTCACCAAGACCGAAGGCTGGCTGGACGACCGGGGCAAGGGCGCCTGGATCGCCGCCATGGTGCTCGGCTTCATCTTCTTCTGGCCTGTCGGCCTCGCCCTTCTGATGTACATGATCTGGAGCAAACGCATGTTTTCCGGCACCTCCTGCGCCCGCCGCAGCAAACGCACAATGATGTCCAACCGCAACACGGGCAACGCCGCCTTCGACGCCTACAAGGCCGATACACTGCGCCGCCTTGAGGAAGAGCAGAACGATTTCGAAGCGTTCCTCGAGCGTCTGCGCGAAGCCAAGGACAAGGCCGAGTTTGACCAGTTCATGAACGATCGCGCCCGCCGCAACGACGGCCCGGCCGAAGCCTGATCACCGGGCGGCCCGCTTGCGGGCCGCTTCATTTCCTTCCGCCCCGGCGCCGCGCCGGGGCGCTCTGCCTTACAGGTTCCCCATGACTCCCGATCCGACGACACAGCCGGAATTCTACGAGGGCATCCTCGCAAAGCGCTTCTTCGCCTGGGCGGTGGACGGTCTGCTGATCGTCGCGATGTGCCTGCTGATCCTGCCCTTCACGGCCTTTACCGGCGTGTTCTTCTTTCCCGCGCTCATCCTCGTGATCGGATTTCTCTACCGGCTCGCGACCCTGGCAAGCGGGTCGGCCACCTGGGGCATGCGCCTTGTGGGGATGGAACTGCGTGACAGCCGGGACCGTGCGCTTGATGGCGGCATGGCGTTCCTGCACACGCTCGGCTACTCCGTCAGCGTCACGGTGGCGCCCCTGCAACTGGTGTCGGTGGTCTTCATGATCCTGTCCCCCCGCCGTCAGGGTCTGACTGACATGCTGCTCGGCACGGTGCCGCTGAACCGGCGAAAATGACGTCGGGCGAGACGTTACCATTTTATGAATTGGCCCCTTGGCGCATGGTCTGACAGGGGTTATCTTTTCATCAACCAAAGGAACGACATGCGCCATAGCCTACCGCTCACCCCGCAGTTCTACGTGACCGCGCCGCAACCCTGTCCCTATCTGGAAGACAGGATGGAGCGGAAACTTTTCACCGCGCTCCAGGGCGATGCCGCGACAGAGCTCAACGACAGCCTGTCGGCCCAGGGGTTTCGCAGGTCGCAGAACGTGCTCTATCGACCCTCCTGTGCCGATTGCGCGTCCTGCCTGTCCGCGCGGATCGACGTGTCGGCCTTCAAGCCTTCCAAGGGTCAGAAGCGCACCCTCAAGCGCAACGATCACCTTGTGCGCCGTGCGACGTCGCCCTGGGCGACGGAGGAACAATACGCCCTCTTCCGCCGCTACCTCGACAGCCGGCACGCCGACGGTGGGATGGCGGACATGGACATCTTCGAATTCGCCGCGATGATCGAGGAAACGCCGATCCGCAGCCGGGTCATCGAATACATAGACCCCGAGACGGACACGCTGACCGGCGTCTGCCTGACCGACGTGCTCGCCGACGGTGTCAGCATGGTCTATTCCTTTTACGCGCCCGACGATCCGCGCGCGGGCCTCGGCAATTACATCATCCTCGATCACATCGAGATCGCCCGCGCCGCCGGGCTGCCTTACGTCTATCTCGGCTACTGGGTGCCGGGCAGCCCCAAGATGGGCTACAAGGCAAGGTTCTCGGGGCTCGAGATCTATCTCGGCGGCCAGTGGCAGAAACTGCGCGACCCTGACAGCTTCGAGCCCGAGCAGCATCCGCTCAGCAACGATCCGATCGCCGAACAGGTCGCCAACATCGCCCTGCCGGACATGGCGCGCTACCGCCGCTGACCTGCACAAAACTCAACTTATCGCCAGATACACCCTCGGGGGCGTCGTGACGATGCACGCCCGCAGGCCGCCCTTTCGGTCGGACCGGGGGCGCCTGCGGGGCGCCCCGTCCTCCCTGACCTGATCGCAGCAGCGCGGGTCAGTTCGGCATGAGGTCAGGTACGATGGTCACGATCGCGGGGAAGAACCACAGGATCGCCAACCCCGCCACCTGGATCAGCACGAAGGGCACGATCCCGCGATAGATGTGCTGCGTCGTCACGCTCGCCGGGGCCACACCGCGCAGGTAGAACAGCGCGAACCCGAAGGGCGGCGTCAGGAACGACGTCTGCAGATTGACCGCGATCATGATCGTCACCCATTTCGGGTCAAACGTCCCCCCGTAGATCACCGGCCCCACGATCGGCACGACGATGTAGATGATTTCGAGGAAGTCCAGCACGAAGCCCAGCACGAAGAGCACTAGCATCACCAGCAGGAACACGGTGAGTTCATTGTCGAAGGAGCGCAGGAACTGCTGGATGTAATGCTCCCCGCCGAAGCTGATGACCACGAGGTTCAGAAGTTGCGAACCGATCAGGATGGTGAAGACCATCGAGGTCACCTTGGCGGTTTCCCGCACCACCGGGGTCAGCACCCCGGACGTATAGAGCACCCAGCAGGCGAACAGCAGCCCGAACACGGCGTAGATGTAGGCGCCGTAAGCCACGAAGAAGGCGACCCAGCTTTCAAAGCTGACTCCGTCCTGGTTGATCCGCAGGTCGAAGTTCACGCCGACGAGGATGCAGACGATGATCGCCAGCGTCGACCAGATGATGATCTTCGGGCTGCGGTCCTCGTCCTTCAGCTTGCGGTAGGCCGCCAGCATGATCGCGCCGCCGGCCCCCAGCGCCGCGGCGGGCGTCGGATTGGTGATGCCGCCAAGGATCGACCCCAGCACCGCGACGATCAGCATGAGCGGGGGAAAGACCACGCGGATCAGTTCGTTGCGCGCACAGGCACGGGTGGCGTGCACCACGCCGTACATCGCGAGGATGAAGGGGAGCGCCATCAGCACCACCATCACGCCCGGCGAAGTGACCGGACCGATCAGCAGGATGTCCACCAGCACCATCAGCACCAGCCCGATCGCCCCGATGACCAGTGGCCTGCCATCGGAGGTAGGCGACACGCCCCGCGCGGTCGTCAGGAACAGCCCCAGCAGCACGACCATGATCGCCACACCGGTGCCGATGGGCGCTGCGGCCGCGATCTTGGCCGCGCGGTTCTCGGCCAGTTGCTCGTCGGTCAGCCGTTCGCTGGTCTGGACCCCGCCAGCCGCGTCGATTGCCGCCTGTTCCTCCACGGCGCGGTCCCACTCTTCCTGGCCGTGCAGTTCGATCATCGCGGCCTTGCAGTCTTCGCCGACATTGGTGCGCAGGCTCGCCGTCTCGCCGCTTTCGGAGAAGGCGGAGACCACGGTGGACTGGCTGCCCACGACACCGAGGTTGCCCAGCAGGATGGTGCCGACGATCAACAGGACCGGGGCACCGACGAACCATGTAAAGACCTCGCGCCGGGTGATCGGCTCGCTGTTGGTGGTGCCCAGTTCGACCGCCGGCGCCTTGCTGGGATTAAGCAGCGCATAGCAGAAGGCATAGAGCGCATAGAGCAGCGCCAGCAGGATGCCGGGCAGGAGCGCCGCCTGAAACAGCGTGCCCACCGACACGACGGCAGGTCGGCCGAGGAGCGTCAATGCGTCCGTGCAGCCCGCGGACGTCGCCCGCGCCTCCTGCGCGGCGGAATAGAGATCCCCCGCCAGCGTCCCCAGCAGAACGATCACGATCGAGGGCGGAATGATCTGGCCCAGCGTCCCCGAGGCCGCGATGACCCCGGTCGCGAGCTCGGGCGAGTAGCCGCTGCGCAGCATAGTCGGCAGGGCCAGCAGGCCCATGGTGACCACGGTGGCGCCCACGATGCCGGTCGAGGCGGCAAGAAACGCACCGACGACGACGATGGAGACGGCCAGACCGCCCGGCAGCGGGCCAAAGACGCGCGCCATCGTGGTCAGAAGGTCGTTCGCGATCTTCGAGCGCTCCAGCGTGATGCCCATCAGGACGAACATCAGCACCGCCAGCAATGTCTCGATGCTCTGCCCCGCGAGGACACGTTCGTTCATGCGGTTGACGATGAAGCTGACATTGCGGTCGAGCGCGACCTCCCAGCCCTGGGGAAACACGGATTGCGCGACACGTGGCAGTTCGGGGTATCGGAAGATGGAGATGGCATCCGTCTTGACGCCGGAATTGATCAGTTCCCTGTAGGCGTCGGAGGATGTGTCGATGGCCTGGTGGATCAGGAGGCCCGCGGAATCCATCGCGGCGATGATGCCGAAGGAGATGATCCCGGCGCCGCCGATGGCGAAAGCCACCGGAAAACCCGACAGGATGCCGCCGAACAGGCAGATGAAGACGATGAGCAGGCCAACTTCGACCCCGTCCAGACCAAACAGCATGGGATGTCCCCTGATTACTAGCTGAAGTTAATGGGTGCCTTCGAAGGCTTCTTCACCTTCGCCGAGCGTGTCGCGGTCGAGATAGCGGCCCTCGCTTTCCGGGCCTTCGCGGAACTCGCGCCAGGACCGGTACAGCACCGTGATCGCCTGCAGGAAGACCATCACGCAGAACAGGCACAACAGCACCTTGAACAGAAAGTAGCCGTTGAAGCCGCTGGGGCTGAAGCCGGTGGTCTCCACGTTCCAGCGCAGCGCGCGGGACTTGGCCAGCAGCCGGTCCAGCGTGTCGGAGGCCGAAGGGTTCGGCACGATCAGGTGCCGCCACATGAAGTACCAGCCGTAGAGCCACGTCAGCACGGCGAATGGGATCATGAAGAACAGCGCCCCGAACATGTCGAGGATCTTCTTGGTGCGGAACTTCGCCCCGGCATAGATCAGGTCCACCCGCACGTGCCCGCCCTGAACGAAAGTGTAGGCCACGCAGAACACGATGATGAGCGCGTTGTAGAGCTTGAGCTCTTCCGCATACCACGAGATGTCGAACTGCAACGGCACGCCAAAGCCGAACACGATGTCGGGCCGCGCGAAGATGCGCTGCATGAAGACGATGATGATCTGTTGCACCACCATCAGCAGACCCGCCCAGGCAAAGAAGCGGCCCAGCGTGTTGGAAAACCATTCCAGCCCGCGCACCACTCCCCACATCAGGTTCGGCCGCAACATGCAGATCACCGTCAGGATGACCAGCGCGTTGAAGATGACGAAGAACAGTTCGACCGATGCGCCGTAGTAGACGAAGCGCATGACGGCTTCCTTGTTGCTCCAGTCCAGCCAGAGGCCCGGATGGGTCACGGCGTAGCCGAAGTTGTAGAACGCCATGCCGATGTTGGAAAAGAACCACCATATGCCTTCAAGCATCTCGACGGACCCCTCTAGATTTCGCGACCAGATTCAATGCGCCAACAGGGCTGCGGAACCCGCGAGGGGAACCGCAGCCCGTGCCAAGCCGAAGCATCGAGCAGCCCCCGGAACGGGGGCTGCCCTGGATTACTGCAGCGCCGCCAGAACGCGGTTCCGCTCTGCCGAGTACTTGCCGTCGGAGACCGACAGCCACTGGCCGGATTCGCGCATCGACTTCTGGGCGGAGTCGTGGATCTTCTTGAAGAGATCGTCGCTTGTGAACTCCTGCAGGACCTCGACAGAGGCCTGGCCGAAGGCATCCCAGATCTCGTCGGAGAATTCGAGAACCTGCGTGCCGCCGGATTTCAAACGCTCCAGCGCCGGGCCGTTGTTGGCGATGAAGACCGAGTAGTTGTGCTGGTGCGCGTCGGCGCAGGCCACTTCGATGGCCCGTTGCTGCGAGGGCGTCAGACCTTCGAACACATCGAGGTTGGTCGCGACCGACAGCGCCGCACCGGGCTCGTGGAAACCGGCGGGGTAGTAGTAGTCGCAGACCTCCTGAAGGCCCAGCTTCTCGTCCGACCAGGGGCCGATCCACTCGGTCCCGTCCAGCGCACCGGTGGACAGGGCCTGATAGATTTCACCGCCCGGCAGAACCTGAACCGACGCGCCCAGCTTGGACAGCGCCTGGCCACCCAGACCGGGCATGCGGAACTTGAGACCGTTGAAATCGGCAGCCGTCTTCATTTCCTTGCGGAACCAGCCGCCACCCTGCGCGCCTGTCTGACCCGCGATGAACGACCGGATGCCGAAGACTTCGCCAAGTTCATGATGCAGCGCCTTGCCGTCCTGACCGTAATACCATGTCATGATTTCCGGCGCGGTCATGCCCATCGGCACGGCGGTGAAGTAGGCGAAAGCCGGGTGCTGACCGGTGAAATAGTAGTCGGCGCCGTGATACATGTCTGCCTGGCCGGAGGTCACCGCATCGAACACCTCGAACGCGCCGACAAGCTCGCCCGCGCCCTTCGGATCGATGGTGATCTGGCCGTCGGTGATGTCGGAGACGTTCTGCACGACGCGCTCGACCGAATCCCAGACGCCGGCAAGGCCGCGCGGCCAGGTGGTGACCATGGTCAGTGTCCGTTTGCCCTGTGCATAGGCGGGTGCGGCCAGTGTGGTCGCCGCGGCGGCGGTGCCGCCAAGTGCAGACGTCTTCAGAAATGAACGACGGTCCATAGGTAGTATCCTCCCGGTTGGAATGTCCGCTTTGCCTTGGTGGCTGCGGATCGTTTCTGGTGCCAGCACTCTAGCGTCACGGCGGCGTATTGAAACAACTTCTTCCGCCAAGCATGACCCAGGTCGGAAATTTTCTCTCTATGGTTGAAAATTCGCGCCTCTTTGCCCTCGTCATCCTTCGGGATCGCGGGTTTCCGGCCCCGAAAAGGCAAATTCGGCAATTGTCGCGCCGAATCAGTTGCTTGCAGCGCAATTCTTACGAATTGTTACACCAATTTTAGCCAAATGTTACTGCCCGTTTTCGCGACGACATGCGCCCGCCGTGCAGCGCGGGAGGAGTCGCGCGAACGATCATGTATCGGCAGCAGTCCGAAGAGAAAAATTACCAAGCGCGCCGCGCGGGCGAAACGATATGTCGCAAAATTGACCTGCCGCGACATTTTAGAAGATATTTGGCGGTTGACGCTCCGATCAGAGGAACCTAATGTCCACGCACGCTTAAAGGAGCCTCCTGGCATGACCACGCTAGTCGTTATTGTAGGACACACGCGCATGGGCCGGTAACGGTAGACCATAATCTGACCCATGCGCCCCCGCCAGATCGGGGGTTTTTTTATGCGCACATTGACCCTGCTGAAACGGAGACAAGCAGATGACACGCCAGATGACCGGAGCGAAGATGATCGTTCAAGCCCTGATAGATCAGGGTGTGGATACCGTATTTGGCTATCCCGGCGGCGCGGTCCTGCCGATCTACGACGAGATTTTCCAGCAGAATTCGATCCGGCACATCCTCGTGCGCCATGAACAGGGCGCGGTGCACGCCGCCGAAGGATACGCACGGTCCACCGGCAAACCGGGCGTCGTGCTCGTGACCTCAGGCCCCGGCGCGACCAACGCGGTCACCGGGATCACCGACGCGCTGCTGGATTCCATCCCGCTGGTGGTCCTGACCGGACAGGTGCCGACCTTCATGATCGGATCGGACGCCTTCCAGGAAGCGGATACGGTCGGCATCACCCGCCCCTGCACCAAGCATAACTGGCTGGTCAAGGACACCGACAGCCTGTCTGGCGTGCTTCACGAGGCGTTTCACGTGGCCACGTCGGGCCGTCCGGGACCGGTGCTGGTGGACATCCCCAAGGACGTGCAGTTCGCGACCGGAACCTACACGCCGCGCAAGCCGTCCACCTCGCATTACCAACCGCAGGTCAAGGGCGACCTCGAGGCGATCACCGAACTGGTGGCGGCCATCGAAAAGGCGAAACGCCCCGTCTTCTATACCGGCGGCGGCGTCATCAACTCGGGCCCCGCGGCCAGCCAGCTGCTGCGCGAACTCGTCGACGGGACCGGGTTTCCAATCACCTCCACCCTGATGGGTCTGGGCGCCTACCCGGCGTCGGGCGACAACTGGCTGGGCATGCTGGGCATGCACGGGCTGTACGAGGCGAACATGGCGATGCACGGCTGCGACCTGATGATCAACATCGGCGCCCGCTTCGACGACAGGATCACCGGCACGATCCCCGACTTCAGCCCCAAGTCGAAGAAGGCGCATATCGACATCGACCCGTCGTCCATCAACAAGGTGATCCGCGTGGACATCCCCATCATGGGCGACGTGGGGCATGTGCTGGAGGACCTGCTGAAGATCTGGAAATCGCGCGGCCGCAAGACCAACGCCGAGGGTTTGGCGAAATGGTGGAAGCAAATCGAGGAATGGCGCAGCGTGGAGTGCCTGAAGTTCAAGCAGTCCGGCAAGATGATCAAGCCCCAGTACGCGCTGGAGCGGCTCGAGGCGCTGACAAAGGATCGCGACCGCTACATCTGTACCGAGGTCGGCCAGCACCAGATGTGGGCAGCCCAGTACCTGGGCTTCGAAGCGCCGAACCGCTGGATGACCTCAGGTGGTCTCGGTACCATGGGCTATGGCTTCCCGGCCTCCATCGGGGTGCAGATGGCGCATCCCGACAGCCTCGTCATCAACGTCGCGGGCGAGGCATCGTGGCTGATGAACATGCAGGAAATGGGAACGGCGGTGCAGTACAACCTGCCGGTCAAGCAGTTCATTCTCAACAACGAACGGCTGGGCATGGTGCGCCAGTGGCAGGAGCTTCTGCACGGCGAGCGCTATTCGCAAAGCTGGTCCGAGGCCCTGCCCGATTTCGTCAAGCTGGCCGAAGCTTTTGGCGCGAAGGGCATCCTGTGCAAGGATCCCGCCGATCTGGACGACGCGATCATGGAGATGCTCGACCACGACGGGCCGGTGATCTTCGACTGCCTCGTCGAAAAGCACGAGAACTGTTTCCCGATGATCCCGAGCGGCAAGGCGCACAACGAAATGCTGCTGCCCGGCGACCACGAAACGCAGGGCGTCATCGACGCCAAGGGGTCGGTCCTGGTGTGATCCGATACATTCGAAGAGATCGTGCCGGGGCATTCGCATGCTTCGGCACCCGGACGACAGCGCAAAGGAATTGAACCCATGTCTGCACTCAAGATCAAGAAGGGCGCGACGAGCCACTCCGCCTACAACCTACGCCCCAACTTCTCGGACGTGGTCGAACGCCATACGCTGGCCGTGCTGGTGGAGAACGAACCGGGTGTTCTGGCCCGCGTCATCGGCCTGTTTTCCGGCCGCGGCTACAACATCGACAGCCTGACGGTCGCCGAAGTCGACCATACCGGACACCTCAGCCGGATCACCATCGTGACCTCGGGCACGCCGCAGGTGATCGAGCAGATCAAGGCACAGCTGGGCCGGATCGTACCGGTACACGACGTCCATGACCTGACTGTCGAAGGCAAGAGCGTCGAGCGTGAACTGGCCATGTTCAAGGTCGCCGGCAAGGGCGATCACCGGGTCGAGGCCCTGCGGCTTGCGGACATCTTCCGCGCGAACGTCGTGGACAGCACCCTCGAAAGCTTCATCTTCGAGATCACCGGCGCGCCGGAAAAGATCGACGCATTCGCCGATCTCATGCGCCCGCTGGGTCTGATCGAGGTCGCCCGCACCGGCGTTGCGGCCCTGTCGCGCGGCGACTGACGCCAAAGGCGGCCACCCTCCTGCCCGGCCTGACCCGGTTCAGACCTTGCGTCTGAACCCGAGGCCTTCTTCGGCGATCGCCGGCCTTGCGCCGCGGCGGAACGAGAGGATCTTTCTCTCTTCCTCGCGGGGGGGCGCGGTGCGTTGCGGGCTGTCACGAAGCAGCGACGGCAATTCCGTGCAGGCCTGACGTTCAAGCACCGTCACGTCGCGCGCCCGACGCGACCTGCCGGCGGCGTCGATGCTGAAGAGCACCATGTCCCCCGCCTCCATGAAGGCGGCGCCGTCCACGAAGGTGCTGTCGCCTTGATAGAACACGAGGTCGCGCTGGTCCTCGCACCAGAAAACCGCTTTTCGTGAAACGGCGTCACTCCAGAGAACCAAACCGATCATCACAGAAAACCTGACCACGCCCCCGATGACATTTAACTACATCACGCCTGGAACGCCTAAGTGCAAACCTGACGCAAGGAAACCGAAATTGTGTTAAGGGCACTCAAAACTGTCACAATTCTGCGTCAGCCTTGACGCTTCGAAGTTTCACTCCCAGAATGAGCCATAACAGTCGTGAGAATGCGCGCGTTTTCGTGGCGCCTTGATCTACCATAAGATGTAAATGAAACCCGAGAAACAATCACCGGCGCAACTGCGGAACATGTTCGGCGAAAACCTGCGCAAACTCGCGCAGGAATACCGTTCGATTTCCGAGCTGTCCCGGCAACTCGGCATCAACAGGACACAGTTCAACCGGTATCTCTCCGGCGAGAGTTTTCCCCGACCGGACATCCTTGCGCGGATGTGCGAATTCTTCCGCGTGGATGCGCGCGTGCTGCTTCAGCCAGTCGAGGAAATCACCCGGCAGGACGAGTTGCTGACAACCCCCTATCTGCGTGATTTCATCGGCGCGGGCGCGCTCGACGTTCCCGACTCCATGTTTCCAAGCGGCTTCTACCGCTTCTCGCGCCGCAGCTTCGTGGAACCCGAACGGTTCGTCGTGTCACTTGTCCTCGCCAGCCGGGAGGGGCCCCGGACCCGGGTACGTGGGTTCGAGACGGCGCAGGCCATGGAACTGCAGAACTTGCCGCGCGATGGCCGCTCGCGCGAGTTTCGGGGCGCGGTGATGCGCCAGGACGACGGAATCAGCATCCTCGCCGCGCGGCGCAACGCCATGACAACGTCCTTCAACTACCTCGCCCGCGTCCCCTCCTTCGAACAGAATTTCTGGGTCGGTTACGCCACGCGGACGGTCCCCGAGGCCGCGGGGGGTCTGCGGGTGACGCGGCTGGTTTACGAATACCTTGGCCCCGCCGTGTCGGACGCGCTGTCGGTCGCGCGCGATACCGGCTTCACCACCTTCGACGCGCTCCAACCCTATCACAAGCGTCTGCTGCGCGCCGGGATCCCGTTTTCCTGATCGCCGCGTCCGTGTCGCCCCTGATAAAGTCGGGTCGCTGCGGATAATGTACGAAGGCGACCCCGCTGCTAGCCTCTGTCCAGCAACAGGAGAGCAGCATGACCCGTTTTCCCACCGACCTCAGCACTGTCAGACGCCCCATCGCGCAGGCCACCGGCCTACCCAACCCGCATTACATCGATCCCCTTGTCTTTGCCGAGGAACGGCAGGCCGTCCTCTTCGACAACTGGGCCGGGCTGGCCGTGACCGCGGACATCCCCGAGGTGGGCGATGCGGTGCCGATCACCTTTCTGGGCATGCCGCTGCTGATCGTGCGCGACCGCCAGGGCGAGGTCCGCGTGTTCCAGAACACCTGCCGTCATCGGGGCATGATCCTCGTGGAGGAGCCCCGCAAGATCGAGGGCGCGATCCGCTGTCCCTATCACAGCTGGTGCTATGCCACGGACGGCCGGCTGGTCAGCACGCCGCATGTGGGCGGTCCGGGTCAGAACACGCACGCCGGGATCGATCGCGATCTTCTCGGGCTGGTGGAGATCCGCAGCCATATCTGGATGGACGTGATTTTCATCAACGTGTCCGGCCAGGCCCCCGCTTTTGCCGATGCCCATGCCGATCTTCTGGCCCGCTGGGCCGAGTTCGACCAGCCCCTGCACCATGGCGGCGACGACAGCCGCTTTCAGCTTGCCATCGATTGCAACTGGAAGCTGGCGGTCGAGAACTACTGCGAAAGCTATCACCTGCCATGGGTGCATCCCGGCCTGAACAGCTATTCACGGCTCGAGGATCACTACCACATCGAGGCGCCGGGCCGTTTCTCGGGCCAGGGCACGCGCGTCTATCGGCAGTTGAAGGACGAGGCCGGCAACAGCTTTCCCGATTTCGACGGCCTCGGCGACAAGTGGGAGACGGCCGCGGAGTATGTGACCGTCTATCCGAACGTGCTGATGGGCGTCCACCGCGACCACAGCTTTGCCATCATCCTCGTGCCCGAAACGCAGGAACGCACGGTGGAGCACGTTCATCTCTTCTACGCGCGGCCACACACCGATCCGGCCCTGCGCGCCCGCAACACCGCGCAATGGAAGGACGTATTCGTCGAGGATGTCTTCGTGGTCGAGGGCATGCAGCGGGGCCGCCACGCCGTGACCTTCGACGGCGGCCGGTTCTCGCCCGCGATGGATGGGCCCACGCACCTCTTTCATGACTGGGTCGCGGCACAGCTCGAAAGGCACCGCAGCCTGCCGCAGGCTGCCGAATGATCGCGCTGGAGCGGGATCTGCTGGCCGCCCATGCCGCGGGCGACCTCGGCGCGCTCGTGACCCTGTACCAGCGGGCCGCCGCAGAGGCGACCGCACCGGAACGCGCGGCGTTCTACCTGACCCACGCCCATGTCTTCGCGATGGAAACGGATCATCCCGACGCCCCGGCGCTGCGCATGCGCCTCGTCGCACAGGGCCGTGAAAGCGCCCTGCCCCCGCCGCGCCCGCCGTTCAGATGACCGGCGGCCGCGTGCCCGGCCAATCCGTCGCCGCGTGCCACTGCTGCGCAAGCCGCAAGAGCCGCGCATCGCTCCCGCGCGGCCCGATCAGTTGCAGGCCCAGCGGCAGCCCGTTTTCGCCGAACCCGGCGGGGATGTTGACCACCGGCAGGCCGATCAGGCTGGCCGGGATCACCACCTGCATCCAGCGGTGATAGGTGTCCATCTCGTGCCCGGCGATCTCGGTCGGATGGGTCAGCGTCACGTCGAAAGGCCAGACCTGCGCCGATGGCAGCACCAGCACGTCCAGGGTGTCGAACAGCCCGGCGGCGCAACGGAACCAGTCCGAGCGGACCTCGCTCGCCCGGTGCACCGTCATCGCGTCCATCCCGAGACCGCGCGCGATCTCCCATCGGGCGGCCTCTTTCAGGGCATCGCGGGTCCCGGGGTTGAGGTAGATGTCCGCCAGCCCGGTCGCGACGGAGAATGAACGCAGGGTGATCCAGCTGTCCCACATGGCATCCGCCGGGAACGGCGGCGCCGCCGGTTCGACCGCGTGCCCCAGGTCCGCCAGTTGCCTCAGCGCCGCCTCGCTCGGGGCCAGCAGCCCCGCCTCGAACGGCAAGGCACCGCCCCAGTCGCCGAGCCACCCGATCCGCATCTTGCCCGGCGGGTCGAACAGCCCCGGCAGCGTGTCCGCCGCGTCGCGCCCGTGCGGGTGCATCGGATCGGCGCCCGTCATGGTATCCAGCAGGGCGGACAGGTCGGCCGGATTGCGCGCCATCGGGCCCAGCGTGCTGAGCTGGTGCAGGAACATCTCGCGGTCGGGATCTCCCGGCACGGTGCCCCACGACGGGCGCATGCCGTAGACATTGTTCCAGCCCGCCGGGTTGCGCAGCGATCCCATCATGTCGGACCCGTCGGCAACGCCGAGCATCCGCGTGGCCAGGGCCGCCGCCGCCCCGCCCGACGACCCGCCCGCCGATCTCGTCAGGTCGTAGGGATTGCGCGTCGCGCCGTAGACCGGGTTGAACGTATGGCTCCCCAGGCCGAATTCCGGCGTGTTGGTCTTGCCGATGATCAGGGCCCCGGCGGCGCGCAGGCGGCTGACGATCAGGTCGTCCTTCGGCGCGACCGCCCGCTCGAACAGCGGCGAGCCGCTTGTCGTCACGAGGCCCGCCACGTTCGCCAAATCCTTCACCGCCATCGGAATGCCGTGCAGCCAGCCCTTGCGCGGTGCTGCGTCCGCCGCCCGCGCTTCCGCCATCAGGCTGTCGGCATCCCGCAGCGCCACCACCGCGTTCACCCTGCCATTCACCCCGGCAATCCGGGCCAGCGTGGCTTCCATCAGCTCCGCCGCGCCGAATTCCCCCGCCGCCATCGCCGCCGACTGGGCGCGCGCATCCATGTCCAGAATATCCATGATGCCACAGAACATCGCTTCGCCACGGGGCGCAATCCCCCGCTTCTTTATGCCGGCAAATACTCTGGGGGTCCGGGGGCAAAGCCCCCGGCGATCAGCCGCCCTGCGCCTCGGCCCGGCTCTTGCCCGACACGGCAAGCGCCAGCGTCGCGCCCATCAGCCCGTCGAGGTCACCGTCAAGAACCCCCTTGGTGTCGGAAGTCTCGAAATTGGTGCGCAGGTCCTTCACCATCTGGTAGGGCTGCAGCACGTAGGACCGGATCTGGTTGCCCCAGCCCGCGTCCCCCGCGCTTTCGTGTGCCTCGTTCACCAGCGCCGACCGCTTGTCCAGTTCCATCTGGTACAGCCGGCTCTTGAGCGCCTTCATGGCGATGTCCCGGTTCTGGTGCTGCGATTTCTCGGACGATGTCACCACGATCCCGGTGGGATGGTGCGTGATCCGCACCGCCGAATCCGTCGTGTTCACGTGCTGGCCGCCCGCCCCCGAGGACCGGTAGGTGTCGATCCGGATATCGGCCGGGTTCACTTCGATCTCGATGTTGTCGTCGACCACCGGGTAGACCTTCACGCTGGTAAAGGACGTATGACGCTTGGCCGCCGAATCGAACGGGCTGATCCGCACAAGCCGGTGCACACCGCTTTCCGACTTCAGCCAGCCATAGGCGTTGTGGCCCGATATCTTGTAGGTCGCGGACTTGATGCCCGCTTCCTCTCCGGGGCTTTCCGCCTGCAGTTCGACCTTGTAGCCCTTCTTCTCGGCCCAGCGGACGTACATCCGCGCCAGCATCTGGGCCCAGTCGCAGCTTTCGGTGCCGCCCGCGCCCGAGTTGATCTCGAGAAACGTGTCGTTGCCGTCCGCCTCGCCGTCCAGCAGCGCCTCCAGTTCCTTTTGCGCCGCGGTCTCTGCCAGCGCCTTGAGCGCCCGCTCGGCGTCGGCCACGACCTCGGCGTCGTCCTCCATTTCGCCCAGTTCGATCAGTTCGAGATTGTCGGCGAGGTCCTGCTTGATGCCCTCGTAGGTGTCGATGGCATCCACCAGTGCCTGACGGTCACGCATCAGCTTCTGCGCGGCCTCGGGATCGTCCCAGAGGTTCGGGTCCTCGACCCGCGCGTTGAATTCCTCCAGCCGGTGCTGGGCGGTTTCCACGTTCAGCCGCTGCGCCAGCAATTCCAGCGACTTGCTGATTTCATCGACGGTATTCTGAACCTCTGCGCGCATCTTAGCCTGCCTTTGATTGGGTCACCACGAGATAGACCAGCGCCGACACAGGGACAAGCCGTCCGCCACCGGAAAGCCCTGCGGCGGCGGCGAAATCTCCGGTTCAGTACAGCCCGCCGGAGGAAAGCGTGCCGAAAGTCGCCTTGGGGCCGACCGTGGCCTTGCGGCCGGTCGAGGTCGTGACCTGCCGCGCGGACTGGCCGAGCTCTTCCACCAGCGGCAGATCGGCCCCCATGGCAAATCCACCGTCGAAGGTGATGCCGAAGATCGGTTCCTCCCCATCGCGAAAACATTCAGACACCACGTTGGGACCGGACGCGCCGTCGCTCAGGCGCGCGCCGGTGAACCGGTCGATGTTGATGAAGTTGCACAGCTCCGGCACCTTGAACTCGCCGCCGCCGTATTTCTTGACGGCCTCGGTCATGAACCGCTGGAACACCGGCGCACAGAGACGGCCGCCCCCCGCCCCCCGGCCCATGGGGCGGGGCTGGTCGTAGCCGATGTAGCACCCGGCAACGATGTTGGAGGTGAAGCCGACGAACCAAGCGTCCTTCTCGTCGTTGGTCGTACCGGTCTTGCCGGCCGTGGGCACCGGAAGGTTGACGGCGGACCGCGCCGTGCCCCGCTCGACCACGCCGCGCATCATCGACGTCAGCTGGTAGGCGGTGACCGGGTCCATCACCCGCTCCCGGTTGGAGATGATCCGGGGTGCCTGACCCTGCGGCAGGCTGGCGATCTGGCAGTCGTTGCACAGCCGCTGGTCGTGCTTGTAGACCGTCCGGCCGTACCGGTCCTGAACCCTGTCAACGAGGGTCGGCTGCACCCGCTCGCCCCCGTTGGCGAACATCGCGTAGGCGCTGACCATCTGGTAAAGCGTGGTCTCCTGGCTGCCGAGCGCGTTGGCCAGCACCGGCGCGAGGTCGTCGTAGACACCGAAGCGCTCCGCGTAGCTGCCCACCACGTCCATCCCGACCTCCTGCGCGAGGCGGATCGTCATCAGGTTGCGCGACTGTTCGATCCCCGTGCGCAGCGGTGTCGGCCCGTAGTACTTGTTGGAAGCGTTCTTTGGGCGCCAGACCCCCTGCGGCGTGTTGATCTCGATCGGGGCGTCCACCACGATGGTCGCGGGTGAATAGCCGGAATCGAGCGCCGAAGCGTAGACGAAGGGCTTGAAGGAAGACCCCGGTTGCCGCTGTGCCTGCGTGGCCCGGTTGAAGACCGAATCCTGGTAGGAGAATCCGCCCTGCATGGCGATCACCCGCCCGGTGTTCACGTCCATCGCCACGAAGGCGCCCTGCACTTCGGGCACCTGCCGCAGCGTCCAGCGGATGAAGGACCCGTCCGAATCCGATGTCATCCGGCGCACCAGCACCACGTCGCCGACCTCCACGAGGTCGCCGGCCACGTTGGCCTTGCTGGCAAGCGTGCCGTCCGACCGGCGCTTGCGGGCCCACTGCACGTCCTTGGCCGGAATCCAGTGACCGTCCGCGTCTTCCTCGACGCCTTCGATGCCGATGCGCGCATCGCTTTGGCCCACCTCCAGCACGACGGCCGGATACCACTGGTTCTCGAGGTCGATGTCGCGCGGAACGCGGACGTCCGCGAGCGCCGCGCGCCAGTCCTCCTCCGTGGTCAGTTCCTCGGCCGCGATCTTCTTGCCGGTCCCGGTCCAGATGCCGCGACCGCGGTCGTATTGTTCAAGCTGCTCGCGCAGGGCGTTGGCGGCGATGGGCTGCATTTCGTTGTCGATGGTCGCGCGCACGGTCAGACCGCCGGTAAAGAATTCGCCCTCGCCGAAATCGTTGGAAAGCTGGCGGCGGATCTCGTCGGTGAAGTAGTCGCGCGGCGGCAGCTCTGCCTTGAAGCTCTCGAAGTCGCCATTCTGGACCGACCGCAGCGGCATGTTCCGCTCCCGCTCGTATTCCTCTTCGGTGATGTAGCCGTTGTCCTCCATCTCCCGCAGGACATAGTTGCGCCGCGCCAGAAGCCGGTCCTTGCGGCGGACGGGGTGATAGTCCGACGGCGCCTTCGGCAGGGAGGCGAGGAACGCCGCCTCGTGGGGGGCGAGTTCGGCAAGTGTCTTGTTGAAATAGGTCTGGCTGGCCGCCGCGACGCCGTAGGAGTTCTGCCCCAGGAAAATCTCGTTGAGATAGAGTTCGAGGATCTTCTCCTTCGGCAGGGTTTCCTCGAGGCGCGAGGCGAGGATGATCTCCTTGATCTTTCTCTCCGCCCGACGATCGCCCGACAGCAGGAAGTTCTTCATCACCTGCTGGGTGATGGTCGACGCGCCGCGCACTTCGCGCCCGCGCGTCTTGACCGCGTCGATGGCCGCTGCCGCGATGCCGCGCAGGTCGTACCCTTCGTGGGTGTAGAAGTTCTTGTCCTCGGCAGAGATGAAGGCCTGCTTGACGAGGTCCGGGATGGTGTCGGCCGACGCGAAGAGACGCCGTTCCTTGGCGAACTCGTCGATCAGCCGGCCCTGGCCGGAATAGATCCGGCTGATCGTCGGCGGCGTGTACTGCGCGAGGCTTTCATGGCTGGGCAGGTCGCGCCCGTACATCCAGAATATCGCGCCCACGGTCAGGGCCACCATGCCGATGCTCATCGTCAGGGTCGTGAAGATGCCGCCAAAGAATGACAGGATGAATCGGAACACGGCGCACCGCCCTTCTGGTCGCGAGAAAACTGTTGCGCTTATAGACGCTGGGGCCGGGTTGGTCAAAACGACAGAGCACCCGTTTTGGGCCGTTTACCGCCCACCCATGACAATGTGATCGCGGTGTGATCGCGGCCCTACTGCCGGACCAGCGGCGCGCGGGCGGCATCCGCGTCCCGCCAGGCCAGAATCGCGTCCGCGATGCCGTTGACCATGACCGACCGCCACACCGGATCGCGCAGGTTCTTGAGGTCACGCTCGTTGCTGAGAAAGCCGACCTCGATAAGCACCGACGGGATGTCGGCGGATTTCAGAACCGAGAATCCGGCGCGCCGGAGGGGACGGCGGTTCAGCGGTCCGCCCGCCTGCTTCATCCCCTCGATCAGGGCGGCGGCCAACGCGGCGGAACGCGGTTCGGTTTCCTGACGCGCGAGGTCCAGAAGGATGCCCGCGACCTGGTCGTCCGACCCGGTCAGATCGGCCCCCGCGATGATATCCGCCCGATTGTGCCGCGCGGCCAGATGTTCGGTCGCGGCATCGCTCGCCTCGTCCGACAGGGTATAGACGGTCGCCCCCTTGGCCCCCCCTGGCTCAGGCTGTCCGCGTGCAGCGAGATGAACAGGTCCGCGTTCTGTTGGTGGGCGATGGCAACCCGGTGTTCCAGCGCGACGAAGATGTCGTCGTCGCGGGTCAGCACCGCTTCGACGCCTGCCCGCACCAGCGCATCCCGAAGCGCGCGGGCAAAGCTGAGCATCAGGTCCTTTTCCGACACGCCCCCCGCCTCGGCACCGGGGTCGATGCCGCCGTGACCGGGGTCCAGCACCACGACAAAGCGGTCATCAGCGGGTTTGGCCGGCTTCGGCGGCGCGATCAGCGCCTTTGTCCACGACGGGTCGACCGGCGCACCCGCTGCGGCGGCGTATTCGTCGGCGGTGGCTTCCTTCATCGCGATCTCCAGCGTCGCGGTGCCGCTTGCCTCGTCCACCGGCATGCCGATCTCGGTCGGGATCATCGGCACGGAAAGATCGGCCACCAGCCGCGACCAGCCGGGCTGGAACGCGCCGAAACGGACATCCGACACCCGCCCCGGTTCTCCGAGCAGCATGTCGGGGGCGATACCCGCCCAGTCGGCCTCGCGGAAGTCGACCACGAGGCGTGCGGGATCGTCCAACAGGAAAACCCGGAACGGCACCCCCTGGCTCAGGCCGAGCCGAATGTCCGTGCGTCCGAACCAGCCATCGGTGATCCCGCTCCGCGCGCCGTCCACGCGGGCAAGTGCCGTCAGCTCCTGCGCCGACAGGGGCACGGCACAGAGCATCAAAGCCAGAAATGTCGAAAGAACTGCCCGCATATGCCACCGCTTGACGCTGTTGTTGGGCCAAGGGTAGCACCAAAGCGGCAGTGCCGCCAGCCTCAGCGCGCGGCCATGAACGCCTTGAGCCGCGCCAGACCCTCCGCGATGTCGACCGTGCTGCGGGCGTAGGAAAACCGCAAGGTGGACAGGCCCCGCGCCGGATCGAAGTCCAGCCCCGGCGTCACGGCAACGCCCGCCTTTTCAAGGATTTCCGCCGCAAGGAGCCGGCTGTCATGGGTCAGGGCCGACACGTCCGCATAGACGTAGAAAGCGCCGTACGGCGGGGCGATATCGGTAAATCCGGCCTCGGCCAGCCCCTCCAGCATCAGCGCGCGGTTGGCACGGTAGACGTCCATGTTCGCCTGCAGCTCCCCGTCGCAGTCCATCGCCGCCAGGGCGGCGATCTGGCTCGCATGGGGGGCGCAGATGAACAGGTTCTGCGCGATCCGTTCGACGATGCGCACGTGGTCCTCGGGCACCACCATCCAGCCGACACGCCAGCCGGTCATGGAGAAATACTTGGAAAACGAATTGATGACGTAACAGTCGTCGGTCACCTCCAATGCGGTCACCGCCTTCTTCTCGTATTCGATGCCGTGATAGATCTCGTCCGAGATAAAGGACGCGCCCGCCGCATCGCAGGCGCCGACCAGTGCAGCCATGGCGTCGCGGTCCAGCATGGTGCCGGTGGGATTGGCGGGCGATGCGACCATCAGCCCGGCAAGGTCCATGCTCGCGAAATCGGCCGGAACAGGCTGATACCTGTTCTCGGGCGATGTGGGCAGGTCCACCGGATCCAGGGCCAGCGCCTTGAGGATCTGGCGATAGCTCGGATAGCCGGGCGCGCCGATCCCCACCCTGTCGCCCGTGTCGAACAGCGCCGTGAACGCAAGGATGAAGCCGCCCGAGGAGCCGGGCGTGATGACGACCCGCGAAGGGTCCAGATCGACATTGTACCAGTCGCCGTACATCCGGGCGATCCGCGCCCGGAGCGCGGGCAGACCCAAGGCGACGGTATAGCCCAACGGGCCTTGGCCCATGGCCTGTCCCAGCGCATCGACCGCCCCCCGAGGGGCGCCCGTACCGGGCTGGCCGACCTCCATGTGGATGATGTGACGGCCTGCGGCCTCGGCGGCGGCAGCGGCCTGCATCACGTCCATCACAATAAAGGGATCGACAGCCGATCGGGTTGAACTTCGCATGGGCTTGCTCCTAAGGTTGCGCAACTTGTCACCCCGCGCCGGTGCGCCGTCAACCCGCGCCCCCATGAAAGATTTGCCATGATGTTCCGCCTTGCTGCCCCCGTCCTCGCCGCTGCCCTGGCCCTGCCCGCCGCCGCGATGGACCTGACGGAACTGACGGACGCCGAACGCGCCCAGTTCCGGGCCGAGGTGCGCGCCTACCTGATGGACAACCCGCAGGTCATCATGGAGGCGGTCGAGCTGCTTCAGACCCGCGAGGCCGAGGCACAGGCGCAGGCGGACGTGAACATGGTGTCCGACAACGCCGACGCGATCTTTGACGACGGCTTTTCCTGGGTGGGCGGCAACCCCGAGGGCGACATCACGCTGGTCGAATTCCTCGACTACCGCTGCGGATACTGCAAGCGCGCCCACGGCGAGGTCGCCAAGCTTCTGGAAACCGACGGCAACATCCGCATGATCGTCAAGGAATTACCGATCCTGGGCGAAGAATCCCTGCTGGCCTCCCGCTTTGCCATCGCGACGAAGCAGGTGGCGGGCGACGACGCCTACAAGGCGATGAGCGATGCCCTGATGGCCTTCAACGGGTCGATCACGCTGCCCGCCATGCGCCGCATGGCCGAGACCTTCGGCTACGACGCCGACGCCATCGAAGCGCGGATGGACAGCGAGGACGTCACCGCCGAGATCGCCCAGACCCGCGCGCTCGCGCAAAAGCTGCAGATCTCCGGCACGCCGACCTTCGTCATGCAGGACGAGATGCTGCGCGGGTACCTGCCCTACGACCAGATGCAGGCCATCGTGGAAGAAAAGCGGGGCTGATCCTTGCGCCTCGCACGTCTGGCCGCCGTCCTTGTTGTCATGGGCGGCGTCGCCGCGATGGCGGAGACCCAACTGACGGACCTGACACCCGCCGAAAGATCCGCCTTTGGCGCCGAGATCCGCGCGCTGCTGCTGGACGAGCCCGAGATCGTGGACAGCGCGCTGAACCCGCCCGGTCCCGCCGCGCAGGAGATGGCCCGAAAGATCGCGGACGATCAGGCCCTGCTCGCCGCGCTTGAACCCGAGATCCTGAAGGGTGCCCGGATCGCGCTGTTCGTCGGGCCGGAGTGTCCCACCTGCACCCGCGCGTCCGAGGAACTTGCCGCCTTGTCAGCCGAGTACGGGGTGGAGTTCATCCTGCACGACATGAACGACCCGGCAACCGCCCGGCTGGCGGACCAGCTTGGGATGAACGAACTGCCGTTCTATGTATTGCCGGGCATGATCCTGCGGGGGCACATGCCGCCGATCGTCCTGCCACGCTATCTCGACTGACTATTCCGCCGCTTCCGGGGCCGTTTCCGCCTCGATCTGCGCAGCGCGCTTTTCGACCTCTTCCACGATGTGGTCGATCATGCCTTCATTGCCCAGCTTGTGGCTCTGCTTGCCGGCAAGATAGACCATGCCGGACCCGGCCCCGCCGCCGGTAAAGCCCACGTCGGTCATCAGCGCCTCGCCGGGGCCGTTGACCACGCAGCCGATGATGCTGAGGCTCATGGGCGTCTTGATGTGCTCGAGCCTTTTCTCGAGCGTCTCGACCGTCTTGATGACGTCGAAACCCTGCCGGGCGCAGGACGGGCAGGAAATGATGTTCACGCCCCGATGCCGCAACCCCAGTGACTTCAGGATCTCGTAGCCGACCTTGACCTCTTCGACCGGGTCCGCGGAAAGGCTCACGCGGACGGTGTCGCCAATCCCCATCCACAGCAGGTTGCCCAGCCCGATGGCGGACTTGATCGTGCCGGACATGAGGCCGCCGGCCTCCGTGATGCCAAGGTGAATGGGTGCGTCCGTGGCCTCTGCCAGCTTCTGGTAGGCCGCCGCGGCCATGAAGACATCGGACGCCTTGCAGCTGATCTTGAACTCGTGAAAATCGTTATCTTCCAGGATCTTGATGTGAGCCAGTCCGCTTTCGACCATCGCGTCCGGGCATGGCTCGCCGTATTTTTCCAGCAGGTGCCGTTCCAGCGACCCGGCGTTGACGCCGATGCGGATCGAACAATTGTGATCCCGCGCCGCCCTGATGACCTCGCGCACCCGCTTCTCGTCACCGATGTTGCCGGGGTTGATCCTCAGGCAGGCCGCGCCGGCCTCTGCCGCCTCGATCCCGCGCTTGTAGTGGAAATGGATGTCCGCGACGATCGGAACCGTCACCTCGGGCACGATCTCACGCAGCGCCTTGGACGATGCTTCGTCCGGGACCGACACGCGCACGATATCCGCCCCCGCATCCGCCGCCGCCTGGATCTGGGCGATGGTCGCCTTGACGTCCGTGGTAAGCGTGTTGGTCATCGTCTGGACGGAGATCGGCGCACCGCCCCCGACAGGCACGTTGCCCACCATGATCTGACGGCTTTCGCGACGGTAGATATCGCGCCACGGACGGATGTGATTGAGCGACATTGCGGCTCCCTCGGGCTTGCGCGTTCTACAGGAACCTAGACACTCCCGACCCCCTCTGCAATGGGGGGCCGCCCTCGGTCAGCGTGTCTGGCAGGGCATCGCCGCAAGCACCGCCGGGTCGATATCGGTACCGGCAAGATCGGCGAACATCCGGCTCAGGGATTGTTCCTGCGTCGGGTCGACCGGGGCGTAAAGCTCGGCCAGCGCCTCGTGGTGCAGCGGCAGGTTCGACGTGATGGCACCCCGCGCCCCGACAGGCCCCACGCAGTTATCGGCAAGCGCGAAGTAGAGCGCACCGGATTCGCCCGTACGCAGCGTCGCCGGCTCCTCCGTCGCGGGAATTTCGTAGGTCTCGCCCTTGTTCATCACCTTTTCAAAGATGACAGACCCGTCCGCCGCGGTGACCCGCACCCATGACGGGTAGGCCGCGACCATGCGCACGACATCCGCGGCGCCTTCGACGACCTGCGGAACCGGCGCACCGGCCTGGTCAGGGGTACCCGGTACGGCATCGAGATCGAGTTCCGCCGTCCGGACCGCCCCGGCAGAGCGCTCCGCCGCCGTGTCGGCGAAATTGCCGACGGACCTTGGATCGATGGTGGAAATGGGCGCGTCACGGGCCACCAGCACGGGCACGTCCAGCGCCTGCGGGCGGTAGAGACGGTCAAGCGCATCGGCGCGCGGGGCCTCGATGGCCTGCGGTGCGTCCGGCGCTTCGTTGGCGTCGGGCGCGGCCGACAGCGCACCGTCAAGCGGATCGAGGTCCGACAGAACGACCGGGGTCTGATCCACGGGCGCGACCTGAACGCGCTGCACCTCCTGCAACACGCTCCAGCCGCCGAAACCGATCGCACCGATCAGCGCGACCAGCACCAGCATCGACCCGATGGCCGAAGGTTCGATGCGGCTGAAAATGCTGTCGCCGACCGGCGTGAAGGGCATGTTGGGCCGGGCAAAGAGATCGGCCTCCTGAGGGCGTTTCCGCCGTTCCTCGAAGCTGGGCTTCTTGATGACCGAGGCTTCGGCGGACATGCCGTGCGCCACGGCAAAGCCGGATTCCGCGCAGAACGACGCAAATGCCTTGTCGGGATCCATGTTCAGATAACGCGCGTAGGAGCGAACGTATCCCGCGATGAAACCGGGAGTGTCGAAAGCGTCGGGATCCGCGTTTTCGATGGCCGCGATGTACGATGCCTTGATCCGCAATTCGCGCTGAACGTCCAGCAGGGATTTTCCCATCGTGGCGCGTTCGCCGCGCATCACATCGCCAAGGCGCAGCTCAAAGGCATCGAACCCTTTGGGTTCAGCTGTATCGTCTTCTATGATCTTGGAGGACCAACGCCCGATCATATGCCATGCCCCGTATGTTCATTGCCTGCAACCTTGACCCGTCATCGCGCAGCCGATTCGAGTCTGGCCTTTTGTTAAGTCAAACCTAACACAAGGCAACGGGCAATACGAGTTTTTGCTGCCTAGCCAGCGGCTTCGGCACGATTCAGCGCACAATGCGACCACAAACCGTCCATCGCGTGAACAAGCGCATCCATCTCTTTCGGGCCATGCACCGGAGAGGGCGTGAAGCGCAGACGTTCGGTGCCCCGCGGCACGGTCGGGAAGTTGATCGGCTGGACGTAGATGCCGTGATCTTCCAGCAGCATGTCGGACAGCATCTTGGTGTGGACGGGATTTCCGACCATGACCGGCACGATGTGGCTGCCGTGGTCGATGATCGGCAGACCCAGCCCCTTGAGCCGCAGCTTCAGGATCTTGGCCTGCTGCTGGTGCTTCTCGCGCAGTTCCGGGGCACGCTTGAGAAAGGCGACTGAGGCCGCCGCACCCGCCGCCACGGCAGGCGGCAAGGACGTGGTGAAGATGAAACCCGGCGCATAGGACCGGATCGCGTCGCACATCTTGGCGCTCGCGGCGATATAGCCACCCATCACGCCGAACGCCTTGGCCAGCGTGCCGTTGATGATGTCGAGCCGGTGCATCAGGCGGTCGCGCTCCGCGACGCCCGCGCCGCGGGGGCCGTACATGCCGACGGCGTGCACCTCGTCGATGTAGGTCAGCGCGCCGAACTCGTCCGCAAGGTCGCAGATCGCCTCGATCGGGCCGAAATCCCCGTCCATCGAGTAGATCGACTCGAAAGCGATCAGCTTGGGCGCCGCGGGGTCGTCCGCCTCGAGCAGCTGGCGCAGGTGTTCGACGTCATTGTGCCGGAAGATCCGTTTGGCCCCGCCGTTGCGGCGGACGCCCTCGATCATCGACGCGTGGTTCAGCGCGTCGGAATAGATGATGAGGCCGGGAAACAGCTTGGGAAGCGTCGACAGCGTGGCATCGTTGGCGATGTAGGCCGAGGTGAACAGCAGCGCCGCTTCCTTGCCGTGCAGGTCCGCGAGTTCCGTTTCGAGGCGCTTGTGATAGACCGTGGTGCCGGAGATGTTCCGGGTTCCGCCCGAACCGGCGCCCGTGGCCCGCAGCGCTTCTTCCATCGCCTCCAGCACGACGGGGTTCTGGCCCATGCCGAGATAGTCGTTCCCGCACCACACCGTGATGTCCTGCTCCGCCCCGTCGGGGCGTGTCCAGACCGCGTGGGGAAACTGGCCGCTGCGCCGTTCGATGTCGATGAATGTGCGGTAGCGCCCTTCCTCGTGCAGACGCGCAATGGCCTCGTCTAGCTTCGCGGTATAGTCCATGCGCCTCTCCATTTCTTCCAGTCACGACAGCCGGCAAGGCACCCGAAGCCGCGTTCTTTTAGAACGAATATAGAAACGTTCCGGGACATTCAACTTCCACCGGGTGTACTTGGTGTCGCAGGGGCGGACCAGTCCGGAAATCCCCACTCCTCCGCCCCTGTCCGCGCTGCGGCAAAAGCCATTGCACGCAGGACGGGTTTGGGCGAAAGGAACCCATGCAAGTTTCCAGGCCCGCCCCCTCCCCCGTCGAATTCATCATCCTGACCGCCCTGATGATCTCTCTGGTGGCACTGACCACGGACATCATGCTGCCGGCGCTGGACGTGATCGCGACCGATCTGGGGCATCCCGACCCACTCGACGGGCATCTCATCATATCCGTTCTCTTTGCCGGATTCGCCCTGGGGCAGCTTCTGGTCGGGCCGTTGTCGGACAGCTACGGCCGCAAACCCGTGGCACACGCCAGTTACGTCGTCTTCTGCGCCGGCACCGTGATGTGCCTGCTGACCGCCAGCTTCGAGCTGATGCTCTTGGGCCGCCTGCTTCAGGGGCTGGGCATGTCCGGTCCGCGCATCATCGCCGTCGCCATCGTCCGCGACGGCCACGCCGGGCGGCAGATGGCCCGCATCATGTCGTTCGTGATGGCGGTCTTCATCCTTGTGCCCGCCGTGGCCCCCAGCCTGGGACAGGTGCTCATCACCCTTTCCGGCTGGCGCGCCACCTTTGCGCTGCTGCTGGTGATGGCCTGCATCACCTGGACATGGTTCGCCCTGCGACAGGTCGAGACACTGCCCCCAGAGGCGCGCCGCCCCCTGTCCGCGCGCAGCCTGCTCTCGGGCCTCCGCGAGATCCTGACGACCCCAGCCGCCATCGGCTACACGGTCTGCACCGGGCTCATCTTCGGCCCGTTCATCGCCTATCTCAGCCTCGCCCAGCAGATTTTCCAGACCACCTACGACACCGGCCTTAACTTCACGCTGTGGTTTGCCGCGGGGGCCCTTTCCATCGGGGTGGCCGCGATCGTGAACTCGGCGCTGGTGGAACGGCTGGGCATGCGTTTCCTGTCGAACATGGCGCTCTCCGGCGCGCTTCTGGGCGGTGTCGCCTTCGGGGCTGTCGCCTGGGCGAGCGAGGGGCCGCCGCCCTTCGCGCTGTTCATGCTCTGGCTGATCTGCAATTTCTTCTTCATGGGGCTGCTGTTCGGCAATCTCAACGCGCTGGCGATGGAGCCTCTGGGCCATATCGCGGGGCTGGGGGCCGCCGTCGTGGGCGCGTTTTCCACCGGCATCGCCATCCCGGTGGGCACGCTGATCGCGGAAAACTTCACGGGCGGCCTCGGGCTTCTGACGCTGTCCTTCTCGACCTCCGCGTCGCTTTGCCTGCTGCTGGGCTGGCTGATCGACCGGCGCTAGAGACCGGTCTCTGGACACCGGCGATGCGCCTGTTACGGTCGCGCGCAACATCACCAACGGAGCATCCCCATGTCCATTGAAGACGTCCTGAGCCGGATCGACAGCGATCTGCCCGCCGCAACCGAACGCCTGCTCGAACTGCTGCGCATCCCGTCGATCTCCACCGATCCCGCCTACAAGGCGGACTGCGACCGCGCCGCCGACTGGCTCGTGGCGGACCTGCAATCCATGGGCATCGACGCCAGCAAGCGGGCGACGCCGGGTCACCCGATGGTGGTGGGCCACCTCGGCGACGGTGGACCGCACCTTCTGTTCTACGGCCACTACGACGTTCAGCCGGTCGATCCCCTCAACCTGTGGGACCGCGATCCCTTCGATCCGGAAGTGCAGGACACGCCCAAGGGCAAGGTGATCCGGGGACGCGGGTCGTCGGACGACAAGGGCCAGCTGATGACCTTCGTCGAAGCGCTGCGCGCGTGGAAGGAAGTCAAGGGCGACTGGCCCTGCCGCATCACCTTCTTCCTCGAAGGCGAAGAGGAATCGGGCTCGCCCTCGCTCGTCCCCTTCATGAAGGAAAACGCCGAGGAACTGAAAACCGACGTGGCGCTGATCTGCGATACGGGTCTGTTCGAATCGAAGACGCCCGCCATCGTGACGATGCTGCGCGGCCTGCTCGGCGAGGAACTGACGGTCAAGGCGGCCAGCAAGGATCTTCACTCCGGGATGTACGGCGGCATCGCGATGAACCCGATCCGCGCCCTCAGCAAGGTGATCGCGGGCCTCCATGACGAGACCGGCCGCGTGACGATCCCGGGTTTCTACGACGGCGTGCCGGAACTGCCGGACGAGCTGGAGGCGCAATGGCAGGGCCTGGCTTTCAACCACGAGGCCTTCCTGAGCGACGTCGGCCTCGCAATCCCTGCCGGGGAGCAGGACCGCACCCCGCTCGAGATGATCTGGTCGCGTCCGACCTGCGAAGTGAACGGCATCTGGGGCGGCTATACCGGCGACGGGTTCAAGACGGTGCTGCCGTCCATGGCCCATGCCAAGATATCGTTCCGTCTGGTCGGATCACAGGATCCGCTGGCCATCCGCGAGAACTTCCGCACCATGGTCGAGGACGCCCTGCCCGACGATTGCGAGGTCACTTTCCACGGGCACGGCGCCAGCGGCGCCTCGGGAGCCGACATTTCCGGTCCGATGTTCGAACAGGCGCGCCAGGCCCTGTCGGAGGAATGGAACGTGCCCGCCGCCTATATTGGCTGCGGCGGGTCCATCCCCATCGCCGGACATTTCCAGCAGATCCTTGGCACCGAGCCGATGCTGATCGGCTTCGGCAAGGACGATGACGCCCTGCATTCTCCGAACGAGAAGTACGACATGGAAAGCTTCCACAAGGGGATCCGGTCCTGGGCGCGGATCCTTGATGCGCTGACCTGATCGGAGAGGGTCGGAAAAACGGCGACCGGCACGTTCGGGAGGAGGTGAACGTGCCGGTCTGCATAACGGCTTCAGGGAGGAAGCACCGTTAAGGTCGGCATCCGGCGATCTCTGGGAGGAGCGAGGCCGGCTGCCTGGCAATGACGCTTGCGGTCGACGCCGCGCCATTGATGCTGCTGCGCGGGGAACCGCGCGAAATCCTGTGGGAGAGGCTCAGAGCCCGTCGTATTCGTAGTCGACCAGAAAGGCCGCGTGGCGCGGGATGTCCTCGCGGGTGATGCCGATGGCCGCAAGCTGCGCGTCGCTGCGGTCCATGAGGACGGCAACCATGCGGCTGTACTGCATCGCCTTCACGGCGTGGCCCATCATGCGGCCCACGGGCCGAAAGACGTTTGCCGTGGTCGCCCAAAGCCCGGCGAAGTGATCCTGAATTCCTGATTGTCTGTCGATCGTGCCTTGATCAGCCATGTTGTGTCTCCATGTAAGCGGTGTCTCGGGCGGTGCGGCGGATGTGCGAACGCGGGATGCCGATGTCGGCCAGTTCGCGGTCCGTCAGACCGGCCAGTTCGTCGAATGTGCGCCGAAAGATCGCGCGGCGCTTGCGGGCCAGCCCAAAGGCCGCTCGCAGGTGGTCGAATGATGTGCCCAATCGCTGTGCAGTGGATTGGCTGTGATGCGTTGCAGTTGCCATGACGGCCACTCCTCTCGTTGTCTTTGCTGCGATGCAGTATATATGCTGCAATGCAGAGATAGACGGCACACCCTTTGTTTTAAACCCTCTGATGGCGCATAGGGGCTATGCCGAAAAGGAAAGGCACCGCACGGACATGGACGTTTCATCCCAGATGCTCGCATTCGTCAGGGTGGTGGAGACCGGCAGCATTTCCGCCGCATCCAGGGCCAGCGGACAGACGCCCTCGGCGGTCAGCAAGCAGATCGGCAACCTCGAGGACCACGTGGGCCACCGCCTCCTGCGCCGGACGAGGGCCGGGGTGTCGCTGACCCAGCAAGGCGCGCGCTACTACGAGAAATGCCGCGCGCTGGCGGACAAGTTCGAGGAGGCCGAAGACTACATCCAGAGTTTCGGTGACGCGCCCTCGGGGCTTCTGCGGGTGGCGTCGAGCGTGGCTTTCGGAAAGGCGCAACTGATCCACGTGCTGCCGGATTTCCTGGCCACCTATCCCGAGATCAAGTTCTCGCTCGAACTCACCGACCGGACGATCGACATCGAAGAGGAAGGCTACGATGCCGCGATCAGTTTTGCGGAACAGCTGACCGATCCGGACATGATCGTTAGGCGCATCATGCGCAACGAGCGCATCCTGTGCGCCGCGCCGTCGTTCATTGCCCGCCACGGCAAGCCCGAGACCTTCGCCGACCTCACGCGCTTCAACTGCCTGAGAACGTCGAACGCGCGGGGCCGCAACGCCTGGCACGCGGAACTCGACGGTGTCACCTACGCGGTCGAGGCTGACGGCAATTTCGAGGGCAACAGCGCGGATGCCGTCTTCATCGCCGCCCTGTCGGGACTGGGGATCGCGCGGCTGTCTACCTACCTGGTCGAAGACCGCATCGCCTCGGGCGACCTTGTCCGGCTGTTCCCCGAATACACGCAAAGCCACGCGGACGTGGCCGTGAGCTACGCCCAGAAGCGCAACCTGTCTCCCGCCATCCGCGCCTTCGTCGATTTTCTTGTGGACCGGTTCGACCGGCGCGCGACCGCCCCGGCGCTAAAGGCGGCGGGCTGACTTGCGCTCGCCCTCGCGCAGAAACACGTAGATGCCCGACCCGATCACCACCGTCGCCCCGAGAAAGACCATCGGCGCGGGCCATTCGCCGAAGATCGTCCAGCCCCAGAACAGGGCGTAGATCAGCAGCGAATATTCAAAGGGCGCCACCGCCGATGCGGGGCTCAGCCGGTAGGCCTGCGACATCAGGTAGCCGACCGCGGCCGCGACAAGACCCAGCAAGGCGATGGGCAGGACGTCCGCCCGCGGGGGCCATGTCCAGGCGCGCAGCAGAAAGCGGATGCTTTCGTTCTGCGTGCCTTCGGCAAAGCGACCGTCGCCCGCCACGACAAAGACCGTGACGCTGACGAGGATGAAGGCGATCTGCATGTGCAGCGCCAGCGCCGAGGCCCGGCTGGTCGCGCCGAGTTTGCGGGTCAGCACCGACATCGTAGCGTAGCCCGCCGCGGCGAGCACCGGCAGGACCACGACCCACCCCAGCGCGTCCTCTCCGCCTGCCAATTGCGGTGCCATCATCAGCAGCACCCCGGCAAAGCCCAGCCCGATGGCCGCAAAGCGGCGCGGGCCGACAGGCTCTCCCAGAATCGGGATGGACAGCAGCGTGACGAACAGCGGTGCCACGAAATACAGCGCGTTCGCCGTGGCCAGCGGCATCGCCACGATCGCGGCATAGATCATCGAGTTGGCAAAGACGATCAGCAGTGCCCGCAGGACGTGCAGCGCGGGGCGACCGGTACGCAGCAGCCGCCAGCCGCCTTCGAGCCGCAGCAGGAACAATGTGAACACCAGCCCCACGCAGGATCGCAGCAGCACCAGCTGATGCAGCGGATACCCTCCCGAGAGCGACTTGATGAGCATGTCGTTGACGGAAATCAGGAACATGCCCGCCAGCATGCAGAAAATGCCCAGCCGGGCCTGTGGGATCGCGGCGACGTTCATGTCACCCTCTTACAAGGCGCGACGCAGGTTTGTTAGGCTGCAAGTGCGCGAATTTCCCGAAAGGACGGATCATGAGCATTCTCAAGGGGTTCGACACCCATGTCACGCAGGCCAACGGCCAGCGGGTCGCCTATGCGCGCGGCGGCGATGGCCCGCCCGTCCTGCTGTTGCACGGCTTTCCGCAGACCCACGCCATGTGGCACGCGGTCGGCCCGGTGCTGGCGCAGCGGTACACGGTGATCGCGCCCGATCTGAGGGGCTACGGCGACAGCGCCAAGCCCGAAGGCACCGCGGCCTATAGCTTCCACGAAATGGCCGCTGATCCGCTGGCGCTGATGCGTGACCTCGGGTTCGAGCGGTTTCACCTCGTGGGGCATGACCGGGGTGGCCGTACGGCGCACCGCATGGCGCTGGACGCGCCCGAAGCGGTGCGGAGCCTGACGGTGATGGACATCGTGCCCACGCACCTGATCCTGAGCGAACTTACCCGCCATGTCGCGCGGGACTATTACCACTGGTTCTTCCTGGCCCAGCCCGCGCCCCTGCCCGAAAACATGATCGGATTCGATCCCGACGCCTACTTTGAAACGGCGCTGACAGGCTGGGGCGCATCCACGGTGTCCGATTTCGACGCCGACGCGCTGGCCGCCTACCGGGCCGCGTGGCGCGACCCGCAGACCATACGCGGGATGTGCGCCGACTACCGCGCCACGCTGGATGTGGATGTGGACCTCGATGCCGCCGACCTCGGCAGGCGGCTGTCCTGCCCCGCGCTGGTGATGTGGGGCAAGGACGGCGTGATGGGGCGCCGCTACGACGTGCCCGCGACCTGGGCCGACCGGCTCGAGAACATGCGCGCGAGGGAAATGCCGGGCGGGCATTTCTTCGTCGACGAACATCCGGCCGAAACCGGCGCGGCGCTGCTCGACTTCCTGTCGTCGCTCGATGGGTGACGGTCACCGCCCCGGTCCAAACCCTTGGCCCGAAAAGCAGAAAGGCCCCCGATCGGGAGCCTTTCAAGCAGCGGTGGCGCGGTTGACGGGGCTCGAACCCGCGACCCCCGGCGTGACAGGCCGGTACTCTAACCAACTGAGCTACAACCGCCCACTGCGGCTTCGAGGCTGGCCCCGAAGCGTTTGGTGGTAATATGAGCGCAGGCCCGGACCGTCAAGACGCAATCCGGAGGAAAATGCAGAAAAATTCCAGCCTGCCGTTGCCTGTCCGGGCACCCCCCATGTCAGGGCCTCAGCGGGCGGGCGCGGGTATGAATTCGGCATCGTCGTTCGGCGGCAGCTTGAACCGGCCATGCGCCCAGTCGCCGGCCCGCCACGCTTCCTTTGCCGCATCGATGCGGTCCTTCGACGACGCGACGAAATTCCACCAGATATGGCGCGGTCCGTCCATTGTCGCCCCTCCCAGCAGCATGATGCGCGCGCCCTCCTCTCCGGCACGGGCGCTGATCCGGTCGCCCGGACGGAACACCAGCATGCGGCCCGCCTCGAAGTCCTGCCCGCTGACCGTCACGCTGCCGGAGACCACGTAAAGCCCCCTGTCCTCGTGATTGTCGGGCAGCGGGATCGACGCACCGGCCTCGAGCAGTGCATCGGCGTAGAAGGTCTCGGAAAAGACCCTGACCGGTGCGGTCTCGCCGTAGGCATCCCCGAGGATCAGCCGGACCTGTTTGCCCTCGCCCTCCAGCAGCGGCAGATCTTCCTTGGCCGCGTGCTGGAAATCCGCCGCCTCGTCTTCGTGCTTCTGCGGCAGGGCAACCCATGTCTGAAGGCCGAACAGGCTGTGCGGCGACTTGATGACGTCGCCATCCGTGCGCTCGGAATGGGTGATTCCATGCCCCGCCACCATCCAGTTGACCGCGCCCGGTTCGATCCACTGATCGGTGCCCAGCGAATCGCGGTGGTGGATCTTGCCCTTGTAGAGATAGGTCACCGTGGCCAGCCCGATATGCGGGTGCGGCCGCACGTCGATGCCCTTGCCGGTCAGGAACTCCGCCGGCCCCATCTGGTCGAAGAAGATGAAGGGCCCGACCATCTGCCGTTTCGGCGCGGGCAGCGCGCGGCGCACCTCGAATCCGCCAAGGTCACGGGCACGGGGGACGATCACGGTGTCGATGGCATCCACGGCATCGCCAATGGGGCAATCGGGGTCGAGGGCGGGGTTCCAGCTCATGTCGGGCTCCTGTCTTGCTCGCCTCGAAGGTAGGCGCAGCGGGCCCGCTTGCCTAGCCACCGCGCGTGCACATGATCTGTGCGAGGGGCGCGCGCTACGGTCGCTGTCTCGTCAGCCCAGCGACACGCCGAAAAACGCCCCGACGCCGGCGGTCGCCCCCATGGCCAGCGCGCCCCAGAACATGACACGCGCCGCGCCGCGCAACACCCCCGCCCCACCGACGATCGCCCCGAGGCCGCCCAGCACAGCCAGCGCGACCAGCGTCGTCAGGGCGACGGCCAGCGCGATATGGGCCTGCCCGCTCAGCGCGGCGACGATCAGGGGCACCACCGCCCCGGCGGCAAAGGTCACGGCGGACACCATGGCCGCCTGCACCGGCCGGGCGGCGGCGGTATCGACGATCCCCAGTTCATCCCGCAGGTGCGCCCCCAGCGCATCGTGCCGCGTCAACTGGGTCGCGACCTGCCGCGCCAGTTCGGGATCGAGACCGCGCAGCACGTAGATCTGCGTCAGTTCTTCCAGTTCCGCTTCGGGCGCGGCTTCCAGTTCCGCCTTCTCGCGGGCGATGTCGGCATTTTCCGTGTCCGACTGCGAGCTGACGGACACGTATTCTCCTGCCGCCATCGACATGGCCCCGGCGACCAGCCCGGCGAGTCCCGCGATCAAAACCTCGGGCCGGCCCGATCCCGCCGCCGCGACCCCGACAACGAGGCTGGCGGTGGATACGAGACCGTCGTTCGCGCCGAGAACGGCGGCGCGCAGCCATCCGATGCGATGGACGAGATGGGCTTCGGGATGTGCTGAGTAACTCATGGCGGCCTTCGGTTCGACGGATCCGGCAGGGGTCCGCCCTTTCGTGTTAGGCGAACTGCCGCCGCGACACCAGCCCGACATCGCCCACCCGCCGTCTCCGGCGGCACGACACTTGCCAGCGGCGCCGGAGTCATGTTCTTGTAATGACGGGGCCGCGTGCCCCGCGTATTTCCGAACGGAACGAGGTATGTCATGTCCCGTCTATTGAAATCATTTGCCCTGACCGCAACACTCGCCGTATTCAGCGCCAACGCCGCCTGGGCCGCCGACCCGGTGCAGCAGCACAATTCCAACGCCGTCTGGTTCGAGAACTGGATCGGGCTGAGCAACGCCAGCATGGTGGTCGCGGCCCCGAACGGCAAGATCACCGAGATCTTCGCGAAATCCGGAACGCCCGTGTTTGAACTGAAACCGGGCGAGGCTCAGGACGGCGTCTATCGCTACGAACTGCGCGCCGCGACCGAGGAGAAGCAGGAGATCGTTAATCCCGTCGACAACGGCCGTGGCGAGATGCAGACGGAAGCCTTCGTGCCCTTCTACCGGACGGGCGCGTTCTTCGTGGAGCGGGGCGTCATTGTCACCCCCGAACAGATCGAGGAAAGCGACGGCTGACAGGCCGCGCCTTCCCGCACCGTCAAGGGGCCCGCACCACCGTGCGGGCCCTTCGCGTTCTAGACCACCGCGCCCGCGTCCGCCGGCATCTGCACGCCTCCGATCGACATCACCTGTCTCACCACGGCGTCGATCCCCTCGCCATGGCGCAGGGCGCAGAACAGGAAGGGCCGGTCACCGCGCATCCGCGCCGCGTCCCGTGCCATCACTTCCAGCGAGGCACCGACGTGGGGGGCAAGGTCGGTCTTGTTGATGACCAGCAAGTCCGACTTGGTGATCGCCGGGCCGCCCTTGCGCGGGATCTCCTCGCCCGCCGCCACGTCGATCACGTAGATCGTCACATCCGCCAGCTCCGGGCTGAAGGTCGCGGACAGGTTGTCGCCGCCACTTTCGATCAGCACAAGGTCGAGGTCGCGATGCCGCGCGCGCATCTGGGCGATGGCGGCGAGGTTGATCGACGCGTCCTCGCGGATTGCCGTGTGCGGGCAGCCCCCGGTTTCCACCCCGATCACCCGGTCCTGCGGCAGGATCTGCATGCGCATCAGCGCCTCGGCGTCTTCCTGCGTGTAAATGTCGTTGGTGATGACACCGATCGAGAGCGCGGGATGAAGGGCGCGTGCCAGCGCGGCGGTCAGGGTCGTCTTGCCCGCGCCGACGGGTCCGCCGATCCCGATGCGCAAGGGGCCGTTCATGGGGGTCATGATCTGAATATCCTGTGTTCGAGTGTTTCGTGTCGCATCGCGGCAACGTCCGACAGAAAGGCGCTGCTGGCCAGATCGTCGAGGTCCATGTCCCGGCTCTTCTCCACGACCTGCGCCACCAGCGGGCCGAGGGCCGCAAGGCAGGCCTGTCCCTCGGTCTGACCCAGCGGAACCAACCGCACCGCCGCCGAAACCAGATTGCCGGCAAACGCCTGCAGATACATCTGTGCCGTCAGTTCCAGCGGCAGCGACATCCGTCCGGCGGCATAGCCCACCGCGACGGGATGGGTGAGCTCCGGCAGCGTGCCGCCCCAGATGGCGGCGGTGGTCCGGGCAAAGGCCCCCCCCTGCACGAGGGTTTCTGCCAGACGTTCGGCACTGCTGGCAAAGGCGCGGGCGCGGGCATCCACCCCGATCGCTGCGGCCGCGTCATCGCAGGCGTGGGCCGCGCGGATCAGGATGCAGTCGTTCAGGCCGGTGCCATGTGCCAGCACGTCCTGCAACCACGCGAGCAGGCTGTCGGCATCATCGATGCGACCCGCCGCGATGGCCGTCTCCAACCCGTGCGAATAAGCGAATGAACCCAGCGGATAGCTGGGCGAAAACCATTGCGCGAGGATCAGAAGATCGCTGTCAGTGCGCATGCGCCGTATGCCCGTGTTCGTGGCTGTGGGTCCGCCCGTGGCCATAGGCACCGCCCTCCGGCGTGAAAGGCGCCGTGACCTCGGTCAGCGTCGCGCCCACATGTTCCAGCATGTGACCGATCACCGGATCGTTCTGGATCAGCAGATGGTCCTCCGCGATCTGGCAGGGCGTGTGCCGGTTGCCGATGTGCCACGCCAGCCGGGCAAGGCTCGGCCCGGTCACCCGCAACAGCGTTTCCGCCGCCGCGCGGATCTCCACCCGCCTGCCGTCATCCAGCAGCAGGGCATCCCCGTGATCGAGCGAGGTGGTCTGCGCCAGGTCCACCAGGAACGGCTGCCCATCTTCGGTCAGCAGCCGCTTGCGCCGCAGGAAACGGCCGTCGTAGTCCAGCACGCAGCGCTCGGCCGCGCCGGTCCAGGTGCCGGCCTTCAACAGCTCCCGCGCGACAGGCAGGCTCCGGGTCTCTTGGGTCATGACAGGCTCCTTCTGCTCAGAACATGAAATAGCGCTGCGCCATCGGCAGCACCTCGGCGGGTTCGCAGGTCAGCAGTTCGCCATCGGCGCGGACCTCGTAGGTTTCGGGGTGCACCTCGATCTCGGGTGTGGCGTCGTTCAGCAGCAGGTCAGCCTTGCCGATGCTGCGTGTATTGGCGACCGCGACGGTCTGCTTGGCCAGCCCCAGCGTGGCGCGGATGCCGTCGGTTTGGGCCGCTTCCGACACGAAGGTCACGCTCGACTGTTCCACCGACCGCCCGAAGGCGCCGAACATGGGCCGGGTGTGAACCGGTTGCGGCGTGGGAATCGATGCGTTGGGGTCGCCCATCTGCGCCACCACGATGGTTCCGCCCATCAGCACCATTTCCGGCTTCACCCCGAAGAAGGCCGGGCTCCACAGCACGAGGTCCGCCCGCTTGCCCGGCGCGATGGACCCGACGACATGCGAGATGCCCTGCGCGATTGCGGGGTTGATCGTGTACTTCGCGATGTAGCGGCGGACGCGGAAATTGTCGTTGTCGCCCGTCTCCTCGGGCAGCCGCCCGCGTTGCTTCTTCATCTTGTCGGCGGTCTGCCAGGTGCGGATCAGCACCTCGCCCACCCGGCCCATCGCCTGGCTGTCGGAGGCGATGATGCTGAAAGCGCCCATGTCATGCAGGATGTCTTCCGCCGCGATGGTCTCGCGCCGGATGCGGCTTTCCGCAAAGGCGATGTCCTCCGGAATGGATTTGTCGAGGTGATGGCAGACCATCAGCATGTCCAGATGCTCTTCAAGTGTGTTGACCGTGAAGGGGCGCGTGGGGTTGGTGGAGGACGGCAGCACGAAGCTCTCACCGCAGATCTTGATGATGTCCGGTGCATGGCCGCCCCCGGCGCCTTCGGTGTGGAAGGCGTGGATGGTGCGGCCCTTCATCGCCTTGACCGTGTGCTCGACGAAGCCGCTTTCGTTCAGGGTGTCTGTGTGGATCATCACCTGCACATCCATGTCGTCGGCCACCGACAGGCAGCAGTCGATGGCGGCCGGGGTCGTGCCCCAGTCCTCGTGCAGCTTCAGGGCCGAGGCGCCCGCCCTCACCATCTCGACCAGCGCCTCGGGCTGGCTGGCGTTGCCCTTGCCCGACAGCCCGACGTTCATCGGGATCGCGTCGAAGGCCTGCAACATCCGCCCGATGTGCCAAGGCCCCGGCGTGCAGGTGGTGGCAAGCGTGCCGTGCGCGGGACCGGTTCCGCCCCCGAAACAGGTGGTGACCCCGGAATGCAGCGAATCCTCCATCTGTTGCGGGCAGATGAAGTGGATGTGGCTGTCGATGCCACCGGCGGTCAGGATCCGGCCCTCGCCCGCGATGATCTCGGTTCCCGGCCCGATGATGATGTCCACGCCCGGTTGCGTGTCGGGGTTGCCCGCCTTGCCGATGGCATGGATCAGCCCGTCCTTCAGGGCCACGTCGGCCTTGTAGATGCCGGAATGATCAACGATCAGCGCATTGGTGATGACGGTGTCGACGGCGCCACCGGCGCGCGTGACCTGCGACTGGCCCATGCCGTCACGGATGACCTTGCCCCCGCCGAACTTCACTTCTTCGCCGTAGGTGGTCAGGTCGCGCTCCACCTCGATCACGAGGTCGGTGTCCGCCAGCCTGACCCGGTCGCCGGTGGTGGGGCCGTACATGGCGGCGTATTGCGCGCGGGGAATCGAAACGGGCATGTCAGGCTCCTGTCATTGTCGAAGGCGCGGGACAGCGTGCTTGCCCGGCCTTTTGGTCGGCACGCCGGGTCACAGCGCCCCCATCACCTTGCCATTGAAACCGTAAACCACCCGGTCGCCGCCGTAGGGCACCAGCGCGACCTCGCGTCGCTGGCCGGGTTCGAAACGGATCGCGGTGCCCGCCGCGATGTCCAGCCGCCGGCCCAGTGCCGCCACGCGGTCGAAGTCCAGCGCCGGGTTGGTTTCTGCGAAGTGATAGTGGCTGCCCACCTGCACCGGCCGGTCGCCGGTGTTGGCGACCATGAGCGTGATCGCCTCGCGGTCCGCGTTGAGGACGATATCCCCCGCGGCCGGCAGGATCTCTCCGGGAATCATCTGCGCCCGCGCCCCCGGGCCCGGACACGACCGTGCAACGCGACAGCGCCGGCGGCCACGATCAGTGCCAGCCCCATGAAGACCGGCATCCATTCCGCCCCGTGGGGCGCGACATGCAGGCCCGGATGGGCGAGCGCGGGAGGCGCCAGCAGCAGCGCGGGCAGAAGCATCAGATGTTTCATGGCAATTTCCTTTCAGCGGATCGGGTTGTGGACGGTCACCAGCTTGGTGCCATCGGGAAAGGTCGCTTCGACCTGAACCTCGTGGATCATCTCGGCGATGCCTTCCATGCACTGGTCACGGGTCAGTACCTGCCCCCCCGCTTCCATCATGTCGGCCACGGAACGGCCATCGCGCGCGCCCTCGACCACCGTGTCGGTGATGAGCGCGATGGCCTCGGGATGGTTCAGCCTGACCCCCCGTGCCAGCCGTTTGCGCGCGACTTCGGCGGCCATCGCCACCAGAAGCTTGTCCTTTTCCCGTGGGGTCAGTTGCATTCTAAAGTCTCCAGTTCAGCGGCAGGCGGCCATCGTTCAGCAGCAGCAGTGCCGGGATCAGCGCGCGGCGCAGCTCGAAACTGTCCGCCGCCAGCAGCCGCGCCACCAGCACTCCGCCGGGCAGAAGGCTGGCCCCCGCGTCGCGCGGCAACAGGGCGCGCAACGGCGCCAGAAACCCGTCGGCGGCCACACCGGCAAGGACCACGGTCGCGACCGCGCCTGCACCGCCCGCGATGGCCGGACGCGCCAGATGCGCCTGCACATCACCGTCCAGCGCGATCCCGTCGCGGAACAGCGGCGCGCCGTCCCGGTCGATCGCGATGCGGTCCCGCAAGTGGGCGTTGCCCAGCACCTCGCCCATCGCCGCGCGTCCGAAGACCAGCGTCTCGACCATCAGGAACGTCGCATCCCGCGCAAGATCCACCTTCAGCCGACGGTCCAGAGCGGCGTGATCGAACAGGATCGTTTCTTGCGGCAACCAGTTGATACGAGCGCCCTGCCCCACGGTCAGCGTCGTTGCCACCCTGCCGGTCTCGCCCGGCTGCGCGCGATAGATCCGCTCCGCCGCCTGGGTGCTGAGTGTCAGGCAGGCCCCGGGCCGCGCCGTGGCCGCGAGCGCCAGCTGGTCTCCGCCAGTGACGCCGCCCGCCGTGTTGACGATGACGGCTTCGACGTCGGGGCGGAACACGCGGGGCAGGATCAGCTTCATGGCGCCCGACTGGCGCAGCCGGCTCAGCCGCGTGACCCCCTCGGCGTCCGCCTGCACCGTGATCTGCCCGCTGCCCCGCGTGCGGGGCTGAAGCGGCGTGGCGTCGAGCCAGTCCTGTGGTGCGGCGGCGGTAATGGCGTGTCCTTTCAGGTGCGTGCGGGGCCAGCGTAGCGGCGCGTCCGACCGCCGCAATCGAATGCGCGGCGCAGGGCGGCAATTCGCCCTGTTTCGGATCACCGTGATGAATTTTTGTGCAAAGGCCTGCGGCATGGCTTGCCCGCGTGGACATCAGACCGCATCAAGGGCGCATGTCTGCATTTGACCCGCTCATCCTGCGCTCCGACCGTCTGACCGCGCGGGTTCTGCCCTACGGTGCGTCACTGGTCGGCCTGCACTTCGCAGGGCGGGAGGGGAACCTCGTGCTGGGCTTCTCCGACCCGCAGGATCACGCGCTGATCCCCGTCTTTGCCGGGGCCGTCGTGGGACCGGTGGCCAACCGGATCACGGACGGCCGGCTCGTCCTTGCGGGCGAGACCCACCAGATGCCCCGCAACGAGGGCACGAACACGCTGCATTCCGGTCCAGACGGTCTTCACGCCCGCCACTGGAACGTTCTCGCGCAGGACGAGGCACGGTTGCACCTTGGGCTGACCCTGCCGGACGGCGCTTGCGGTCTGCCCGGCACGCGCGAGATCAGCGCGGCATATACGCTCGACGGCGATGCGCTGACCGTCATCCTCCAAGCGCGGACGGACAGGCTGACGGCGATGAACCTCGCCCATCATCCCTACTGGACCCTCGACACCGCCGCCGACGTGTCGACCCACAGGCTGCGGGTGGCCGCCGACCACCTGCTGCCGGTGGACGCGAGCGGGCTGCCCACGGGCGAGATCCGGCCCGTTGCGGAGACGGCACATGATTTCCGCGCCGCGCGGCCCGTGCCCGGTGATGCGCCGCTCGACCTCAATTTCTGCCTTTCCGACACGCCGGCCCCACAACCGAGGACCGTGGCGACCCTGACCGGCGGCGACGGTGTCACGCTCGAAATCGAGACGGACGCGCCGGGCCTTCAGGTCTACAACGGCGCCTTCCTGCCCGACCGGCCCGGCGCGGTTTCCGGCGGGCGCGGGCTGAGACCGTTCCACGCCATGGCGCTGGAACCGCAATTCTGGCCGGATGCGCCGACGCATGACCATTTCCCGTCGATCCTGCTGCGGCCGGAAGACACGTGGCGACAGACGACCCGCTACAGGATCCTGTCGGCAAGATAATACCCCCTTTGCGCCCACTTGTCGGCACGGTTGTGAGCCAACGTAACCTCGGGCGCAGGTCCGCGCCCCCGCAGGAGACGCAACATGTCGCAGACCGATCCACCGCCGGCCCCGCGGCCGCAGGAACCGCCCGAAGCGCAGCAGCCAGCCAAGGATGCGCCCAAGCCGCAGCCCCCGATCTTCACCGACTACGCCAGCATCTGAGGGGCCCTTGCCCCTTGAAGCCGCAAGGCCGTGCGCCACCTTTGTTCCCGAGCAGAGGAAAGGATCGCGACCTTGGAAGAACACGCCCACGCCGATGAACTCGCCCGGCTGCGCCGCCTGGCCACGCGGATGGACACCGCCTTCCGGATCCCGGGAACGGGCATCCGCTTTGGTTGGGATGCGATCATCGGCCTGCTGCCGGGTGTCGGCGACACCCTGGCGCTCGCCCCGTCCGCCTACATCATTCACAAGTCCCACAGGCTCGGCGCACCGAAACACGTGCTGGCCCGCATGGTCATCAATTCGGGCATCGACCTGATCGTCGGCGCGGTGCCGCTGATCGGCGACATTTTCGACGTGGGCTGGAAATCCAAGATCCGCAACGTCGACCTTCTGGAACGCCACCTGCGCGAAGAAGCCGCCCGTGCGCCCCGCACCGATCAGGTCGAAGGGACCCTGTCGTCGCATCACCCGAACCTGCGCGGATGACACCCTGAACGCGAAACGCCCCCGCGGCATCCCGCGAGGGCGTTTGCACTGTCCTGCCGACCGGCAGAGGCCGGTCGATGCCGTTTCAGCCGACCAGTTCGAGGCCCGAGAAGAAATAGGCGATCTCGACCGCCGCGGTTTCGGGGGCGTCCGACCCGTGCACGGAATTCTCGCCAACGCTTTCGGCGAATTCGGCGCGGATGGTGCCGGCTTCGGCGTCGGCGGGGTTGGTCGCGCCCATCACTTCACGGTTCTTGGCAATGGCGCCCTCGCCTTCCAGCACCTGCGCCACGATCGGGGCGGAAGCCATGAACTCGCACAGTTCGTCATAGAAGGGACGCTCGGCGTGCACCTTGTAGAATTCGCCCGCCTGCGCCTTGGTCAGGTGAATCCGCTTCTGCGCCACGATGCGCAGACCTGCGTCCTCGAACTTCTTGTTGATCGCGCCGGTCAGGTTGCGGCGGGTGGCGTCGGGCTTGATGATCGAAAACGTGCGCTCAAGTGCCATGGGACTTGCTCCTTCGGGGGTGTTGAATTTGGCGCCTCCTAGCATGGGGTCCCGGCCTTGAAAAGCCGCGATTGACGGGGCCTGCAACTTGGTTCACACCCCGCGCATGTTACGCATTTCCGAAATCAGCTACTCCGTAGAGGGGCGCCCCCTGTTCGAAGAGGCCAGCGCCGTGATCCCCGAAGGCCACAAGGTCGGCCTCGTCGGGCGCAACGGCGCGGGCAAAACCACCCTGTTCCGCATCATCCGCGGCGAACTGGCGCTGGATGGGGGCGACATCAGCCTGCCCAGCCGGGCCAAGATCGGCGGCGTGGCGCAGGAAGTGCCCTCTTCTGACGTGTCGCTGATCGACACCGTGCTGGCCGCCGACACCGAACGCGCCGCCCTGATGGCCGAGGCCGAGACCGCGACGGAAGCGGGCCGCATCGCCGACATCCAGTCGCGGCTGGCCGACATCGACGCCTGGTCCGCCGAAGGGCGCGCGGCCTCGATACTCAAGGGTCTCGGCTTCGACGACGCGGAACAGCAGATGCCGTGTTCGGATTTCTCGGGCGGCTGGCGCATGCGGGTTTCGCTGGCAGGGGTGCTCTTTGCGCAGCCCGACCTTCTGCTGCTGGACGAACCGACCAACTACCTCGACCTCGAAGGATCGATCTGGCTGGAAAACTACCTGGCCAAGTATCCCCACACGGTCATCATCATCAGCCACGACCGCGGGCTGCTGAACCGCGCCGTCGGCGGCATCCTGCACCTCGAGGACCGCAAGCTGACCTACTACCAGGGCCCCTACGACCAGTTCGCCCGCCAGCGCGCCGAACAACGGGCCGTGCAGGCGGCGATGGCCAAGAAGCAGCAGGCCCGCCGGGAACACATGCAGGCCTTCGTGGACCGCTTCAAGGCCAAGGCATCCAAGGCCAAGCAGGCCCAGTCCCGCCTCAAGATGATCGAGAAGATGGACATGATCTCGACGCCCGAGCAGGCGGCGAAACGGGTCTTCACCTTTCCCGAACCCGAAGAACTGTCGCCCCCCATCATCTCGATCGAGGGCGGATCGACCGGGTACACCGCCGGCAAGCCGGTGCTGTCGCGGCTGAACCTGCGCATCGACCAGGACGACCGCATCGCGCTTCTGGGCAAGAACGGCCAGGGCAAATCGACGCTGTCAAAGCTTCTGTCCGACCGGCTGGTGCTGATGGATGGCAAGGCGGTGAAGGCCAACAAGCTGCGCATCGGCTTTTTCGCCCAGCATCAGGTGGACGAGCTGCACGTGAACGAGACGCCGCTGCAGCACATGATCAGCGCGCGACCCGGCGTGCTGCATTCCAAGCTGCGCGCGCAACTGGCGGGCTTTGGGCTGGGGGCGGACCAGGCCGAAACCGAGGTGGGCCGCCTGTCGGGCGGACAGAAGGCGCGGCTGTCGCTGCTGCTGGCCACGCTGGACGCACCGCACCTGCTGATCCTCGACGAACCGACCAACCACCTCGACATCGAGAGCCGCGAGGCGCTGGTGGAGGCGCTGACGCAATATTCCGGCGCGGTGATCCTTGTCAGCCACGACATGCACCTGCTGTCGATGGTGGCGGACCGGCTGTGGCTGGTGTCGAACGGCACCGTGACCCCCTACGAGGACGATCTGGAAAGCTACCGCAAGATGCTGCTCCAGCCGACGAAACCGGTCAGCAAGAACAGCAAGCCGGCAGAGACGCCCAAGCCCAAGCGCGCCAGCCGCGAGGACATCCTCGCCCTGCGCGCCGAGGTCCGCAAGTCCGAGGCACGCGTTGAGAAGATCAACGACATGCGTGACAAGCTGGCCAAGAAGCTGGCCGATCCGGCACTCTACGAGGACACCAAGGTGGGCGAGCTGGAAGTCTGGAACAAGAAGTACGCCGAGGTGATGCAGGCGCTCGAACGTGCCGAGGGACTGTGGATGACCGCGCTGGAGAAGCTGGAAAAGGCCAGCGCATGATCCCGGCCGCGCGCCATAGCGAACGTTCCGGATGTCCACGGCCCCGGCCTGCGGGACAGGCAAGGCTGCGGCGCGGGGCCGGTGCATGACCTTGGATACCGCCTACATGATCACAGCGCTGGTGACCATGTTCGTGGTGATCGACCCCATCGGCATCGCGCCGCTATTCATCGCGCTGACCCCCGGGATGAGCCGGGCCGAACGCCGGCGCATCGCCTGGCGCGCGGTGCTGGTGGCAGGTTTCGTGCTGACGCTCTTTGCCTTTCTGGGCGAGGCGGTGCTGGGCTTTGTCGGGATCTCGATGCCCGCCTTCCGCGTCGCGGGCGGGATCCTGCTGTTTCTCACGGCCCTCGACATGCTGTTCGAACGCCGCACCAAGCGGCGCGAGGACCGGACCGAGGAGGCGGACGTCACCGATCCTTCGGTCTTTCCGCTGGCGATCCCGCTGATGGCCGGCCCCGGTTCCATCGCGTCGGTCATCCTGCTGACCGGCGAGCGGCCGGGCGCCGAGGGGCTGGTGACCGTTCTCGGCATCACCGCGCTGACCCTGCTCGTCATGGCGCTGGTGCTGCAGGCCGCAAGCTGGGTGGAACACCTGATCGGCAAGACCGGGATCGACGTGATCACCCGTCTGCTGGGCATGTTGCTGGCCGCGCTTTCCGTCCAGTTCGTGCTGGACGGGCTGATCGCCTTCGGCTTCGGCCCCGGCGCGGGCTGACATGGGCCCGCATCCTCCCTATCTATGACGGGGGCCAAGCGAGAGAGAGGGAGCCGACCCGATGGGTGAAACCGACACGATGCAACTGGTCTACCTTTGCGTGCTGGGGGCGGTGCTGGCCGGCTGGTTCTTCCTGCAATCGCGCGAGAATTTGAACCGCAGCCTGCAGTACATGGCGGTCTGGGCGATGATATTCGTCGGCGGCGCCGCTGCCGTGGGCCTCTGGCAGGACATCAGCCGCGACGCGGCGCGCCCGCAGATGGTGTTGACCGACGGTGACCGGATCGTGGTGCCAAGGGCGCGCGACAGCCATTACTACCTGACGCTCGATATCAACGACGCCCCGATCCGCTTTGTCGTCGACACCGGCGCGACGGACCTTGTGCTGACCCGCGCGGACGCCCGGCTGGCGGGGATCGACCTCGAGACGCTGAATTTCCACGGCACCGCCAACACGGCCAACGGCGCGGTGCGTACCGCCTTCGTGCGGCTGGAAGAGGTCACGCTCGGCCCGGTCACGGACCGCAACGTGCCTGCCGTCGTGAACGAAGGCGACATGCGGCAATCGCTCCTCGGGATGGGCTATCTCCAGCGCTGGGGCCGGATCGAGATCGCGAACGACGAACTGATCCTGACGCGGTAGGGCCCGGTGGCCCCCGCCCGCCGGCGGCCCCTACCGCGGTTCGGGCTGACGGGTCGGAATGAGTATTTTTGGCATAAAGAAGCCGGGGGCCCGCCCCTGCCCCGACGCCTCGGGCGGGGTCAGGTCTCGGCTTTCTTTTCCCACCGGCCCGAGTCTTCGGACCAGTACTGCGCCGACACGCCTGCCTGTTTGAGAGTCTTCCATTGATGGCGCGCGCGGTCGAGCGCGGCAGGATCGCTGCCGTCGAACAGGACGCAGACCCGTTCCAGTGCCATGACCTCGGCGGGCGCGACCTCGGCTCCGTGCACGGACATCACGCAGGCCGGTTCGTTGGGGGCGTGGTCCGCGGAGGTGAGCAGCACGGGCTGCGCCGCATCATGCGGCCCCCGGCCATGCCGTGCGGCAGGAAGCTGTCCTCGGGCCCGAGCCAGAGGGCGCGGTCCAGCGCCTCCAGCGCCGCGGGATCGGATCCGCGGACGGCGACACGCCAGCCCTGGGCCAGCGACCGTTCCAGCAGGGTCCGCAGCGTTTCCGCCAGCGGGCGGCGGGTGAGGTGATAGAAATAGGCGGCCCCCATCAGGCCGCCGCCCCCGGATCGTAGTCGCCGAAGGTCCAGACATGGCCCTCGGGATCGCGCAGCGTGAAGCTGGACCCGCCCTGCGGTTGCGCCTCCAGCGGCAGGACGACATCCGCGCCCGCGGCCACGGCCCTCTCGTGGCGCGCGGCGACGTCCGGGACCACGGCGTAGATGGTCGTCGTCTCCCCCCCGGCGCGGTCGGGGTGGACCATGTAGCGCCCGAAGGCATTGTCCCGGTCGGGGCCGAACATGAAGACCCCCTGCCCCAGCTTCAGCTCGACGTGGACCAGCACGCCGTCGTCGTCGCGAAAGACCTGCAAGGGCTCGAACGCCAGCACTTCCGTCAGGAAGGTCAGCGCGGCTTCGCAATCACGGTAGCGGGTCGCGGGAATCAGCATAAGCGGCCTCCTTTGCCACGCCAGTCTACGCCGTCACCTGTCGCCTTCAAACCGGTCCCGCACCAGCCGGTCCAGCGCCGCGACACCCCAGCCCGTCGCACCGGTGGGCGCGAGGGCGGTTTCCGACTTGACCGAGGCGACACCGGCGATGTCGAGATGGATCCACGGGGTGTCCTCCTTGACGAAGCGCTGCAGGAACTGCGCCGCGGTGATCGACCCCGCCGCCCGTCCGCCGACGTTCTTCATGTCCGCGATCCGGCTTTTGAGCTGGTCATCGTAGGCCTGGCCCAGGGGCATGCGCCAGGCGCCTTCGCCCTCGGCCTCCGCCGCCTTGAGGAAATCGCCGCAGAAGCCGTCGTCGTTGGAAAAGACGCCCGCGTTCTCGTGGCCGAGCCCCACGATGATCGCGCCCGTCAGCGTCGCGAGATCGACCATCGCGGCGGGCTTGAAGCGGTCCTGTGCGTACCACATCACGTCGCACAGCACCAACCGCCCCTCGGCATCGGTGTTGATGACTTCGACCGTGTCGCCTTTCATCGAGGTGATGACGTCGCCCGGACGGGTCGCGTTGCCCGACGGCATGTTCTCCACCAGCCCGACAAGGCCCACGACGTTCGCCGGGGCCTTGCGCAGCGCAAGGCTGCGCATGACGCCAGCGACGACGCCCGCGCCGCCCATGTCCATGGTCATGTCCTCCATCCCCGCGCCGGGCTTGAGGCTGATGCCGCCGGTATCGAAGACGACGCCCTTGCCCACCAGCGCGAGCGGCGCCGCATCCTTCTTGCCGCCTTCCCAGCGCATGACCACGACCTTGGACGGGCTGTCGGAGCCCTGCCCGACACTGAGCAGCGTGCGCATCCCCAGCTTTTCGAGATCGGCTTCCTCCAGCACCTCGACCTTCAGGCCCAGCTTTTCCATCGCGACGAGCCGGTCGGCGAATTCGGTCGTGGTCAGCACGTTGGCGGGGGCGTTGATAAGGTCGCGCGTCATGAAGGCGCCCTCGGCCACCGCCATCAGCGGTGCCGCGGCGGCCTGCGCCTCGTCCGGCTTGCTGCACATGATCGTGACCGCGCCCTTGCGTTCCTGCGGGCTGCTCTTGTGATCCTCGAATCCGTAGTCGCGCATCGCGAGGCCGAAGGCCGTTTCGGCCACCCGGCGCAGACCGGCGGCCAGCACCAGCAGGTCGGCAGTGCCGCGCGTCTTGGCCAGCGTCGCACCGGCGCGACGGGCCTCGGACACGCTCACCCGGCGGGGCATGTGGATCACGTCCACCGCTTCGGCGGCAAGACCGGACGGATAGGCCATCGCCACGCCCTGCCCCGGCTTGAGCTTGGCGAACTTGTCGCCCTCCACCAGCCGCGCCAGCGCCCCGCGCATCAGCTTGTTCACGCGCCGCGCGCCCGCGTCCAGCCTGCCTTCCGGGTTGACGAACACGGCGATCCGCCCCTCGTGACCGGCGATCCGGTCGATGTCGGTTTCGGTGAAGGTGATCGGCGTGAGGTCGGTCATGTGGGGGCCCTTGTACTGGTTTTCCGCATAGACCTACCGCGCCCGCCGGCGCATTGCCAGATATCAGTTTTCCCCCTTGTGCTTATGCAGTAATGTCGCCGAAAAGCGCCGTCAGAGCACCGGATCAAACCTTGGGGGAACGCAGTGGCAAGACTTGACCGCTACATGCTGTCGCAGTTTCTGCTGCTTTTCGGCTTCTTCGCACTGGTGCTGGTGGCGCTGTTCTGGATCAATCGCGCGGTCCTGCTTTTCGACAGGCTGATCGGCGACGGCCAGTCGGCGCTCGTCTTTCTCGAGTTCACCGCGCTCGGCCTGCCCAAGCTGATCCTGACCGTGCTGCCCATCGCCGCCTTCGCGGGGGCGGCCTATGTCACCAACCGGCTGAGTGGCGAAAGCGAACTGACGGTGATGCAGGCGACCGGCTGGGGCCCGTGGAGGCTGGCGCGGCCGGTGTTCGTCTACGGGCTCTTCGTGGCCGGGATGATGTCGGTGCTGAGCCATTTCCTCGTGCCGATGGCGCAGGCGCAGCTGAGCCAGCGCGAATCCGAGATTTCGCAGAACGTCACCGCGCGGCTGCTGACCGAGGGCACCTTCCTGCATCCCGGCGAAAACGTCACCTTCTATACCCGGCAGATCGACGCCGACGGGGTGCTGCGCGACGTGTTCCTGTCCGATCGGCGCGATGCGACCGAAGGGGTGATCTACACCGCCGCCGAAGCCTACCTCGTCCGCAACGGCGAGGCCACGACCCTCATCATGGTCGATGGCCTCGCGCAGCGGCTCGACCGGACCGACAAGCGCCTTGCCACGGCCAAGTTCCGCGACTTCTCCTTCGACATCTCCGCGCTGGTCAGCAAGTCCGCGGGGCGGCCCATCTCCGCCTCCAACCTGACGACGCTCTCCTTCTTCACCTCGTGGGAGGCGCTTTCCGAACGGTCGGGCGACAGCCTTGGCACCATCGCCGAAGAGTTTCATTCGCGCTTCGCGCAGCCGCTGTTCTGCATCGTGGCCGCGATGGTCGGGTTCGCCACGCTGCTGCTGGGTGGCTTCTCGCGCTTCGGGGTGTGGCGCGAGGTGGTCATCGCCTTCGGCCTGCTGATCGCCATCGACGGCTTTCGCGGCGCACTGGTGGACGAGGTGCTGACCGATCCGGGCCGGTGGCCCCTGATGTACGTCCCGGCGCTCGCCGGCGGGTTGCTGGTGGCCGCAGAGCTGACCCTCGCCGCCCGCCCCGGCCTGTTGCGCCGCCGCCGACGGGAGGCCGCCGCATGATCCTGCACGTCTATTTCGCGCGCCGCTTCGCGGTGACCTTCATCGCGATCACCGCGATCCTCTTCGCGCTGGTGATGCTGGTGGACGCGGTCGAACAGGCACGCCGCTTCGGCAGCTACGATCTGGGCTGGCAACGCATCCTCGGGCTGACCCTGCTGAACGCGCCGCAGACCATCAACCTGATCCTGCCGCTGATCATGATCCTTGCCACCGTCGCGCTGTTCGTCTCGCTCGCCCGCTCGTCCGAGCTGGTGGTGACGCGGGCCGCCGGCCGGTCCGCGCTGCGGGCGCTCGTCGCCCCCTCCGTGGTGGCGCTGCTGATCGGGGTCATGGCGGTGGGCATGCTGAATCCCATCGTCGCGGCCACGAACAACCGCTACCTGCAACTGTCGGAAAGTTACCGGTCCGACGGCGCGTCCGCCCTGTCGATCAGCGACGAGGGCCTGTGGCTGCGGCAGGGCAACCTCGACGGCCAGACGGTGATCCGCGCCTGGCGCTCCAACGCGGATGCGTCGGTGCTCTACGATGTCACCTTCATCACCTACGAGAACGGCAAGGGCCCCGTGCGCCGGATCGAAGCGGGGTCGGCAGCGCTGGTGGACCGGGAGTGGCGGCTGCGCGACGCCAAGTCCTGGCCGCTGGGCGATGGCATCAATGCCGAAGGCAACGCGACCACGCACGAGCTGCTGACGATCCCGTCGTCGCTGACGCTGGACCGGATCCGCGAGAGCATCGGGGAACCGGGCGTGGTGTCGATTTATGACCTGCCCACCTTCATCCGGCAACTGGAACAGGCGGGCTTCAGTCCGCGCAAGCACCGCGTGTCGTTTCAGGCCGAATTCGCCCGGCCGTTCTTCCTCGTGGCGATGGTTCTTGTTGCGAGCGCCTTCACCATGCGGCATACCAGATTTGGTGGTACAGGGATCGCTGTACTGGCATCTGTGCTATTGGGGTTCGCCTTGTATTTCATTCGCAGCTTCGCGCAAATCCTTGGAGAGAACGGTCAGATCCCCGTCCTGCTCGCCGCCTGGGCGCCCCCGGCGGTCGCGATCCTGCTGGCCTTGGGCCTGCTGCTTCATGCTGAGGACGGGTAAGCACGTGCGCCGCTGGCTGCTGATACTGGCCCTGTCCGTGATGCCGCTGATGACCGCCAAGGCCCAGCAGAGCGCCGCACCCGCCGCCGTGCTCGTCGCGGACCGGGTGTTCCTGACACGCGAGCGCACACTGGTGGCACAAGGCAACGTCGAAGCCTTCCAGGGCGAGACGCGGCTGCGCGCCCGTGCCATCCGGTACGACCAGGCCACCGGCGCGCTGACCATCGAAGGGCCGATCGTGATTTCCGAAGGGGCGGACACGCTGATCCTCGCCGACGCGGCGGAGCTGGACCCCGACCTGCAGAACGGCTTGCTGCGCGGCGCGCGGCTGATCCTGAACCAGCAGCTGCAACTCGCCGCGAACCAGATCAACCAGGTCGACGGCCGTTACAGCCAGCTTTACAAGACCGCCGTGACCTCCTGCAAGATTTGCGAGGACGGGGAGGCCCCGCTCTGGCAGATCCGCGCCCGGCGCGTGGTGCACGACAAGCTCGAACAGCAGCTCTACTTCGACGAGGCGTCGTTCCACATCCGCAACATCCCGGTCTTCTACCTGCCGCGCCTGCGGCTGCCGGACCCCACGCTCGAACGCGCCACCGGGTTCCTGCGCCCGTCGCTCAGGACCACGTCGCGCCTTGGGACGGGGCTCAAGATCCCCTACTTCATCAAGATCGGCGACCACCGCGACCTGACGCTGACACCCTACCTGTCCAGCGCCACCCGCACGCTCGAATTCCGCTATCGACAGGCCTTCCGCAACGGCCGCATCCAGTTCGACGGCGCCTACACGCGCGACGACGAACGCCCGGACAAGACACGCGGCTATCTCTTCGGCTACGGCCAGTTCGACCTTGCGCGCGACTACGTGCTGACGTTCGGGATCGAAGCCACCAGCGACCGGGCCTACCTTACCGAATACGGCTACTCGGCCAAGGACCGGCTGACCAGCCAGCTCACCGTGAGCCGCGCGCGGCGCGACTCCTACGTGCGGGCCAGCATCTACAACTTCGAGTCGCTGCGCGACACCGAGGTGAACGATGAACTGCCCACCGTGGTCCTCGATGGCGACTACGAGCGGCGGATGTTCCCCACGGCCATCGGCGGTGAACTGCGGATGCGGATACAGGCGCACAGCCATCGGCGCACTTCGGATCAGGACATCGTCGGACGCGACGTCGCGCGCCTGCACGGCGAGCTCAAGTGGCTGCGCCGGCTGACCTTCGGCAATGGCCTCGTCGCCGACGGCCAGACCGGGATCAGCTTCAACGGCTTCGACATCGTGCAGGACAGCACCTTTGCGCAGAACCAGTCCGACGTGGTGCCCTTCGCGGCCATCGCCCTGCGCTACCCGATGCTGCGACGCGACGGCGGCGGCGTGACGCAGATGCTCGAACCGGTCGCGCAGCTCGCCTGGATCGGCGGTGACAGGCTGCCGATCCCCAACGACGAAAGCACGCGCGTCGAATTCGACGAAGGCAACCTGCTGTCGCTCTCGCGGTTTCCCCGGCCTGACCGGCGCGAACGGCAGGCTGTCGCGGCGGTCGGGGTCAACTGGTCCCGCTTCGACCCGGCTGGATGGGATGCGCATCTGACGGTCGGCCAGGTCCTGCGCAAGGATGCGGACCCCGAGTTCACCAACACCTCCGGCCTCGCCGGGACCAGTTCGGATTTCCTCGTGGCCGGCCAGATAAAGACGGCCGACGGGCTGTCCCTGACCGGGCGCGGACTTTTCGACGAGAAGTTCGAGTTCGCCAAGGCCGAGTTGCGCGGCGACTGGGATTTCGCCCGCGGGCGGCTCGGCGGCAGCTATGTCTGGCTGGATTCCGACCTGGGCGAGGACCGCCTGCAGGCCGTATCCGAGATCGCGCTCGACGGCGACTACCGCCTCAGCCGGCACTGGACAGCCTCCGCCGACTGGCGCTTCGACGTGGCCGACGAACGTGCGGCATCGGCCGGTATCGGCCTGACCTACGACAATGAATGCGTCTCGGTCGACCTTTCGGTCAATCGGCGCTATTCGACCTCGACTAGTGTTGAGCCCTCGACCAATATCGGTTTTAACATCGGGCTCAGGGGCTTCGCCGCCACCAACGGAACAGAAAGATACGTGCGCTCATGCCGGAACTGACCAGATCCATACCTTCGTTCATCCTGCGGTGGGCCGCGGCCCTTGGCCTGGCGCTGTGCCTGCTGGTGCCGCCGGTCATGGCGCAGAACCTCTATGCCCCCGTGGCGCGGGTCAACGACAAGATCGTGACCGAGTACGAGGTTCAGCAGCGGCAGCGCTTCCTGCAGGTGCTGAACGCGCCCAACACCGACCGGGCCAGCGTGATCGACGCCCTGATCGAGGACCGGCTGCGCATGGAACTGGCCCAGTCCGTCGGGCTCGAGATGACCGAGGAAGGGATCCAGTCCGGCCTTGCCGAATTCGCCGGGCGCGCCAATCTCACGCTGGACGAATTCGTCGCCGCCCTCGGGCAGGCCGGCGTGGCGCAGGAAACCTTCCGCGACTTCGTGGTCACGCAACTGACATGGCGTGAACTGATCCGCGCCCGCTACGGCAGCCGGGTGAACATCTCCGACGCCGAGATCGACCGCGAACTGGGCCGCAGCGGCGGCGGCAGCGGCATCCGCGTCCTGCTGTCCGAGATCATCATTCCCGCCCCGCCTCAGAACGCGGCCCGCGTGAACGCCCTTGCCGACCGCATCGCCCAAAGCCAGTCGGAAGCCGAATTTTCCCGCTATGCCCAGCAGTATTCCGCAACCGCATCGCGCGGGCGCGGCGGTCGCATGCCCTGGACACCGCTCGAAAACCTGCCGCCGTCCCTGCACCCGATCCTGCTGGATCTTGCCCCCGGCGAAGTGACCGCGCCGCTGCCGATCCCCAATGCCGTCGCCCTGTTCCAGCTGCGCGGGATCGAGGAAACCGGCGCGCCTGCCAAGTCCTACTCCGAGATCGAATATGCCGCCTACTACATTCCCGGCGGCCGCACCGAACCCGCGCTCGCGCGGGCGGCCAAGGTGCGGGCGCAGGTGGATACCTGCAACGATCTCTACGGCGTGGCAAAGGGTCAGCCGGAAAGCGTGCTCGATCGTGGCTCCAAGGCGCCGAACGAGATCCCGCAGGACATCGCCATCGAACTGGCCAAGCTGGATCCCGGTGAAAGCTCCACCGCGCTGACGCGGGCGAACGGCCAGACGCTGGTGTTCCTGATGCTGTGCAACCGCACCGCCGAGGCGAACGCGGAAACCAGCCGCGAAACGGTGGTCGCCAACCTGCGGCAGCGCAAGCTGGCGGGCTATGCCGACCAACTGACCGAGCAACTGCGCGCCGACGCCCGCATCATCATGCAATGACCCTGCCCCTCCCGGACGGAGAACCACGGGAGCGGCCCGTCGCGATCTCCTGCGGGGAACCCGCGGGCATCGGACCCGAGGTCGCGGCCCGCGCCTGGGCGGTTCTGGCGGGCGAGATCCCGATGCTCTGGCTCGGCGATCCCCGGCACCTGCCCGGAGATGTCCCGCACCGGGCCGTAACGGACCCGGCCGAGGCGCTGGCCGTCTGTGCCGATGCGCTTCCGGTCCTCGCCCATGACTTCGGCCCTCCCGTGACCCCCGGCAGGGCGCAGGCCGCGCACGCGCAAGGCGTCATAGACATGATCGCAGCGGGGGTGGAGCTTGTCCGCAGCGGCGCGGCAAGCGCCCTTTGCACCGCGCCCATTCACAAGAAGGCACTGAAGGACGGCGCGGGATTCGCGCATCCCGGCCACACCGAATACCTCGCGGCGCTGGCGGGTGTGGACCAGGTGGTGATGATGCTGGCCTCCGACCAGCTCAGGGTGGTGCCGGCGACCATCCACATCCCCCTTTCCGAGGTGCCGCGGCAGCTGACACCGGCCGGTCTGACCCGCACGATCGAGATCACGATCGCGGGCCTGCGCGACCTGTTCGGGATCGCCCGGCCGCGCATCGCCGTGTCCGGGCTGAACCCTCATGCCGGCGAAGGCGGCGCCATGGGCCACGAAGAGCTGGACTGGATCGCGCCGCTGATCGGCGAGCTGCGCGCCGCGGGCCACGACGTCACGGGCCCGCTGCCCGCCGACACGATGTTTCACGCCGCCGCACGCGCCCGTTACGACGCCGCCGTGGCCATGTACCACGATCAGGCGCTGATCCCGATCAAGACGCTGGATTTCGACAAGGGGGTGAACGTGACACTGGGCCTGCCCTTCGTGCGCACGTCTCCCGACCACGGCACCGCCTTCGACATCGCCGGACAGGGGCTGGCGAACCCCACCAGCATGATCGAGGCGATCCGCCTTGCCCACCGCATGGGCAGCGGCACCGCAGCATGAGCATGATCGACGGCCTGCCGCCTCTGCGCGAGGTGATCGCGCAGCACGGTCTTTCGGCCCGCAAGTCGCTGGGCCAGAACTTCCTTCTCGACCTCAACCTCACGGCCAAGATCGCGCGGCAGGCCGGCGACCTCGCCGCTTGCGACGTACTCGAGATCGGCCCGGGCCCCGGCGGCCTGACCCGCGGGCTCCTGTCCGAGGGCGCGCGACACGTCCTGGCCATCGAAAAGGACAGCCGCTGCCGCCCCGCGCTAGAGGAAATCGCCGCCGCCTATCCCGGACGGCTGACGGTCATCGAGGGCGACGCGCTTGCCATCGACCCGCTCGAGCATCTGCGCCCGCCGGTCCGCGTGGCCGCGAACCTGCCCTACAACATCGGCACGGAACTGCTGGTGCGTTGGCTGACCCCGCCCGACTGGCCCCCCTTCTGGGAGAGCCTGACCCTGATGTTCCAGCGCGAGGTGGCGGAACGGATCGTGGCGCAACCGGGCTCCAAGGCCTACGGCAGGCTCGCCCTGCTGGCCCAGTGGCGGTCCGAAGCGCGGATCGCGATGCACCTGCCGCCGGGGGCCTTTACCCCGCCGCCCAAGGTGTCGTCGGCGGTGGTGCATCTGACGGCCCTGCCCGCGCCGCGCCATCCGGCCGATCCCGCGGTGCTCAACCGCGTCGTCGCCGCCGCTTTCAACCAGCGGCGCAAGATGCTGCGCGCCGCGCTGCGCGGTGTCGCCCCGGATATCGAGGACCGGCTGACCGCCGCCGGTATCGCCCCCACCGAACGCGCAGAGCAGGTCTCGCTCGAGGCTTTCTGCGCCCTAGCCCGTGAGGTAGCCAAGCCATGACACGTCTCGTTGCCGTCCTGAGCCTCGTCTGCGCGCTGGCCGCCTGTGCGCCGACCGGTCCCTCGCGCGGGACACCGCAGGATGTGGCGGCGCTGTCCCGCAACCTGCGGGCGATGTCGCCCGCGGTCGATCCGGCCGAGGCCGATCGTGCCGCCGCGCTGTCCTATCGCTATACCTACCAGCTGGCGCAGCAGTACCAGATCACCGATCCGCCGCTCATCCACAATGCCAAGGTGAACGCGGGCCGCAAGCCGCGCGGGCTGTGCTATCACTGGGCCACGGACATGGAACGGCTGCTGAACCGCGAGGGATTCAAGACGCTGGAAATACAGCGCGCCATCGCGAACGCGGGTAATCCGATCCTGATCGAACATTCCAGCGCCGTGATCACCGCACGGGGCGCCCCCATGGAAAGCGGGGTCATCATAGACCCGTGGCGCCAGGGCGGCACGCTGTTCTGGTCACCGGTGCTGAAGGACGGCCGCTATGACTGGAAGGAACGCGGCGCCGAACTGACCCGGCTGGGCAGGGTCACCTACGTCAATCCGGACGGCACACCCTCCCTGCAACCGCAGTAGCAATGCCCCGCCCGCCGGCGGTTACTCCGCCGCCTGGCTCGGGTCGCCGTTGCCGCTGTCATTGCCACTGTCACTGTCGGACTTGGGCTTGCGGCGGTAGGTGCGCTTGGGCTTCGGCTTGCTCTCGGGCGTCTCGACCAGGCCGCTGTCCTGCTCGTCCTCGTCTCCGGACGCAGCATCGCTGCCACCGGTCACGAAATCGGGCAATTGCGACGGATCGTTCGGCGGCGATTTCTTGCTGCGCGATGACTTGGAAGAGCTGGCCTTCTTCGGGGTGTCGGACGCGGGCTGCTCCTGCCCGCCGGACTGCGGCTGATCGCCACCCGACGGGGGCTGGTCGCCCTGGCCGCCGTTGCCCTGCTGGTTCTGGTTGCTCTCGCGTTCCTGCCGTTCGGACCGTTCGCGGTCGCGCTCGGCCTGGCGCTCGCGGTTCTGGCGCTCCTGCTCCTCGCGGCGCTGGTCGATTTCGCGTTGCGCTTCGGAAAGCAGCCGCAGGTAATGCTCCGCGTGCTGCTGGAAATTCTCGGCCGCCACGCGGTCGTTGCTCAACTGCGCGTCGCGGGCAAGCTGATTGTACTTTTCAATCACCTGCTGCGGGGTTCCGCGCACCTTGCCTTCCGGGCCGCTGCTGTCAAAGACGCGATTGACGACGTTGCCGCCGCCCTGCTGCTGCCGGTTGCGGTTGTTCTTGGACCGGGACCGTGATCTGCTGGATTTCATGAAATGATATCAGTCTTTGGTGAGTTGTCATAAGAACCGGTGCGGCTGTCGTCGCCATCTGCATCCGGTTGCGAAAGATTGTTGGGCTTACCGCCGCGCGGGACCGCCAAGGGCATCCACCGCTGCAACACCACCGGTAAAACACGGCGCGCGCCCCGGAGCAAGCGAAAATCGCCAGAAATCCGGATTCAGCGCCGATCCCGCCGTCAGGCGGGCATCGACGCGCTCACGACGCGGGCCCGGCCGCCCAGATCCTGCGCGAGCGTCACGGCGCCCCAGCCCGCCCGGCGAAAGATCTCCTGCACCGCGTCGCCCTGCTGCCAGCCGATCTCGACGAGAACCCGGCCCGCCGCCGTCAGGTACCCCTGCGCCTCGTCCGCGATGATCCGGTAGGCCGACAGCCCGTCGGCCTCGTCCGTCAGCGCCATGCGCGGCTCGTGGTCGCGCAGTTCGGGCGCCACATGGCCCATTTCCTCTGCCGCGAGATAGGGGGGGTTCGCCACGATCAGGTCGAACCGCCCTTCGACAGCGGCAAACCAGTCGGATTGCAGGATCTCCGCCCGCGCCGCGACACCGTGGACGACGGCGTTGGCGCTGGCCTGCAGGCAGGCCCCTTCGGACAGGTCGACACCGATTCCGGTAGCCTCCGCCCGCTCGGCAAGCAGCGTCACAAGAATGCAGCCCGATCCGGTCCCGAGATCGAGCACCCGCTCGAACCGCTCGGACAGGGCAAGCTCGATCAGCGTTTCCGTCTCCGGTCGCGGATCGAGAACCTCGCGGCTCACCTTGAACTCCCGGCCGAAGAAAGCCCGCGCGCCCACCAGCTGGCTCACGGGGACACGCACCGCCCTGAGCGAGACCAGCCGCTCGAACCGCTCCGCGATCTCGGGGGCGATCTCCTCGGGCGCGATCAGCGTGATCCGCCCCGCGTCGACCGAAGCCGCATGCGCCAGCAACAGCCGCGCATCCCGCGCCGGGTCCGGCACGCCCGCCGCCCGCAGCCGGGCCGCCGCCGCTGCCATGACCGCCCCCGCCGTCGTCATGCGTTCATCGCGGCAAGCTGCTGCGCCTGCGCATCGGCGGTCAGCGCGTCCACGATCTCGTCCAGGTCCCCCTGCATCACGGCGTCCAGCCGGTATAGGGTCAGGTTGATCCGGTGATCCGTCATCCTGCCCTGCGGGAAATTGTAGGTCCGGATGCGTTCGGACCGGTCGCCCGAGCCCACCTGCGCCGCCCGGTCGGCCGATCGCTCGGAATCGCGGCGCGATCTCTCCATGTCGAAAAGCCGCGCCTTGAGCACCTGCATCGCCTTGTCGCGGTTGCGGTGCTGTGACTTCTCCGACGAGGTCACCACGATCCCGGTCGGGATATGCGTGATCCGCACCGCGGAATCGGTCGTGTTGACGTGCTGTCCGCCCGCCCCGGAGGACCGCATCGTGTCGATCCGCAGGTCGTTGGGATTGATCTGGATGTCGACGTCTTCGGCCTCGGGCAGGACGGCGACGGTCGCGGCGGAGGTATGGATGCGCCCGCCGCTTTCGGTGCTCGGCACCCGTTGCACCCGGTGCACCCCGCTTTCGAACTTCAGCCGGGCAAAGACGTTCTGACCGGTGACATGGGCCACGACCTCCTTGATGCCGCCCAGCTCGGTCGCCTGTTCCTCGATCAGCTCGAAGCCCCAGCCGCGCTCTTCGGCATAGCGCTGGTACATGCGCAGGAGGTCGGCGGCGAACAGCGCCGCCTCGTCGCCCCCCGTGCCGGGGCGGATTTCCAGCATCGCGGGCCGGGCATCCGCCGCGTCGCGGGGAAGCAGCGCAAGCTGCAGCGCCGCCTCGACCTTCGGCAGCGCCTCCCTGAGGGCCGGCAGTTCCTCCCGGGCGAGTTCGGCCATCTCCGGATCGGACATCATTGCCTTTGCCGCGTCGATGTCCTGCTGCAGCTGTCGATAGCGGTCGATCTCCTCCACGACGGGCTTGAGTTCGGCATATTCACGCGCCAGCGCGGCATAGTCCGCCCCGCCCGATCCGGCAGACATCGCGGCTTCCAGGTACTGGAAACGCTGGGTGATCTGCAAAAGGCGGTCCATGGGTATCATCGTGTGGGATGTCGCCGATGGAAACGCTTTGGTCAAGGGCCGCCGCGTGCTATCGTAGGCCATGTTTCGCGCGATATTCCTCATCGGGCTGATCGCCCTGCCCGTCGTCGCCGTTGCCGATGTGACCTCGCCCAGCGGCAAGACGGTCGATTGCTACTGCACCGACCGCAATCACAACCGCGTGGAAATCGGCGAAACAATCTGCCTGCAGGTGGACGGCCGGATGTTCATGGCGCAATGCCAGATGTCGCTCAACGTGCCCATGTGGCGCGAGGTGCAGCAGGGCTGCCTGTCGTCACAACTGGTCAATCCAGCCCCGGATGCGCTTGCCGTTGACCCCCATATCTGACCGGCCGAACCGCAGCCTGCCGTAGACTTCGAGAATGCCATCGTCCAGCGTGACCGTGGTGTAATCCGGAAAGCCGATCCAGCGGGTGCGGGTGACATAGGTCACCTGCCCGTCGTCGACCGATCCGGCAAGCACCTGCGTGTTGGGCGTGCGGCGGATGATGCCGTCGAGCCGGGCAAGCCGCTCCGGCCCGTTGGCGCCCACGTCCTCGCGCCAGATGAACCCGCCGTCGAGCGCGGTCTCGCCCAGCGGCGCGCGCGTCTCGGCCGCATGATGCCAGCGCATCACGTTGTGCGGTGCGAGCCGGATATAGGCCAGCAGCCCGGCGACCAGCACGATCACGATCCAGAACACGTACATGCGCCCTCCTTTCCTCATCGGTCAAAGTCTGCGCGACGATCCCGCATCAGCGGGTCGCGACCCCCGGCAGCACGCACAAAAGCTCGTAGAGTATGTTCGCGCCCGTCAGCGCCGTGTTCCCCGATGTATCGTAGGGCGGCGACACTTCAACCAGATCGGCCCCGACGATGTTCAGCCCCTTCAGCTCCCGGATCAGCTGCAGCGCCTGCATGGTGGTCAGCCCGCCGATCTCCGGCGTGCCGGTGCCGGGGGCAAAGGCCGGATCGAGACTGTCGATGTCATAGGTCACGTAGGTAGGCAGATCGCCGATATCCCGGCGGATTTCGCCCCCGAGCGTCGAAAGGCTGCGGCCCCAGAGTTCATGCGCCGGGAACTGCTGGAATCCCCAGCCCGCCGCCTCGGTGAAGTCGTCGGCGCCGTACCCGGTTCCCCGCAGGCCAATCTGGTAGACTTTCGAGGGGTTTATCAGGCCTTCTTCAAGCGCGCGGCGGAACACCGTGCCATGGGTCTCGCGTTCGCCGAACATCTCGTCGTTGACGTCGGCATGGGCGTCCACGTGGATCAGCGCCACGGGCCCGTGTCGCCGCGCCATGGCGCGCAGGATCGGCAGGGTGATGGCATGATCTCCACCGATCGCCAGCGGCATGACGTCATACTTGAGGATCGCGTCGTAACTCTCTGCGATAATGCGCAAACTGTCCTTGAGGGAAAAGGTGTTGATCGCCAGATCCCCGATGTCGGCCACCTGCAGGCTGTCGAAGGGCGCCGCCCCCGTCGCGAGGTTGTAGGGCCGCAGCATCGCGCTTTCGCTGCGGACCTGCTTGGGGCCGAACCGGGTGCCGGACCGCCACGACGTTCCGATGTCCATCGGCACGCCCAGCACCGCCACGTCCAGCCCCGCCAGGTCGTTGACCGCCGGCAGCCGCATGAAGGTGTTCGGCCCCGAGAACCGCGCGAGATCGTTGCCGCTGATCGGCTGGTTCTTGTCGCTCATGCCGTCCTCATCCGGTGACCCAGCAGGCACAGGAGCTCGGTCGCGACATGCGCTCCCGCGATGGCGGTGGCCCCGGTCGTGTCGAAGGGCGGAGACACCTCCACCACGTCGCCACCGAGGATGTTGATGCCGGCAAGGTCGCGCAGCATGATGGCGCATTGGCCGCTGGTCAGCCCGCCCCAGACCGGCGTGCCAGTCCCCGGTGCAAAGGCCGGGTCGAGCGCGTCGATGTCGAAGGTCAGGTAGACCGGGTTGTCGCCCAGCACCTCCTTGATGCGTTTCACCGCCGCCGCCGGTCCCTTCTCGTGCACCTCGCGGGCGTCGATCGTGGTCACCCCCATGGTGTCGGGGTTGGTGGTGCGGATGCCGACCTGCACGGACGTCGCAGGGTCGATCAGCCCCGACTTCACCGCCTTGTAGAACATCGTCCCGTGATCGATCCGGTCCATGTCGTCGTCCGGCCAGGTGTCCGAGTGAGCATCGAAGCGCAACAGGCTGATCTTGCCGTATTTTTCGGCATAGGCCTTCAGGATGGGGTAGCTGATGTAATGGTCGCCGCCCAGCACCACGCTGGCCGCGCCCGCGTCGAGGATGCCCTTGATATGTGCGGTCAGCGCCGCCGGGAACTGGCTGACATGGCCGTAGTCGAAGGCCAGGTCGCCGTAGTCCGCGATGGCGCATTCGCTGAGCACGTCGAAATCCCAGCCGTAGGGCGGATCATAGGGTTGCAGGGTGCTCGCCTCGCGGATGGCGCGGGGCCCCAGCCGCGTGCCGGTGCGGTTCGTCACCGCCTGGTCAAAGGGCACGCCGGTCACCGCGATGTCCACGCCGGTCAGGTCCTTGGTGTATTTCCGCCGCAGGAAGGACGTGGCGCCGCCAAAGGCGTTCTCGAAGCTCGGCCCCTTCAGGTCATCGCGGGTAAAAGCCTGATCCACCTGCGTTTTCGCGTCTTCCAGCGCCATGGTCAGCCTCCCGCTACCGGTTGTGCCCGTTCCACCAGCCGGGCGAAGAAGGACGCGCCGATGGGCGCGATCTCGTCGTTGAAGTTGTACTTGGGATGGTGCACGCCCGCGCCCTCGCCCTGCCCGAGCAGAAGATAGGCACCGGGCCGGGCCTCAAGCATGTAGGAGAAATCCTCGGCCCCCATGACCGGCGCGAAATGCGTCTCCACGCCCGCGCTTCCCGCGACTTCCGCCGCCACCTCGGCGGCAAAGCCGGTGCGGTCGGGGTCGTTCACCGTGGGCGGGTAGCCGTATTCGAAATCCAGTTCGCCCTTCAGGTCGTAGCTGGCGGCGTGGCCGTCGACGATCGCCTGCATCCGCCTCACCACCATTGCCTGCACCTCCTTGTCGAAGGTGCGCACGGTGCCGTTGATGTACACCTCCTCGGGGATCACGTTGTCGGTCGTGCCGGTGTGGATCTGCGTGGTCGAGATCACCAGCTGCGCCTGCGGATCGTTGTTGCGGCTCACGATGGTCTGGAGCGACTGCACGATGGCGCAGGCCGCGACCACCGGGTCGATGCATTCATGCGGCCGCGCGCCATGCCCGCCCTTGCCGGTCAGGCGGATGTGAAACGTATCCGCCGCCGCCATGATCGGGCCCGCCGTGGTGTGGAACCGCCCGAAATCGAGGCCGGGCGAATTGTGCAGCGCATAGACCTGGCTGATGCCGAAGCGGTCCATCACGCCCTCGCGCACCATGACCTCGCCCCCGCCGCCGGCCTCTTCGGCGGGCTGGAACAGGAGCGCGACGCGACCGGCGAAGTTCCGGGTCTCCGCGAGGTATTTCGCCGCGCCCAGCAGCATCGCGGTATGCCCGTCATGGCCGCAGGCGTGCATCCTGCCGGGGTGCGTGCTGGCATAGTCGAGGCCGGTTTCCTCGGTGATCGGCAGGGCGTCCATGTCGGCGCGCAAGCCGATGGTCGGCCCGTCCCCACGGCCGTTGACGATGGCGACGATCCCGGTCGTGGCAATGCCTTCGTGCAGTTCGTCGACGCCGAATTCGCGCAGACGTTCCGCCACGAACGCGGCGGTCTGGTGACATTCCAGCCCCAGTTCCGGGATCGTGTGCAGATGCCGTCGCCAGGCGGTCATGTCCGCGCTGAAATCTGCGATGCGGTTGACGACAACCATGGGCTGGACTCCTCGGTCTTAAGTACTCACCCTCGCATCTGACACCAGACAGGACCCGGCTGCAATGGCACAAGACATCATCCACGACCCCGACGCGGGCATCGAAAGGCTGCTCGAGATCATGCGCCGCCTGCGCGACCCCGAAACCGGCTGCCCGTGGGACATCGAACAGGATTTCGACACCATCGCCCCCTACACGATCGAGGAAGCCTACGAGGTCGCGGACGCGATCGACCGCCGGGACTGGCGCGAACTCGAAGGGGAACTGGGCGACCTGTTGCTGCAGACGGTCTATCACACGGAAATGGGCAGCGAAGCGGGGCATTTCAGCTTTCAGTCGGTGGTGCGCAACATCAGCGACAAGATGGTCGCGCGCCACCCGCATGTCTTTGGCGACGAATCGCGCGAAAAGTCGGCCGAACAGCAGACCGCCGACTGGGAGGCGATCAAGGCACAGGAACGCGCGGAAAAGGCGCAGCGCGGCGCGCTCGACGGTGTGGCGGTCGGCCTGCCGGCCCTGCTCCGCGCCTACAAGCTGCAGAAGCGCGCGGCGCGCGTCGGCTTCGACTGGCCCGACACCGGCGAGGTCATCGCCAAGATCGCCGAGGAGGCGAGCGAGCTGGTCGAGGCGCGCGACAGCCTCGGCCACGACGAGATGGTCGAGGAGTTCGGCGACCTGCTCTTCGTCATGGCCAACCTGGGGCGACATTTGGGGATTGAGCCCGAAGCGGCGCTGCGCGGCGCGAATGCCAAGTTCACGCGCCGTTTCGCGGGGGTGGAGGCGCGCCTCGCCGCCGCCGGCAAGCGCCCCGAGGACAGCACGCTCGAAGAGATGGACGCGCTCTGGGACGCGGTGAAGGCGGACGAGCGCACCTCCGCTGCCTGAGCGCGCCCCCTTTCGTTCGCACCGCAAATTGCCTATCTCCTGCGAAAAGGAATGCGCCATGCCCCCACGCCAGATCATCATCGACACCGACCCGGGACAGGACGATGCCGTCGCGATCTTGCTGGCGCTCGCCAGCCCTGACGAGATCGAGGTGCTGGGTATCACCTGCGTCGCGGGCAACGTGCCGCTCGACCTGACCGCCCGCAACGCACGCATCGTCTGCGAACTGGCGAACCGGACCGACATCGGGGTGTTCGCCGGTTGCGACCGGCCGCTGGGCCGCGATCTGGTGACGGCCGAGCATGTGCACGGCAAGACCGGGCTCGACGGTCCGGACCTGCCCGACCCGCAAATGCCCCTGCAGGAGGCCCACGCCGTCGATTTCATCATCGACACCCTGCGCAGCGCGCCGGAAAAGAGCGTGACACTCTGCCCGCTCGGTCCGCTGACCAACATCGCCACCGCCTTCGAAAAGGCGCCCGACATCGTCGGCAGGGTTCAGGAGATCGTGCTCATGGGCGGCGGGTACTTCGAGGGCGGCAACATCACGCCGGCGGCGGAGTTCAACATCTACGTCGATCCGCAGGCCGCCGACATCGTCTTCCGTTCGGGCGTGCCGCTGGTCGTCATGCCGCTTGACGTGACCCACAAGGCGCTGGTGACCAAGCCGCGCAATGACGCCTTTCGCGCCCTGAACAGCAAGGTCGGCGTGGCCGTCGCCCAGATGACGGATTTCTTCGAACGCTTCGACAAGGAGAAATACGGCTCGGAAGGCGCGCCGCTGCACGATCCCTGCGTGACCGCCTACCTCCTGAACCCCGACCTTTTCACCGGGCGGCATATCAACGTCGAGATCGAAACCCGGTCGGACCTGACGCTGGGCATGACCGTGGCCGACTGGTGGCGCGTGACGGACCGCGCGCCCAATGCGCTTTTCATGGGCGATATCGACGCCGACGGGTTCTTCGACCTGCTGACCGAAAGGCTGGGACGGCTATGAGCGCCTCTCTCACCCTTGGCAAGCCGGAGCACCTGGACAAGCTGCTGGCGCTGGTCGCGGCCTTTCACGCCGAGGAGGGGATCGAGCTTTCCGACGAGGCGCGGCATGCGGGCGTGGCGCCGCTGCTCGAAGGGATCCCCTACGGTGCCGCCTACCTGATCGGGCCGCCCCGTGCGCCCATCGGCTACATCGTCATCACCTTCGGCTGGTCGGTGGAATACGGCGGGCTGGATGCGATCATCGACGAGCTTTATATCCGGCCCGGCGTGCGCGGACGCGGCATCGCCTCCGAAGCGCTGATCGCCCTGCCCCGCGCACTGGCGGACGGCGGCTTGCGCGCCATCCATCTGGAGGTGGACCGTACCAACGAAGGCGCCATGAAGCTGTACCGCAGGGCTGGTTTCGCGCCGCGCGACAACTACATGTTCATGTCGAGGAAGCTATGACCACACTCGCCTTCGACAACAGCTATGCCGCCCTGCCGGACGCCTTTCATACCCGGCTGGACCCGACCCCGGTCAAGGCACCGCGGCTGCTCGCCTTCAACGACGACCTTGCCCGTCTGACCGGCCTCGATTCGGTCCCGCCGGAGGAGCGGGCGGCGGTGTTCGGCGGCAACCGGGTGCCCGAAGGCGCGGCCCCGCTGGCGCAGCTCTATGCCGGTCACCAGTTCGGCAATTACAACCCGCAACTGGGCGACGGCCGCGCGATCCTGCTGGGCGAGGTCGTGGGGTCCGACGGGATACGCCGCGACATCCAGCTCAAGGGCTCGGGCCCGACCCCCTATTCACGCATGGGCGACGGCCGCGCATGGCTGGGCCCCGTGCTGCGCGAATACGTGGTCAGCGAGGCGATGCACGCGCTTGGCATCCCGACGACCCGCGCGCTGGCCGCCGTGGCCACGGGCGAGGACATCTGGCGCGAACAGGGCGCGCTGCCCGGCGCGGTCCTGACCCGCGTGGCAAGGAGCCACCTGCGCGTCGGCACCTTTCAGGTCTTTGCCCACCGGGGCGAGATCGACGCCCTGAAGACGCTGACCGAATACGCCATCCGCCGTCATTATCCCGAAGCGACCGGACCGATGGACCTGTTGCGCGCGGTCTGCGCCGCCCAGGCGGGGCTTGTCGCCCAGTGGATGTCCGTCGGATTCATCCACGGGGTGATGAACACCGACAATGCCGCGATTTCGGGCGAGACGATCGACTATGGCCCCTGCGCCTTCATGGATGCCTTTCACGCCGGGCGCGTGTTCAGTTCCATCGATCAGCAGGGCCGGTACGCCTATGCCAACCAGCCCAACATCGCCGTCTGGAACATGGCGCAACTGGCCACGGCGCTGCTGCAGCAACTGGACGACAAGGAGGCCGCCGTCGAGGAAGCGACGGAGGTGATCCACGCGATGCCGAAACAGATCGAACACGCCTGGCGCAGCCGGTTCGCGGCCAAGATCGGGATCAGCGCCCCGACCGAGGCGGACATGCCGCTGATCGAGGGGCTGCTGGCGCTGATGCAGAAGGACGGTGCCGATTTCACCAACACTTTCCGCGCCCTTGGTGACGAGGGCGCCCGCGACCACTTCGTGGATCGCGACGCCTTTGACGCCTGGGCGGAAGGCTGGCGGGCGCGCATCGCGGCAGAGCCCGATCCGCAGAAGGTGATGAACGCGGCGAACCCTGCCGTGATCCCGCGCAATCACCGGATCGAGCAGATGATCCAGGCGGCGGTGGCCGGCGACATGACCCCGTTCGAGCGGTTGACCAAGGCGCTTTCGACCCCCTTCCGGTCGACCGATCCGGCGCTTGCCCGCCCCCCCACGGAGGACGAGATCGTGCCGGCAACCTTCTGCGGCACCTGACAGGGGGACATCAGGCCCGGCGGGGCTTGCGGTTGATCAGGTAGATCCCCGCCGCGACCAGCACCAGCGCGCCCCAGACGGGCAGCGCCACGTGTTCGGACAGCAGCAGCCACCCCAGGATCACCGAGAAGACGGGCGACAGAAAGCTGAACGAGGCCACCGAGGACGCCGGGTAGATCGACATCAGCCAGAACCACGCGAGGAAACCGAGGCTCGCCACCGCGACGATCTGGAACAGCAACCCCGCGATGTGGATCGGCTCGATCTGGCGGATCAGCGGCCCGAATAGCGGGGCGATCAGCAGCAGGATCGGCGCCGAGACCACCACCTGGAACAGGAGCTGCTGCGCCGGCGGCACCTCGGACAGGGGCGTGATCCTGACGCAGAACACGATCCCGGCCCAGCAGAGGGCCGAGGCCAGCGCCAGCAGATCGCCGGTCCAGCTCACATGGGCCGCATCCCGGTCGAGAAGCGCGATGCCCACCCCCACCACCGCCAGGATCAGTCCCAGCACCTTGGTCCGTGTGAGCCGTTCGCCCGGAAAGAGGAAATGCGCGAGGATCGCGAGCCACACCGGCATCGTGTAGAAGATCACCGAGGCGCGGCTGACAGTCGTCAGGTCCAGCGCGGTAAAAAGGCAGGTGAATTCGAACGCGAAGAACAGTCCGGACAGCAGGCCGCCCATCCATGCCCGGCGCGGAATGCGCAGCGACACGCCGCGCAGCTTCATCCAGATCAGCAGGACGACGATCGCGCCGGCCGAGCGCAGGCCGGCGGAGAAGACCGGGTTGAACCCGCCCGCGGTGACCTTGACCACCACCTGGTTGAAGGCGAGGTGAAGGGCGAATGCGACCAGCGCGACGGCGCCGAAGAGGTCCATGTGATCCTTGCGATTCATGCGGACAGAAGCGGTGAGCGAGCGCCGGAAGTCAATGCGCGATCTGGCGCCTGCGCCCTTGCCGCGCGGAAAATAAGTCTCATCTTCAGGGGCAGACATGCCAGGATGTGGCAGGTGATCCAAGAAAGGGAACCGCATGAGCTTGATGAAGACGCTGGCGAAAGTCGCCATCGGTGTGGCCGTGGCCAAGGGGGCGCAGTCCCTGATGAACCGGGGCACGAAGGGAGGCACGTCCGGCGGGCTTGGCGGGTTGCTGGGCGGCCTGACCGGCGGCACGCCGGGCGAAGTGGGGCACGGCCAGCGCGGCACGACCGCCAAGGGCGGCCTTCAGGACATGCTCGGCGGCCTGTTCGGCGGCAACACCAGCATGACGGGGGGTGCCGCGGGCGGCCTTGGCGGCCTGCTGGAAAGCATCGGCGGATCGCGCGGCACCGGCGGCCTTGGCGGCATGCTTGGCGGTCTTGCCGGGGCTGCAGGTGCCGGCGGGCTGCTGGCCGGCAGCCGGAATGCCGTGCGCCGCCATCCGGAAAAGGAGAATGCCAGCTTCGGCGCGGTCCTCAACTCGCAGTTCGACAGCACGCCGGAGCCCGAGATCGAACCGTCGCAGGACCAGGAGGCGCTCGCGGCGCTGATGCTGGCCGCGATGATACAGGCGGCCAAGTCCGACGGTGTCTTCGATGCGGAGGAAAAGGCGCGCCTGATGGAGCACCTGGGCGAGGTCGATGCCGATGACGCGGCCTTCATCGAGGCGCAGATGCAGGCCCCGGTGGACGTGGACGCATTGGTGCGCGAAACGCCCGAGGGCATGGGCCCGCAGATCTACGCCGTGTCGCTGCTGGCGATCGACCTCGATACCCAGCAGGAAGCGCAATACCTGCACAAGCTGGCGCAGGCCTACGGCATGACGCCGGACGCGGTGAACGAGATCCACGCCGACATGGGGGTGCCGTCGCTTTACACCTGAGGCGTTGGGTCGGCCCCGCTGGGCACTGTCGGGCCCTGCCCCGGTAAAAGAAAGGCAGCGAAGGCTTAACGGCCTGCGCTGCCTTTTCGTTTGCGGACGCGCCGCGCGGGGCCGGAACCGGCCCCTGCGACCGGTCAGGCGGCGCGCTGGCCACCGGGCTTGCCGCCCCGGCCGCCGCGCCGGCGGCTCCGGCCAGCGCCCGGCTTGGCGGCACCGCCGCCGCCGCCACCGCCCTGCTTGGGCTTGTCGGGGATTTCCGCCGCTTCCCATGCGCGGCCCGAGGCCACGGGAATGGTGATCCCCATGGTCTTCTGGATCGCTTTCAATTCGCCCATCTCGTCCGGCGCGCAAAAGGCGATGGCCGCACCATCCTTGCCCGCACGCGCGGTCCGGCCGATCCTGTGCACGTAGTTGTCGGGTACGTTGGGCAGATCGTAGTTGTAGACGTGCTTGACGTCGGGGATGTCCAGCCCGCGCGCGGCCACGTCGGTCGCCACCAGCACGGTGATCGTGCCGTCCTTGAACCCCTCGATGGCGCGGTCCCGCTGGCCCTGGCTCTTGTTGCCATGGATCGACGCGGCGTCGAAACCCGCCTTCACCAGTGTCTTCATCAGCTTTTCGGATCCGTGCTTGGTCCGGCCGAAGACCAGCGCACGCTCGCCCTTGTGCTGCGCAAGCAGTTCGATCAGCAGCCCGGTCTTTTCAGCCTTGGCGATGAAGTGAACTTCCTGTGTGACCTTGTCCGCGGCCTTGCCCGGCGGGGTGACCTCGATCCGGATCGGACGGTCGAGATAGGAGTTCGCGATCTCGTTCATCAGCTTGGGCATGGTGGCCGAGAAAAGCATCGTCTGGCGTTCCTTGGGGATCACCGCCGAGATCTTGCGGAGGTCGTGGATGAAACCCATGTCCAGCATCTGGTCCGCCTCGTCCAGAACGAGAAAGGTCGTCTCGCTCAGGTCGACGGCGCGGCGATCCATCAGGTCCAGCAGGCGGCCCGGCGTGGCCACCAGCATGTCGACACCCCGTTCGAGCCGCTTGATCTGCGGATTGATCGACACGCCGCCGACCACCATCTGCGCCTTGAGCGGCGTCTTCTCGCAATACCCCTTGAGATTGACCATGATCTGCTGGGCCAGTTCACGGGTCGGCGCCAGAACCAGCGCGCGCACGCAGCGCGGACCGGGGCGGCGGGGGTTTTCCAGCATCTGCGCCACCAGCGGCACGCCGAAGGCGGCCGTCTTGCCGGTGCCGGTCTGGGCGAGGCCCATCACGTCGCGCCCGTTCAAGGCGTGCGGAATCGCCTGTTTCTGGATCGGGGTGGGATTCTCGATCCCCATTTCCTTGAGCCGCGTCACCAGTTTCGGCGGCAGCTCCATCATGTCGAAATCGCTCATGTCGTCTTCTTTCCGGCGGAGCCTCGGCCCGCGCCCTATCGTCGGGGCGCGTCACGCGCCCGCAGGGTCGTGCCGATCGGATCGCAGGCGCGGGCTGATTGCCACCACACCTGTCCATCGGCACCTGGCCCCACGCGTGATTTTGGGAACATCGGCGGGCCTTTATGAACCTTGTCGCACGTGCGCCCCATCGACTTGTCGGGGCCCGGCGCCGGTACTGCTCACGCGGCAGAAGGCATCGCTTGCCCCTCACATGGCGTGCTGCGCCGCAGAAGTCAACCGCCGCGCCGCCGATCGGCCGCATCCGGCGCCGAAACCCGGTGGCCTAGGCCGCGATTTCCCGCTACATGAGGGGTCCCTGCAGACCGAGAGACCCGGCATGAGCAAACCCATCATCACGCGCTGCGAGGCCATGGGCCTGCGGATGACCGGCCAGCGCCGCACCATCGCGCGCGCCATCGAGGACAGCGAGGACCACCCGGACGTTGAAGAACTGTTCCGCCGCGCCTCGGCGCTGGATTCGGGTATCTCGCTGGCGACGGTCTACCGCACGGTCAAGCTGTTCGAGGAAGCGGGCATCCTCGACAAGCTGGAATTCGGGGACGGGCGCGCGCGCTACGAGGACGCGGAACGCGACCACCACGACCACCTGATCGACATGCACTCGGGCGAGGTGATCGAATTCGTGGATGCCGAGATCGAGGCCCTGCAAGAGAAGATCGCCAAGAAGCTGGGGTACGAACTGCGCGGGCACCGGCTGGAACTCTACGGCGTGCCGCTTCGGAAGCGCTGACGCCCGCCGAAAACCGGTGCTTGGGTTCCCCGCCACGGGGTGCTAGGGAAGCGCGACCCCAGATCCCGCAGGAGCAGGACCATGCCAGAACGCGACCGTCAACTGCTTGCCGTCCTGATCGACGCCGACAATGTGCCCGCCAAACATGCCACCAAGATCATGCGCGAGGTTGCCTCGATCGGGGAACCGGCCCTGCGGCGTGTCTACGGCGACTGGTCGAACCCGCACCTGAAGGGCTGGAAGCAGCCGATTCACGAGCTGGGGCTCGTGGCGCACCAGGAGACCTCCAATTCCACCGGCAAGAACGCCAGCGACATCGGGCTGGTGATCCACGCGATGGACATCCTGCACGGCGGCAAGTTCGACGCCTTCGTCATCGTGTCGTCGGACAGCGATTTCACCGCGCTGGTGAACCGCCTGCGCGAGGACGGCCTGACGGTGATCGGCATCGGCGAGGCCAAGACCAACCCGGCCCTGCGCAACGTCTACAACCGGTTCATCCAGATCGAGAACATCCCCGACCCCGACGCACCTGCGAAGGCCAGGGAAAGCAACGCGAAGGCGGACAAGGCCCTGCCGCTGTTCGAGGAAGCGATGGAAAAGATCGACGCCGAGGACGGCTGGTACAACCTGGGTCAGGTGGGCCAGGCCATTCAGGCCAGCCATCCCGATTTCGACACGCGGACCTATGGCTACGGCAAGCTGAGCGCGCTGGTCGCGGCGCTCACCGCGCTGGAAACGGAAAAGAACGGCAACCGGCTGGTGATCCGGCCGAGGAATTAGCTGACCACGCCACAGGGGGCGCCCTGGGCCGGCTGGATGGAAGACTGACCAAGGGCGTGATCTGCGGGGCCTGAGCCGCGGACAAGGCGTTGATTAACCTGAATTGGGCCTCATCATCCGCCCGCCTGCACGCGTCGGAATCAGCTGCCGTTTTCGGGCGGGGCGTTGCCCTGCAGGTCGCGGGCCACGCTTCGGCCCAGCATGGCGGGCAGCAGGACCGTCAGCACCAGCAGGCGCGCGATGTGGCAGGCGGCCACGAACCCCGGGACCACGCCCAGTACCACCCCGAGCGCGATCATCGTCTCCAGCCCGCCGGGGGCGAAGGCCACGAGCACGTGGGCCAGCGGCATCCCCAGGGCCAGCGCCACGGGAACCGCGCCGAGCGTGGCCACACAGGCCGCCACCGCCGTCACCGTGAGCCCTGCCCCCAGCCCCTGCAGCAGTTGCGTGGGCGTGACACCCGAGAACCGCGTGCCGATCAGCGCCCCGAGCACCAGATAGGCCGGCTGGATCAGCCAGCCCGGCAGCGCCCCGGTGGCGAGGCCCGACAGGTGCCCCGCGGCCGAGGCGACCATGGCGCCCAGCAGCAGCGGGGCCGGCACGGACACCCTGGCAAAGAGCCGGCCCAGCACAACCGCCGCCACGGCCACCGCCGCAAGGGCGCCGGGGGCGATGCCGGGGCCCTGCTGCGCGATGGTGCCGGACACCTCGACCCCCAGCGCGATGGGGATGAAGGGAACCACCAGCGTCAGCGCCAGCAGCCGCACGGACTGCACGATGGACACCCGCGCCACGTCCAGCCGGCTGTCCGCCGCGAAGGCGATGACGAAGCTCAGGTGCCCCGGTGCACCGGCCAGCAGCGCGGAGCGGGGATCGAAGCCGAAGAACCGGGTCAGGATCAGGCGGCTGAGCACGAGCATCAGCCAGAGCACGCAGGCCATGAGCAGGAAGGCCAGCGGCCAGCGCAGCATCGCCCCCAGCGCATCCTGATCGAAGCCCGCGCCCACCGCGATCCCCAGAACCACGAAACACCCGTCGCGCAGCCGCGAATCCATGCCGCTGCGCATCCCGGCGAGCCCGGCAAGCGACACCGCGACAGCCGGGCCGAGCAGGATGAAGATCGGCGCGGACAACGCCCAGGCCACGGCCGCCCCGATGATGCCCACGGCCAGTGTCAAAAGGGTCGCTTGGAACGAGGAGGCGGTATCTGACCAACGCATGGCAGCTGGGTATCACCCGCCCTGTCCGGCCACCATACCTCCCTTGTCCTTTGCCCGGAAAACGGGCATCGGTGCCGGGAACTGGCAAGGAACGGAACCGATGGACAATTTTCGCGGCGCGGCTCTGATGGTGCTCTCCATGCTGGGTTTCGCGCTCGAGGACATGTTCATCAAGCTTCTGGCGGAGGCGCTGAGCGTGGGGCAGATCCTCGCGATGCTGGGTCTGGGCGGGGCGATCGTGTTCGGCGGCGTGGTGCTGGCGCAGGGCCGGCGCCCGCTGAGCCGCGACATGCTGAACCTGCCCATCGCCCTGCGTGGGCTGGGCGAGATCCTGGGCACCATGTGCTTTGTGTCGGCCATCGTGCTGACACCGATCTCCAGCGCCTCGGCGATCCTGCAGGCGACGCCGCTGGTCGTCACGCTGGGGGCCGCGCTGTTTCTGGGAGAGGCCGTCGGCTGGCGCCGGTGGAGCGCGATCATCGTGGGTCTGATGGGCGTGCTGCTCATCATCCGGCCGGGGATGGACAGTTTCCAGGTGCTGTCGCTGCTGGCGGTGGGCGCGGTGTTCGCCCTCGCGATGCGTGACCTCGCGACCCGGCGCACACCCGCGATCTTTTCCACGATGCAGCTGAGTTTCCTCGGGTTTCTCGTCATCGTACCCGCCGGGCTGGTCCTGATGCTGGCGCAGGGCGACGGATTCGTGCTGCCACGCGGGGTGGAATGGGCCTACTTTCTCGGGGGATGAGCATCGGCATCTTCGCCTATTACGCCATCGTCGCCGCGATGCGTGTGGGCGAAGTGAGCTTCGTCACCCCGTTCCGCTACGCGCGGCTTCTCTTTGCGCTGGTGATCGGCGTCACCGTCTTTGGCGAGACCCCCGATGCCCTGACGCTGACCGGGGCCACGGTCATCGTGCTGTCGGGGATCTATACCGTCTGGCGCGAGCGGCGGATCGGCGTGCTGCCCTGAACCGGCGCTGCCGCCGGGGCCCGCGCGCGTTCGCGCAAAGCCGTCTTTCCATCCGCGCGCCGTGCGGCTAGAACCCGCGCAAATCCATTTACCCCAAGGACATCTCATGAGCACGATCATCGACATCCACGCCCGCGAAATCCTGGACAGCCGGGGCAACCCCACCGTCGAGGTCGACGTCATCCTCGAGGATGGCACCATGGGCCGCGCCGCCGTCCCCTCGGGCGCCTCCACCGGGGCCTACGAGGCGGTCGAACGGCGCGACGGCGACAAGGCGCGTTATCTCGGCAAGGGCGTGCTGGAGGCCTGCGCCGCCGTGAACGGCGAGATCGCCGAGGCGCTGGTCGGCATCGACGCGACCGAACAGGTCGAGATCGACGCGATGATGATCGAACTGGACGGCACCGAGAACAAGAGCCGCCTCGGCGCCAACGCGATCCTTGGCGTGTCGCTGGCCTGTGCGAAGGCCGCGGCCGATTTCTGCACCCAGCCGCTCTATCGCTACGTCGGTGGCACGTCGGCACGCATCCTGCCGGTGCCGATGATGAACATCATCAACGGGGGCGAACACGCCGACAACCCCATCGACATCCAGGAATTCATGATCATGCCGGTCGCCGCCGAGAACATCCGCGACGCGGTGCGCATGGGCGCAGAGGTGTTCCACACGCTGAAGAAGGAACTTTCGGCGGCGGGCCTCGCCACCGGCGTGGGCGATGAGGGCGGCTTTGCACCGAACATCAACTCCACCCGGGACGCGCTTGATTTCATTCTGAAATCCATCGAGAAAGCGGGCTACAAGCCGGGCGAGGACATGTACCTCGCGCTCGATTGCGCCGCGACCGAATACTACCAGTCGGGGGTCTATACCCTCGCGGGCGAAGGCAAGAAGCTCAGCTCGGAGGAAAACGTCGACTACCTTGCCGCGCTGGTCGCCGACTACCCGATCATCTCGATCGAGGACGGCATGTCGGAGGACGACTGGGACGGTTGGGCAGCGCTGACCGCGCGGCTGGGCGACAAGGTGCAACTGGTGGGGGACGACCTGTTCGTGACGAATCCGGCACGGCTGGCCGAGGGGATCAAGCGCGGTTCGGCCAACGCGATGCTGGTGAAGGTGAACCAGATCGGCACGCTTACGGAAACGCTCAAGGCCGTCGACATGGCCCACCGCGCAGGGTTCACCAACGTGATGTCGCACCGCTCGGGCGAGACCGAGGATGCCACGATCGCCGACCTCGCGGTCGCCACGAACTGCGGCCAGATCAAGACCGGCAGCCTTGCAAGGTCCGACCGGCTGGCCAAGTACAACCAGTTGATCCGGATCGAGGAAGCCCTGGGCGAAACCGCCGAATACGCGGGCCGCAGCATCCTCAAGTAGTGCCACGAAAAAAGGGAGGGCGCGGTGCCCTCCCCCTGTCTCGCGCCGTGACGGCGGTCAGTCGTCCCACATATCCTCGTCGACTTCGGGCAGGTTGTTCAGCTCGTCCTCTGTCAGGTTGGTGACGTAGTGGATGGTCCCGCCGTTGCCGGCGAAGCGCACGTTCTCCAGCGGCAGGATCACGTCCCGGTCGCCGATGTCGAGGAAACCGCCGATCTCGGCCAGCACGCCGACGATCCGGCCGTCGCGGTCGAAAAGCACGTCGCTGATCTCGCCCACCTGGTTCCAGCTGGCGTCGACTTCGGTATAGCTTGCGTTGTCCGTCCAGACCGTGTCGCCCTCGGTCACGTCCATGCGGTAGACGTTTCCGTCGGTGATCTGCTCTGCCGAGATCAGGCCAGAAAGGTCCATCTGCTGCTGCGCGGCCGCAAAGCCCGAGGTGGCGGCGACGAGGGCGGTGGCGGTGGCGATGGTGTACTTCATGCTGCTTGCTCCTTTGTTGCTGTTTCCCAACGCCGCAGGCTGCTATGGGTTCACCTGCAATCGCAGGAAATTTCGCCGGAGGTCCGGATGCCGGATACCCCCTATTCAATCGCCGAAGCCGACAGTTCCGCAGACCTCGATGCCGTGCGCGCCCTTTGCTGGGACTACCGCGCGGCACTGATGGCGAATTCCGAAAGCGATCGCGTCATAACCGAGACCTTCTACCCGGTGCAGAAGTACGAGGCGCTGATGCGCGACCTGCCGGTGCTGCACGCCCGGCCGAAAGGCGTGATCCTGCTGGGCCGCACGGCCGAGGGCCTTCCGGTGGCCTGCGGCATGACCCACGCCCTCGACGATCGCAGCGCCGAGATCAAGCGCGTCTTCGTCGCGCCCGCCGCACGGGGGCTGGGGATTGCCAAGGCGCTTTGCCGCGCGCTGGTCGCGCAGGCCCGCGCCGACGGCTACGACCGTGTCCTTCTCGACACGTCGCGCCACCTGCCGGCGGCGGCCCCGCTTTACCGCAGCCTGGGCTTCGTCGGCCGTGGACCCTACCAGGAGATTCCGGCATCGGCCCTGCCCCATCTGCTGTTCTTCGAACACGCCCTGAACTGACAGGCAGGAGATCCCCGTGACCGCAGACGAGATCATCGCGCAACTGGACCTCGCCCCGCATCCCGAAGGCGGCCACTACCGCCAGACCTGGGCGGCGGAGAATCGGGGGCGGCCCAGCGGAACCTGCATCTACTTCCTTCTCAAGGTGGGAGAGCGCAGCCACTGGCACCGTGTCGACGCGACCGAGATCTGGCTCTACCACGCGGGTGCGCCGCTGGTCCTGTCGCTGTCCGAAACCGGCGATGGCCCCGCCCGCGACCACCTTCTGACACCGGACCTGTCGCAGGGCGCGCCCCAGGTGATCGTGCCGGAACACCACTGGCAGGCCGCGCGCAGCACCGGCGACTACACGCTCGTCAGCTGCACCGTCTCTCCGGGCTTCCACTTCGACGGCTTCACCCTCGCGCCGCCCGGCTTCGACATTCCCCGCTGAGATCCTGGTCTGGCGCCGCCCTTGCTTGAGCACGTCATGGCGCCGGCCGGCAGGATTGCCAAGCACAATCGCCGAGGGCCCCCGAAGGGGATACGGCTATTGTGCTTGGGAAGCGGGACGGACGGTGCCATGAAAGAGGTCAATCAAGGGTGGCGCCGGACCTTCCTGGGATGGTGGGCCCGCAGCGCAGATCAATAATAAATCAATAATGTTGTCTGCGCGCAGCGCAGGCATTCGGATCACGCCGGATCGGCACCCCCCGGCAGGCTGACCGTGCCGCCCCCCACCGCCGCACGCACACCCGTGGTGCCGGGACAGGACGTGGGCAACCCCCGCGCCACCCGCACCGCGAGGAAGGCAAAGGCCTGCGCCTCCAGCATGTCCCCGTCGAGGCCCACCTCCTCCACCGCAGCCACGGGACAATCGAGCGAGACGCCGAGCATCTGCATCAGGACCGGATTGTGACGCCCCCCGCCGGTCACCAGCACCCGCTCCGGCGGGCGCGGGCAATGCTGCATCGCCTCGGCCACGCCGGCGGCGCACATCGCCGTCAGGGTCGCGGCGGCATCGGCGTCGGACAATTCGCTGACCAGCGCCACCATCTCGGCAAAGTCGTTGCGGTCCAGCGACTTGGGCGGCATTCGCGCGAAATACGGCTCGGCGAGGAACAGCTCCAGCGCACCGGTTTCGACGGTGCCGCGGCGCGCCAGCCTGCCGCCGTCGTCGAAATCCATTCCCAGCCGGGCCTGCACGAGATCGTTCAGGGGCGCATTGGCCGGTCCCGTGTCAAAGGCCAGAAGCGCGCCTTCCGCCTCGGGGGCGTCGATCGCCGGATCGACCCAGGTCAGGTTCCCGACCCCGCCGAGGTTCAAAAAACCCACCGGACCCTCGATCCCGGCATGACGCGCGCAGGCATGGTGAAAGAACGGCGCCAGCGGCGCGCCTTCGCCGCCGAGGTGCACGTCCGCACTGCGGAAATCCCAGACGACCGGCACGCCGAGATCCCGCGCCAGGGCCGCACCGTCGCCGACCTGCAGCGTCCCGTGCGTGCGGGGCGCATGGGCGAGGGTCTGGCCGTGAAAGCCGATCAGGTCGACCCCCTCGAAGTCGCCCAGCAGCGCGCGGTGTGCGTCCTCGACCACCCTTGCGGCGGCCTCGACCTCGGGGCCGTGCCACTTGCCGAACCCCGCGGCGATGGTGCGGCGTTCCGCGGCGGTATAGGCCCTGTAGCCGCTCTTGCCGAATTCGGTGATCTGCCGCCCGTCCGTCCGCAGCAGCGCCGCATCGACGCCGTCGAGCGACGTGCCCGACATCGCCCCCAGCGCGGTCACCACGCCCGTTTTTCCGATGGCCCTGCCCATGTTCTGCCCCTGGGTCTTTCCCTTTGATCCTGCTGGCCCTATAGATGCCCCGCAATCCAAGCCCGAGGCAAGACACCATGACCTACCATCCGAAATCGGAGTTCATCCACACGATGATGCAACGCGGCTTCCTGGCCGATTGCACCGATTACCAGGGCCTGGACGAGGCGCTGGCGGTGCCGGGTCAGCCGGCCTACATCGGCTACGACGCCACGGCGAAATCGTTGCACGTGGGGCATCTGCTGAACGTCATGATGCTGCGCTGGCTGCAGAAGTCGGGTCACAAGCCGATCACCCTGATGGGCGGCGGCACCACCAAGGTGGGCGATCCCAGCTTTCGCGCGGACGAACGGCCCCTGCTGGGGCCCGAGCAGATCGACGAGAACATCGAAGGCATGGGCCGCGTCTTTGCGCGCTACCTCGACTACGGCGAGGGCGCGTCGGACGCGCTGATGCTCAACAACGCCGAATGGCTGGACGGGCTCAACTATCTCGATTTCCTGCGCGACATCGGGCGGCATTTCTCGGTCAACCGGATGCTGTCGTTCGAGAGCGTGAAGTCGCGGCTGGACCGCGAGCAGAGCCTCAGCTTCCTCGAGTTCAACTACATGATCCTGCAGGCCTACGACTTCATGGAACTGAACCGGCGTTACGGCTGCATCCTGCAGATGGGCGGCAGCGACCAGTGGGGCAACATCGTCAACGGCATCGACCTGACGCGGCGGGTGATCGACCGCGAGGTCTATGGGCTGACGTCGCCGCTCCTGACCACGTCGGACGGCCGGAAGATGGGCAAGAGCCAGGGGGGCGCGATCTGGCTCAACGCAGACATGTTGTCGCCCTACGAATTCTGGCAGTTCTGGCGCAACACCACGGATGCCGACGTGGGGCGTTTCCTCAAGCTCTACACCGAGCTGCCGGTCGAGGAATGCGACCGCATGGGCGCGCTGGCGGGGTCCGAGATCAACGAGGCGAAGGTGCGGCTGGCGAACGAGGTCACCGCGCTGCTGCATGGCGCCGAGGCCGCCGCGACCGCGGAGGCGACCGCGCGCGAAGTGTTCGAACGGGGCGGCGTGGGCGACGACCTGCCGACCCTCACGCTGTCCGCCGCCGATCTGGGCGATGGCATTTCCATCGTGCAGCTGATCGTGAAATCGGGTCTCGCGTCCTCCGGCAAGGAGGCCAAGCGCCTGATCGCCGAGAACGGCGCGCGGCTGGATGACCGGCCGCTGACCGACGCGGGGCTGATGCTGGACGCCAAGGCACTTTCCAGCCCGATCAAGCTGTCGGCGGGAAAGAAGCGGCACGCGCTGGTGCAACTGGGCTGAAACGCCCGAATTTCCGGGCGGCGCTAACCTTTGGTTAACCTCGCCCGGACACATTCGCGTCATGTTCGACGCACCCGATCCGCCCGTACAGCCCCTGATGCAAAGTGACGGCTTTGCCGCCGCCCTTCGGCTGCTGGGCCGCCCACCGGTAACGCTGCCCTGTGGTCTCATCGTCCTGCGCCGATCGCTGGCCGGGCTGCCGGTGGCGATGCTGCCCCGCGCGGCGCCACCGCCGGACCTGAACGCGCAGCTTGCGGCAGCCGGGCTGGGCCGGGTCCCGCTCATCCTGTCGCCCGAGGTGCCCTGCGACCTGCCGCGCGCCCTGCGCATCGCGGCGCCGCGCTGGATCGGGGTGCTGCCGCTCGCGGGCGGCGCGCGGGCCCGGCGCGCGCGGATGCACCCAAAGTGGCGCAACCAGTGGCGCCGGGCGCGCGACGCCGGGATCGAGGTCACCCATGCCACCCTGCCGGCCGACCTGTCCCATCCCCTGTTCGAGGCCGAGCAGCGGCAGCGTGCCGCGCGCGGCTACGATGGCTGGCCGCTGGCGCTGACCTGCGCCTTTGCCGCCGCCGCGCCCGATCAGACGCGTTTGTTCAGCGCGCGCCGGGGCGGCGAGGTGATCGCGCGGATGCTGTTCCTCTGCCACGGCGGCGGGGCCACCTATCATCTCGGCCAGACGACCGAGACGGGACGCCGGTATCACGCCCACAACCTGCTGCTCGCCTTGGCCTGCGACTGGCTGGAGGACCGGGGCCACACGATCCTCGACCTCGGTCCGCTGGATGCCCGGACGCCGGAACTGAACCGCTTCAAGCTGCGCAGCGGCGCGCGCGGGCGGCCCACCGGTGGCAGCTGGCTGCGGTGGTGTCCGATCTGACACCGCCGCCCCTTGAACCCGCCGCGGGGCCGTGGTCATCTGAACACCTGTTCAAAAGCACCGACGGAGGGTCACATGCAGCTCGACACCACAGCCGCCATCATCACCGGGGGCGCCTCGGGCCTGGGCGAAGCCACCGCCCGCCACTTCGCCGAGCGCGGCGCGCAGGTGACCCTGCTGGACCGGGATGCCAAGCGGGGCCCCCAGGTGGCCGAGGAGATCGGCGGCCATTTCGCCGAGACCGACGTGACCGACGAGGCGTCGGTGCAGGCGGCCATCGACCTGGCGATGGAGAAGATGGGCCGGATCACCGCCGCCGTGAACTGCGCCGGCATCGCCCTTGGCATCAAGACGCTGGGCCGCGACGGCCCGCACCCCATGGGCGATTTCCAACGCACGGTGGACATCAACCTGGTCGGCAGTTTCAACGTCGCGCGCCTCGCCGCGCAGGCCATGGCGCAAAACGACCCCGAACCGGACGGCGCGCGCGGCGTCATCATCAACACCGCCTCGGTCGCCGCCTTCGATGGTCAGAAGGGACAGGCCGCCTATGCGGCGTCCAAGGGCGGCATCGTGGGCATGACCCTGCCCATGGCGCGTGACCTGGCCAAGGACGGGATCAGGGTGATGACCATCGCGCCGGGGATCTTCCGGACGCCGATGCTGGCGGGCCTGCCCGAAGACGTGCAGGCGAGCCTGGCCGCGGACGTGCCGAACCCCGCCCGGCTGGGCGATCCCGCGGAGTACGGGCGTCTCGCGGGCTTCATCGTCGAGATGGGGTATCTCAACGGCGAGGTGATCCGGCTCGACGGCGCGCTGCGGATGCGGTGACCGCGGTGCAGACCCAGCGGGAGCGGATGGCGGCGGCCGCGTGGTACTCCTGCCTCGATCCCGAGCTGGAAACCCTGCGCGGGCGGGCACGGCGCGCGATCCACGCGCACAATCGCCAGCCACCGGCGGAGCCCGCCACGATGAGCGCGCCGCTGCGGGCGCTTTTCGCCGCCTGCGGACCGGATTGCCTGGTCGAAGCCCCCTTCCACGCCAGCTACGGGTGTCACATTCACTTGGGCGCGCGGGTCTACATCAATGCGAACTGCGTGATCCTCGACAGCGCCCGGGTCGAGATCGGAGACGGCACGATGATCGGCACGGGGGCGCAGATCATCTGCGCCCAGCACCACAAGGACCCCGCCGAACGCGCCCGGGGCATGGAAATCGCCCTGCCGGTGACCATCGGCAGCGATGTCTGGATCGGCGCGGGGGCAATCGTGATGCCGGGGGTGACGCTGGGCCGCGGCGCCATCGTCGGCGCGGGCGCCGTGGTCACGCGGGACGTGGCGGAGGGGCAGACCGTGGTCGGCGCCCCTGCCCGGCCGCTGTGATCAGCCGGACGAGACCTTGAGCCCGATCACGCCGCCGACAATCGCCAGGACCGACACGATCTTGAGCGGGGTCATGGATTCGCCCAGCATCAGCGTCCCCAGTGCGACGGTCCCCAGCGTGCCGAGCGCGGTCCATACCGGGTAGGCGATGGACACCGGCAGCTGCTTCATCGCGAGCGCGAGGAACCACAGGCCGAACACGATGCCGACGATGGTCACCAGCGAGGGCGTAAGTTTGGTGAACCCGTGGGACATCTTCATGCCCATCGCGAACACGACCTCGAACACCGCAGCGAGCGCAAGTAGCAACCAAGCCATCTGTCGATCCTTTCAAACACAAACCCGCCGCGCCGCGGGGGCGCGGTTCAGGTTGCCGCTTTTTCCTCGAGCGTCAACCATTCCTCTTCGGCTGACGACAGCTTTTCCTGACGCTCGGCAAGGGCCTGCGTCGCCTTGTTGAACTTGACCGGTTCGCGGTTGAACAGGTCGGGATCGGCCAGCAATTGTTCCAGCTTGCCGATCTCGGCCTCCAGCCGTTCGATCTCGGCCGGCAAGGCCTCCAGCCGATGCTTCTCGGTAAAGCTCAGACCCTTCTTCTGGGTCTTGGCGGGCTTGTCCTGCTTGGGGGGCTCCTTGGCCTTCACCACGCTTTCGGCGAAATCGTCCTGGCCGCGTTGCGCCAGATAGTCGGTCCAGCCGCCGGCATAGACGGTGGCGCGGCCGTCGCCCTCCATCGCGATGGTGGTGGCCGCCACGCGATCCAGGAAATCGCGGTCGTGGCTGACGAGGATGACTGTGCCGTCGTAGGTTTCCAGCAGTTCCTGCAACAGGTCCAGCGTTTCGACGTCCAGATCGTTCGTCGGTTCGTCCAGCACCAGCAGGTTGGACGGGCGCGCCATCAGCTTGGCCAGCAACAGCCGCGCGCGCTCCCCGCCCGACAGCGACCGGACCGGCGCCCGCGCCTGCGCCTCGTCAAAGAGGAACTCCTTGAGATAGCCCACCACGTGCTTGGGCTGGCCGCGCACCAGCACCTGGTCCGCCTTGCCGCCGACGCGCATGTCCGGGTCACCGGTCAGCGAATCCCACAGCGACATGTCGCCGTCGAGCTGCGCGCGCGCCTGGTCGAACAGCGCGAGTTCGAGGTTCGTCCCCAGCGTGACGGTCCCGCTGTCGGGCTGTTCCGCGCCGATCAGCATGTTGAGCAGCGTCGTCTTGCCCACGCCATTGGGGCCGACCAGCGCGATCCGGTCGCCGCGCTGCACGGTCAGGGAGAAGTCGCCGAGGATCCGCTTGTCACCGAAGCGCTTGGAGATGCCCTGCGCCTCGATGACCTTGCGGCCCGATTTGGGGCCCGCGTCCAGCGCCATCGCCGCGGTGCCCTGGCGCCGGATCTGGCTGGCGCGCTCGGCGCGCAGGTCCTGCAGCGCGCGCACGCGGCCCTGGTTGCGCTTGCGCCGGGCCGAGATGCCTTCGACCGCCCAGCGGGCTTCCGCCTTGATCTTGCGGTTGAGCTTGTGGCGCTGGGTGTCTTCCTCTTCCCAGACCTGGTCGCGCCAGGCCTCGAAATCGCCGAAACCCTTTTCCTGCCGCCGCACCTGCCCCCGGTCGATCCAGAGCGTCGCGCGGGTCAGGTTGCGCAGGAAGGCGCGGTCGTGGCTGATGATGACAAAGGCGGTGCGGGTGGTCCGCAGCTCTTCCTCCAGCCAGCCGATCGCCTCGATGTCGAGATGGTTGGTGGGCTCGTCCAGCAGCATCAGTTCGGGGGCCTGTGCCATCAGGCGCGCCAGTGCCGCGCGGCGCCGCTCCCCGCCCGAGGCGGTGGCGACGGGGCGCGCGGGGTCGAACTTGAGCCCCTCGCCCGCGCGTTCGACCTTGTACATCTCGCCGGGGTCCAGACCGTGGGCCGCGAAATCGCCCAGCGTATCGAAACCGCTCAGGTCCGGGTCCTGCTCCATGTAGCCGACGGAGACACCCGGCCCCGCGATGACCTCGCCGCTGTCCGCCTCGACCAGGCCGGCCATGACCTTCATCAGGGTGGATTTGCCCGACCCGTTGCGCCCGACCAGCGCCACCCGGTCGCCCGAATGCACGACCAGCGACAGGTCTTCGAACACCGGGTCGCCCCCGAAGGTGAGAGAGATTTCATTGAGCTGGAGTAAGGGTGCGCGTGCCATAGGCGGCAGCTATCCCCGCCCCGTGGCAAGGTCAATCGCCCCTGCTTCTTTATGCCAAAAATACTCTAGACCAAGGCCCGCAGGAGGCGCTTGCGTGCGGCCGGAATCGCCCCGATCTCTAGCCCGGTAAAGACATGCAGCGTGTTCATCTGCCGGTCCACCACCGCGTGGTCGCTGACCCAGCCCCCCATCAGCAGGTAGGTGCGCAGCAGCGGCGGCATCCGCCGCATCGCCCGCTTCGCATCCGGCTTGCGCCGCAGCCGCGCGGCAAATCGGAACACGTCGGGCGCCTTGACGCGGGGCAGCCAGCGCGGGGGTGCGAGGTGCCGCGCGCGCAGCATGGCGAAGGAATCGAGGTAGGCTTCGGTCTCCGTCCCCGCGAAAGAGGCGCAGCCGAACAGCATCTGCACGTCCTGCGCATCGACAAGGCGGGTCATCGCGGCCCAGGCGATGCGCTGGATGTCCGGGTCGGACCGTTCGGGGTGGATGCAGAATCGCCCCAGTTCCATCATCAGCCCCTCGTAGCTCTGCAGCGGGCTGAGTTCGTAGAATTGCGCGGCATAGCACTGCGGCAGGTCGGTCCCGTGCAGCGTCAGCAGCCGGTAGCAACACACCAGGTCCCCGGTGGCCGCCTCCTCGATCAGGACATGGGTGCACTGGCTGTCATAGCTGTCGGTATCGAGCGGCACGTCGAGGCCGAAACATGTGGCGCGGAGCCGCTGGGCCGCCTCGACGTCGGCCTGATCTTCAGCGGTTCGGGCCGTGTAGCGTCCCTTCTGCAGTAGCATCATCAGGCTGTCCCCCTTTCCGCACCGCCGTTCGGTCACGACCTGCCAGGGAGATATGACAGCATGATGTCAGCCCGCCAGCCCGGCCGGGTTGAAGCGGCCGATGTTGCCCAGAAGCTGCCGGATGAACGACTTGTCGCTGACCGGCGAGGACGTCACCCGCTGGGTCAGCTGGACCACGCGGCCCTGCTCCAGACCGAAGCGTTCGACGTTCTGGACAACGCCCGTGTCGGAAAAGCTGATCGCGACAACCTGCCGGTCGATTTCCTGCTTGGCGAAGGGTCCGATGGTCCGGGTCCGCATCCGCACGTAGTAGTAGCCCGAGTTGGTCAGCACCCCGGAGGAGGCGGGCACGCCGATCTTTTCGGCCACCGTTTCCTTGGTGTCCGCGCCCACCTGGATCTGTTGCAGGTCTTCCTCGGGCGGGACGTAGCCGTGGTTGCGGTACTGGGCGGAACAGGCGCCAAGGCCCAGCATCGCGGCAAGCGCCAATGCCATCACGCTGGCTCTGGTGGTGGTGTGCATCTGTCCTGCCCTCTTGCCCTTGTTTGGTCTGGCTTTATTTCGCATACACCAAGGACCCCCTCAGGTTCAAGAAACGAAAAGCAGGCCCGCCATGTCTCCCAAGCCTCCCAGTGCCACCGCCCTCCGCGTCGCGGAGCTGTCCCAGGGCAGCGAAAACGTGTTTGCGCTCCGACCGGAGAAGGACAGGCTGGCGCAGATCGCGCAGGAGCTCGACCTGAGCGCCCTGCGCAAGCTCAGCTTCGAGGGAAAGGTCAGCCCGCTTGGCCGGGACGACTGGGAACTGACCGGCACGCTGGGCGCGACCGTAGTGCAGCCCTGCGTGGTGACGCTCGAACCGGTGACCACGCGCGTCGACACGCAGGTGGTGCGCCGTTACCTCGCCGACTACGTCGAACCGGAGGAACCCGAGGTCGAAATGCCCGAGGACGACACGTCGGAGCCGCTGGGCGCGTGGATCGACCCCGGCGCGGTGATGATCGAGGCGCTGGCCCTGTCGGTGCCGGACTATCCCCGCGCCGAAGGAGCGGAGCTGGGCGCGGTGGTCCATACCGAACCGGGCCAGAAGCCGATGACCGACGAGGACGCCAAGCCCTTTGCGGGGCTGGCCGATCTCAAGGCCAAGCTGGACCGCGAAGACCCCTGAATACCCCCTTTTCCCGCCCCCGGCGGGCGGTCGCCGGGCGCGGCAAATACCTGCTTGCATCATCGGGCTTTCCCGCTATTTTGCCGCCCTCACCCCAATTAAGGTTGGACAATGCAAGGCCTCTCGCCTAAAGCGGCGTCACGCCCGAACAGGGGTCGATTGAAACACGGCTGATTGCGCCCATATGGTGCAGAGCCCCGAACCGACAAAGGCACCAGACATGGCTGTCCAGCAGAACAAAGTTTCCAAGTCGCGCCGCAACAACCGCCGTGCGCACGATTCGCTCTCGGCTGCGAACCCCAACGAATGCTCCAACTGCGGCGAGCTGAAGCGCCCGCACCACATCTGCGCCGCCTGCGGCCACTACGATGATGCGGAAGTCGTTGCCCTGACAGACGAGATCGACCTGGAAGACGACGCGGCCTGAGCCGGCACGCCCCATCCGCAGATCATAAAAAGGCATTCGCACCCATGACGGCCCCGACCGATCATACCGCAGCGAAGGCCGGACACACCCTGATTTCCGTCGATGCGATGGGGGGTGATGAGGGCCCGGCAGCCGTCGTTGCCGGGTGTTCGCTGTCTGCAAAGGCCAATCCGGATATCGCCTTCGTGCTCCACGGTGACGAAGCGCAGCTTGCCCCCCTGGTGGCCAAGCGGCGCGAGCTTGAGGGTCGGTGCGAGATCCGGCATGCCGCCGACGTGGTCAGGATGGAAGACAAGCCCAGCCAGGTTGTGCGCACCGGCAAGGACACCTCCATGTGGTCCGCGATCGAGGCCGTGCGCACGGGCGAGGCTGCCGTGGCCGTGTCCTGCGGCAATACCGGCGCGTTGATGGCCCTGTCGATGATCCGGCTGAAGAAGCTGCCGGGGGTGAACCGGCCCGCCATCGCGGTGCTCTACCCTTCGTCCAACCCGCAGGGATTCAACGTGATGCTGGACGTGGGCGCGGACGTGCGCGCCGATGCGGACGACCTGCTGAGGTTCGCGCTGATGGGCACCTCCTATGCCCGCAACGGCATGGACATCGCCCGGCCCCGCGTCGGCCTGCTGAACGTCGGCACCGAGGAGCACAAGGGCCGCGCGGAACTCAAGGAAGCCTACGACCTGATTCGGGACCAGCGCGAGAGTGCCGGCTTCGAATTCGTCGGCTTCGTTGAGGGCGGCGACATCTCGGGCGATGCGGCGGACGTGATCGTGACCGACGGTTTCACCGGCAACGTCGCCATCAAGACCGGCGAAGGCACCGCCAACATGATCGGCAACGGCCTGCGCGAGGCTTTCAAGTATTCGCCCCTGTCCCGGCTGGCGTCGCTGCTCGCCTACACGTCGCTGATGCGCCTGCGCCGCAGGATTGATCCGCGCCGGGTCAACGGCGGGGTGTTCCTCGGGCTGAACGGCACCGTGGTCAAATCCCACGGCGCCGCCGACGCCACCGGCGTTTCCGCCGCCATCCGCCTCGCGGCGCAGCTTTCCGAAAGCCGTTTCAACGACAAGCTCGCCGCGCGGGTCGCCGCCACGCTCACGACCGAAGAGACACCCTCATGACCACCCGAGCAGTTGTCATCGGCTGCGGCCACTATTTGCCGTCGCGCGTCGTGGAAAACGCCGAATTCGAAGCCACGCTGGACACCAACGACGAATGGATCCGGTCGCGGTCCGGAATCGAGCGCCGCCATTTCGCCGCCGAGGGTGAAACCACCTCGCAGATGGCGACAGCGGCTGCGCAGACGGCGCTGGCGGACGCCGGGATGGCGGTGGACGACGTCGATGCGATCATCGTGGCCACGTCGACCCCGGACCTTACCTTTCCCTCCGCCGCCACGATGGTGCAGGCGCAGCTGGGCATGACCCGCGGCTTTGCCTTTGACGTGCAGGCGGTCTGCGCCGGTTTCGTCTTTGCCCTCGCCAACGCGAACGCGCTGATTGTTTCCGGCCAGGCCCGGCGGGTGCTGGTGATCGGTTCGGAGACCTTCAGCCGGATCATGGACTGGACCGACAGGTCCACCTGCGTCCTGTTCGGCGACGGCGCGGGCGCCGTTCTGCTCGAGGCGCAGGAAGGTGAAGGCACGGCGGAAGACCGGGGCATCCTGTCGACCGATCTCAATTCGGACGGGCGGCACCGTGACCTGCTGTATGTCGATGGCGGCACCAGCACCGGTTCCATCGGCCATCTTCGCATGCAGGGGAACCAGGTGTTTCGCCACGCGGTGGGCAAGCTGGCGGCAACCGCCACCACGGCGATGGAACGCGCCGGGGTCTCCGCGCAGGACATCGACTGGGTCGTCCCCCACCAGGCCAACATCCGCATCATCCAGGGCACCGCGAACAAGCTCGACCTGCCCATGTCGCAGGTCGTGGTGACGGTACAGGACCACGGCAACACCTCGGCCGCGTCGATCCCGCTGGCGCTGTCGGTGGGGCGCGAACGCGGCCAGATCAAGCGCGGCGACCTGCTGGTCACCGAGGCGATCGGGGGCGGCCTTGCCTGGGGCGCGGTGGTGCTCCGCTGGTAAGCGGCTGAATTTTCGGCGGAAATTTCCGCCGAAACGGCGCGTTGCAAGTCATTGATATTGACTCCCATTTCCGCCAGCGCCAATGTTGGCGAAAACAACGGGGGATGAAATGTCTAACAAGACCTTGACGCGCATGGATCTTAGTGAAGCGGTGTTTCGCGAGGTGGGTCTGTCGCGCAACGAAAGCGCGCAGCTCGTCGAATCCGTTCTGGAGCATATGTCGGACGCGCTCGTCGCCGGTGAGCAGGTCAAGATTTCATCCTTCGGCACCTTCTCCGTGCGGGACAAGACCGCCCGCGTGGGCCGCAACCCCAAGACAGGGGAGGAAGTGCCGATCAACCCGCGCCGGGTGCTCACCTTTCGCCCGTCCCACCTGATGAAGGACCGCGTCGCGGACGGGAACAAGACCTGATCTCATGGCCAAATCGCCCGACGCGTTCCGCACCATTTCCGAAGTCGCCGACTGGCTGGGCATCCAGGCCCATGTCCTGCGGTTCTGGGAAAGCAAGTTCACACAGGTGAAACCTATCAAGCGGGCCGGTGGACGGCGGTATTACCGGCCCAGCGACATGCAACTGCTGGGCGGCATCAAGAAGCTGCTGCATGACGATGGCCTGACCATCAAGGGCGTGCAGAAGATCCTCCGCGAAGAAGGCATGAACCACGTCGCCGCCATGTCGGCGCCGCTGGACGAACTGACCGCATCGCAGGTGGAGGACATGCCCGAAACGCCACAGCCGCCCACCGCCCCGGTGGAGCCGGAAAAGGGCGTGGTCCTGAGTTTCGAGGCACCGGCGGACAAATCAGGCAAGGACACGCCCGACGCCGCCGAGGCCGCGCAGGAACTCCCCGAAGCGCCCGACGCGGCCAGCCCCGCCGAGGATGCCGTGCCCGGCCCAGCCGACGCCGAAGCTGCGCAGGAGATGGCAAGCCTGCCGCCGGAAGCACCGGCGACACCGGAACCGCAGCCCGCACCGGAAGCGGTGACCGGGCCGGAGACGGAACAGCCCGAGGACGAGAGCGCCACCCCCGCCGACGAGACCGCGCAGGGGGATGACGCCGTAGCGGACGCGTTAGAGGTCGAGGCCCCTTCGGAAGCCGAGACGCAGGCGGTGGAGGCCCAGTTCCACGCCCCCGAGCCGGAGCCCGCCGAGCCGGAACTGGCCGAGGTGCCCGACGCCGACGGCGTGCCCGAGGACGCGCTGCCCGCTTTCCTGCGCCAGCCGCTCGATGCTTCGTCGACGCCGGAAGCCACGGACAACGCCCCTGCCGCGGAAGAGACCGAAGAACCGGCCCCGACGTCGGAGACCGATGCCCCCGCCGCGACGCTGACGGAAGCGGAAGCCTTAGCGTCCGACCCCGAGCCCCCCGCACCCGAAGCAGCCGAGGAAGCGGACGCGTCGGCGTCTGACCCGGAACCCCCGGCGCCCGAAGTGGCACCCGAAGAGCCGGCAGCGCCGCCGCCGCCCCGGCCCCGGATCCTGCCCGATCTGGACCTGACCCCCGAAGACCGCTTCGATGCGGTGCCGGGTGCGCTTGCTGCCGTTTACCGGGCCAGACGGCTCAGCCGCGACCAGGCCGCGCTGATCGCGCCACTGGCCGCGCAACTGGCATCGTTGCGCGATTCGATGGCCGCGCACCGGCGGGGCGGCGGCACGCGCCCGTCAGACAACTGATCGGTGCACACGGCGGCAATTCCCTCTTGCACACGGGGCAAGATCAGGTATGAACCGCCTGAGTTCGGGCTATGGCGCAGCCTGGTAGCGCGTCCGTCTGGGGGACGGAAGGTCGCAGGTTCGAGTCCTGCTAGCCCGACCAAACAAACCGAACGCCCGCACCCGCGATGGGATGCGGGCGTTCGTTTTTGAAAGACCGAGGTCCGATGCCCCAGATGTTGCATGGCGTGATTCCCAACCAGCAGATCAGCCGCATGATCGGGTCCGGCCAGATCAGCGCCCCCCTGCCCGTGATCCCCGGCCAGATCCAGCCCGCCAGTCTCGATCTGCGTCTTGGCAACCGCGCCTTTAGGGTGCGGGCCTCGTTCCTTGCCGGGCGCGGCAAGAGCGTGGCGGAACGGCTGGACGAGTTCCGGATGCACGAGGTGGACCTGACAAGCGGGGCCGTGCTGGAAAAGGGCTGTGTCTACGTGGTGCCGCTGATGGAGGGGCTGGCGCTGCCCAGCGATATCTCGGCGGTGGCCAATGCCAAGAGTTCGACCGGGCGGCTTGACCTGCTGACGCGCACGATCACCGATGGCGGGACAGAATTCGACCGCATCGCGCCCGGCTACACCGGGCCGCTTTACGCCGAGATCTGTCCGCGGTCCTTCTCCGTTCTGGTGCGACCGGGCATGCGGCTGAACCAGATCCGCTTTGGACGGGGCGATGCGGTGCTGGACGACGATGCCTTGCGGAGCCTGCACGAGGAGACGCCGCTGGTGGACGGCACGCCGGTGATCGACGACGGGCTGGGGTTTTCAGTGGATCTCAAGCTTCCCAGCACGACGCTGGTGGGCTATCGGGCGAAACCGCATACCGGGGTGATCGACCTCGATAACGTGGGCCATTACGCGCCGGCCGACTACTGGGAGGAAGTGCACAGCACCAAGGGCCACATCATTCTGGATCCGGGCGCGTTCTATATCCTCGTCAGCCGGGAGGCCGTCACGATCCCGCCCGAGTTCGCGGCAGAGATGGCACCCTACCTCGCCGTCGTCGGCGAGTTCCGCGTGCATTATGCCGGGTTCTTCGACCCCGGTTTCGGCCACGATGCCGCAGGCGGGGCCGGTTCGCGCGGTGTGCTGGAGGTTCGCTGCCACGAAGCCCCGTTCGTGCTGGAGCATGGGCAGGTCGTGGGCCGGTTGCTGTACGAGCGGATGGCAGAAGTGCCCACGCAGCTTTACGGGGCGGGCATCGCCTCGAACTACCAAGGCCAGGGCCTGAAGCTGAGCAAGCATTTCAAGTCTGGTTGACGTGGCCGGGCGGCGTCCGACCCGATGCGGCCGGTCGCCGGCTCAGAACTTGGAAAACCGGCGCAGGGTCTTCATGGATTGCTTGGCATGGCCGGTATCGAGCCGCGCCTGCCGCCGTGCGCGCCGCGCGGCCCGCTCTTCGGGGGTGAGCTGGCGCTGCTGGACCGGATTGCCGTCTTCATCCAGTTCGGGTTGGCGGCGGCGTTTGCCCATCTTGGACGCCTGATCGAAACCGGCATTCACGCCGCGCCGCACCAGTTGGTGCATGACCTGGCGGACAATCATGTTGATGATCTGGTTCATTGACTGATCCCTTCTTGCCTCTGGCCCTATATAGCACGGAATACGGCGAATTTCAGGCGTTTCCACTGAAAATCCGGTGATCAGCGTCAATCCTCGAAGAGTTCGCTCTGGCCTTCGGTGGTTTCCTCCTCGTCCTCGCCATCTCCCGCCAGCGGCAGCGCGCCGGGGGGTGGACGATTCTCGAGCAGGCCGGCGGCACGCAATTCCTTGAGACCGGGCAGGTCGCGCGCGTTCTCCAGCCCGAAATGGTCGAGGAACCCGTCGGTGACGACAAAGGTCACCGGGCGGCCCGGTGTCATCTTGCGGCGGCCGAAACGGATCCATTCCAGTTCGAGCAACTGGTCCACGGTGCCCCGGCTGACCGACACACCGCGGATTTCCTCGATCTCGGCGCGGGTGACGGGCTGGTGATAGGCGATGATCGCAAGGGTTTCGATCGCGGCGCGGCTCAGCTTGCGGGTCTCCACCGTCTCCTTCTGCATGAGAAAGCCGAGGTCTGCCGCCGTGCGCATGGCATAGCCGTCGCCCACCTTGACCACCTGCACCCCGCGCCCCTCGTACCGGCGGCGCAGATGCACCATCGCCTCTCCCGCGTCGCAGCCGTGCGGCAGGCGGGATTCGAGCTCGCGCAGGGTGATCGGCTCGGAGGTGGCAAAGAGGACCGCCTCGATCATCCGTTCCTGTTCTGCCATCGGGGGCGCTTCGAACAGGCTCTGTTCCTTGTCTTGGGTGTCATCCGCCACGCGGTTCGTTCCTTTTTCGTAACTGGATCGGGGCAAAGGTATCGGATTGCCGCAACTCGAGGTGCCCTTCCTTGACCAGTTCCAGCGAGGCGGCAAAGGTCGCCGCCGTCGCGGAACGCCGCCGCACCGGATCGCTTTCCCAGCCTTCGGGCAGGAAGCTCATCAGGTCGCCCCAGTCCCCGGCGTAGCCGATCAGCCCCCGCATCCGGTCGAGCGCCTGTTCCATGGTGTAGACCTTGTCGCGGTCCATGACGAAGGGGCGGAATTCGTCACGGGTGCGGATGCGGGCATAGCCCTGCATCAGGTCCAGCAGGGTCGCGGTATAAGTCACCCGGCGGACCCTCTCGACCTCGTGCGTCTGGCCGCGCGCAAAGAAATCGCGCCCCAGCTGATCGCGGGCCATCAGCCGTGCGGCGGCATCGCGCATCGCTTGCAGCCGTTCCAGCTGGAACGCCAGATGTGCGGCCAGTTCCTCGCCCGACGGTCCCTCTTCGGTCGGATCGGGCGGCAGCAGCAGACGGGACTTCAGAAAGGCAAGCCATGCCGCCATCACGAGATAGTCGGCCGCCAGTTCCAGCCGCAGCGCCTTGGCCTTTTCCACGAAGGCGAGGTACTGGCGCGCCAGTTGCAGGACGGAGACCTTGCGCAGGTCGACCTTCTGCGTCCGGCTGAGGGTAAGCAGGAGGTCCAGAGGCCCCTCGAACCCGTCCACGTCCACGATCAGGGCCTCGGCGGCGCGGCGTTCGGCGACCGAGATCCTGTCTTCCTCGAATGTGGTGTCAGCCATGACCCGCCCCGCCCAAAAGCGCCTCAAGTTCGCTTTCCAGTGCGGGAATGTCAACGTCGTCGGGGGGCCGGCGCATGGCCAGCGCGCGCTCGGCACGGGTCTGGGCGGTGGTCGTCATCTCGCCCGCGGCTTCGGCCACGGCGACACGGTCGGCCAGTGGTTGATTGCAATAAAGCGCCACGTCGCAACCCGCCGCCAGTGCGGCACGGGTGCTGTCCACGTGGCTGCCCTGAAGCGCCTTCATCGACAGGTCGTCGGTCATGATAAGGTTGTCAAAGTCCATCTCGTCGCGGATCAGGGACATGACGGCGGGCGAACAGGTCGCGGGGGCGGTGTCGATCGCGCTGTAGACGAGGTGTGCCGTCATCCCCATGGGCAGATCGTTCAGGGCCTTGAACGGGGCGAAATCCACCGCGCTCAGATCGGCATGGGGGGCATCGACGCGCGGGAGATCGAAGTGGCTGTCCATCGTGGCGCGACCGTGGCCGGGAATGTGCTTGACCACCGGCAGCACGCCGCCGTCGAGCATGCCCTGACCCGCCGCGCGGCCCAGCGTCGCGACGCGCGCGGGCTCCGTGCCGTAGCAGCGGTTGCGCAGGAAGTCATGCGTCCCGGGTCCGGCCACATCGACCATGGGGGCACAGTTGCTGTCGATGCCAAGCGCATGCAGTTCGGCGGCGATCAGGCGGTGGCGCAGGTACATCGCCCGCTCAGCCCCGTCCCCTGCCCGTGCGACGAAGTCGAGCGGCGGCAGCCATTCGCGCCAGTGCGGCGCGCGCAGGCGCTGCACGCGCCCGCCTTCCTGGTCGATGGTGATCACGGCGTCATGGCCAGCCGCCTCGCGCATCTCGTCGCACAGGGCGCGGACCTGGTCGGGCGCGTCGATGTTCCGGGCGAACAGGATGAAGCCGAAGGGCCGCAGATCGCGAAAGAACGCGCGTTCGTCCGGCGTCAGCCGCAGCCCATCCGCGTCCAGAATCGTCGCCCCGAAGGGGGCCATCAGCGGGTCACCACCGGAATGCAGTCCGCGTTTTCGGCCACGAGCGCGGAGCAGAAGCGGCGTGCGTCCGCGATGTCCTCGAACCCCATGGCGCGCAGGCGATAGAACACGCGGCCGCCGCTCGATGCCTTCTGGATCACGCGCTTCTTGTCGCCCATGTACATGCCGAACCGGCCCTGCAACTGGTCCCATTGTTCGCGGGCGACCTCTGCGCTGTCGAAGGCGCCAAGCTGCGCCAGCCGGGTGCCGGTCGGCAGCGTGGCCGGATCGACCTCTTCCGTCGCCGGGGCGGCAGGCGCCGCGGCGGGGGTCGTCAGGGAGGCGCGGGTGATTACGGCCAGTTCGGCGGGCCGCCGCTTGGGCCGCAGCGAGTAGCGCACGCCGGGCGCGTCGATCACCGTGGCCGACCGTTCCTCTTCGGCCTCGACCACCTCGGCGACGACGTCCTCGGTGACTTCGGCCACGATGGCGTCGGTCTCGTCGTCGATGTCGGCCATGGGGGCGACGCCGTCGGTCAGCTTGGCCACCAGATCATCGACGTTTCCGGATTCAAGCGCGGTCGCGACCTCGTCCGCCGAGACAGCGGCGGGCGCCGGGGCGGCGGTTTCGCGCTCCTGTTGCGCATCTGTCACCATCGACGCCTGAACCACCTGGTCTTCCTCGGCAAGGTCGATGGGTTTGGGCGCCAGCCGCAGCTCATCCGCGGGCCTGCCGGCCGTGCCTTCGGCGGCGATCACGTTGACGGAAAGGCCCTGATGATCGGCCAGTTCGCCTCCCGGTTCCTCGGGCCGCACACGCATGTCGCCGCTGGCCGCGCGGACCACCGGAATGCCGCTGACATCCCGCACGAGCAGCTTGTAGCCCCAGACGCCGATGCCCGCGATCAGCGCGAGCGAAACCGCGGCGCCTGCGATGTTCGTCAGCCTTTTCAGGCGCTTGGCCGCCGCAGTTGCACCGGTTTCGGACGCGGATTCAAAAGGGTATTCCCCCGTGGGGGAGGTCGTGTTGAAATCTGCCATTTGTGCCTCACTGCCCGCGAGATACATCGCCGCGCGGGTCTGGATCGGGGTTGCCTGTCAGCGGCGCCGCACGTGCTTATCGCATCTCTTGCGCCGGATTGACCCCGAGAATACCAAGCCCTGCCGCAATTACAATCGCCGCGGACCGGGCAAGCGCGATTTTTGCCTGGCTGGTGGCAACGTCGTCTTCCTGCAGGAAGCGCAGTTCCGGCACCTCGTTCCCCCGGTTCCACAGCGAGTGGAAGTCAGAGGCGAGTTCGTAGAGATAGAAGGCCACCCGGTGCGGTTCGTTGCTGCGCGCGGCAGTCTCCACCAGACGCGGCCATTCGGCCAGCTTGCGCAGCACGGTCTGCTCCGCCTCGTGGTCGAGGCGGGACAGGTCGGCAGCCGCCAGCGTCGCATCCTGCGTGTCGATCCCGGCCTCCGCCGCCTTGCGCAGCACCGACGCCACCCGCGCGTGGGCGTACTGGACATAGAACACCGGGTTTTCGCGGCTCTGCTCCAGCACCTTGTCGAAGTCGAAGTCGAGCATCGCGTCGTTCTTGCGGGTCAGCATCACGAAACGGGTCACGTCCGGCCCGACCTCGTCCACCACGTCGCGCAGGGTCACAAACGTCCCTGCCCGCTTGGACATCTTGAACGGCTCGCCGTTCTTGAACAGCTTGACCAGCTGCGTCAGCTTGATGTCCAGCGGCACCTTGCCCTCGGACAGGGCCGAAACGGCTGCCTTCATCCGCTTGACGTAGCCGCCATGATCGGCGCCGAACACGTCGATCAGCAGGTCGAAACCGCGCTGCACCTTGTCGTAGTGATAGGCGATGTCGGGCGCGAAATAGGTCCAGCCGCCATCGGATTTCATCACCGGACGGTCGACGTCGTCGCCGTGCGCGGTGGAGCGGAACAGCGTCTGTTCGCGCGGCTCCCAGTCTTCGGGCGTCTTGCCCTTGGGCGGCTCCAGCACGCCTTCGTAGATCAGGCCCTTGGCCTTGAGATCGTCGAGCGCCGCCTCGATCCGGCCGGTGCCGTAGAGCGATTTCTCGGAGTAGAACACATCCATCTCGACACCCAGCGCGGCCAGATCGGCGCGGATGAGGTCCATCATCCGATCCGTCGCGAAGTTGCGCACCTCTGCCAGCCAGACGTCCTCGCCTGCGTCGACATAGGCGTCGCCTACCTTGTCCTTCAGCGCCTCGCCCACCGCGATCAGGTAGTCGCCCGGATAGGTGCCATCGGGAAAGGCGACTTCCTGACCGTGCGCTTCGAGGTAGCGCAGGTAGACCGACCGCGCGAGGACATCCACCTGCGCGCCGCCGTCGTTGATGTAGTATTCGCGCGTCACCTCGTAGCCCGCGAAATCCAGCAGGCTGGCCAGGGCATCGCCGAAGACCGCGCCACGGGTGTGGCCGACGTGCAGCGGGCCGGTGGGGTTGGCCGACACGTATTCGACGTTCACGCGCTTGCCCGCGCCAAGGTCGCCGCGCCCGAACGCGGTGCCCCGCGCCAATACCTCCGCCGCGATGCCCTGCCAGACCGACGGCGCCAGCCGCAGGTTGAGAAACCCCGGTCCGGCCACCTCGGCCGAGGTCACGCGCGCATCGGTCCCCAGCTTTGCCGCCAGCGCCTCGGCGATGTCGCGCGGCTTCATCTTCGCGGGTTTCGCGAGCACCATCGCCGCGTTCGTCGCCATGTCCCCGTGCGCGGGATCGCGCGGCGGTTCGGCCGTGATCGCATCGGTGTCGAGCCGGGCGGGCAGCACACCTTCTGCGACCAACTGGTCCAGACAGCTGAGGATCACATCGCGGATGTCGGCAAATAGGTTCATTCTGGGGCTCTTTCCTGTTGGCCCCCATGTACCACTTGGACCGGGCCAGTCAATCGGACTTGGCCCGTGGTCCTGCGGCCGGTCAGGCCGAACCGATCAGGCGCGCGTGTTCTCCGATGGCGAAGCGGTCGGTCATCCCGGCGATGTAATCGGCCACCATGCGCGCCAGCGTCGTCCGGTCCTGTCCCGCTTCGGCGATGTGGCGCGCCCAGTGCTGCGGCAGCAGGTCGGGGTTCTCGAGAAAGAGGGGGAACAGGTCGTTCACGACACGGGTGACCTCGTCGCGCTTTCGCATGACGGAGGGGGCACGGTACATCCGCTGGAACAGGAAGTCCCGGATCGCCCGGATGTCCTGCCACATCCCCTGCGAGAATTGCACGACAGGACGGCCGAGGTGCCGGATATCCTGCGGGCTCCGCGCGGCCGAGGCCGCCAGCGCCGCGCCCGATGTCTCGATCACGTCCGCCACCATCACGCCGAAGACCCGGCGCAGGGCCTCGTGCCTGCGGCGGTAGCTGTCGGTGTCGGGATAGAGCCGGTCGACCTCGGCGTAGGCCGGGCCGATCAGCGGCAGTTCCGCGATCTCGCCTTCGGTGAAGAGACCGGCCCGCAAACCGTCGTGCAGGTCGTGATTGTTGTAGGCGATGTCGTCGGACAGGGCCGCGACCTGGGCCTCCGCGCTGGCATGGGTGTGCAGCTCGAGGTCGTGAATCGCATTGTACTCGGCCAGCGCGTAGGGCAGTGCCGCGGTCGCCGGATCCCCGCCCTGCCCGGCGGTTACCGGGCCATTGTGCTTGGCGATGCCCTCCAGCGTGTCCCAGGTCAGGTTCAGCCCGTCGAAGGCGGCATAGTGCCGTTCCAGCCGGGTGACGATGCGGATCGCCTGGGCGTTGTGGTCGAACCCGCCGTAGGGCTGCATGAGCGCGTGCAGCGCGTCCTCCCCGGTGTGGCCGAAGGGCGTATGGCCCAGATCGTGGGCCAGCGCCACCGCCTCCGTGAGTTCCGCGTTCAGGCGAAGGGCGCCCGAGATCGTCCGCGCCACCTGCGCGACCTCGATCGAGTGGGTCAGCCGGGTGCGGTAGTAATCGCCCTCGTGCTCGACGAAGACCTGCGTCTTATGCTTGAGCCGCCGAAAGGCGCTGGCATGGATGATCCTGTCCCGGTCCCGCTGGTAGCAGGAGCGGAAGGTGCTTTCCTCCTCCGGCACGCGCCGTCCCCGGGCGCGCGACGGATCGGAGGCATAGGGCGCGTGCATGTGGCCGGTCCTTGTAGCCTGTCCTGCGGACTTCTATATTGAAGCTGGCCGGCAATGGAAACCGGCCCGCAATGCCCAGAACGGAGATGTCCGATGAACATGCCGCCCAAAGTCACCTCCCGCGCCTTCGAACGCCTCGCCGAGATCGGCGCCGGCGACCAGGGCAAGGCGCTGCGCGTCGCGGTGGAGGGGGGCGGATGCTCGGGCTTCCAGTACGACATCGCCCTTGACGAGCCCAAGGACGACGACCTCGTTCTCGAAGGCTCCGGCCAGAAGGTGGTGGTGGACAGCGTGTCGCTGCCGTTTCTCGCCAACGCGGTCATCGACTTCTCCGAGGAACTGATCGGCGCGCGGTTCACCATCGAGAATCCCAACGCCACCTCGGCCTGCGGCTGCGGCACGTCCTTCTCCATGTGATCCCCCTTCCCCTTGCCCCCCGGCGCCGGATCGGCGATAGCAGGGACAGCCGGCAGGGAGCGCGCGGATGAAGATAGCCACCTTCAACATCAACGGCATCAAGGCCAGGGCCGAGGCGCTGCCCGCCTGGCTCGACGCGGCCAAGCCCGACGTGGTGGTGCTGCAGGAAATCAAGTCGGTGGACGACGCCTTTCCGCGGGACCTGTTCGAAGACCGCGGTTACAACGTCGAGACCCATGGCCAGAAATCCTTCAACGGCGTGGCGATCCTGTCGAAACATCCGCTGGAGGACGTGAGCCGCGGCCTGCCCGGCGACGATGACGACGACCAGTCCCGCTATATCGAGGCGACCGTCGTGGACGATCACGCGGCGCTGCGCGTCTGCGGGCTCTACCTGCCCAACGGGAACCCGGCGCCGGGGCCCAAGTTCGACTACAAGCTGGCATGGATGGACCGTCTGCGCGCGCGTGCCGAAACCCTGCTGGCCGAGGAAATGCCGTTCCTGATGGCGGGGGATTACAACATCATTCCCCAGGCCGAGGACGCCGCCAAACCCGACAGCTGGCGCGACGACGCGCTGTTCCGCCCCGCCGCGCGCGAGAAATTCCGCCGCCTGCTGAACCTCGGGCTGACGGATGCCTTCCGCGCCCGCACCCAGGGCCCGGGCCATTACAGTTTCTGGGACTACCAGGCGGGCGCGTGGAACCGCAACAACGGGATCCGGATCGATCATTTCCTGCTGTCGCCGGCCTGCGCGGACTGGCTGCGCGACTGCCAGATCGACCGCGACGTCCGGGGCGGCGACAAACCCTCCGATCACGTTCCCGTCTGGGTCGACCTCGATTTCTGACCCTCTCTCCCGGGTCCGGAGCCGCCCTTGCTTGAGCGCCGAAGGGCATGCGGCAGGGGGCGGGGCAAGGAAAATCGCCGCGGGGCCCCGCTTGCGGGGATACGGCTATTTTGCTTGCGCCGACGGCGGCCGCCTGCCAGCACGGGGATCAATCGAGGGCGGCACCGGACCCCGGGGACGGTGAGACCCGCAGCGCAAAATCAATAATCGCCTGCGCGCGCAGCGCGCGCCTTCGGATCACGCTTCCAGTTCCGCGTCCCAGTAGAGGAAATCCATCCAGCTTTCGTGCAGATGGCCCGGCGGGAACTTGCGGCCCATGTTGCGCAACTCCTCCGCTCCGGGCTGGCGCGGCGGCTTGCGCAGCGACAGTCCCGTCTGGTGCAGCGACTTCGACCCTTTCCGCAGGTTGCAGGGCGAACAGGCCGCCACCACGTTCTGCCATGACGTCACGCCGCCCCGGGCGCGCGGCACCACGTGATCGAAGGTCAACTCCCCCCGCGCGCCGCAGTACTGGCAGCGGAATTCGTCCCTCAGAAATAAATTAAAGCGCGTGAAGGCCACGCGCTTTTGAGGTTTCACATAGTCTTTCAGGACGACGACCGACGGGATCCTGATCTCCGTCGAGGGGCTTCGGACCACGTCGTCGTATTCCGCCACGATGTCCACCCGGTCCAGCCACTTCGCCTTGATCGCCTCCTGCCAGGGCCACAGCGACAGCGGGTAGTAACTGAGCGGCCTGTAATCCGCGTTGAGCACCAGCGCGGGCCTGTGTTTCAGCCCCGCCGGCTGCCTGGTGAATTCGGTCCTGAAATCGCCGTCCATGTCCGGTCCCGTCCCCTGCCCGTTTGCCTTGACTATATCTCGTGGTCGAACTCTGGCAAGTCCAACATCGGCACAAGATGTCGCGGGCAGGATTACCCGGCGAAGGTGACAGTTTTATAACCGTCTCACAGACCCAGCTTGTCGCGCATGAAGGCCAGCGCCACGCTCAACCCGTCGGGGGCGATGCCGTGGCCGGTGCCCTTCATCACGTGGGCATAGACATCCTGCCATCCGGCCTCCTGCAGCGCCTCGGCGGCCTGCGGCAGCGACTGCGGCGGCACCACGTCATCCGCATCCCCGTGGACCAGCAGCACCGGCGGACGCACCACCGTCTCGTCCTTCAGCAGGTCGGGCGAGAGCAGCCGGCCGGAGAAGGCGACGATCCCGGCGACGGCGTCCTCACGCCGGGGCGCCACGTGCAGCGCCATCATCGTGCCCTGCGAAAAGCCAAAGAGCACGACCTGCTCCGGGAGCACGTCCTCGTCCACCATCAGCGCGTCGAGAAACGCATCGAGGTCGGCAACCGCCTGGCGCATGCCGCGCTCGGCTTCCTCCTCGGAGCTGCCGTCGATCCAGGGGATTGGAAACCACTGGTAGCCGCTGGGCATCCCCGGCACGGTTTCGGGCGCGTCGGGGGCCACGAAAAGCGTATCGGGCAGGTGTTCGCCCAGCGGGTCCGCAAGGCCCAGCAGGTCGGCCCCGTTCGCCCCGTAGCCATGCAGGAAGACGACGACGGATCTCGTTTCCCCCGATTTCGGCGCGCGGCGTTCTGCGTTCAATACTCGTGTCATCCCAACCCTTCCCTGTTCTTCAGCTGTCGGTAGTAGGCAAATAGCGCGCGGGCCGCAACCGACCGCCAGGGCGACCAGTTCTCCGCCAGCGCGGCGAGCGCCTGTGCCGACGGGCGCGCGGGGAGACCAAAAAGATGTCGCGCCGCCTCCTGCAGGGCGAGATCGCCGGGCGGGAAGCCATCGGCCCGGCCAAGCGCGAACATCACGTAGATCTGCGCCGTCCAGGGCCCGATTCCCTTCTGGGTCCGCAACAGGGCCTCCGCCTCCGCGTCCGGCATTCCGGCCAGTGCGTCGAAGTCGAGGTCGGCCCGCGCCAGCGCCGCGACATAACGTGCCTTCGGTCGGCTGAGACCCGCGGCGCAAAGTGCCGCTTCGTCGACCGCGCGCACGGACGCCGCATCGCCCAGCCCCGCCGCCTGCAAGCGCGCGCGGATCGCGTCGGCGGAGGCAACGCTGACCTGCTGGCTGACGATGATGTCCACCAGCGCGGCGAAGCCCTGCGGTTTCAGGCGCAGCGGTAGCGGGCCGACGGTTTCGAGAACGGGCGCGAAACGGGGCTCGCGCGCGGCGAGCCACGCCGCGCCCTCGGCGAGGTCCGCTTCCGACCTGATGATGCGGCCCGTCCCGCTCACAGCGCCGCGACCCAGTCCAGGACGGCCTCCACTTCCGTGAACACCCGCGCGTCTTCGGGCAGCGCGGGCCGCGCGACCAGGATCACCGGCAGGTCCAGCGCCAGCGCGGCATCCAGCTTGGGGCGGCTGGGACGGCCGCCCAGATTGCGGCAGATCAGCATGTCGACCCGCAGGTCGCGGAACAGGGCTTCTTCCTGCGCGGCGTCGAAGGGTGGGTTGCCGAACACCGGTTCCACGAACTCGTAGGGCGGCACACGCCCGTGCCGCGTCGTCTGGCGCAGCAGCAGCCGCGCGCCGCGAAAGGCCCGGTACTGCGGAAGGCTGTCCCAGCCGGTGGCCGAGAAGACCCGCGCCCCCGTCCCGATCAGCGGCATCGCGGCGGCCACATCGGGCACCTCGCGCCAGTTCGCCGCCTCGAGGCCCCAGCCGGGACGCGACAGGCTCACGAAGGGCCGGCCGGCGATCAGCGCGGCGGCATGGCCGGTCCGGCTCATCAGGCCGTCGAAGCCGTGGCTTGCGTCGATCACGGCATCAACCGATGCCATCTCCGCGGCCAGCCGGCCCGGATCGTCGAAGGCGGTCAGCCGGCAGGGCACCGGCATCGGGTCCGGGCCGCGCGGCGGTTCGGACACCAGCGCCTGCACCACGGCCCCTTCGTCCCGCAGGGCCACGGCGATGCGGCGGGCCTCGGCGCTGCCTGCCAGAAGAAGGATTCTGCGCGTCATGGTCCGACATTAGCCACCGCCGGCGCGGGAGCAAGGGTGCCACCGGGGCTTGCCCCCCCGTTCCCGCAGGAGTACGCCTTGGCCGAAGCAAGGACCGGTACCCATGATCGACGACAGCCGCGCGAAGCGCAATGTAACCATTCTCGTGCTCGCGCAGGCGTTTCTTGGGGCCCAGATGCCCATGCTCTTCGTGGTCGGCGGGCTTGCGGGCCAGTCGCTCGCCAGCAACGTCTGTTTCGCCACGCTGCCGATCTCGATGATCGTTCTGGGTTCCATGCTCTCTGCGACGCCGGTTTCGGCAATCATGCAGAAGTACGGTCGCCGCGCCGGATTTTTCCTCGGCGCGACCGGCGGTGCGCTGGGTGGGGCCGTCGGGGCCTACGGTCTCTACGTGGCGTCCTTCCCCATCTTCCTCGCCGGATCGCTGCTGACCGGGGTCTACATGTCCGCACAGGGGTTCTACCGCTTCGCCGCCGCCGATACCGCGTCCGAGGCCTTTCGCCCCAAGGCGATCTCCTACGTCATGGCTGGCGGCCTTGTCTCGGCCGTGATCGGCCCGCAGATCGTCAAGTGGACGGCAGATGCCTACGTGATCCCCTTTCTCGGCACCTACATCGCCGCGATCGGGGTCAACCTGCTCGGCAGCCTGCTGTTCCTGTTCATCGACATCCCCAGGCCGCCGGTGCCGGCCCATGACGCGCCGCGGGGCCGCAGCCGGATGGAGCTGATCCGCACGCCGCGCATCGCCGTGGCGGTGATCTGCGGCACCGTGGCCTATGCGCTCATGAACCTCGTGATGACCTCGACGCCGCTGGCCGTCGTCGGCTGCGGGCTGAGCGGGGACCTGCTGGGGCCGGGTGCGACCGCCGGCATGACGGAAACCGAGCGGATGAAATCCTTTCTCGACATCGCGTCGAACGTGGTCACGGGTCACGTGCTGGCGATGTTCGCCCCGTCCTTCTTTACCGGCCACCTGATCGCGCGTTTCGGCGTGGAGCGGATCATGGGCCTCGGCATCCTGATCCTTGCCGGTGCGGGCCTCGTCGCGCTTCAGGGCGTGGCGCTGGAGAATTTCTTCATCGCGCTGATCCTGCTCGGGCTCGGCTGGAACTTCGGCTTCATCGGGGCGACGACCATGCTCGCGGGGGCCCATGCCCCCCACGAACGGGGGCGGATGCAGGGCCTCAACGACCTGATCGTGTTCGGCGGGGTGACCATGGCATCGCTCGCCTCGGGCGGGTTGATGAACTGCTCGGGCGGTTCGCCCGTCGAAGGCTGGGCGGCGGTGAACTGGGCCATGATCCCCTTCCTGATCCTCGCGGGCGGCTCGCTGACCTGGCTCGTGGTCCGCCGCGGCACGCAGGCGGCCTGAGCTACCAGCGACCCAAGCTACCAGCGACCGGTCAGGGCGCGCCACGCAAGGCCGGCGTCCGCGTGGGGCAGCCGGCCTTCCGCGACCGCGGACGGATCGTCGATGGCGGCTTTCAGCACCGGCTCCGCCGCGCCGACATGCAGCAGGGCCGCCCCGGCTGCGCGCGATACGCGGCGGCGGCCCTTTCGGGCGCGTTTCAGCCGTTCCAGCGCCGCGCGGGCAAGGTTGCGGACCCCGTCGGCGGTGCCGTCCAGCAGCGGCACGCGGCCCGCCGCCTCCAGCTCGGGGATGGCGCGCAGCCAAGCGGCGATGCCCGCGCCATGCGCCGCATCACGCACCACGGCTTCATCCGCCGCACCCAGACTGCGCGCGGCGACCCAAGCCAGATTGCCGGAGGTCTGGTCCATGTAGCGCGCGAAATGGTCCTCGTCCTCGAAGGCATCGCGGTAGACGTCCCAGCGCCGCGCGGCCACCAGTTCGTCCAGCAGGCGCGCATCGTCAGCCGTGATCGCGTCGGCCAGCGGCGCCGCGACCTCGTGACGCCGGACGGCACCGCCCGCGGCGATCTCCTCGCATACGTCGCGCCACCATTGCAGGCGCATCTCGGCGATCATCGTCTCCTGGGTGACCCAGGGCGCGCGGGCGACTTCGAGGTTGAACGCGTAGAGCGGGAACAACACCCGGCGCGCCGCCACCGGCGCGGCCATGGCGGCGCGGAACCGCGGCGGATCGCCCCGTTCCACCAAGGCCGCGCAGGCCGTCAGATCGGGCCCGAAGGCCATCAGCCCTTCCCCGCGCCGGACCGCGACGCAGGCCGCACCACGCTCAGGAGATAGCCGTATTCATCGCTGTGCGCCCGCCAGCAGGCCGCTTCTTCCTCGGCTTCGTCGAGGACCGCGGCAAGGGCCACGTCTGCACCGGGGCGCAGGGCCGCGATGCGCGCGTCGATCGGTCCGAAATAGGTTTCCCAGGCCGCGCCGGACAGGCGCCGGCTGGCCACGGTCTCGAATCCCGCGGCGGAAATCCGCGCGGCGATCCCGTCGGCATCCGTCATCGCCGGGTACTGGCGCCAATGGGCCACGGCCCTGTCGGACGGCGTGTCCGTGAACCAGCAGGCTTCGGAAAAGGCCACTATGCCGCCCGGTCGCAGTGCCTTGCGCCAGGCGGTCAGGGCTTCGGTGATGCCGATGAAATAGATCGCCCCCGCGCACCAGATGAAATCGTACTCGTTGCGGATCGACGCCATGTCGGCGCGCAGCAGCGTGACGCGCGGATCGTCCAGCCAGCGGGCCCGCGCCGCGTCCACGAAATGCGCGGTCAGGTCCAGCGCCGTCACGTGGCCGCGCGGCGCGGCCTCCAGCAGGGCCGCGATGTCGCCGCCGGGGCCGCAGGCCACGTCCACGATCCGCGCCGTATCCGCCACGCCGGCCCGGTCCGCGGCCCATGCCACGTCGGCTGCCTCGCCCGGCCCCTCGCGCGGGAGGTCGCGGTGCAGTTGAAAGAAGGCGGTCATGTCGTCGTCAGAACTCATCGAGAAACCCTTGTATGGCGGCCTGCGTGGCGGCTGCATCCACGATGCCGAGGTGGCCCGCGCCGGGGACCAGCACATACCGGCCCCTCTCGGTCACGGCCTGCATGGTCGGCTGGTACGCGCCCGCGTCGAAGGCTTCGTCCTCCGTCCCCGCCACGAGCAGAAAGGGCGGCAGCGCGGCCACGTCGGACAGGTAGTCGGCCCGCGGCGCGTAGGAGCTGTTCAGCCGATAGGAATAGCGCGTGGTCGCCGTATCACCCAGCGGGCCATCCAGCACCGTTCGCGGCATGTCGAACTGGATCACCGGCAGGTCGTTCAGTGCCGTGATGCCCACCGCGTTCAGCATGCTCAGCCCGATGATCCGCCGGGTCAGCGGCCTTGCCCAGCCCCCGGAATTCGGACGCGTCGTCGGCGCGTTGTGCTTGAGGAACGGCGCAAGCAGCACCGCACCGTCGATGAGCCCGCCGTGCCGCCCCCCGGCAAAGCGCACCACCAGCCCGCCGCCCGAGGAATGACCGCCCAGGATCACCTTCTGCCCCGGCGCGCGCCGGGCCTCGATCAGGTCGGCGAGGTCGTCCTCGAGCTGCCCGATATAGTCGACGTCTCCACGGTTGCCGGGCCGGGTGCCATGGCCGCGCAGGTCCGGCACCAGCACGTCCGCGGTCGCGCTCAACCGCCGGGCAAGGCCGTCGAACTGGAGCCCGTGCCAGCCGGAGCCGTGCACCAGCACAAGCATCGGCGCGTTTTCACGGCCACTGTCGAAGGCGCGGACCTGAAGCGCGTAGCCATCGCGCATGGCGACGGATTGCAGGGGCGCCGGGTCCGGCCGGGGTGTCGACAGGCTGGCACTGAAATCGAGACCGCCCTTGCCCGGCATGGGGCCGGGACGCTGGGTAAAGATCAGCGCCAGCGCCCCTGCCCCGGCCACGACGGCAGAGGTCAGCGCGATGCGGACGATGGACGACAGCATCCGTCAGGCCCCGAGATCGCGGATCAGTTTCCAGCGGATCGCGTCCAGCAGCGCCTCGAAACTGGCGTCGACGATGTTGGCGCTGACCCCCACGGTGGACCAGCGGTTGCCCTGCCCGTCCTCGCTGTCGATGATGACGCGGGTCACGGCCTCTGTGCCGCCTTGGGTGATGCGCACCTTGAAGTCGATCAGGCGCATGTCCTCGATCAGTGCCGAATACTGGCCGAGGTCCTTGGCCAGCGCCTTCGACAGCGCGTTGACCGGGCCGCGGTCGTTGCCGTCCTCGTCCATCGATTCACTGACCGAAAGGCGTTTCTCGCCGTCGACCTTGACCACCACCACGGCCTCGGACACGCTGACCATGCGGTTGTACTTGTTCTTGCGCCGCTCCACCGTGACGCGGTACCGCTTGACCTCGAAAAGCTCGGGCATCTGGCCCAGTGCCTCGCGTGCGAGCAGCTCGAAACTGGCCTGCGCGGTGTCGTAGGCATATCCCATCGCCTCGCGCGCCTTGACCTCCTCGAGGATCCGCGCCAGCGCCGGATCGCCCTTGGCCACGTCCAGCCCCGCCTCCGTCAGGCGGCGGCGCAGGTTGGATTGCCCGGCCTGGTTGGACATCGGGATGATCCGGGTGTTGCCCACCGTCGCGGGTTCGATGTGCTCGTAGGTGCTGGGATCCTTCAGGATCGCGCTGGCGTGCAGCCCCGCCTTGTGCGCAAAGGCCGACGCGCCGACGAAGGCCGCCTGTTTCTGCGGCACCCGGTTCAGGATCTCGTCCAGCATCCGGCTGGTGCGTGTGAGCGTCTTGAGCGCCGCAGGGGTGATGCCGGTCTCGTACCGGCTGGCATAGGGCTCCTTGAGCAGCAGGATCGGGATCAGCGCCGTCAGGTTGGCATTGCCGCAGCGTTCGCCAAGGCCATTGAGCGTGCCCTGTATCTGCCGTGCGCCCGCGTCCACGGCGGCCAGCGTGCAGGCCACCGCGTTGTCGGTGTCGTCATGGGTGTGGATGCCCAGCCGGTCGCCGGGAATGCCCGCGGCGATGACCTCGGCCGTGATCCGACCGACCTCGACCGGCAGCGTGCCGCCGTTGGTGTCGCAAAGCACGATCCAGCGCGCCCCGGCCTCCAGCACGGTCCGCAGGCAGGACAGGGCGTACTCCGGGTTGGCCTTGTAGCCGTCAAAGAAGTGTTCCGCATCGAAAAGCGCTTCGCGGCCCGAGGCCACGAGGTGGCCGACACTGTCGCGCAGCAGGCCGAGGTTCTCGTCGGGCGTGATGCCGAGGGCTCGGGTGACGTGGAACTCGTGCGCCTTGCCCACCAGACAGACGCTGGCCGTTCCCGCGTTCATCACCGCCGCCAGAACGTCGTCGTTCTGCGCCGAGATCCCCAGCCGCTTGGTCATGCCGAAGGCGGTCATCTTGGCCCGTGTCTTCGGTGCCGCATCGAAGAAGGCATTGTCGGTGGGGTTGGCACCGGGCCAGCCGCCTTCGATGTAGTCCACCCCCAGCGCGTCGAGCGCGCGGGCGATCTGCTGTTTCTCGTCCGTCGAGAACTGCACGTCCTGCGTCTGCTGCCCGTCGCGCAGGGTGGTGTCGTAGATGTAGAGCCGTTCCTTCATGACACCCGCGCTCACAGCACGCCGTCCAGACCGGTGCCGTCAAAGCCCGGCGGCGCCTTCAGCTTGACCCCGTCCTTGCCCATCTGCACCTCGATCCCCAGATCGGTGAGCGCCTTCTTGATGCGGTCCACCTCGGCGAAGTCCTTGGTTTCCATCGCCGTCACCCGCGCATCGCTGAGGAAGGCTTCGACATCCGTCAGGTCGAAGGCCTGCTCCACCGCCCAGTCGGGAATCCTGTCCGTCAGCAGGCCCAAAAGCGTTAGCGCGCCGCGCAGCCCCTCGATGTCGTTCTCGCCCGACAGCCGGTGGCAGAGTGTCAGCACCCCGTGTGAATTGAGGTCGTCCGCCAGCAGCGCCACCGCTTCCTGCGGCGGTTCGCTGGTCTGCGCGCCGGCGACTTGGCCGTACCACTTGCGCAGCACGCGCTCGGCCTCCTCGCGCTTCTTCTCGGTCCAGTCCATCGGCTTGCGATAGTGGGTGGACAGGAAGACGAAGCGGATCACCTCGCCCGGCACGCCGCCTTCCAGCAGGTCGTTGAGCGTAAAGAAATTGCCCAGCGACTTGGACATCTTGCGCCCCTCGACCTGAAGCATCTCGTTGTGCATCCAGACATTGGCAAAGCCGTGGCCCGCGCAGGTCGATTGCGCGATCTCGTTCTCGTGGTGGGGAAAGGTCAGGTCGTTGCCGCCGCCGTGGATGTCGAAGGTATCGCCCAGCAGCGCATCGGCCATGGCGGAGCATTCGATGTGCCAGCCCGGCCGCCCCCTGCCCCATGGGCTGTCCCAGCCGGGGGTTTCCGCATCCGAGGGCTTCCACAGGACAAAATCCAGCGGGTCTTCCTTGTAAGGCGCGACCTCGACCCGTGCCCCGGCGATCATGTCGTCCACCGACCGCCCCGACAGCGCGCCGTAGGCGTCATAGGACCGCACCCGGAACAGCACGTGCCCCTCGGCGTGGTAGGCATGACCCTTCGCCACGAGATCCTCGATCATGGCGATCATCTCGTCGATATAGGCCGTGGCGCGGGGCATGGCGCGGTCGTGCGCTTCGCCCTTCAGCGACGGCTCCAGCGCGCCAACCGCCGCCATGTCTTCGAGAAACCAGCGTGTCGTCTCGGAGGTGATGTCCCCGATGGGCCGCCCGCTTTCTGCCGCCCGCGCGTTGATCTTGTCGTCCACGTCGGTGAAATTGCGCACGTAGCTGACGTGGCCCGCACCGTAGACGTGGCGCAGCAGGCGATACAGCAGGTCGAACACGATCACCGGGCGGGCGTTGCCGATGTGCGCGCGGTCATAGACCGTGGGGCCGCAGACATACATCCGCACGTCATCGGGGGAGATCGGGGTGAAGTCCTCCCGTTTGCGGGTCTTGGTATTGTACAGTCTGATGGTCGTCATCGGTGGTCCTCGGCCATGTCTGGCGCGGGATGCCACATCCGGTTCAGAAAGAAAACGACATGAGCACGCCCGCGAGCAATCTCAGCAGGTAATAATGATACGCGTGATGCAGGTCATCGTGGTCATGGCGATGGGGTACGCCCATGGCCGCCACAGGTCAAGGCTGATTGACAAATCCCGCCGCCTCTGCGCCCTTGCCTCCGAATTGAAGTGGCGCGCGGGCCCGCGCGCCGGCCGACCGCCCGCGCCGGAGCGCGGCAGACAAAGGAGACACCCATGCAGGCATCACATCGGATCACCCATATCCTGGGCGGAGGATCGGACGGCTGGGGCGTGTTTTCCAAGGCGCGCCGCATGATTGCCGACGGCATCCCGGTGACGGAGCTGACCATCGGCGAACACGACATCCGGACCGCGGCGCCGATCCTTCAGGACATGCACCGCGCGGCGATCGAGGGGCACACCGGCTATGCCGCCGTGCCGGGCACGGCATCGCTGCGCGACCGGGTGGCGGCCCGCGTAACCCGCCGGACCGGCGTGCCGACGGCGCGGGAAAACGTGATGATCACCCCCGGCGGTCAGGCCGGTCTTTATGCCACGCATGTCGCCTGCTGCGACGTGGGCGATACCGCGCTCTTCATCGACCCCTACTATGCCACCTATCCCGGCACGATCCGGGGTGCCGGGGCCGAACCGCTGGCCGTCGCCGCGCGCCCCGAAGACGGCTTCCAGCCCCGCGCGGCGGATATCGCCGCCGTCGCGGATGGCGCGACATCGCTGCTTATCAACTCGCCCAACAACCCGACCGGCGTGGTCTATACCCGCGAGACGCTGGAGGGGATCGCGCGGGTCTGCACGGATCACGACCTGTGGCTGATCTCGGACGAGGTCTATGACACGCAGGTCTGGGCGGGCGAGCACATCAGTCCCCGCGCGCTTCCCGGCATGGCGGAACGGACGCTGGTGATCGGGTCGATGTCGAAGTCCCACGCCATGACGGGATCGCGCTGCGGCTGGGTGGTCGGACCCGCCGACATGATCGAGCACCTGACGAATCTCGCCACGCATACCACCTACGGCGTTCCCGGATTCATCCAGGATGCCGCGGTCTTCGCGCTCGACCAGGGGGCGGCATTCGAAGCGGAAATCGGCGAACCCTTCCGCCGCCGCCGCGCCATGGCGCAGGAGATTCTTGCCGGGCAGAACGCCGTCACGCTCGTGCCGTCGGACGGGGCCATGTACCTGATGCTGGACGTCCGCAGCACAGGTCTGAGTGGCGAGGATTTCGCGGATGCGCTGCTTGACGCTCACCGGATCGCCGTCATGCCGGGCGAGAGTTTCGGCAAGGCTGCCGCCGGTCACCTGCGGGTGGCCATGACGGTGGACGATACCCGCTTTGCCGAGGCCCTTCGGACGCTCTGCGATTTCGCGCGGGAAAAAGCGCAACTGGCCTGAGCCGCCGGCGCCCGTAAAGCGGGCGCTGCACGCAAAAAGGCCGGGGTGTCGCCACCCCGGCCCTGATCGCCATTCTGGCAGTCACCGATCAGAAGCGCAGCGAACCGCGCACGGTGAAGGTGGTCGCATCCGCATCCGCACCTGCAACACCGCCGAGGTCATCGAACTTGTGGTGCAGCAGTTCGGCACCAACGGTGTAGCTGTCGGTGATCTTGTAGGTTGCACCGATACCGGCGAAGGGGCCGGTTTCGTCGCCAACGGACGTGTCGGCACGGGCCGCACCCGCGGTTGCGTAGATCAGCGTGTTGCCGAGATCGTAGCCGCCCTTGACCTTGACGCGCGCGACGGAATCAACATTTGCCGCGCCACCGTTCAGGTCGACGTCGGTCTTGTCGTAGTCCAGTTCGCCACCGATCACGTAGTTGCCGAAATCGTAGTCGTAACCGGCGTGGAAACCGTAGGTCCCGTTGTCACCGTCCAGCACGCCGGGGCCGTCGACATCGGCATAGCCCAGCTGGATACCGGTGTAGAAGCCGGTCCAGTCGTCGGACACCGCGACGGGTGCCGGTGCGGGGGCGTAGACCGGCTCTTCGACAACCGGCTCGGCCAGGTTACCGGCATAGGCTGTCCCGGCCAGTGCAGTTGTCGCTGCCAGAGTCATGGCGCTGATCTTGGTAAACTTTTTCATGTTCTGCTCCTTGGCATTTTCTTTTCTTCATCCGCGTTGGGCGGCTGTCGAATGAACTCGGAACATAGGCATAGGTTTCGGAATGTCTGCTCACGCCAGCGCGATCAGCCGGAACCCGCGCAATCCCCGTACCGGCACCGGCAGATTTCAGCGCAGCGTGAAAAACACCGGGAACCTTTTGGCCGCGCAAGAAAATTGCGCGCCTTTGGCAGGTCGCAAACAGGCGGCGCGGTCGCAAACGGAACAGACGAAGAGGCACCTCCTTTGCACGCTTGACGCAAAGGGAGACGCCATTGAACGCTGAACGGTGCATCATCTCGCGCATCATCCGCACGATCGGGGCGGAGCGTGGCCGCGCCGCCCGCGGCGCACCCCGGATCGGCTGATCCTGCTGCCGCCTCCACACCCTCGATCCACCGGAACACCGACATGACAGACACGATGACCACACGCACCGGGGGCCGCGCGGCACGGCGCGCCGCCCGTGCCGCCCCGCTTGCCCAGCACCTGCGCCCCGTCCGGCCCGGACTGGAAGGCGGATTGTACCGCCCGCTCAGCGACAAGGGGATGGCGGACATCCACCAGGCCGCGCTGACCGCGCTCGAAGAGATCGGCCTTGCGGACGCGCCCGCCAGCGGGGTGGCTCACCTGAGCCGCGCCGGGGCGATTCCCGGCACCGACGGGCGGATCCGCTTTCCCCGGGGACTGGTCGAGGATGCCATCGCCAAGGCCAACCGCGAGGTGACCCTCTACAGCCGCGACGGACGGCACGACCTCGACCTGTCCGGCACCCGCGTCCACTACGGCACCGCCGGTGCGGCGGTCCACATGGTGGACGCGCTGGGGCGCCAGTACCGCGAATGCGGTGTGCAGGACCTGCACGACGCGGCGCGGATCTGCGACGTGCTGGACAACATCCACTTCCTGCAGCGGCCGATGGTCTGCCGTGACATCACCGACAACCGCGAGATGGATCTCAATACCGTCTATGCCTGCTGTGCGGGAACGACCAAGCACGTCGGCACGTCCTTTACCGACCCGTCCTTCGTGGCCGATGCGCTGGAGATGCTGCACCTGATCGCGGGCGGAGAGGACAAGTGGCGCGAACGCCCCTTCGTGTCGAACTCGAACTGTTTCGTCGTCCCGCCGATGAAGTTCGCCACCGAAAGCTGCCTCGTGATGGAGGCCTGCATCGAGGGTGGGATGCCGGTGCTGCTGCTGTCGGCCGGCATGGCCGGGGCCACTGCGCCGTCGACCGTGGCGGGGGCCATCGTGCAGGCGGTGGCCGAATGCCTGGCCGGCCTCGTCTACGTGAACGCCGTCAAGCCGGGGCATCCGGCGATCTTCGGCACATGGCCCTTCGGGCTCGACCTGCGGTCGGGGGCGATGACGGGCGGATCGGGCGAGCAGGCGCTGCTGACGGCCGGCTGCGCCCAGATGCACCGGTTCTACGACCTGCCCGGCGGCGCGGCCGCCGGGATCGCGGACAGCAAGCTGCCCGACATGCAGGCCGGATGGGAACAGATGTGCTCAAACGTGATGGCGGGGCTGTCGGGGTGCAACATGATCTACGAGGCCGCGGGGATGCATGCCTCGCTGCTGGGGTTCTGCCACGAAAGCCTGATCCTCGGCGACGACCTGATCGGCCAAGCCCTGCGCTGCGTGCGCGGCATCGAAGTCACCGAGGAGACCCTTGCCGTCGAGGAGATCCGCGCGGTCTGCATGGGCGGGCCGGGTCACTACCTCGGGACCGAGCAGACTTTGGGGCGGATGCAGTCCGATCACGTCTACCCCGCGCTGGGGGACCGGACCTCGCCCAAGGAATGGGCAGAACGCAACAAGCCGGACCTGATCGTGAAAGCCGCCCTGCGCAAGGAAGAGATCCTCGCCACGCGCGCGGCCGCGCGGTTCGACCCGGCGACCGATGCGGCCCTGCGGCGGCGGTTCAACATCCACCTGCCCGCCTGACCAGCTTCGCGGGCGCAAAACGGGGAGGCCCGGTGCCGTGACACCGGACCTCCGGAAGCAGCGGGGCCTGTCGTCTGCCGCGCCCCGACTGCTCCGTTCGCTGGCTCAGCCCTCTTCGCTGGCGGGCAGCATGCCCGCTTCCTGTGCCGTCTGGACTTCGGCTTCGTCGAGCGCGCCATCGGCGTTCAGGTCCATCGCCGAATACTGTTCCGCCGTCACGTCCGGGTAGACGGCCTGAACTTCGGTGACGCTGAGCAGCCCGTCACCGTTCGCGTCCATCTCGGCCGCGCCGGCGCCCATGGCGTAGGCGGGCAGGCAGAGCGCGGTCAGGGCAGCGACTGTGAACTTGGTTGTCTTGGTCATGGGATACTTCCTTTTTATCGAGGTTCGGTTGCGAAGGTCTTGGGTGCCTTCGATGACCTAGATGCGCGCCGCCCGGTTTGCGTTCACCGCGGCAGCCGCCCGCGCGGTTGGCTGCCGATGGGGGCCGTCGCCATGGGCAAGCCGCCGCCCAAAAAGCCCGGATCGGCCGCGTCGGCGGAAACACCCGCATTGGTTATGAGCCCGTCCGGGGGCAGGATGGCCGAAAACCCGACGAGGCAGATCCATGACAGACCCGATGACCGACCGACACCTGCTTGCGGCGCTCCTGCCGCGCCTGCGCGCCCGCGCGCGCAGGCTCACGCGGACCGCCGAAGAAGCCGAGGATCTGGCACAGGAGGTGGCGCTGAAGCTCTGGCAACTGCTGGCGGAGGCGGCCCCGATCGACGCGCCGGACCGCTATGCCATGGTCATGCTGCACAATCTTGCCCGGCAGCGCTGGCGCGGCGCGCGGCGGACGGAGACGCTGACGGAGGACATGCTGGTGACGGCGCCTTCGGCCCCTGCCCGGCTGGCCTGCGCGGAGTTGCGCGCGGCCATCGCGCGGCTGCCGTGCGACCAGCGCGTCTGCATGGAGCTGGTGATGGCCGGCGACACCAGCCCGCAGGTGCTGGCCGCGCGGCTGGGGGTGCCCGAAGGCACGGTGATGTCGCGCCTGGCCCGGGCGCGGGCCAGCCTGCGGCGGCAGATGGCGCTTGAAGGATCGGTGGCGGAATTGCTGTGACCGCGGACCGGGGGCCAGCCCCCGGACCCCCGGTGGTATTTTTGGAACAATGAAGCCGGGGGGCGGACAAGGGGTTCGGTGCGCTTCCCTGCGGACAGAAAAAAGGGAGCACCGAAGTGCCCCCTTGAGTTTCGCCGTTCAAGCTCGATTTGTTAACCGCTCGGTGTTTGTTTGCCTGCGGCCTGAACGTCGCCCAGAGCGCGCGCACGCGCTCCGTGTACGTTGCCCCGGCTGTGCCGGGGCAGCGAGTGGGTGGCAGCGTATCGCGAAGCGATGCGCGAGAACCCAACCGCTCGAGCAATCGGGAGCGGGTCCCGATGACCCGCGCCCCGAAGGGCGCGGGGGTTTCCTCAGCTGCAGCCCGATGTTCCGCCGCAGGTGTTGCACTTCATGCAGGTGCCGTTGCGCACCAGCGTGTAGTTGCCGCATTCGCCGCAGGCCTCGCCTTCGTAGCCCTGCATCTTGGCCTTGGTGCGCGCGTCGAGGCTGGTGGCGCCGCCGGTGACGGCGGTGCTGGCCGCGACGGCGACGGCGGCGTTGCCGTCCACCTGCGGGGTCGCGGCGGCGACGGCAGCGGCCATTTCACGCTGACCGCCCTGCAGGACAACCAGTTCCTGCGGCAGCCGGTTGCGCAGGTAGCCGGTGGAGCTGATCTGGCGCAGCACCTCGAGGCTCTTGGTGGCGGCGCTTTCGGACAGTTCGGTGACATTCGCCACGCCCTCTTCCGCCTCGCCGCGACCGAGGTCGTCGAAGGTGGCGCCTTCGGGTTTGACATGCGCCAGATCGGTCCGGTCGAGGTAGCTGACCGCGAGTTCGCGGAAGATGTAGTCGAGGATCGAGGTCGCGTTGCGGATCGTCTCGTTGCCCTGAACCATGCCAGCCGGTTCGAACTTGGTGAAGGTGAAGGCATCGACGAATTCCTCGAGCGGCACGCCGTACTGAAGCCCGACGGAGACCGCGATGGCGAAGTTGTTCATCATCGCGCGGAAGCCCGCCCCTTCCTTGTGCATGTCGATGAAGATCTCGCCCAGCTTGCCATCGGCGTATTCACCGGTGCGCAGGTAGACCTTGTGCCCGCCGACGATCGCCTTCTGGGTGTAGCCCTTGCGCCGCTGGGGCATCTTTTCGCGGTGAGACTTCACGATCTCCTTCACGATCACCTTCTCGACGATCTTCTCGGCGAGGACGGCGGCCTTTTCCTGCATGGAGCCGCTTTCCAGCACCTCGGCCGCCTCGTCGTCATCCTCGACCAGCGCCGCCGCGAGCGGCTGGCTCAGCTTGGAGCCGTCGCGGTAGAGCGCGTTCGCCTTGATGCCGAGGCTCCAGGACAGTTCGTAGGCCTGTTGGCAGTCCTCGATGGTCGCGTCGTTGGGCATGTTGATCGTCTTGGAGATCGCGCCCGAGATGAAGCTCTGCGCCGCGGCCATCATGTAGATGTGGCTGTTGACGCTGAGATAGCGCTTGCCCTTCTTGCCGCAGGGGTTGGCGCAGTCGAAGATGCCGTAATGCTCTTCCTTCAGGTGCGGCGCCCCTTCCAGGGTCATGGTGCCGCAGACGTGGTCGTTGGCCGCCTCGATGTCCTTGCGCGAGAAGCCCAGCGATTTCAGCAGGTCGAAGGTCGGGTCGTTCAGCTTGTCGGCCGGGATGCCCAGCACGTTCTTGCAGAAGGCCTCGCCCAGCGTCCACTGGTTGAAGACGAAGCGGATGTCGAAGGCCGAGGCCAGCGCCGCATCCACCTTTGCCAGCTCGTTGGGGCCGAAACCGTGCCCGGCCAGCGAGGTGTGGTTGATCCCCGGCGCGTTGCCGATGGTGCCGTGGCCCACGGCGTAGGACACGATTTCCTCGATCTGGGCGGAGCCGTAACCGAGCTTTTCCAGTGCAGCCGGAACGCTTTGGTTGATGATCTTGAAGTAGCCGCCGCCGGCCAGCTTCTTGAACTTCACCAGGGCGAAGTCCGGTTCGATCCCGGTGGTGTCGCAATCCATCACCAGGCCGATCGTGCCGGTGGGCGCGATGACCGAGACCTGCGCGTTGCGGTAGCCGTGCTGCTCGCCCAGGGCCAGCGCCTCGTCCCAGGTGGACATGGCCACGTCGATCAGGCCGGGCTGCGGGCAGTTCGCGTGGTCGAGCGGGACAGGCTTGACCGACAGGAGTTCGTAGCCGGTGTCGTTGCCATAGGCCGCGTTGCGGTGGTTGCGGATGACGCGCAGCATGTGGCTGCTGTTCTTGGCATACCCCGGGAAGGCGCCCAGTTCGCCCGCGATTTCGGCGGAGGTGGCGTAGGACACGCCGGTCATGATCGCGGTCAGCGCCCCGCAGAGGCTGCGGCCCTCGTCGCTGTCATAGGAATAGCCCATGTTCATGAGCAGACCGCCGATGTTCGCATAGCCCAGACCGAGGGTGCGGAAGTCGTAGGACCGCTGCGCGATTTCCTTGGACGGGAACTGCGCCATCATCACGGAGATTTCCAGCGTCACGGTCCACAGGCGCGCGGCGTGCATGTAGTCTTCGACGTTGAACACGCCGTCCTCAAGGAAGGTGAGCAGGTTCATCGACGCCAGGTTGCAGGCGGTGTCATCGAGGAACATGTATTCCGAGCACGGGTTCGAGCCGCGGATCGCGCCGTCCTCGGGGCATGTGTGCCAGTCGTTGACGGTGTCGTGGTACTGGATGCCGGGATCGGCGCAGGCCCATGCGGCATGGCCGACCTGGGCCCAGAGATCGCGGGCGCGGACGGTCTTGGCCACCTTGCCGGTGGTCCGGTCCGTGAGTTCCCAGTCGGCGTCCTTGTCCACCGCTGTCAGGAACGCATTGGTGACGCGGATCGAGTTGTTGGAGTTCTGGCCGGAGACGGAATTGTAGGCCTCTGAATCCCAGTCGGTGTCGTAGGTCGGGAATTCGATGCCGGTGTGACCCTGCTTGGCGTAGTCGAGCACGCGCTTGACGTAGGTCTCGGGGATCGCGACCTTCTTGGCCTCGCGGATCGCCTGCTTGAGCGCGTCGTTCTTGGCGGGGTCATAGGCATCGGCCTGCGCGCCGTCCCAGGCCTTGATGGCGGCGAAAAGCTTGTTCAGCTTTTCCTCGTGCATCTTGGAGCCCGCGACGATGGAGGCGACCTTCTGCTCTTCGAGCACCTTCCAGTTGATGAATTCCTCGATATCGGGGTGGTCGGCGTCGACGATCACCATCTTGGCCGCGCGGCGCGTGGTGCCGCCCGACTTGATGGCGCCGGCTGCACGATCGCCGATCTTGAGAAAGCCCATCAAGCCGGACGACTTGCCACCGCCCGACAGTTTCTCACCCGCCGCACGCAGCGAGGAGAAGTTGGTGCCCGTTCCCGAGCCGTACTTGAAGAGACGCGCCTCGCGGACCCACAGGTCCATGATGCCGCCATCGCCCACCAGATCGTCCTGGACGGACTGGATGAAGCAGGCGTGCGGCTGCGGATGTTCGTAGGAGGACTTTGACCGGGTCAGCTTGCCGGTCTTGTAGTCGACGTAGTAGTGGCCCTGCGCCGGACCGTCGATCCCGTAGGCCCAGTGCAGGCCGGTGTTGAACCACTGCGGGCTGTTGGGCGCCGCACGCTGGCTGGCCAGCATGTGGCGCATTTCGTCGTAGTAGGCACGGGCGTCTTCCTCGGAGGTGAAATAGCCCCCCTTCCAGCCCCAGTAGGCCCAGGCGCCGGCGAGCCGATCGAACACCTGCTTGGACGAGGTTTCGCCGCCCATTTCGGCCCCTTCCGCGGGGACCGAGCGCCACAGGAACTCGGGCACGCCCTTTTCCTTGACCTTCGTAACCTCGGAGGGAACCCCGGCCTTGCGGAAGTATTTCTGCGCGATGACGTCGCTTGCGACCTGGCTCCAGCTGGCGGGCACCTCGACGTTGTCGAGCTTGAACACGACAGAGCCGTCGGGGTTGCGGATCTCGGACACCGTGGTGACGAAATCGAGCTCGGCGTATGCATCCTTGCCCGCGGTCGTAAACTGACGTTCGATCTTCATTTTCTACTGCCTCATTCCAGCGTTAACAAAATTCGGAAAACCGCCCGTCATTGCAGACCGTCCCCACCTCAATCGCCGCCGACAGGGGCACAGATTGACCGGGCGCCGAGAGGAGATTCCCTCCGACGTTCCTGAAGCATCGACCGTTGAACCGTTCTGGTGCCTGTCATCTGCCCTGATGCGCCCTCGGAGCGTTTACCACTACATCTTGTGGCGTCATCGTCGGCCCGCACAACCTGCCGTGTCGGAGGGCCTCTGGTCAACGGCTTTTTTGTCAAAATCGGCAAAGTTTCCGGTTGACCGAAACCGTATTGTTTGAGTCTCCCGACGGGGCGCGATTCATGAACACGATATCCCCAAGTCCCCTGATCGGGGGATGCGACGCGCGGGGCGGCAAACTGCAAAGGCTACGGCGGGTTTAAGTGCGCGTGCTCACCCTTTGGGTGAACTTATCCACAGCCTTCTGTGCGTAATTCGCGGCGGGATCAGGGCACGAAAAATTTCTGCGGAAAAAGCGGGCACCGTCGTGAAACTGTGACCTCGCTCTGGGTCGGTTTCCAGAATCAGTGGCATTTTCGCACCTCATTTCGACACGAACCCCGGACCGGACACCACATGTAGTCGGACCGCGCCGCGAGACGGCGAATCCGGTGCCGCGCCTGCGGACCGTAGAATTCGATAATGATGATTGTGAAAGTGGTCGGAGCGAGAGGATTCGAACCTCCGACCCCCTGTACCCAAAACAGGTGCGCTACCAGGCTGCGCCACGCTCCGACCCGGCCTCTTTAGTCGCTGCACCCGTGAAAGAAAAGGCCTAGATTTGCCGCCTCAGCAAGGCCATGCCGGGGCGTGGGGCGCAAAGGCAGGATGGCGCAGCTGGGTGCCCTCGTCGATGCCCAGCCGCTCGGCCAGCCCGCCATTGATCTCGAGCACGGCCAGCACGTCGTCGCCCCCGTGGATGGGGGTCTCGTCCAGCGGGACCGCACGGTGATGGATGTGGGTGACGACGCCGCTGTCGTCCACGAACAGCATGTCCAGCGGGATCAGCGTGTTGCGCATCCAGAAGCTCGCGCTGCGCGGCGCCGGATAGACGAACAGCATGCCCGAGGACACCGGCATGGCTTCGCGCCCCATGAGGCCCCGCGCCTGTTCCATAGGCTCGTCCGCGATCTCGACATTGAAACGCACAGTTCCCCAGTCGCCCCGCAGCATCACCGTATCCGCGCGACAGGCGCTTTCCGCCCAGGCTGTTCCGCTGGCGGCCAGCCACAGCAGCGCCGCGGCGATCAGTCCCTGTCGTCTTCCCGTTCCGTGAGTACGGTTTCCCATGCCTGCACCTCTGCGGCCATCTTGCCGCGTTTGCCCTCTATCACCCGCATCGCCAGTGCCTCGCCCGGCTGAAGATCGGACAGTCCCGACTGCCGCAGCACCTCTATATGCAGGAAGACATCCTGCGGCTTGCCGAACACGTTGGCAAACCCGAATCCCTTGGATTTATCGAACCACTTTACCCGCGCCGGCACCAGTGGCGCCGCCTCGACCTCTTCGCGGTCGCGGCCGAGGATGTCGGGCAACACGGCGGTCTGGGTGTTCTGGGGCGGCTGGATGGCCCTGACCTCCGTCGCCTGCACGCCGCGTTCCGTGCGATGTGCCAGCACCTCCACCCGCGCGCCGTCCGCGACGGAGCTTTGGCCGAAGTTGCGCAGCACGTTCACGTGCAACAGGATATCGGGCCCGCCCGTGTCGGCCACGACGAAACCGAACCCCTTCACGGGGTCGAACCACTTCACGACTCCGGATACCGCCACCTCGTCGGGTGCCCCGGTCGCGTTACCACTGGGTGTGTCGTGATTGTCCTGCACGTCAGTCCTCTGTCACTGGGTCCCGCGCAGAGTTTGCGGGAAAATGATAACACCGTACCACATGAGACGTCCTGGTGGTACTCAGGGGTTCAGGCGAACCACGTTCCACGACCGGTCGCCCCCTTCGGGCCTGGTCCATCTGAACCGGTTATGGAGACGAAACTCGCCGTCGGCCCAGAACTCGATCTCGACCGGGGTGATCCGGTAACCGCCCCAGAACGGCGGCCGGTCCGGGTCCGTGCCCTTGGCGGCGGTGACCTTTGCCACCTCCGCCACCAGTGCCGCACGGCTCTTGAGGGGGCGCGACTGTTTCGACGCCCAGGCCCCCAGCCGGCTGCCCAGCGACCGGCTCTTGTAATAGGCGTCGGCCTGGGGCCCGTCCTCTCGCGTGATGGTCCCGCGCACCCGGATCTGCCGGCGCAGGGATTTCCAGTGCATCACGAAGGCCGCCTTGCCCGCCCCGTCCAGTTCGATGGCCTTGGCGCTTTCGTAATTGGTGTAGAACACGAAGGCGTCCGCCTCGATCTCCTTCAGCAGCACCATCCGCACGTTCGGCAGGCCGGTCTCGTCGACGGTGGCCAGGGCGATGGCGTTCGGATCGTTCGGCTCGCGGCCTTCCGCTTCGGCCAACCAGTGGCGCGCGATCTCGAAAGGGTCCTGCCCCGCGAAGATGCCGGTGCGTTCTTCCATCTGACGTTCCAATTTCGTGGCCGCACGTCGCAAACCGTGCCCAATGCAACAGCGGTATATCAATAGACATATCGCAACAAGTCAGTCGGCGGATTTTTGTACAACCATACCGGTGGTTTGACGCGGGAATGCGCGGTGCTCGCATCTTGATGGTACCGTCGCAATGTCCTAGAGGTTGTCGTCAAAGAAACAGGCAAAGGGTCGGCGCCCATGGAAAACACTTTGATGCAGGGCAAGCGTGGCTTGATCATGGGCCTCGCGAACGACAAGTCGATTGCCTGGGGCATTGCCCGGACCCTGGCCGACGCCGGCGCGGACCTCGCCTTTTCCTACCAGGGCGAGGCCCTGAAGAAGCGGGTCGATCCGCTGGCGGCCCAGCTTGGCAGCGACCTTGTCCTGCCGTGCGACGTGGGTGACGAGGCCAGCATCGACGCCCTGTTCGACGGCCTGAAGGAACGCTGGGACACGCTCGACTTCGTGGTGCACGCCATCGGGTTTTCCGACAAGAGCGAACTGCGCGGCCGCTACGTGGACACCAGCCGCGCCAATTTCGCCATGTCCATGGACATATCGGTCTATTCCTTCACGGCCGTGATGCAGCGGGCGGAAAAGATGATGTCCGCCGGCGGCAGCGCCCTCACCCTGACCTATTACGGGGCCGAGAAGGTGATGCCGCACTACAACGTCATGGGCGTGGCCAAGGCCGCGCTGGAGGCGTCGGTGCAATACCTGGCCGAGGACTTGGGCAAGGACGGCATCCGCGTGAACGCGATTTCCGCAGGGCCGATCAAGACCCTGGCGGCGTCGGGCATCGGCGACTTCCGCTACATCATGAAATGGAACGAGTACAATTCACCGCTGCGCCGCAACGTGACGATCGGCGACGTGGGCAAGGCGGCCCTGTTCCTGCTCAGCGACCTCGGGTCCGGCACCACGGGCGAGAACCTGCACGTCGACGCGGGCTACCACGTGGTGGGCATGAAGGCGGTGGACGCCCCCGACATGGCCAAGGAATGACCTGAGCCGATGACGCCGGAAAGCCTCGCCGCCTTCAACCTGCTGCTGCTGGCCGCCCTGGCGAGCCCCGGCGCGGCGATGCTCTTTGTCATCAAGACGACCGTCAGCGCGGGACGGCTTGCAGGTTTCCTCAGCGGGATCGGGCTGGCCCTTGCGGCGGGCGGTTGGACCGCGGCGGCGTTTCTCGGGCTTGACCGGCTGCTGGCGCTGGCGCCCTGGGCCTATGTCACGCTCAAGGTGGCCGGGGCGCTCTACCTAATGTGGATCGCCTTGCAGACCTGGCGCCATGCCCGGACGCCGCCGGACGATGCCGGGCCATTGCGGGCCGGGCGCAACCTGCTGGCGGGCGCGCTGGTGAACCTCGGCAATCCCAAGTCCATGCTCTTTGCCGCGGCGCTGATCCTCGTCGTCTTTCCCCGCGACCTCGGCGCCGCGGAAATCGCCCTCGTCGTGGTTAACCACGTGACACTGGAAATCCTGTTCTACGGCCTGTTCGCCCTGCTGCTCAGCGCGCCGCCGGCGCGCCGTGGCTACCTGCGCCTCAAGCCGGTCTTTGACCGGATCGCGGCAATCCTGCTGGGGGCCTTCGGCCTGCGGCTCCTGATCGAAAGATAGACGCATGTCCGACAAACGCGACGCCAACCGCCTGCCCCACGAGAAGGGGTTTCACATCTCCTGGGACCAGATCCACCGCGACAGCCGCGCGCTGGCCTGGCGACTGGACGGCATGGGGCCCGACAACGGCGGCTGGCGCGCGGTGGTGGCCATCACGCGCGGCGGCATGGCGCCCGCGATGATCGCGGCGCGAGAACTGGACATCCGCACCGTCGACACGATTTCGGTCAAGTCCTACGACCATCAGGACCAGTCGGACGCGCAGGTGCTGAAATCCCCCGATGCCGCACTCATGGGCGACGGCACCGGCATCCTCATCATCGATGACCTCGTGGACAGCGGCAAGACATTGGAAGTGGTGCGCAGGATGTACCCGAAGGCCCATTTCGCCACCGTCTACGCCAAGCCCAAGGGCCGCCCGCAGGTCGATACCTTCATCACCGAGGTCAGCCAGGACACCTGGATCTTCTTTCCCTGGGACATGGCGCTGCAATACGTCGAACCCTACCGGGGCCGGGACTGAGGCCACCGCCGGCCCTGCCCGGCTCGCGCCCGCATGCCGGATACATCCGGCGGGCGTGACGACCGGCCCACCCTCTGCCGCTTCCAAAGGATAACCCGATGCCGCTGCCCCGTACCGCCACCACGTTCGCCCCCCCGGTGATGGAAGCGCGCCGCTGGCTGCAGGGCGTCGACTTTGCCGCCGACCGCCCGCTCATCAACGTCAGCCAGGCCGCCCCGGTGGACCCGCCGCCGCAGGCGCTGAGGCAGGCGATGGCCGATGCCGCGCTGCACAATGTCGAGGCGCATCTCTACGGCCCCGTGCTGGGCCTGCCGGAACTGCGGGCCGAACTTGCCGGGGTCACCGCGCGACACTACGGCGGCACGGTCACGCCCGCGCAGGTCTGCATCACCTCGGGCTGCAATCAGGCCTTTGCCGCGGCCATCGCCACGCTCTGCGCCGAAGGGGATGAAGTGATCCTTCCAACCCCTTGGTATTTCAACCATAAAATGTGGCTCGACATGTCCGGTGTCAGCGCCATCCCGCTGGCCACGGAGGCGGATCTGCTGCCCGACCCGGACCGGGCGGCGGCGCTGATCACGTCCCGGACCCGCGCCATCGCGATGGTCACGCCCAACAATCCGGGCGGTGTCGAATACCCCGCCGAACTGGTGCAGGCCTTCTTCGATCTTGCCCGGCGGCACGGGATCGCGCTGATCCTCGACGAAACCTACCGCGACTTCGACAGCCGCAGCGGCCCGCCTCATGCCCTGTTTCAGGACCCGGACTGGGCCGATACGCTGATCCACCTCTATTCCTTTTCCAAGGCGTACCGGCTGACCGGGCACCGGGTGGGCGCGATGCTGACCTCCGAGACGCGGCTGGCGGAAGCGGAGAAGTTTCTCGACACGGTCGCGATCTGCCCCGCGCAGCTGGGGCAGCACGCGGCGCTTTGGGGGATGCGCAATCTGGGCCAGTGGCTCGCCGGAGAGCGGGACGAGATCCTCGCCCGCCGCGCCGCGATCACGGAACACTTCCCGCGGCTGGAACCGTCGGGGTGGAAGCTGCTCGGGCTCGGCGGGTATTTCGCCTATCTCCAGCATCCCTTCGCACAAAGCGCCGCGACCCTCGCGCCGGAGCTGGTGCGCAGCGCCGGGATCCTTTGCCTGCCGGGCACCATGTTCCACCCCCAGGGCGACGACGGCGGCGCGCGTGAACTCCGCATCGCCTTCGCGAACCTCGACGCGCCGGGCATCGGCGTGCTGTTCGACCGGCTGGAAAGCCTGCGACAGGGCTGATCGGGCTGCGGCGACGCCACATAGCTGCTTGCGACAGGCGGGCGGGACACATAGACAGTTGCGAAAGCGAAAAAGGGTGAGGACAAATGGCCAAGGGGTCGAGCATTTCAAGAACCGCAATGTGGATCCTGATGGGTCTGCTGATCCTCGGGCTGGGCGGCTTCGGCGCGGTCAACCTGTCGGGCAACCTGCGCACCATCGGCACGGTCGGCGACAAGTCGATCCCGGTGGATGCCTACGCCCGCCAGTTGCAGAACGAGATCCGCGCCATCGAACAGCAGACCGGCGAAAGCCTGCCCTTCGCCCGCGCGCAGGAAATCGGCCTGGACCGCGCCGTGCTGCAGCGGCTCGTGCGCAACCGCGCCCTTGATCACGAGACATCCCAGCTGGGGCTGTCCATCGGGGACGAGGCCCTGCGCGAAGACATCCTGGACATTCCGGCCTTTCAGGGTGTCGACGGCAGCTTCGACCGCGAAGCCTATCGGTTCGCCCTGCAACAGGGCGGCATGTCCGAGGCGGATTTCGAGACCTCCCTGCGCGAGGAAGCGGCCCGCACCCTGCTGCAACGTGCCGTGACCAGCGGCGTGGTCATGCCCGCCGCCTATGCCGATACGCTGATGACATTCATTGCGCAGGAACGCGGTTTCACCTGGAGCGTGCTGGACAGCGCGGACCTTGCCGAACCGGTGGCGGAACCGACGGAGGATCAGTTGCGGGAATACTACGACTCGCACCAGGACGCATTCATGCTGCCCCTGACCAAGAAGATCACCTACGTCTGGCTGTCGCCCGACGACATGCTGGACGAAGTCGAGGCGCCCGAGGAAGAATTGCGCCGCGCCTACGACGACCGGGCAGCCGAATTCCAGCAACCCGAACGCCGGCTGGTCGAACGCCTCGTCTTTGCTGACCAGGAAGCCGCCGACCGGGCCGCCGCCGCGCTGAAAGTCGACGGGACCACCTTCAACGCGCTGGTGGACGAACGGGGTCTCGAGCTGAGCGATGTGGACATGGGCGACGTGGGTCGCCTCGAACTGGATGCGGCGGGCGAAGCCGTCTTCGGCGCCGAGGTCGGCGACGTTGTCGGCCCGTTGCCCAGCCCGCTGGGGCCGGCATTGTTCCGCGTGAACGGCGTGCTGCCCGCGCAGAACACCAGTTTCGAGGACGCACGCCCCGCGCTTGAAGCGGAGCTCGCCGCGAGCCGTGCGGTACGGGCGGTTGAGGCGCGGGCGCAGGAACTCGACGATCAGCTGGCAGGCGGCGTCACCCTTGAACAGTTAGCCGAAGAGACGAACCTGACGCTGGGCACGATCGACTGGACGCCCGAAAGCACCGAGGGCATCGCCGCCTATACCGCCTTCCGCGACGCGGCCGCCGATCTGACCTCGGACGACTTCCCGCGGATCGCGCAACTGGACGATGGCGGCGTTTTTGCCATGCGGCTTGACGAGCGGCTGGAGGAACGGCCCGAACCCTTCGAGCAGGCCCGTGACGACGTGCAGGCGGCCTGGGTCGCACAGCAGACCGTCGACCAGCTGACCGCGCAGGCGACCGATCTCGTGCAATCGCTGGGCGGCACCGCGTCCTTCGAGGAAGCGGGACTGGACGCGATGATCGAGGAAAACCAGACCCGACGCGCCTTTATCCAGGACACGCCGGACAACTTCATGGAAACGGTCTTCGAGATGTCGCCGGGCGACGTGAGCGTGTTGCCGGGCGACGGGCAGGTCTTCATCGTCCGGCTCGACTCGATCGAGGATCCGGAAGCTGACGGCGAGTCCGCGGCCCTGCGCGATCAACTGTCAGAGCAGCTGGACCAGAACCTCGCGCAGGATCTCTATGCCGTTTTCGCGAACGACGTGGTGCGCCGCGCGGGCCCCGAGGTTGACCAGCGGGCGCTTCAGGCCGTCCACGTCAACTTTCCCTGACGGGACATCGGCATGACACTCACCCCGGCCTTCGAAGAATTTGCCACGGGTTACGGCGCGGGCGAGAACCAGATCGTCTATACCCGGCTTGCCGCCGATCTCGACACGCCCGTGTCGCTGATGCTGAAACTCACCGGCGCCTCAGAGAATGCCTTTGTCCTCGAGTCGGTGACCGGTGGCGAAGTGCGCGGGCGCTATTCGATCATCGGCATGAAGCCCGACCTGATATGGCGCTGCCGGGGCGAGACCTCGGCGCTCAACCGTGCCGCCCGCTACGATGCTGACGCGTTCGAGGACATGCCGGGCAACCCGCTGGACGTGCTGCGCGACGTCATCGCGGAAAGCCGGATCAACCTGCCCGAAGGGATGCCACAGGCAGCGGCGGGACTGTTCGGATACCTCGGGTACGACATGATCCGGCTGGTCGAGCATCTGCCGGACGTGAACCCCGACCCGCTGGGCCTGCCCGATGCGGTGATGGTGCGCCCTTCGGTGATCGCAGTTCTGGACGGCGTCAAGGGCGAGGTCACCGTGGTCTCTCCCGCATGGGTGTCCGAGGGCCAGTCGGCGCGCGCCGCCTATGCGCAGGCCGCCGAAAGGGTCATGGACGCGGTGCGGGACATGGAACGGGCGATGCCCGCCACCTCGCGCGATCTGGGCGACGCGGACGAGGCACCGGCGCCGGTAAGCAACTTTACCCGCGACGGGTACAAGGCCGCGGTGGAAAAGGCGCGCGACTACATCGCGGCCGGCGACATCTTTCAGGTCGTGCCAAGCCAACGCTGGGCGCAGGGGTTCACCCAGGCCCCGTTCACGCTCTACCGCAGCCTGCGCCGCACCAACCCGTCGCCCTTCATGTTCTACTTCAATTTCGGCGGCTTCCACGTGGTCGGCGCGAGCCCGGAAATCCTCGTGCGGGTGTTCGACAACCAGATCACAATCCGGCCCGTCGCGGGCACCCGGCCCCGCGGGGCGACACCCGAAGAGGACCGGGCGCTGGAAGCCGATCTGCTGCTGGATGAAAAGGAGCTGGCGGAGCACCTGATGCTGCTCGATCTCGGCCGCAACGACGTGGGCCGCGTCGCCCGGGTGGGCACGGTCCGGCCGACCGAGGAATTCGTCGTCGAACGCTACAGTCACGTGATGCACATCGTCTCCAACGTGGTGGGCGAGCTGCGCGAGGATTGCGACGCCCTCGATGCCTTCTTTGCCGGAATGCCCGCCGGAACGGTATCCGGTGCGCCCAAGGTCCGCGCGATGGAGATCATCGACGAGCTCGAACCCGAGAAGCGCGGGCTCTACGGGGGCGGTGTCGGCTATTTCAGCGCCGGCGGCGACATGGACATGTGCATCGCGCTGAGGACAGCCGTCATCAAGGACGAAACGCTTTACATCCAGGCCGGCGGCGGCGTGGTCTACGACAGCGATCCGGAGGCGGAGTACATGGAAACCGTGCACAAATCCAACGCCATCCGCCGGGCGGCCGCCGATGCCGCGCGGTTCGGCGGCACGGGCAACCGGTAATGAGCGCCCCCCGCGCGCCTTTCGAGATCGCCGGGCAGACCGTCGCGCCGGGCAGCAGCCTCGGGGTGGACCTGCCCGTCTCCACCCTGCCCGACCACACGCCGGTGCACCTGTCGATCGAGGTCCATCACGGCAAGCGCCCCGGCCCCACGATGTTCGTCAGCGCCGCCGTACACGGGGACGAGGTGATCGGCGTGGAGATCCTGCGCCGCCTGCTCCGGGCGCCACAACTCAAATCCCTGCGCGGCACGCTTCTGGTAATTCCGGTCGTGAATTCCTTCGGGTTTCTCAGCCGGTCCCGCTACCTGCCCGACCGGCGCGACCTCAACCGCTGCTTTCCCGGCCATCCTTCGGGTTCGCTGGGGGCGCGACTGGCGCACATCTTTCTTCAGGACGTCGTGTTGCGCTGCGATTTCGGGATCGACCTGCACTCCGCCGCGATCCACCGCACCAACCTGCCTCAGGTGCGGGTCTCGCCCTCCGACAAGGTCACGCAGAAGATGGCGCTGGATTTCGGCGCGCCGGTCGTGCTGACATCCGGACTGCGCGACGGCTCCCTGCGCGCGGTCGCGGGCAAGCACGGCGTCCCGATCCTGCTCTACGAGGCGGGCGAAGGGCTGCGGTTCGACGAAATGGCCGTCCGCGCCGGGGTTGCGGGCATCCTCAGGGTGATGCGCGGACAGGACATGCTGCCCGCCAAGGGCATCGCGCCCGCGCGGGTCGCCCCCTATCTCTGCACGTCCTCGTACTGGCTCCGGGCCCCGGCTGGCGGCCTGCTGCGGACATTCCGCGCCGAGGGCGAGACCGTCGAGGCCGGCGATGTGCTGGCCACCGTCTCCGATCCCTTCGGCGCGGTCGAGACCGATCTGGTGGCGCCCGAACCCGGCATCCTGATCGGCCGCGCGATCCTGCCCGTGGTGAACGAGGGAGACGCGGTGTTTCATCTGGCCAAACTCGGCCCCAAGGCGGCAGAGGCCACGGTGGGCGACCTTGCCACGCAGCTCGAAAGCGACCCCCTGTTCGACGAGGACGAAATCATCTGATTGCACCCTCGCGATGTCGCGCTACCTGTGGCGCCGACCGTAAAGGAGCTTTCGGATGATCCGTACCGCAACCTGCCTCTTGTTGCTCTGGGCCGGCGCCGCGCAGGCCGACCTCAGCCTGCGCTTTGTCGAAGGGGCGCCCAAGGACCGCTTCGTGCTGACCAACGACGGCACCTGCCCCCTGGCCGAGGCGACACTGACGCTGGATATCGGCGCCGCGCCCGCCGGACTGCTGTTCGACACCACCCCGGGCGGCGCCGGTGTGGATGTGCATCAGCCCTTCGACGTCATCGAGGGGCGCGGTGCCTTGCTGGGCGTGCCGGAGCTTGCGGACGGTGACACGGTGCTGACGCTGAACCTGGCCGGGCTGCCGCCCGAGGGGGTCGTCAGTTTCACCGTCGACGTGGACGACAGCGGCACCGGTCGGCCCGAAACGATCACCGGCAGCGAAATCGCGGGTGCGGTGGTCACCCTCGTGCTGGGGGAAACGACGCTGGAGATGGCCTTTTCCGACCAGGCGGTCGCGGTGATCCCCATCGCGCCCTGCACCAGCTAGGGGCGCCCGCTTTCGCGACCCTTCCGGGCCGGCAGTTTGCCGAACCCGCCGCCGCGCCCGCCCCATCGGCGGATTGTATCGGTACTTGATTCCTCCCCCCGCCTGGTTGACTTGGCCCCGGCGCGGCGCGATCAAGGCGCAGTCTCGATTTGATCAAAAGGTATCGCAATGACCATCAGGCTGGGGATCAACGGGTTCGGGCGCATCGGCCGCTCGGTGCTGCGGGCGCTCATGTCGCGCGCGCCCGGCGACTTCGAAGTCGTGGCAATCAACGATCTCGCGCCGTTGGAGACGGCGGCGCATCTCTTCGAGTTCGACTCGGTCCATGGCACCTACCCCGGCACGGTGACACTGGGGACGGGCACGATGGACGTGGGCCGTGGCCCGATCCGCGTCACGGCCGAGCCGCGGCCCGAGCGGCTGAACTGGCAGGACGTGGACATCGCGCTGGAATGTACCGGCCACATGACGGATCCGGTCCACGCCGAGGCGCATCTGCGGAACGGCGCGGGGCGGGTGCTTATTTCGGGCCCGGCCAAGGGCGAGGCCCGGACGGTGGTCTACGGGATCAACCACGACAGCCTCACGGCGACGGACAGGATCGTCTCGAACGGGTCGTGCACCACCAATTGCCTTGTGCCGATGGTGGATATTCTGCACCGCGCTTTCGGGATCGCACGCGGGATGATGACGACGGTCCATTGCTATACCAACTCGCAAAGCCTGACGGATGCCGCGCACGAAGATCTCTACCGCGCCCGCGCCGGGGCCTTGTCGATGGTGCCGACCTCCACCAGCGCCTCGCGCACGCTGGACCTGGTGCTGCCCCATCTTGCCGGACGTATCACCAGCCACGCCATCCGGGTGCCCACGCCGGACGTTTCATGCTGCGATCTGGTGGTGACCGTTGACCGGCCCGCCACCGTGGAGGCCGTGAACGACGCGTTTCGCGCGGCCGCGGCGCAGGGGCCGCTGAAAGGCGTCGTCGGGGTGACCGACCGCAAACTGGTGTCGAGCGATTTTCGCGGCAACCCGCATTCGGCGGTCTTTGCCACCGACCAGACGCGCGTTCAGGACGGCACCCTGTTGCGGGTGCTGGCCTGGTACGACAATGAATGGGCGTTCTCCAACAGGATGCTGGACACGGCGGGCGTGATCGCCAGCCGCATGTAGGGTCAGCCGAACCGTTCCAAGAGCTTGGCGTTGACACTGGGCGTGACGAACTTGCTCACGTCGCCCTCGAGGCGGGCAATCTCCTTGACCAGTTTGCTGGCGATCGCCTGGTGCGTCGCCTCGGCCATCAGGAAGACCGTCTCGATGCTATCGTCAAGCTGGCGGTTCATGCCGACCATCTGGTATTCGTATTCAAAGTCGGCAACGGCGCGCAGGCCGCGCACGATGATCTGCGCGCCGACGTCGCGGGCGCAGTTGATCAGCAGGTTCTCGAACGGATGAACGACGACCTCGACCCCGGTCTCGCGGGTCAGCTGGGCACATTCGTCCTCGATCATCGCGACCCGTTCATCGAGGTCGAACAACGGCCCCTTGTCGCGGTTGATCGCCACCCCGATCACGAGCTTGTCCACCAGCCTCGAGGCCCGGCGGATGATGTCGATGTGCCCGAGTGTGATCGGGTCGAAGGTGCCGGGATAAAGGCCGATGCGCATGGACTGTCCTGTGTCTGGTCTTTTCTCGCGCGCAAGCAATCATGTGCGCGCGAGAGGCGCAAGCGCTAAAGCGCCCGGTCGTCGCGGGGCGGTACGCCGCGTCAGTGACCCATGATCATGCCTTCGAGCGCGTTCTTCTCCATCGAAAGTTCGGTCAGCCGCGCCTTGACCACGTCACCGAGCGAGATCAGCCCGACCAGCGCGCCGTCCTCGATGACCGGCATGTGGCGAAAACGGCCGTCCGTCATCTTCTGCAAGATCGCGTCGGCGCGTTCGTCCCTGCTGCAGGTGACGAGCTTGGTGGTCATCAGCTTGTCCACCGTCATGTCCATGCATCCAGCCCCCTGGCGGCCCAGTTCCCGCACGATGTCGCGTTCCGACAGGATGCCTCTGGGGGTCTTGCCGTCGTCGGAGATCACCAGCGTGCCGATCCGTTTCTCCGACAACATCTTCGCCGCCTCGGAAATCAGCATCGACGGCGGGCAGGTCACCACCGCATCATCCGACTTCGACTTGAGAATTTGCGACACGAGCATGGCCATCCTCCCTAAAGATGCATTTCCCTAGGGTCAGCGTTGCGACAAAGCGCTGACCTGTCAAGCTTTTGCCTCGAGCCGGGCCAGTTCCGCGCGGATCGCCGCGCCGAACAGATCGGCAAAGCGGCTCAACCTGCGGTTGGACTGGTCGTCGGCGTGCCGGATCAGGTAAAAGGACCGTTTGAGGCTGACTTCGCGGGTCAGGATGCGCTGCACGCCGGGTGCGAACGGCAGTACGAAATCATGCACGACGCCGATCCCCCCGCCGCGCGCCACCATCTGCAACTGCACCGAGACGGAGTTGGAGGCAAGTGCCACCCGCGACAGCCCGAGGTCCGCGAGGTAGTCGAGCTCACGGTCGAAGATCATGTCGGGGATGTAGCCGACGATGCGCGACGCCCTGAGATCGGCCACGGACCGTGGCGTTCCGTGTGCCGCCAGGTAATCGGCGGAGGCCGCGAGGTGCAAATGATAGTCGCTGACCTTCTGCACGATCAGCCGCCCGGCCGAGGGCGCGGAGACGCCGATCGCCATGTCCGCCTCGCGCCGCGAAAGGTTGAACACCCGCGGCAGGGCGACGATCTGGATGTCGACGTCGGGATGATCCCGCCCCAGCGCCGCGCAGACCTGCGGCAGCAGAAAGTTCGCGGCGCCGTCCGGTGCGCCGATGCGGATCTGGCCGCTCATCCGGTCGCTGGGCCCCGCCACGCCGGCGGATGCCAGCCGCATCGCCTGTTCCACCGCCGCCGCACGCTCCAGCAGCTGCGCGCCGGCTTCGGTCAGCGCGTAGCCTTGGGGCGACTTGACGAAAAGAACGACCTCCAGCGCTTTTTCCAGCCGCGCGACCCGGCGACCCAGCGTCGCCGGATCCAGTCTCAGCAGTTTTCCGGCACCCGAAAGGCTGCGTTCACGGGCGACCGCAAGGAACAGGCGCATGTCGTCCCAATTTTCCAAATGCGCCGCCCCCTGCCCTTACCATTTTGCAGAAACGCAAAACCATTTTGAAAACTTGCCCCTTTCCCCTGCCTTTTTGCAAGACTAATCTGCCGCCAACCCAAGGGAGATCCGATATGCAAGAATTGACCCATTACCTCAACGGTGCCCATGTGAAGGGGTCGTCCGGCCGTTTCGCCGACGTGATGAACCCCGCCACCGGCGAAGTGCAGGCCAAGGTGCCGCTGGCCAGCGGCGAAGAACTGGACAAGGCGGTGGAATACGCGCAGGCCGCCCAGCCCGCGTGGGCCGCGACCAATCCCCAGCGCCGCGCGCGGGTGCTGATGAAGTTCGTGGACCTGCTGAACCGCGACATGGACAAGCTGGCCGAGGCGCTGAGCCGCGAGCACGGCAAGACCCTGCCCGACGCCGCGGGCGACGTGCAGCGCGGGCTGGAAGTGGTGGAATACTGCATCGGCGCGCCGCAACTGCTGAAGGGTGAATACACCGACAGCGCGGGTCCGGGCATCGACATGTACTCCATGCGCCAGCCGCTGGGCGTCACCGCGGGCATCACGCCGTTCAACTTCCCCGCCATGATCCCGATGTGGATGTTCGCCCCGGCCATCGCCTGCGGCAACGCCTTCATCCTCAAGCCGTCCGAGCGCGACCCCTCCGTGCCGCTGATGCTGGCCGAACTGCTGGAGGAAGCGGGCCTGCCCAAGGGCATCCTGCAGGTCGTGAACGGTGACAAGGAAGCGGTGGATGCGATCCTGCACCACGACGTGATCCAGTCGATCGGCTTCGTCGGGTCGACGCCGATCGCGGAATACATCTATGCGACGGGCTGCGCCAACGGCAAGCGGGTGCAGTGCTTCGGCGGCGCCAAGAACCACATGATCATCATGCCCGACGCCGACATGGACCAGGCCGCCGATGCGCTGGTGGGCGCGGGCTACGGTGCCGCAGGCGAACGCTGCATGGCGATCTCGGTCGCGGTCCCGGTGGGTGACGAGACCGCCGACCGCCTGATCGAGAAGCTGGTGCCACGCATCGAGAACCTCAAGATCGGGCCCTATACCGCCGGCAATGACGTCGATTACGGCCCCGTCGTGACGGCGGCTGCCAAGGCCAATATAGAACGCCTTGTACAGACCGGCATCGATCAAGGCGCGGAACTGGTCGTCGACGGGCGCAACTTCAAGCTGCAGGGCTACGAGGACGGCTATTTCGTCGGGGCGCACCTGTTCGACCGGGCCACCAAGGACATGGACATCTACAAGCAGGAAATCTTCGGCCCCGTGCTGACTTGCGTGCGCGCCCAGTCCTACGAAGAGGCGCTGGGGCTGGCCATGGACCACGAATACGGCAACGGCACGGCGATCTTCACCCGCGACGGGGACGCCGCCCGTGACTTCGCCAACCGGATCAACATCGGGATGGTGGGCATCAACGTGCCGATCCCGGTGCCGCTGGCCTATCACACCTTCGGCGGCTGGAAGAAATCCGTCTTCGGCGACCTGAACCAGCACGGGCCAGATGCGTTCAAGTTCTACACCCGGACCAAGACCGTGACCGCGCGCTGGCCGAGCGGGATCAAGGAGGGTGGCGAATTCTCCATCCCCGTGATGGAATGATCCGGCACATGGCCTGAACACGGGCCGGGCTGCACCGCGGCCCGGCCGCCGCGTCACCGAAGGGAGGAACGGATGCGCAACTTGGCAAGGACTTTGCTGCTGGCCCTGCCGGTCGTTGCACTGACCGCCGGCGCGCCGTCAGCGCAGAACAGCGCCACCATGACGATGAACGGCGTCACCTTCTCGGTGACGGGGGGGCAGCAGCAGACGATCAACACCATCGACGGCGGCGTCGAAGTAACACTGGACGGTCGCGTCGTCCGGCTGACCGGCACCGAGGTGAACGTGGATGGCACCGCCTACCCCGCCCCGCAGGGCGCGCGCATCGGCATCGACCTGACGGACGGACGGCTGACGGTCACGGCCGATGGCGACGTGATCGTCGAGGAGACGGAAATCGATGAACTGGCCCGCGCGGCCGAGGCAGGCGACACCGGCGCGATGACCACACTCGCGCTCTACCTGCTTGACGGAGTCGAGACCGAACGCGATGTGCCCCGCGCCATCGCCCTGCTGGAGCGGGCCAGCGCGGCAGACGCCGCGCCGGCCATGCGCCTGCTCGCGTTTCTTCTGTTCGAGGGCACCGCCCTTCCCGCCGACCTGCCGCGCGCCTACGACTTGGCACTCAAGGCGGCGGAACAGGGGGACGCACCTGCGCAAAGGCTGGTGGGCATCTTCAATGCCGATGGCCTGCTCGAGGACGCCGATCCGACAGCGGCGGCACAATGGTTCGAACGCGCCGCCCGACAGGGCGATGCGGACGCGCAGAACCGGCTTGGCGAAGCCTACCGGGACGGGCGCGGGGTTGCCCCGGACCTGACCATGGCCGCGACCCTGTTCGCGCAGGCGACCGCCGCCGAGCATCAGGCCGGCACCTGCAATTATGCGCAGGCGCTCTGGGACGGGGCCGGTCTGCCGAAGGATCGCGCACGGGCTTTCCAGACGGCGCTGCAACAGGCGGGCGCCGGTGGCCGTGCATGCCAGTTGCTGCTGGCCAGGGCCAATTACGCGGGCGAAGGCACCCGGCAGGACCTGCGCATCGCCGCGCAATGGTTCTGGGATGCTGCGAACGAGGGCGACGCCGAAGCGGCGCTGCGCCTCGGTCGGATGTACGCCGAAGGCGACGGGCTGCCGCAAGACACCTTTCAGGCACGCCACTGGTTCGAGACCGCCGTTCGGCTGGGTCACCCGGACGCGGCGGCGGCGCTGGCGGCCCTGCCCGAAGACTGACCGGGCGCCGCGCGTCCTGATACCGAAAAAGGCCGCAACGGCCGCTTGAGACTGGGAGAGCAGATGGATTTCGCACCGACAGAAGAACAGACAGCCATCTTCGACATGGCCTACGAGTTCGGGCAGGCGCAGATCGCGCCCCATGCCCACACCTGGGAAAAGGACGGCACGATCCCCAAAGAGCTGTGGCCACGGGTGGGCGAACTGGGCTTTGGCGGGCTTTACGTGTCCGAGGAGTCGGGCGGTTCCGGGCTCAGCCGGCTGGACGCGACGCTCGTGTTCGAGGCGCTGTCGATGGCCTGTCCGTCCGTCGCGGCGTTCCTGTCGATCCACAACATGTGCGCCCGCATGATCGATGCCTTCGGCAGCGACGCGCTCAAGGACCGCGTGCTGGCCGACGTGGTGGCGATGAACACCGTCCTCAGCTACTGCCTCACCGAACCGGGCTCGGGCTCGGACGCGGCCGCGCTCAAGACCCGCGCGGAGCGCACCAACGAAGGCTATCGCCTGAACGGAACAAAGGCGTTCATCTCGGGCGGGGGCTATTCCGACGCCTACGTGGTCATGGTTCGCACCTCGGATGAGGGCGCGGCGGGCGTGTCCACCGTGCTGGTGGAAGACGGCGCGCGGGGGCTGAGCTTCGGCGGGCTGGAAGACAAGATGGGATGGCGCAGTCAGCCGACCGCACAGGTCCAGTTCGACAATTGCGAGGTGCCGGCGGCAAACCTCGTGGGCGAGGAAGGCAAGGGCTTCAAGTACGCGATGATCGGCCTCGACGGGGGGCGTCTGAATATCGCCGCCTGCTCTCTCGGCGCCGCGCAGATCGCCCTCGACAAGACCCTCGACTACATGGGCGAACGCAAGGCCTTCGGCCAGAGCATCGACCAGTTCCAGGGGCTTCAGTTCCGCATCGCCGACATGGAGATCGAGCTTCAGGCGGCGCGCACCTTCCTGCGGCAGGCGGCGTGGAAGCTGGACACCAAGGCGCCGGACGCGACCAAGTTCTGCGCGATGGCCAAGAAATTCGTGACCGAGACCGGCAGCAAGGTGGTGGACCAGTGCCTGCAACTGCACGGCGGCTACGGCTATCTTGCCGATTACGGGATCGAGAAGCTGGTGCGTGACCTGCGGGTGCACCAGATCCTCGAAGGCACGAACGAGATCATGCGCCTGATCGTCGCCCGCGACATGCTCAAGAACCGCTGAGGCCAGACATGAGCGATATCGACATCCGCATCACCGGCCGCGCGGGACGCATCACGCTGACCCGCCCCAAGGCGCTGAACGCCATGACCTACGACATGTGCCTCGCGATCGAGGCCGCCCTAGACGACTGGGCCGGCAATGACGCGGTGGCGCTGGTCGTCATCGACGCGGAGGGCGACCGGGCCTTCTGCTCCGGCGGGGACATTGCCGAACTCTACGCGACCGGCAAGAAGGGGGATTTCGCCTACGGACGGCGGTTCTGGGCGGACGAATACCGGCTGAACAACAAGATGTCCGCCTATCCCAAGCCCATCGTGTCCCTGCTGCAGGGCTTCACCATGGGCGGCGGCGTCGGCATCGGCTGTCACGGATCGCACCGCATCGTGGGCGACAGCAGCCAGATCGCGATGCCGGAATGCGGTATCGGGTTGGTGCCGGACGTGGGCGGCACGCTGATTTTGGCGCGCGCACCCGGCAGACTGGGCGAATACCTGGGCACCACCGGCACCCGGCTGGGGCCGGATGATGCGATCCTCGCCGGTTTCGCGGATATCTACCTGCCGGAAGAAAGCTGGCCCGCGCTGGTGGCGAAGCTGGAAAGCGGCGGCCACCCTTCCGTCATCGACGGGCAAACGCCGCCCCCCGGCACGCTCCGCCCGCAGACCGCGGAGATCGACCGGCTGTTTGCCGGCGGCGATCTGGGCAAGATCCGGGAGAACCTCGAAAACGCGGACAGCGACTTTGCCGCGGACGCGCTGAAAAAGCTCTCCCGCGCCTCCCCGCTTTCGGCCGCCTGCACGATCGAGATCATTCGCAGGCTGCGCGAGGCAGGCCCGACGATGCCCGCGGCGCTGGACCTCGAATACCGGTTCACCTTTCGCGCGATGGAGCGGGGCGATTTCCTCGAAGGGATCCGCGCCGCGATCATCGACAAGGACCGCAATCCCCAATGGCAACATGCCGATGGCGACGTGCCGCCAGCGGCGATCTCCGACATGCTGCACCCGCTGGGTGCGGACGCACTGAAACTTTGAAAGGATACATCATGGCCTCGCTCAACATCGGTTTCATCGGTCTCGGCAACATGGGGGCGCCGATGGCGGCGAACCTTGCAAAGGCCGGGCACAAGGTCCGTGGTTTCGACGTGGCAGGCACCACCGCCGAGGGCGTGGAGCAGGCGCAGACGATACCCGATGCCGTCACCGGCGCGGACGTCGTCATCACGATGCTGCCCAACGGGTCCATCCTGCGCCAGGTCGCCGCCGAAGCCATCGGCCACATGCGCGAGGGCGCGGTTTTCATCGACTGCTCCACCGTGGACGTGGAAAGCGCGAGGAACACGTCGGAAGCCGCTGAAAAAGCAGGCCTTCTTGCGGTTGACGCGCCGGTTTCCGGTGGTGTCGGCGGGGCCGAAGCCGGCACGCTGACCTTCATGGCGGGCGGGTCCGAAGCGGCCTTTGCCGCCGCGGCGCCGCTCTTCGAGATCATGGGGCAGAAGGCCGTGCATTGCGGCGACGCGGGTGCAGGCCAGTCCGCCAAGATCTGCAACAACATGATCCTCGGCGCGACGATGATCGCCACCTGCGAAGCCTTTGCCCTGGCGGACAAGCTGGGGCTGGACCGGCAGCGCATGTTCGACGTGGTCAGCACGTCGTCGGGCTATTCCTGGTCGATGAACGCCTATTGCCCCGCACCCGGCGTCGGGCCGAAATCGCCCGCCGACAACGGCTATAAGCCCGGTTTCGCCGCCGAACTGATGGTCAAGGACCTCGGCCTGTCCCAGCAGGCCGCCGAACTGGTCGATGCCGACACACCGATGGGCGCCCGTGCGCTGGAACTCTACAAGGCGTTCGTCGAGGAAGAGGACGGCAAGGGCAAGGATTTCTCTGCCATGCTGCCCCGTTTCGCCGGACGCGGCCGCGGGAACTGACGCGCCCTCCCCCGGCGGCGGTTATTCGCCGGGGGGCACACGTACCGGAACCTCCTTCCCGCTTCGACGGTTATGTCGCGAAAGGCGCGGCATCGCCGAAGCGGAAGGAAATACCGATGAAACATCTCATGATCGCAGCAGCCCTCGGCACGGGCCTCGCCACGGCGGGCATGGCCGCATCGACCGGGGCCGTACCTGCCCCCGCATCCTCGGCCGTGGCGCTGACAGCAGGCGGTGCCGGCGGCCAAGTATGGCTGGCCCAAGGCAAGGGCAACGGGGCCAAGGGCAATGCCGGCGGGCAGAAGAAGGCTGCCAAAGGCGGCAATGGCAAGGGCGGCGGTCAGCAGAAGCAAGCCAAGGGCAATTCCGGGAATGGCCAGCAAAAGGCCAAGGGCAATGGCCGGAGCGCGGAAAACAAACCCGGCAAGTCGGACAGGAAACAGGCCGCCAAGGCGGACAAGAAACAAGCCGCGAAGACGAACCCCGGTCAGGCCAAGAAGGCTGAAAAGGCGGTTAACCGTTCAGCAGACAAGCGCCCGCCCGGTCGCGCGGACATGGATCGGCGCGCCGAGGAAATCCTGCGCGTCTCCGCCCCGTCGGACCGCGACATGCTGACCGTTCTCGCGGGTGCGGCGCTCGCGCTGGCCGGGCCGCAACTTGTTGTCGCGGACACCCCCGTGGAAGAGCTGATCACCTATCGCAACTGCCCGCCGGGACTGGCCAAGAAGACACCCGCCTGCGTGCCGCCGGGGCTGGCCAAGCAGGGTGTGACGCAGGATCAGTGGCTGGGCTACGATGATGCGGAGTACGATCGGTTGTGGCTGCGCCAGCGCGATGACTACCTGCGCAACGCGCCGACCCCGACCGAGAACCTGTTGCTGCAATCGGCGCAGATCGCGCGGCTGTTCGGCCTTGACCCGGCGCCGAATGGACAACGCTATGCGCTGATCGACGGGATGCCGGTGCTGCTGGACGAGCAGGATTACACAGGGCTCCTGCTGATTAACGAACTTGCGCAGGTCGCCGATCTGGGCAGTGGCGTCAGCGTGGCCCCGACCGCGGCGCTCACCCAAGCGGAACTGACACGGCTGTACCGACTGCCCACGTTGGGAGACGACAGCAACTATGCCGTCCTCAACGGGCAGGTGATCCGGTTGAGCGACAGCCAGTACGAAACGCTGCAACTGATCCGCATCGCCCGTGCTGTCCTCTAAGACCCCGCGCGACCGACGATCCTACCTGTAACCCGCCAAAACGCATGCTCCACCGGTGCTTGCGATTGGCGGGTTACCGCCGGTTTGGCGAACCCACGCCCCCGGCCCCGGTCTGATGTGGTATCATCAACCTGTCGAACCTCCCGCATCTGCCGGGTTCGACAAGCTCAGGGACGCAGACCCAGGACGTTCGCCCGAACGAAGTTGTCCGTAACAACAGACTGAACCGTAACGGGAGTTTCCTGATGAAAGCCTTACTCACAGCCGTCGGCCTTGCCGGCGCCCTTGCGTTGGCGTCGCCCGCGTTCGCGGCACCTTCGACCCCCTGGACAGCCGCGACCGGAATCGAGACCGACACGAACGTCACCCTGATCAAGGACAGACGGGGAAAGGGATACCGACGTCACTACCGTCAGCACCGCGACATGCGGCGCGGACATGGCCACCACGACGCACGCCAGTTCGGATGGCGCCATGGTCGCAGCGAACATCACCGCCCGTACCGCAGGTATGGTCGCGGTGATCGCGTGGTCCGATACGTCATCATCGACCGGCCGCAGCGCTACGGGCTGACACGCTATCCGCGGTATGTCCAGAATGACGGATATGTCTATGCGGTCGATCCCCAGACGAATACGGTGCTGGCCCTGATCGGCCTCGTGAACCAGATCCTGAGATAGACGTGCAAAGCCCCGGTCGGGTCGACCGGGGCTTTCATGCGCTCAGCCACGCGGCCTGCGCTATTCCGCCGCGACCTTGCTGCGCGCCTTGGTCAGCATCGGTTTGAGATACTGGCCGGTGTAGCTTTCCGCGACTTCGGCCACTTCCTCGGGTGTTCCGGTGGCGACCAACCTGCCGCCGCCATCGCCGCCTTCGGGGCCGATGTCGATGATATGGTCGGCCGTCTTGACCACGTCGAGGTTGTGTTCGATCACCACGACCGAATTGCCCTGATCCACCAGTTCGTGCAGCACCTCGAGCAGCTTGCGCACGTCCTCAAAGTGCAGGCCGGTCGTCGGCTCGTCGAGGATATAGAGCGTCCGGCCCGTCGACCGCTTGCTCAGCTCCTTGGACAGCTTGACGCGCTGTGCCTCGCCCCCGGACAGGGTCGTCGCCTGCTGGCCCACCTTGATATAGCCAAGGCCCACGCGCATCAGCGCGTCCATCTTCTCGCGGATCGACGGAACCGCGGCAAAGAACTCCTGCGCATCCTCGACGGTCATGTCCAGCACGTCGGCGATGCTCTTGCCCTTGAACTTGATCTCCAGCGTTTCGCGGTTGTAACGCTTGCCCTTGCAGGTCTCGCACTCGACATAGACATCGGGCAGGAAGTGCATCTCGATCTTGATGACCCCGTCGCCTTGGCAGGCCTCGCAGCGTCCGCCCTTGACGTTGAACGAAAACCGCCCCGGTTTGTAGCCGCGCGCCTTCGCCTCTGGCAGGCCCGCGAACCAGTCACGGATCGGGGTAAAGGCGCCGGTGTAGGTCGCCGGGTTGGAGCGCGGGGTGCGCCCGATGGGGCGCTGGTCGATGTCGATGACCTTGTCGAGGTGTTCGAGCCCCTTGATGGTCTCGCAGGGGGCCGGGGTCTGGCGCGCGCCGTTGAGGTTCATCGACGCGGTCTTGAAAAGCGTTTCGATGGTCAGCGTGGACTTGCCCCCGCCCGACACGCCGGTCACGCAGACGAACTTGCCCAACGGAAAATCGACGGTGACGTTCTGGAGGTTGTTGCCGGTCGCCTTGACGACCTTGACGGACTTCTTCTTGCCCTTGCGGCGGGTGGCGGGCACCGCGATTTCGCGGGTGCCGGTCAGGTACTGCCCCGTGACGGAATTCGCGTCGGCGGCGATCTGGTCCGGTGTGCCGTGGCTGACCACCTGGCCGCCGTGCACCCCCGCGCCGGGGCCGATGTCAAAGACGTAATCCGCCTCGCGGATCGCTTCCTCGTCGTGTTCCACGACGATCACGGTATTGCCCTGATCGCGCAGGTTCTTCAGCGTGCCGAGCAAGCGGTCGTTGTCCCGCTGGTGCAGGCCGATCGACGGCTCGTCGAGCACGTAGAGCACACCAGTCAGCCCGGACCCGATCTGCGAGGCGAGACGGATACGCTGGCTTTCCCCGCCCGAAAGGGTCCCGCTTGACCGGGCGAGCGTCAGGTACTCAAGGCCGACGTTGTTCAGGAAACCAAGGCGTTCGCGGATCTCCTTGAGGATGGCGCGGGCGATCTCGTTCTTCTGCGGGGTCAGCGCATCGGGGACCGTGTTGCACCAGTCGAACGCCTCGCGGATCGACATCTGCACCACCTGCCCCGCGTGCCGCAGGTCGTCGGGTTTGCCGATCTTCACGGCCAGCGCCTCCGCCCGAAGACGGTAGCCATGGCAGGTGCCGCAGGGGCGGTTGTTCTGGTAGCGCTCGAACTCCTCGCGGATCCAGCTGCTGTCGGTCTCGCGATAGCGCCGCTCCATGTTGGGGATCACCCCCTCGAACACGCGGCTCACCTCGTAGACGCGCCCGCCCTCGTCGTAGCGGAACTTGATCTCTTCCTTGCCGGAACCGTAGAGAAACACCTGCTGCACCTTCTCGGGCAGATCCTTCCACCGGGTCTGTTGGTCGAACTGGTAGTGCTTCGCGATGGCCTCGATCGTCTGCTTGAAGTACGGGCTCTTGCCCTTGCGCCAGGGCGCGAGCGCCCCGTCGTAGATCTTGAGGTTCTGGTCGGGCACGATGAGACGCTCGTCAAAGAACAGCTCCACCCCCAGCCCGTCGCAGTCCGGGCAGGCCCCGAACGGCGCGTTGAAGGAAAACAGCCGCGGTTCGATCTCGGGGATCGTGAAACCGCTGACGGGGCAAGCGAATTTCTCGGAGAAGGTGTGCCGCTCGGGCTCGCCCTCCGCCGGGGCGGTTTCCAGCACCGCGATGCCGTCCGCCAGATCCAGCGCGGTGCGCAGGCTGTCGGCCAACCGCGTTTCCAGCCCCTCGCGGACCACGATGCGATCCACCACCACGTCGATGTCGTGGCGGAACTTCTTGTCCAGCGTCGGCGGCTCGTCCAGTTCGTAGAACTGGCCGTCCACCTTGACCCGCTGGAAGCCCTGCTTGCGCAGCTCGACGAATTCCTTGCGGTACTCGCCCTTGCGGTCGCGGATAATCGGCGCGAGCAGGTAGGCGCGGGTCCCCTCCTCCATCGTCATGATCCGGTCGACCATGTCCTGCACCTGCTGTGCCTCGATGGGTTTGCCGGTCGCGGGCGAATAAGGCGTGCCGACCCGCGCGAACAGCAGGCGCATGTAGTCGTAGATTTCGGTAACGGTCCCGACGGTCGAGCGCGGGTTTTTCGACGTCGTCTTCTGTTCGATGCTGATCGCGGGCGAGAGGCCGCTGATATGGTCCACGTCCGGCTTCTGCATCATGTCGAGGAACTGGCGCGCGTAGGCGGACAGCGATTCGACGTAGCGGCGCTGCCCCTCGGCATAGATCGTGTCGAAGGCCAGGCTGGACTTGCCCGACCCGGACAGGCCGGTGATGACCACCAGCTGGTCGCGCGGAATGTCCACGTCGATGTTCTTGAGATTGTGTTCGCGCGCCCCGCGCACTTCGATGTTCTTCAGCTCAGCCATGCAGCACCCCGTTTCCCAGATGCGATATAGGCGCGCGCGGCGGATTCTCCAATGGTAAATCCGGAACCAATAGCGAACATTCAGGCGGCGCGGCGCCGCCCCAGCCACAGATGCACCATCAGCCCCGCCAGGAACGCGCCGCCCGCCATCACCGGAAGCGCCGCATACCCCAGCCACAGCAGACCGGTCGCCATCAGGGGGGTGCCGATGGTGTTGCCCAGGTTGCCCATCTGCGCCATCGCCCCGTTGGCCCGCGCCTGCGCCGCGGCACCCTGATTGAGCTGCGCCACGGCGGCAAAGCTCGCCCCCTGGATCAGCCCCATCGCCGCGGCCAGCGCCAGACAGGCAAGCGGCGCGCCCGGCGTCAGCCAGAGCCAGAGCGCCGCGGCCAGCGATCCGCCGAAGCCGAGTTCGACGACGCGCACCGCGCTGATCCGGCGCAGGAGCGCCACGCCCACGGTCATCGAGACGGCGATGCTGACCAGCGGCATCGCCCCCATCACCCAGCCCCGGATCGCGGGATCGAGATAGGGCGGCAGCACCGTCAGGATGGATACGAAACTGAAGGTGTAGAACAGCCATCCCAGCCCCGCCGCCGACTGCGCGGGCGAGCGATAGATCGCCACGTGGTCTTTCAGCAGCCGCCCGACCGACAGCACGGGCTGCGGCCCCTCGTCCGGCAGGCTGCGCAGCCGTGACGACAGGTACAGCGCACATATCGCCATGTAGGCCCCATGGGCGGCAAAGACGGCCGGCGGCCCGAAGGTCAGCGCCAGTGGCCGCCCCGCCACCGCCAGCACGGCGAAGGCGACGCCGAAGAACGTCCCCCAGAGCGTCAGGGTCAGCCCCCTGTCCTGCGGCGCGCTCAGCTGCGCGATCAGCGTCGGCGCCGCCACGACGATCGCGAGGTGCGAGGCCCCTTCGATCATCCGCGTCGCCAGCAGCAGCGGCAGCGGCGGCAGCAGGGCCTGCACCAGCGACAGCACCGCTCCCAGCCAGAGCGCCGCCAGCAGCGCCCGCCGGTAGCGGATCCGCGCCACCACCAGCCCCGCGACAACCCCGAGCAGGATGCCGACGAAGCCCACCAGCGACACGGCGAAACCCAGCGCGGTCTCGGCCCCCGGATAGACCGAAGGCAACATGTCGAAGATCACCGACACCTTGCCGTATTGCGCAGCCGCGCCCAGCCCCGCGGCCCAGAGCGCCAGCACCAGCGCGAATGAAGTCTGCCGCGCCGCCATGCCTCAGAGCTTCTGGGCCAGCGCCCAGGAACAGACCGGCATCTGCGGATCGTTCCGTATGTCGTCCGTTTCGGCATCGTAGGCGGGCGGCCAGGTCTCTTCGAGGTTGCGCCGCGCCACGTGGCGGTTGCCCCACTGTTCGGCGTGGATCGCATCCTCGTCGAACCCGCCTTCGATCAGCAGGTTCTTCAGGCCCCGCGCGCTCCAGCGGGAATTGTCCTGCGGCGCGGCGTGGAGCGGCACGAAGAACGGCACCGCAACCCAGAAATATCCCCCCGGCCGCAGCATGGCGTGGACATTCCGCGTTGCCGCGTAGGGCCGGTCGAGATGCTCCCAAACCTGGTTGGCCAGGATCAGATCGAAGCTCAGCGGCCTGCCCTCGGTGTCCGTGAAGGGGCCAGCGCAGACATCGTACTCGGGAAACCGGAACTGGCTGTAGGATCTGAACGCGAAACGCTTGCCCCACTTGCCGGAAATCTCGGCGCAGTCCAGATCCGCCGGACCCAGCGCATTGATCATCCGGCGGCTGGCCGGCTGCATGACGACACGATTGAGACTTACCATGTCAGGGTTATGCCACCGGCGGCGGAAACCGTCCAGCGCGCGTGGCAGCCGGGTCAAGGAGGCCGAAGGCCCCGCGCAGCGGCGTGTCCTTGACGCGGCTGACACGGGCAAGATCCTGAGCAAAGGTCGTTCAGGACGCACCGCGCCCTGAACGCCTTCTCGGCGGGATTTGCCCCCCGACAAAAGCGCCCTGCCCCCGCCCCCATGGGCTCAGACCCGCAACAGGCGCCCGTGGAATCGCGTCGCGCCGAAGGCGCGTCCGCCGGATCGGTCGATCACATGTGGATCACGCGCCCGTAGGCGTCGAGAACGCTTTCATGCATCATCTCGCTCAAGGTCGGATGCGGGAAGACGGTGTTCATCAGGTCTTCCTCCGTGGTTTCAAGCTGGCGCCCGACCACGTAGCCCTGGATCAGCTCGGTCACTTCGGCGCCCACCATGTGCGCGCCCAGCAGTTCGCCGGTCTTGGCGTCGAACACGGTCTTGATCATGCCGCCTTCCTCGCCCAGGGCAATCGCCTTGCCATTGCCGATGAAGGGGAACCGCCCGACCTTAACGTCGTAGCCCAGTTCCTTGGCCTTGGCTTCGGAATAGCCAACGGAGGCGACCTGCGGATGGCAATAGGTGCACCCCGCGATGCTTTCGGGCTTCACCGGGTGCGGGTTTCCGCCCGCGATCAGTTCCGCCACCATCACGCCCTCGTGGCTGGCCTTGTGCGCGAGCCAGGGCGCCCCCGCGATGTCGCCGATGGCATACAGCCCCTCGACCCCGGTCCGGCAGTATGCGTCGGTGATGACATGGGTGCGGTCGATCTTCACGCCCAGGTCCTCGAGGCCGAGGTTCTCGACGTTGCCGACGATCCCGACCGCCGAGATCACGGTGTCGAACTCGTGTTTCTCGACCTTGCCGCCCGCCTCGATATGGGCGGTGACCTTGCCCTTGGCCCGGTCCAGTTTCTTGACCATCGCCTTCTGCATGATCTTCATGCCCTGTTTCTCGAAGGCCTTCTTGGCAAAGGCGGAAATCTCCGCGTCCTCCACCGGCAGCACGCGGTCCATGACCTCGACCACGGTCGTGTCCGCGCCCAGCGTGTTGTAGAAGCTCGCGAATTCGATCCCGATGGCGCCCGAGCCGATGACCAGCAGTTTCTTCGGCATCCGCTTGGGCTGCAACGCGTGCTTGTAGGTCCAGACCAGATCGCCGTCCGCTTCCAGCCCCGGCAGTTCGCGCGCCCGCGCGCCCGTGGCCAGCACGATGTTCTTCGCCGTCAGATCCTCGGTGCCCTTGTCGGTCTTGACCGAAACCTTGCCCTTGGCCGGCAGCGTCGCCTCGCCCATCACCACGGTGATCTTGTTCTTCTTCATCAGGTGCGCCACGCCGCTGGTCAGCTGCCCCGCCACCTTGCGCGACCGCTTGACCACCGCGTCCAGATCGAAATCCACCCCCTCGGCCTTCAGGCCGAACTCCTTGGCCCGGTGCATCAGGTGGAACACCTCGGAGGACCGCAGCAGCGCCTTGGTCGGGATGCACCCCCAGTTCAGGCAGATGCCGCCGAGATGCTCGCGCTCCACGATGGCGACGGAAAGCCCCAGTTGCGCGCCGCGGATCGCGGCGACGTAACCGCCCGGTCCGGCGCCGATCACGATCAGATCATAGGATTTCGCAGCCATTCCAGGGGTCCTCGCATGTGACAGACAGAATTGGTTTACCGTTAAACCAGTTTCCACCGCGTCACAACAGCGAGAACCTCGGCGGTTCAGGCGACCGCCGTTTCCCCCTGCAGTTCACGCACCGTCCGGCCGTAGCCGCCATCGGCCACATAGGCCTTCTCGCCCGTGGTATCGCTGCGCGACAGCGCCTCGTTGCGGTAGGGGAAGCGGCCGAAACGTCGTATCACCTCGCGATGGGCACGGGCATGCAACAGGTTGCTTTCGCCGGCTTCGGGCATCCGTTCGCACATCAGGCGCACGCAGCGCTCCTGATCGCACAGGTTTTCCGAATGCATCAGCGGAAGGTAGAAGAATTGCCGCGCCGGTTCGTCGATCTTGAGATCCCAGCCCCGCTCGATCGAGGACTTGGCCACCGCGAGCGCCGCGCGGTCGCTGGAAAACGCCTTGCCCTCGCCCCGGAACATGTTGCGCGGAAACTGGTCCGTCAGGATGATGTAGGCCAGCGCGCCGGAGGGGTACGTCAGCCAGAGCGAGAAACGCCCCTCGCAGGCAGCTTCCCAGGTGTCCAGGAAAAGGTCGCGGATCCTTGTGTCGAGCGCATCGCTGGCCTCGTACCAGCCAGCGGGGCCGACCTCGTCCAGCCAGAACGAAAGTACCTGATCAGGGCCTTGCATGGAACACACTCCTCCGTTTTCACGCGCCGTTGCCTTGCAGCGGGCTGTTCCCACCATAGAAGCAACTTAACCAGAGCATCGACTCACGAATTATATCATTTGCGACATCTTTGCCGCGCTCAGGGCTGGTTTTCGTCATCCTGCTCGCTTTCGATGGCATATTCCTGCGCATACTCCACCGCCACGGGGGTCGCCGTGGGATAGATCGCGACGTAGCTGCCGGTCTCGTCCACCGGAACCGCCGGACGGCGCGTCGCACGATAGGCGGCATAGACCGCCAGCATGACGAAGAGGATCGCGGTGAAGAGATAGAACCCGCCCGGTCCCAGCGTGGTCCCCATCATCCAGCCGGTGATGACCGGCCCGAGGATCGCGCCCAGCCCGTTGATGAAGATCAGACCGCCGGACGCCGCCGCCATGTCCTCGTGCTCGAGGAAGTCGTTGGTATGCGCGATCAACAGCGAATAGAGCGGGTTCGACATGCCCCCGACGATGAACGCCGAGACCAGCAGGAGCCAGAACACTCCGCCCAGCATCATGCCGAGAACGGAGCCCCCCGCGCCGATGGCCGAAACGATCACGATCAGCGTGCGGCGGTCCATCCGGTCGGAGATCCAGCCGATGGGGTACTGCAACACGACCGACCCGACGAAGAAGGTCGCCACGAAGGTCGAAATCTGCGCCACGCTCAGCCCGGCCTCCGCACCGTAGACCGGCGCCATGCCGAACTGCGCCGAGAAGACCCCGCCGAGCAGGAACATCCCGATGCAGCCCAGCGGCGAATAGGTCGCGAGTTCGCGCAGGCTCATCGGTTTGGTGGTGTCGAAGGCCGGCGTCGGGCTGATGGTCAGCAGGATCGGCGTCACGGCCACGCTGACCAGCACCGAGGGAATGACGAAGAGCACGTAGCCCGACGGGTCCGCCGCCAGCAGCAGCGCCTGCGCGACCACCACGCCCATCGTCTGCACGATCATGTAGAGCGACAGCGCCTGCCCGCGGTTGGAATTGTCGGCGGCGTTGTTCAGCCAGCTTTCCGCGGTCACGTAGACCGCCGAGAAGCAGAAGCCGATCAGCACGCGGCCGATGGCCCAGAGCGGCACCGCCGGAAAGGTGGGATACAGGATCATCACCGCCGAGATCAGCGAGGCCAGCGCGGCGAAAACCCTGACGTGGCCCACACGGCGGATCATGTGCGGCGCCAGCCGCGACCCCCCGAGGAAACCAACGAAATAGGCCGACATGACGATGGACATCTCGAAGGTCGAAAACCCTTCGAGCGCGCCGCGGATACCCAGCAGGGTGCCCTGCATGCCGTTGCCGACCATCAGCAGACACATCCCGAGCAGGAGTGCCCATGCGCTTGAAAGAACCTGTATCATCGCTGCGAATCCTCACTGCCGGTGGTTCCCTCCCTGAACGTCTTGGAGCGTGAGGTCACCCCTTTAGACGACATTCACCATATTTTTTTCGACGCCGGGATCAGCAGCGAAGCGTCTCCGTAAGAAAAGAACCGGTATTTCCGGTCGATCGCGTGCGCGTAGATGTCGCGGATCGCCTGCTGGCCCATCAGGGCCGATACCAGCATCATCAGCGTGGAGCGCGGCAGGTGGAAATTGGTCATCAGCGCGTCGGTGACGTTGAACCGGAAACCCGGCGTGATGAAGATGTCGGTATCGCCTTCCCATGGGCCGATCTCTCCGTCGCGTGCGGCGGTCTCGATCAGGCGCAGCGCGGTGGTGCCCACCGCGATCACCCGGCCGCCCGCCGCCCGTGTCGCGGCGATCTCGGCGGCGGCGTCCGCGTCCACCCTGCCCCATTCCGCGTGCATCCGGTGTTGGGTGATGTCGTCCACCTTGACCGGCAGGAAGGTTCCGGCGCCCACGTGCAGCGTGACGTGCGAAAACGTGACCCCCTTGGCCGCCAGCGCCTCCAGCAGCGGCTGGTCGAAATGCAGCGACGCGGTGGGGGCCGCGACCGCACCGGCGTGGCGGGCCCAGACCGTCTGGTAATCGGTCCTGTCCTGCGCATCGGCGGGGCGTCTGGCGGCAATGTAGGGCGGCAGCGGCATCGCGCCCGCCGCGTTCAGCGCCGCGTCGAAATCGGCCCCCGTGCAGTTGAACCGCAGATGCGCCTGCCCGTCCGACACCGCCTCCAGCGTCGCGTCGAGATCGCGGCTGAAGACCACGCGCTCGCCCTGCCTGAGCTTGCGCAGCGGTTTGACCAGCGCCGCCCAGGTGCCATCGGCGCGCGGTTCCAGCAAGGTGACCTCGATCCTGGCGCTGACGGCGCCCTGCGCGGACTGCCGCGTGCGCATGCCCGTCAGCCGCGCGGGGATCACCCGCGTGTCGTTCAGCACCAGCCTGTCGCCGGCGCGCAGCCATTCGGTAAGGTCCGTGACGACGCCGTCATGCAGCGCGTCCCCTTCCGCGACCAGCAGCCGCGCCGAGGACCGGGGCACCGCGGGACGGGTCGCAATCAGGTCTTCGGGCAGATCGAAATCGAAATCGGAAAGTTTCATGGCCGCGCTTTACCGGCCCGGCGTGCTTCGGACAACGGGATTCTGGGGCTGTGGCGCGGGGTCGGGCGCACGGGGCCGGCCCGGTGCGCGCGGCACCTCGGGCGGGGGCCGGCGAAAGATGTCGCGGAACATGCCCGGTGTCAGCGCGGACAGCGGGTTCACCCCGACGCTCGGCTGCTTTGCCGGCCCGGTCAGCGTGTAGTTGAACCCGATCAGGCCCTCCCCCTTCCGGGTGAGGACCGACCCGATGCCATTCAGCAGGTACACCGGGGTGATGACGCCCTGCATGTCGATCGTGCCGCTGTCGAGCGCATAGATCCCGTCCATCGACAGGCCCATGGATGCCCCGACCGCGCTGGCCTCGGTCAGGGTCAGGCGGTTCGGCGTCAGACGGAAACGCCCTTCGACCTCGTCGAAATAGATGCCGTCGCCGTTGAGTTCGTTGATCAGGCCCACCACCGAGATGGAGTTCACCAGCGCCGCGATACCCGGCGCGTCCTTGATGCGCACGTCGGTCACGTCGAGGCTGCCGTCGAAGGCACCGCCGCTGCCCACCGGCAGCAGGGTCAGCGACAGCTCTCCGCCCACCACCTGCCGCAGCAGCCCGGCCGAGCGCAGCACGCCGCCCGCGTCAGAGGACACGAGCCGCACCGCGGACCGCCCGTTCTGTGGCAGCACCCGGCCCTCCACCGGCGTGCCGCCATTGAGCCGCGCCCGGAACGATCCGTCGAGCCCGCCACCGGTGCCGAAAGCGCCCTGCATGTCGGTCAGAGCGATGGTGTCGGTGATCTGCAACCGGTCCAGCCGGACCTGCATGGATGTCCCGGGCCCGGTGCCGCCGCCCTGACCACCGCCCAGTTCCGCGCTGCGCAGGTCCAGCAGGCCGCCCCGGATCACCAGCTGAACCGGGTTGCCCGGCCCCTGCCCGACCACGTCCACCGCCGCATCCAGCCAGTCGCCCGCGCGCAGCGTATCGAACCGGACCCGGTCGAGCGCGCCCCCCTCGCGCAGGTCCACCGCGCCTTCGGCGGTCAGGCCCGCCGCGGTCAGCGACAGCCGGTCCACCGCCGGAACCGCGCCCAGCCGCCCGCTGACCCGAAGACGGCCCGAGGTGCCCGCCGCCTTGCCCCAGCCCAGTTGCGGCACCGAAAGACGCAGCCCCGCGAGGTCCGACTGCAGGTCGAACTGCGGCGCGCCGCCTTTCGGCAGATCCACCTCGATCCGCGCGGGCGCCTCGCCCGATACCGTGCCGGGCGGCAAGGCGATGCCGAACGTCTCCAGCGCCTCTTGGTTCAGGCTGACATCTGCCCGCAGGCCGCTGGCGCCGGCGTCCGGGCCGATCGGCTGCACGAAACTGCCGTCGAAGCCGATGCCGTCGAGGCTGCCCGCACCGCTGAGGATCACCCGCTCGTTGTCGACCGTCAGGTCCAGCGTTTGCGTCCTGAGCGCGCGGTCGCGGATCAGCACCTCGCTGCCGAGATCGCGCAGCGTCCCGGTGAAGTCGAAGACGACCTGATCCTCGGTCCCTTTCTGCAGCGGCAGCGCGATCTGGCCCTTCAGCGCCGCGCGTCCCCGGGCGAGATCCACCGGCAGGTTCGCCTTGTCCATCACGCTCAAGGGCTCCCGGTTGAGCAGGGACAGGGCCGCGGTGATCGAAGACTCGGTTTTCAGCCGGATCACGGCCGGCGGACCATCCTTCACCCTGACATCCGGGATGATGAAGGAGGAATTGTCGATCCGCACCGCGCCGCCCGCATCGGCGGCCACCGTCGCCGCGTCCACCGCCACAACGAGGCGGTTGTCCAGCAGGCTGAAATGCCCCTTGCCTCCCGTCAGGGGCGGCATCGTTTTTAGGAACCGGACATCCGCCTTGGCGTAGTCGAAGGCGACATAGGTCTGCGGTGCCGCGTCGGGCGTCAGGCGAAAGGCCAGGTCGAGGTTGCTGACCTCTCCGCCGTGCACGTTCTCGACCAGCCAGTCGCGGGTCTTGGTCTTGAGCCCGCGGGGCCACAGCTCCAGCAGGCGGTCGGGCGACAGGCCGTCCATGCGGCCGTCCAGCGCCACGCGCCACCCGTCCAGACGCGCCGACATGGTCCCGTCCAGAAGCAGCGTGCGGCCCTGGTCGCTGATCTGCATCCGACCCAGTTCCAGCCGGAAGGGATTGAGCCGCAGGCGGAAATCCACGTCGGTCTCGGCAAGGCCCACCGGGGCGTCGTAGATGTCATCGGGGTTCGCGCGCAGATCGCGGATGGTGAACTGCCCCACGAGGTCGTTCAGCTTGCCGTCGGGCGTGAGACCCAGCGCGGCGCTGCCCGAGCTTTCCGCGCTGACCCACTTGCTGCGCAGGCGCACGTCGGCAAAGCGCAGCAGCGCCTCGGCGGGATCGTAGCTGAAGTAGCTCTGCGCGCCGTCGAAGGGGATCGGCCGGGTCTGCGGGTTGGGCTGCACGACACCGGCCCCGATCTGGAGCGTGGCGTTCAGGGGCTCGAACGTGCCCGACTGGTTCAGCCCGCTGCGGACCGACCCGGAGATCGGGGCCCGCAGCACCCCCAGCCACGCAAAGGCCGGTCCCTGCGTCGCGATGTCCGCCGCCGACACGCCTTCGAAGCTCACCCCGAAATCCGCGGCGGTCTGACCGATCCGGCTGGCATAGTTGGCCGAGAGGGTCGCCGCCCCGGACCCGCCGCTGAGCAGCGCAAGATCCGCCGTCAGCCGCAGCATGCCGTCCTCGCGGGACAGCAGGAGCCTGCCGCCGTCGATGGTCCAGCTGCGGCCTGCGCGCAGGTCGTCGAACTGCAAGGTCACGGCCCGCAGGTCCGCCTCGGCAAGGGCCCGCAGCGCGGGGCGCTGCAGGACGTCATCCAGTTGCGCGATCAGTTGCGGCAGGGTCGCGGCCTCGCGGCTGAAACTGCCCGGCCCGAGGCCCGCGCTCAACGCCACGCGGCCCTCGGCGTCGCGGCGCAGGGTCACGACGACCCCCGAGATGGAGATGGACTGCGGCTGCACCACGCCGTCCAGCAGCGGACGCAGGGCAAACCCGGTCTTGAATTCCGTCAGCCTGAGGATCTCTGCCCCCTCCGGCGTGTCGATCTCGACGTTGCGCAGGCGCACGCGGGGAAACCAGCCCTCCTCGACCACGAGCTCAACCTCACCGAGGCTTACTCGGACGTCCGGAAGCTCGCGCGCGATGCGCGTCTCGATCCGCTCCTGCAACCAGCCCGGCGCGCGAAGCGGCTGGCCCATGGACAGCCAGACCGCCCCCACCAGCGCACCGGCCGCCAGAGTCAGAAGGACCACCGACCAAAGGCCGAAACGGGCGGCGTGCTGGTGGACCTTGCGTCTGGGGCGTGGCGTGGTGCGTTCGGCTGGTTCGGTCATCGTCGTCCCAAATCCGCGGGCCCTCTTGGCACGCGCGGCAATTGGCCTACTATGACAGCCCGACATTCGGCATCCAAGTGAAAGAGACGTGATCCATGCCCGAGATTTCCGAGCCCGCACCCGACTTCACCCTCCCCGTCACCGGCGGCGGCGAGATCAGCCTTTCCGCCCTGAAGGGCAGCCCGGTGGTGCTGTTCTTCTACCCGCGCGACGACACGCCGGGCTGCACCAAGGAAAGCATCGGCTTCTCCGAGCGCCTGTCCGACTTCGAGGCGGCGGGCGCGAAGGTCTTCGGCATTTCCCGTGATACGATGGCCAAGCATGACAAATTTGCCGCCAAGCACGACCTGACCGTGCCCCTGCTGTCGGACGAAGGCGGCAGCGTCACCGAGGACTACGGCGTCTGGGTCGAAAAGAACATGTACGGCAAGAAATCCATGGGGATCGAGCGCAGCACATTCCTGATCGACGCCCAAGGCAGGATCGCGCAGATCTGGCGCAAGGTGAAAGTGCCGGGCCACGTGGACGAGGTGCTCGAGGCGGTGCGCGCCCTGTGATCGCGCTGGCGCAGATGGCCGAAGCCGTGCTGCGCTGCGCGGACGGGCGGGAGAAGACGGCGCTGTCCCGCCGGTACGCCGCCGAATGGCAGGCGGCCCGCGCCGCCGGGGAAACGCCGGAGGTGGGCCGCGCCAGCCCGCCGCTGCATCCCGCCCGCCCCGCCACGCCCGAACTGCTGAGCCCGCGCGACGTGCCGCGCAGGCGCCCCGGCACGCCCGAGGGACGCATCGCGTTGCTGCACGCGGTCGCCCACATCGAACTGAACGCCGTCGATCTGCACTGGGACATCGTCGCCCGCTTCACCGACACCCGGCTGCCGATGGGGTTCTACGACGACTGGGTCAAGGCGGCTGACGAGGAATCCAAGCATTTCAACCTGATGGCCGACTGCCTGGAGGAAATGGGCAGCCACTACGGCGCGCTGCCGGCCCATGCCGGGATGTGGCGCGCGGCGGAGGACACGGCGGACGACCTGATGGGCAGGCTCGCCGTGGTGCCCATGGTGCTCGAAGCGCGCGGCCTCGACGTGACGCCGGGCATGATCGATGTGTTCCGAAAGGCGAAGGCGGACATCGCCGTCGCCGCGCTCGAGACGATCTACGCCGAGGAAGTCGCCCACGTGGCCTATGGATCGAAGTGGTTTCACTTTCTCTGCGGGCGCTTCGACGAGGATCCGAAGGAGCGCTTCCACGCCCTGGTGAGGACCTATTTCCACGGCGATCTGAAACCGCCCTTTAACGAGGAAAAGCGCGCCGAGGCGGGCATCCCGCCGGACTTCTACTGGCCCCTCACCGGGACCGATTGAGGGCCCCAACCTCAAGACCAAACCTCAAGTTCTTGGTATCGGCGGATTTTTGCCAATTTGTCGCAAACGGGTGGAATGCCGCCGCAGGGGGACCTACAGGGTTGCCCCAGCGGCACGGGGTGGCTAAGAAAATCTGAATTCGGGCGCGTATGGGGATTATCGCGCCCGTTTGGGGACGGAAAAAGGAATACAACTTGCGCTCTACGCTTGCCATCAAGGTCCACGCGACCCTGGAAAGATATTTTCCCGAACGCCGCGTGTTTCTGAAATCCGACAGTGATACACGCTTCATCCGCCTGCGCCCCGGCACCCAGATCGTCGCCTTCGCCGGATGTGCCGCGCTCGTCGCATGGGCCATCGTGGCGACCGCCATCATCCTCATGGACAGCATCGGGTCGGGCAACTTCCGCGAGCAGGCCAAGCGGGACCAGCGCACCTACCAGGCCCGGCTCAACGACCTGTCGGCGCAACGCGACAGCCGCGCCGAAGAGGCGCTGGCGGCGCAGGAGCGTTTCAACGCCGCGCTCAAGCAGATTTCCATGATGCAGTCCGAACTGCTGGAATCCGAAACCCGCCGCCGCGAGCTGGAAACCGGGATCGACGTGATCCAGGCCACCTTGCGCGACACCATGAAGGACCGCCAGGCCGCGCGCAGCCAGCTCGCCGCGCTGCAGGGCTCCATCGCCGAAGGCGGGGCCGGCACCGTGCAGACCGCCGCGTCGAGCGCGCCCATCGAATTCCTTGCGGAGGCGCTGGCCGAAACCGCCAAGGAGCGCGACCAGGTGATCGTCGATGCGCAGGACGCGCTGCTTCAGGCCGACGAGATGGCCCAGCAGATCGCGCTGATGAAGGATCAGAACGACGCGATCTTCCGCCAGCTAGAAGAGGCGATGACCGTCTCCGTCGCACCGCTGGACAAGATGTTCCGCAACGCGGGCATGTCCACCGACAACATTCTGGCCACCGTCAAGCGGGGCTACTCCGGCCAGGGCGGCCCGATGACCCCGCTGTCCTTCACCACCCGCGGCGAGGAGCCTTCGCCCGACACCCTGCGCGCCAACCGGCTGCTGAACCAGATGGACCGTCTGAACCTCTACCGCATCGCGGCCGAGAAGGCGCCCTTCGCGAACCCGGTGAAATCCGCGTTCCGCTTTACCAGCCAGTTCGGCTATCGCCGCGACCCCAAGACCGGCGGGCGGCGCATGCACTCCGGCGTCGATTTCGCCGCCGGCATCGGCACGCCGCTTTATGCCACGGCGGACGGCGTCGTGACCCATGCGGGATGGCAATCCGGCTATGGCCGCCTGGTCAAGATCCAGCACGAGTTCGGGATCGAGACGCGCTATGCCCACCAGTCGCGCATTCGCGTGAAGGTCGGACAAAGGGTCTCGCGCGGGCAGCACATTGGTGATATGGGAGCATCTGGACGTGTCACCGGCGTTCATCTCCACTACGAAGTCCGTGTCGGCGGCAAAGCTGTAAACCCCATGATCTATATCAAGGCTGCAAACGATGTTTTCTAAGAGCAAAATCAACGATCCCGCCCCGAACAAGGACGCAGAAGGCCAGCGCCAGACGACTCCTCAGACCCCGGCGCAGTCCACATCGTCCCAGCCCAAGCCCAGCGAGTTCAAGGCATCGGCGCCCAAGGCGAAGCCGCCCGCGTCGGTTCTTTCCGCCGACCTGCATGTGACCGGCAACATGAAGACGACCGGCGACATCAACGTCGAGGGCACGGTCGAGGGCGACATCCGCGCGCATCTGCTGACCATCGGCGAGACGGCGACGATCAAGGGGGAAGTGGTGGCCGACGACGTGGTGATCAACGGGCGCATCGTGGGCCGCGTGCGTGGCCTGAAAGTCCGCCTGACCTCCACCGCGCGGGTCGAGGGCGACATCATCCACAAGACCATCGCGATCGAGTCCGGCGCGCATTTCGAAGGCTCCGTCCAGCGTCAGGACGACCCGCTGAACCCCGGCGCCAAGAACGCACCGACCCAGAAGCCGAACCCCGCCTCCTGAGGCATCGGCAGTCGGATTTCAAAGGGCGTCGCAGATTTTGCGGCGCCTTTTTGCTTTGGGGGGTGATGTGATCACGGCGGTGGACGACAAATCCGCGGATCGCCACAACGCGCGATCGCCCCGGCAGAAGCCTGCCAAGTCCCTTTCCCAAACCTCAGGTGCGACGGGCGGCGGCAACGAAGTGCGATATCCGCTCTGCGGGACTTTTTTGACCGTCGCTCATTCGCAAGTGATGATCGATAGCAGCCCGATTAAGACTTTGCGAAACGCCAGTTAAAGCACCGCTGCAGGCGGTCAATTCCCAGAATTGAGCGACTATTGGCAGAAATCGCCGTGACACTGTTCGTGTAGCCAAGCTACTGTGGAGTTCTCATGAGCGGGGATGGAAGGGCTATCACGATGTTGCGTGGGGTTATGTTGCCTCCAATAGGCACGAAGCGAGAGGATGATGGAAGAACGAGCTTCTTCATTAGTGGTGACGGAGCATTCCTGAGTACCGTTCCTGCTGCTGTTTTATATTGGGATAGGCTTTATGCCCCCATCGCCATTAGAGGGATGGCTCCTCATTATGATGCAGCCGTCGAAAGCCTCGTGGCGCTCGGCATTGCAGAAAGCTTCGATTTGAAATCTGAAAATGAGTTTTCATTAGGTGATATACCATCGATGATTTCTAAGTACGCGGCTTCGCTTGACGAACTTGACTCAAGAGATTCCCAAGTTTGGTCGGTAATGCCATTGCATCCGGATCAAAAATCTACACTTGCCGCTCAGTCTTCGCCCTATTTTCCTAAGCCCACTGCAACTATTGCTTCAATTGAAGTGCAACTGAGGAATGCTCTACCAGTACCAGATCGGGAGGTACCCTTCGAAGATCTTCTAGAGTTTAAGAACTCAAGGAAGGACCAGATAGGCCGGCTTCACGCAGAACTAAGCCAAGTTGCGTCAAGATATGTCGGAGCAATGGATGACGAAAAAGCCCTTTCATCCGCATTGATTGATGTTAACACAGCGGTCTCAGAGCTTCATCGTGTCTACGAGGAAAAGTGGATTAAGAGAACAACCAAGAGTCTTACGTCTGCATTTGCTTTTGAAGGCGCATTACCGGCTGGGGTAGCTTATTTACTGGGTGTTGAGATAGACAAAGCTTTTCTTGTCGGGGCCGGCGTTGCGATTGCCAAGTCTGCTGTGACGGCGAGCGTTCCCGACAAACACAAAGATCATCCCTATTCCTATGTACTGGGTGCGAGAAACATATAGGCTTGGTCCTTATATGCGCACACATCATTTGATAGTCTTTTTGGTCCCTCAGTTAATTTTCGAAGAATTTGCAAAATTCGTTAACTGAGCAGAACCGCCGCTCGCGCCAACTGCAGCGCTTGTTTTTGTCGTCTCAGACCGGGTCATTCGCTCCCCCCCCAACGCAAAAGGGCGGGCCAGACGGCCCGCACCTTGCTTGAATTCATCCGCGGTCACTCGGTGACGGTGACCTTGCGCATCACGTCCGGCGTGCCGTCGACCGCGCCGTTGCCGCCGGTGCCGCGCTTGATCGCGTCGACCACGTCCTGCCCGCCGGTCACCCTTCCGACCACGGTGTACTGACCGTTCAGGAAATACCCTTCGTCGAACATGATGAAGAACTGGCTGTTGGCGGAATTGGGGTTCTGCGACCGGGCCATGCCCACGACGCCCTTGTCGAACGGGATGTCGGAGAATTCGGCAGGCACGTCGGGCAGGTCGGAGCCGCCCATGCCCGCGCGCGACAGGTCGCCGCCTTCCTTGCCGAACTGGACGTCGCCGGTCTGCGCCATGAAGCCGTCGATCACGCGGTGGAACACGACGCCATCGTAGGCGCCCTGCTCCGCCAGCGTGGTGATCCGCTCCACGTGCTGCGGTGCCACGTCCTCCAGCAGGTCGATGGTCACGGTGCCGTTCGCCTCGCCCTCGACCTCGATCTCGAGGCCGGTCGCGCCGGCGGCACCGGCCGTGAGGACGGCTGCGGTTGCGATCAGGAACTTACGCATCGGCGGCCACCTTGACGCGGATCATGCGGTCGGGTTCGGCCGGCGGCTCGCCGCGGGTGATGGCATCCACGTGCTCCATCCCGCTGATGACCTGGCCATAGACCGTGTACTGGCCGTTCAGGAAGTCGTTGTCCTTGAAGTTGATGAAGAACTGGCTGTTCGCGCTGTCGGGATTGGCCGACCGCGCCGCGCCCAGCGATCCACGGGCGTGCGGCACCTTGGAAAATTCCGCCGGCACGTTGCCGAGGTCCGAACCGCCGGTTCCCGCGAGGCGCAGGTTGAATCCGTCTTCCATGTTCCCGTGCTCCACATCGCCGGTCTGGGCCATGAACCCGTCGATCACCCGGTGGAACGCGACATTGTCGTACTTGCCCGCGCGGGCCAGTTCCTTCATCCGGGCCACGTGCTTGGGCGCCACGTCGGGCAGAAGCTGGATGGTGACGGTGCCGCCCTTCAACTCCATCAGGATCGTGTTTTCGGGGTCTTTGATCTCGGCCATGCGGGTCTCCTTCGCAAAATGGGTTGGGCGATACCTAAGTCCGATCGTCGGGATTGCCAAGCAGATGCATTGACCCCCGCGCCGGATATGGCAAAAGACGGCCATCGCACCGCAAACCGGAGGAACGGCATGGGCTGGAAGACACTGGATGACATGGAACTGAACGGCAAGACCGTGCTGGTGCGTGTCGACATCAACGTGCCGGTCGAGGACGGGCGCGTGACGGATTCCACGCGGATCGAGCGCATCGTTCCGACCGTCACCGACATCCTCTCTGCCGGTGGCACGCCGGTGCTGCTGGCGCATTTCGGCAGGCCCAAGGGCAAGGTGGTCCCCGAGATGTCGCTGAAGCCGCTGCTGCCCGCGCTAGAGGACGCGCTGGGGCGCAGCGTCACGCTGATCGACAGCATCGATGCGGCGGAGGCCGGGCTTGATCCGGATGCCGAGGTCCTGCTTCTGGAAAACATCCGCTTCGAGCCCGGCGAGGAAAAGAATGACACCGCCCTCGCCCGCCGTCTGGCGGCGCTGGGGGATGTGTATTGCAACGACGCCTTTTCGGCTGCACACCGTGCCCATGCCTCGACCGAGGCGCTGGCGCGGCTGTTACCCGCCTGCGCGGGCCGGCTGATGGAGGCGGAACTCTCCGCCCTCGAGGCGGCGCTGTCCACGCCCGAACGCCCCGTGGGGGCCGTTGTCGGCGGCGCGAAAGTATCCACCAAGATCGAATTGCTGGAAAACCTCGTCAACCGGCTCGACGTGCTGGTGATCGGCGGCGGCATGGCGAATACCTTTCTCGCCGCGCTGGGGGCCGACATGGGCGCATCGCTGAAGGAGCCGGACTTCTACGGCACCGCCTGCGACATCCTCGCGCAGGCCGACAAGTCGGGGTGCCGCGTGATCCTGCCGGTCGACGGGCTGGTCGCCCGCGAATTCGCCGCCGGGGCCGCGCACGAGGTCATTGCGCTGGGGCCGGACACCGCGCTGGCATCGGACCAGATGGTGCTGGATGCCGGCCCGGACAGCATCGCTCTGGTTGAGGCCGCCTTCGAGGGGTTACGCACGCTGATCTGGAACGGGCCGATGGGCGCGTTCGAGATCGCCCCCTTCGACACCGCCACGGTGGCCGCCGCGCGCGCTGCCGCCCGCCAGACGCGCGACGGCACGCTGACCTCCGTCGCCGGGGGCGGCGACACCGTCGCGGCGCTGAACCAGGCCGGGGTGGCCGACGATTTCACCTACATTTCCACCGCGGGGGGCGCGTTCCTCGAATGGATGGAGGGCAAGGAGCTGCCCGGCGTGGCCGCGCTCGACAGCTGACGCTGGCTTCGGACCGCCGAAACGGCTAGTCTTCCGGGCAGGCTGCAAGGGGGGCTGGCATGGCTGACTGGACACTCATCACCGGGGCATCCGACGGTCTGGGCGCGGAATTCGCCAAACTGGCGGCAAAGCATGGCCGCAACGTCGTCCTCACCGCGCGCTCCGAGAACAGGCTCGAGGCCCTCGCCGAGGACCTGCGCGCCGACGGGGTCGACGTGGTGGTTATCCCTGCCGACCTGAACGACCTGGCCGAGGTCGACAGGCTCTGGTCGGCGGCGACGGATGGCCGGCGGATCGACTTTCTGGTGAACAACGCGGGCCTGGGTCGCAACGGCCCTTTCGGGACCGACGGCGGCGCGGGCTGGGACATGGAACTAAGCAGCATCGACGTCAACGTGCGCGCCCTCACGCGGCTCATGCGGCTGGCCATCCCGCACATGACCGAGGCCGGGTCGGGACGGATCCTGAACGTGGCGTCGGTGGCGGGGTTCCTGCCCGGCCCGAACATGGCGGTCTATCACGCGACAAAGGCGTTCGTGCTGCATCTGTCCGAAGCGGTGGCGCACGAACTGCGCAACACCCGCGTCACCGTCACCGCGCTGTGCCCGGGCGCCACCCGTACCGGGTTCTTCGGCAAGGCGGACATGAACGGGGTGCGATTGCTGAAGCTGGCGCCGCCCGCCAATGCGCACGATGTCGCGAAGATCGGCTGGCAGGCCGCGCTCGGCGGGCGGCGCGTGGTCGTACCGGGGGCGATGAACACCCTGTCCAGCCTGCTGCCCCGTGTCGCGCCGCGCGGTCTCGTGACCGCCCTGACCGGCAAGATCATGTCGAAAAACTGATCCGCCTGCACGCAGGGGATTCACATGCCGAATCGCCTGTGTCATAGTGCTGTCACGTCCACCAAGAGACGACACGAGGCAGACCAGATGACACGCACCGCACGCCCGGCCTTCGGCACCCTGCTGTTCTTCGCGATCGCATTCGCGCTCAGCCTCTATTTCACCTTCGCGGCCGTGCAGGGCGACTACGGCCTGTTCCGGCGGGCAGAGATCGTGGCGGAAAGCCAGGATCTGCGCAGCCGACTGGCGGAAGTGCGGATGGACGTGGCGCGGATGGAGAACCTGACGCGCCGGATGTCCGACGACTACCTCGACCTCGATCTGGTGGACGAACAGGCGCGCAAGGTGCTGGGCATGGTGCGCCCTGATGAAATCGTGATCAGATAGGGTCGAAATCCGGCGCGACATCGGTCACCCTGGGCCGGCAGGCGCGCGCTGGGAAAAGGCCTCTACACTTCCGGGCGCGAATCCGCTACAGAATAGTTTAACGCTAAACTAATTGCGCCGCCCGCTTGCTCGCGCGCACCGAGGAGATGCTCATGGCCGCCAGAAAAGCCACCCAGAAACCCAACGTTTCAGCGGACGAGCTGAAAGGCTACTACAAGGACATGCTGCTAATCCGCCGGTTCGAGGAAAAGGCCGGCCAGCTTTACGGCATGGGCCTGATCGGTGGCTTCTGCCACCTGTATATCGGTCAGGAAGCCGTGGTTGTCGGCCTCGAGGCCACCGCCAAGGAAGGCGACAGCCGCATCACCACGTACCGCGACCACGGGCACATGCTGGCCTGCGGCATGGATCCCAACGGCGTGATGGCCGAGCTTACCGGGCGCGAGGGGGGCTACTCCAAGGGCAAGGGCGGCTCCATGCACATGTTCTCCAAGGAGAAGAAGTTCTACGGCGGCCACGGTATCGTGGGCGCCAACGTGCCGCTTGGTGCGGGGCTGGCCTTTGCCGACAAGTACAAGGGCAACGACAACGTCACCTTCACCTACTTCGGCGACGGCGCGGCGAACCAGGGCCAGGTCTACGAGACCTTCAACATGGCCGCGCTGTGGAAACTGCCGGTGATCTTCGTGATCGAGAACAACCAGTACGCCATGGGCACCGCGCAACAGCGGTCCACCTCGTCCGCCGAGATCTGGGAGCGCGGCAAGGCCTTCGGCATCCCCGGCGAAGCGGTGGACGGCATGGACGTGCTCGCCGTCAAGGAAGCGGGCGAGAAGGCGGTCAAGCACTGCCGCTCCGGCGATGGCCCGTACATCCTCGAGATCAAGACCTATCGCTATCGCGGACACTCCATGTCGGACCCGGCCAAGTACCGCACCCGCGAGGAGGTGCAGAAGATGCGCGACGAACGCGATCCGATCGAAGGCGTGCGCAAGATGCTGCTGGACGGCAACCATGCGACCGAGGAGGATCTCAAGGCCATCGACAGGGACATCAAGAAGGTCGTGAACGAGAGCGCCGATTTCGCCAAGGAGAGCCCCGAACCCGAGGTCGATGAACTCTGGACGGACATCTACGCGACCGAAGTCCCGCAGGGTGAGGCCACCGCCTGATGCGGCAGTCCGCACGCCATGTCACCGCGCTGAACGCGGCCCAAAACGGGCGGATCGCACCGCCGCAGAATAAGACCATTTCCGAAATCATGGACACGGCCGGCGAGGCCCGCTTCGCCTCTGCCTTCCGCGCCGCGACTGTCCACTGTTCCGCCCAAGATCGATAGGGGAGCCGCAATGCCCACAGAAATTCTCATGCCCGCCCTCTCCCCGACCATGGAGGAAGGCACGCTTGCCAAATGGATGGTCAAGGAAGGCGACACCGTCTCCTCCGGCGACATCCTGGCCGAGATCGAGACCGACAAGGCCACGATGGAATTCGAAGCCGTGGATGAAGGCACCATCGGCAAGATCCTGATCGACGAGGGCACCGAGGGGGTCAAGGTCAACACCCCCATCGCCGTGCTGCTGGAAGAAGGTGAAAGCGCCGACGACATCGACACCGCGAAGGCGAAGGACACCGGCGCCAAAGACGCACCGGAGGCAAAGAAGGCGACGAAAAAGGACGCAGACGAAGACAAACCGGCCCCCGCCGAAGGCAAATCCCACCCCGAGCCACAGGCCGACGTGACGCCGGACTGGCCCGAGGATACCAAGCTGAAACAGCAGACCGTCCGCGAAGCGCTGCGGGATGCCATGGCCGAGGAAATGCGCCGCGACGAGAATGTCTTTCTCATGGGCGAGGAAGTCGCCGAGTACCAGGGCGCCTACAAGATCAGCCAGGGCCTGCTGGATGAATTCGGCTCGAAGCGGGTGATCGACACGCCGATCACGGAACACGGATTTGCCGGGATCGGCGTCGGCGCGGCATTCGGCGGCCTCCGCCCCATCGTCGAATTCATGACATGGAACTTCGCGATGCAGGCCATCGACCAGATCATCAACTCCGCCGCCAAAACGCTGTACATGTCGGGTGGCCAGATGGGGGCGCCCATGGTCTTCCGCGGACCCAACGGCGCCGCCGCGCGTGTCGCGGCACAACACAGCCAGGACTACGCCGCCTGGTACATGCAGATCCCCGGCCTGAAGGTCGCGATGCCCTACTCCGCCTCCGACTACAAAGGGCTGATGAAGACCGCGATCCGCGACCCGAACCCGGTGGTCTTCCTCGAGAACGAGATCCTCTATGGCCGCAGTTTCGATGTGCCCGAGATCGAGGATTACACCGTTCCCTTCGGCAAGGCGCGCATCTGGCGCGAGGGCGACGACGTGACAATCGTCAGCTTCGGCATCGGCATGAGCTACGCGCTGGAAGCCGCCGACAAGCTGGCGGAGGACGGGATCATGGCCGAGGTGATCGACCTGCGCACCCTGCGCCCGATGGATACCGACGCGATCCTGAAGTCGGTCAGGAAGACCAACCGCTGCGTCACGGTCGAGGAAGGCTGGCCGCAGCCCTCCGTCGGCAGCTACATCTCCAGTGTCATCATGCAGGAGGCTTTCGATTATCTCGACGCCCCCGTGATCAACTGCACCGGCAAGGATGTTCCGATGCCCTACGCGGCCAATCTCGAGAAACTCGCGCTGGTGACGACCGACGAGGTCATCGAGGCCGTGAAAAAAGTCACCTACAGGTAAGGCCAGGTCATGGAACCCAATCAAATCGAAAGCCGCAAGGCCGGCAAGGAACTGGTGCTCATGATGCAGGTGGATGGTCGCCAGTACCGTCTCACCGCGCCGGAAGAGTTGCTGGACGACGAGTGCGGCGACGACGCAGACGAGGCCACCCGCACCGCATGGGTCCGCAAACACCTGCCCGGGATCGTGTCGGCCATCGGCGCGCGCGAGGACGGTGGCTGGCTCAAGGCGCCCTACAACCGTATCATGGTAGAGGAGATCGACTGATGCCCACTGAAATCCTCATGCCCGCCCTTTCCCCCACCATGGAGGAAGGCACCTTGGCCAAATGGCTGGTCAAGGAAGGCGATACTGTCTCCTCCGGCGACATCATGTGCGAGATCGAGACCGACAAGGCAACGATGGAATTCGAGGCGGTGGACGAAGGCACCATCGGCAAGATCCTCATCGGCGAAGGCACCGAGGGGGTCAAGGTCAACACCCCCATCGCCGTGCTGCTGGAAGAAGGTGAAAGCGCCGACGACATTGGCGAGCCCTCTGCCGCCGAGCCGGACGCGGACAAGTCGAGCCATGCCGCACCGGCGGCGTCGTCATCAGACACCGCCCCCGAAGGCGGCTACGGGCGCGGCGCGACGGACGCCAACGCGGAGAAATCGGAAGACGGCGGCAAGGACGCCGGAACCGCCCCCCCGGCGGGAGAGAACGACAAGGGCGAACGCATCTTCGCGTCCCCCCTCGCCCGCCGCATCGCCGCGGACAAGGGGCTGGACCTCGCGCAGATCAAGGGGTCAGGCCCCAAGGGCCGCATCGTCAAGGCGGATGTCGAGGGCCTGTCGAAATCCGACGCGCCCAAGGCCGACGCACCAAAGGCCGAGGCATCGCAGGCCGCCGCACCGGCAGCCGCGGCAGCCCCGGCAGGCCCTTCCGCCGATGCTGTCGCAAAGATGTACGAAGGCCGCGAGTACGAAGAGGTCAAGCTCGACGGCATGCGCCGCACGATCGCCACGCGCCTGACCGAGGCCAAGCAGACCGTGCCGCACTTCTACCTGCGTCGCGACATCCATCTCGACACGCTGATGGCCTTCCGCGCCCAACTCAACAAGCAGCTCGAACCGCGCGGCGTGAAGCTCAGCGTGAACGACTTCATCATCAAGGCCTGCGCGCTCGCGCTGCAGGAGGTGCCTGACGCCAACGCGGTCTGGGCCGGCGACAGGATCCTCAAGCTGACGCCGTCGGACGTGGCGGTCGCCGTCGCGATCGAAGGGGGTCTTTTCACCCCCGTGTTGAAGGACGCCCATCAGAAGACGCTCTCGACGCTCTCCGCCGAGATGAAGGATCTTGCCAGCCGCGCCCGTGACCGCAAACTGGCTCCCCACGAATATCAGGGCGGCAGCTTTGCCATCTCCAACCTCGGGATGTTCGGGATAGACAACTTCGATGCGGTCATCAATCCGCCGCACGGCGCCATTCTTGCCGTCGGCGCGGGCGTTCAGAAACCCGTGGTGGACACCGACGGCCAGATCACCGTGGCGACGGTCATGTCCGTCACCCTCTCGGTGGACCACCGTGTGATCGACGGCGCGCTTGGCGCCGAACTGCTCGGCGCGATCAAGGCGAACCTCGAAGCGCCGATGACCATGCTCGCCTGAAAGCGCGCCCTCCGCCCTCTCCGGAAGGCGGGGGGATGCGGCACGCAAGAAAGCCGGGGCAACACCCCGGCTTTTTAGGTTCTACAGATTTGAATGGCGGCTCAGGCGATCTTGGGACCGAACATGTGGTCCATCAGCACCGACGGCTGATCACACCCCGCCTCGCCCACGATCTTGGCCGGGATGCCTGCCACCGTCTTGCAGGGGGGCACTTCTTCCAGCACGACCGATCCGGCGGCGATGCGGCTGCAGTGGCCCACCTTGATGTTGCCAAGCACCTTCGCACCGGCTCCGATCAGCACCCCGTCCGCGATCTTGGGGTGGCGGTCTTCTTCCTCCTTGCCGGTGCCGCCCAGCGTCACCGAATGGAGCATGGAGACATTGTCGCCCACGACGGCGGTTTCCCCGATGACGATGGAATGCGCATGGTCGATCATGATGCCCTTGCCGATCCGCGCCGCCGGGTGAATGTCCACGCCGAAAATCTCGCTGACCCGCATCTGCACGAAATAGGCAAGGTCGCGCTTGCCCTTCTTCCACAGGTGATGGCCGACCCGATAGGCCTGCACCGCCTGGTAGCCCTTGAAGTAGAGAATGGGCTGCACCAGCCTGTGACAGGCGGGGTCGCGCTCGTAGATCGCCACGAGGTCGGCGCGCGCCGCCTCAACCAGACCGGGATCTTCGGCAATGGCTTCGTCCACGATCTCGCGCACGACCATCATCGACATTTCATTCGATGCCAGCTTTGCCGCGATCCGGTAGGACAGCGCCTTCTCGATCGACTTGTGATGCAGGATGCAGGCATGAACGAAACCGCCAATCAGCGGCTCGTCCTTCACGGCCTGCTGCGCCTCGTGCTGGATCTGTTCCCAGACCGGGTCGACGCTGGAAATCTTTCTGCTGGGTTCGGCCATAGATCACGTCCTTTGCTGCCGTCAGGCTACCTCATGCCGCATCAGAAAACCAATGGCAAACCCGTGATGCAACTAAAATCCCATGTGTGCGTGTAAGCCCCGCTTGCAAGAGTGCGCCCTGCATTTTTCGGCCAATGCCGCGGCAACCATCTGCAGACACTCGCAAAATTCAGGGTCGTCGAACCGGCCGGCACCAACCGGGCCATACGCCTCCGCCGCGGCCTTCAAGGTGCCGTTTCCCCACGCCGCATGAACCTTGCCCAGCCTTCTGGTGTGCCGATCGGCCCAGTGGGCCTCGCGCAGCATGCGCGCGCAAACCACAGCGCGACCAGACGCGGGCACCCCACGCAACGCCCGGGCGGCGGCAATCACGTCGCTCAACAGCACCGCGCGCATCAGGCGCCGACGATCCTCTTGGCGGCCGGACCGGGCCCGTACAGCGCCGAAACCTGCGCCACCGACACCTCGAACGGCAGCACCAGACCATCGTTCTGCTGATCGGTGACCGTGTAGGTCCAGCGGGGCCTCGCGATCTCCTGCGTCCGCAACAGGCTGCCCTGCGCGCTGATCCGCAGCAGGTAACGCTCGCTTTCCTCGCCCAGTGGCACCTCCGGCGTGTCCCAGCCCTCTCCCCCCACCCGCGTTCGCCTGATCCAGTTCAGGTCGTAGGCGGAGTCAGGCCGCTTCATCACCTCCAGATGGCAGGGGCTCAGCGGGCGCAGGCCATTTCCGTCAAAGGCTTCCACGAAGTGACGATACGACGGATCGTCGTAGCCGCGCCGCGCCGGGCCGATCCGGAAATGCTGCGCCACGCGGCGCAGGCTCGGTGCGAGGTCGATCTGTCGCGGCCTGCCGTCGAGCAGGACAAAGCGCGACCCGGCTGGCCAGACGGGCTGCATGAGTGCATCGCTCCCCGCCTGCCCCCGCAGCCGCATCGACAGCCAGTACGTGTCCGGCGCAACGAGCCGGGTCTCCGCGAATTGGAATACCTCCCAGTTGCCCGGCGTCCCGTCACCGATAGCGGCGAGGTTGGCGCCTCCCAAAAGCGCCTCCTCACCGACAGATTGCAGGACCCCGGCGGTCAGCCGCACCTCCAGCGGCCCGCCCCGATCCAGCAGCCCGGGTGCTGCGGCATCCAGATCGTTCAGGGTGACGCCCAAGGTGCCGCGCGCGGGCAGCAGCGTGTCGAGCCGGTAATCCGCGTCCGACTCCGAACGATAGACGGCGACGGCCCCTGGCCACGGCTGCGCCGTCGCCACGACATGGGGCGCATGGGGGATCTCGTCCCCCCGCAGAAGCGGCAAATCCAGGAACTGCGCCGTGACCGGCGTCGGTGCCACGAAGGGCCGTACCGGCACCTCCACGTCATCGAGGTCGGATGGGGTGTATACCTCCGGCTCGATCCGGACCGCGTCGACCACCCGCGCATCCAACTGCTCGACCCGGTCGATGCGATACCGCCCCGGCCCCTCCTGCCCCTCGCCGGGCAATTCGATCACGTCGCCCGCGCCCAGCGCCCATAGCGACGGCGGCAGAGCGATCCGCAACTGCTCACGCGCCACGCGCGCCTCCGTCAGCCAGCGTTCGGCGACCTGCCGTCCCTCCGTCCGCGTCAGGGCCATGTTCAGTTCCGATGCCGAAACCGCGTGTGTCGTCTCGTCCGGAGACACCGCTTCTTCGGCGATGACGTCGAAATCCCCGTCCGCCTGCACGAACCGCAGACGGACCCGGCCCGACACCTCGGCCTCCGCCTCGCGCAATTGTTCGATCACGCCGTCCAGTTCGCCGCTCACCGCAAGCCGCTCGGGCACAAGTGGCCGCGCGCCCAGTCCGTTCCGCTGGCGGAAGGAAAGGATGCCGTCCCGTTCCACCGCGTCGAACCCGTGGCGCAGCATCAACGGCTGCAGTGCCGTCCGCGCGTCAGCGACCTGCTCGAACGCGTAGCCCCGGACGTAACCATGCAGACCTTCGGTGCTGAACGCCCCCAGACCCGCATCTCGGCAAATCTCGCCGACGACCGATGCAAGCGTGCGGGCCGTGGTGCGCCCATTGATCCAGTGCCCCCGTGCATGGTGTTCGCCGTCGCTCCACAAGTCACGATTGTTGGGAAAAACCGGATAGGGGCGCACGTCCCAAGCCCAGACGAAGGCGCGGCGCATGTCCAGCATCCGTCCGGCATAAGCGGTCGCCACGGGGTTGCGCGCCGGATCGTCCCAGTACGATGAAATCGCCCGCAAATATTGCAACTGCATCAGGTCGTCCCTTGCGCCTGTCGAATATCGCGGCAGTGCGCTTTCCGAACTTCTCAGATCGAGGAACTTGTTCGGCTCGTTCGCCCCCTTGTCCACCGCCGCGCAGCCGTACTCGGTAAACCAGATCGGCTTGGAACCGGGCAGCCATGCCGTCGGCGCCTCCTGCCGCACCCCGCCCCGCCGCTCGTGATGCGCGTTGCCCCACCAGTTGCGGATGTCCTTGAAACGGAACACCCAGGCTTCATCGTATGCGTTGTCGGTGATCGGCGTGCGGATCTGCGCCGCGCGGGCTTCGGGCGAGTGGTAGTACCAATCATACCCCTCTCCCCCTTCGATATTGCCACGCAGGTACTCCAGATCGTAGATCGCAGCGTACCTCTCGGCATCGATGTGCGCCTGCCCCTCGCGCCAATCGGCCAGCGGCATGTAGTTGTCGATCCCGATGAAATCGATGTTGTCATCGGCCCAGAGCGGGTCGAGATGGAAAAACACGTCGCCGCTGCCGTCCTGAGGCTGATAGCCGAAATACTCAGACCAGTCGGCAGCATAGCCGATCCTGACCTGCGACCCGAGAAGCGCGCGCACCTCTGCCGCCAGCGCCCGCAGCCGATGCACGGCCGGAAAACTGTCACCGGCCCCCCGTATCCACGTCAGCCCACGCATTTCCGAACTGATGCAAAAGGACTCGACACCGCCCGCCGCCGCGCAAACTGCAGCGTAGTGAAGAATGAACCGAGAAAGGGACCATTCATCCGGCCCGCTGTATTGCACGCTCCCCGCTTCGACAGCAAAGTCGCTTGCCGTCACGCTGCCGAAGAACGCATCGACCTCGGCCGCCGCTTGCGCGGTGCCATCCGGGCTCCCCGGCCGGCCGGGGGCCACGGACAGGGTGATCCGCCCGCGCCACGGCAGATGCGGTTGCGTGTCCGCGTCGCTGTAGGGATCGGGCAGCGTGTTGCCGGACACCTGATCCATCAGAATGAACGGATAGAACATCACCGCCTTGCCGGCGTCGGTCATCGCCCGGATGGCCTCGATCACCGACTGGTCGGTCGGCGTACCGCCATAGATCGGCCGGCCAGCCTCCCGCGCGATCACTTCAGCGTCGTTCCGGGTCTGGCCGGAGACTCTCCAGGGCATGTTCTCCCCCTCGATCGTCCGATCCTCGACCTTGGGCCGGATCGTGCAACTGCCGCAGCGCAGGTCGTTACCGAACCACGAGACCACGAGCGACGCCGCTTCCACATTCGGCAACGCCGTCTCCAGTGCGTCCAACGACACGGCGAAGTCGGACTTGCCCTGGGGTGTGTTCACGTTTGCGCTCCACCGGCCTTGCGCCGCGTCGATGTAGGAGACCTCGGTCGTCGCCAGCGCGTATTCGCCCGTGCCGGGGATCAACGCGACGCCTCGCAGGCCGTATGTCGGCACATGTTCCCATCCCGGTGCTCCGGGTTGTTCAGGGCGCAGCACCTCGAATGAAAACTGCGGAACCCTGTTGCCGAAGGGCGCGAGTTGCAGGTCCTCGAAGACCACGTAGGCGGTCCTCCGATAGGCCGGGACCTTCCCCGTGCCCTCGACCGCCTCCATCACCGGGTCCGGCAGTTGGTCCGCCGTCCCGGTATAGACCCGCATGTTCAGGTCGTCCGTGGCGATCTCTTCGCCGTCTGCCCAAACCCGGCCGATCCCCGAGATCACGCCCTTGCAAACGGCGACGGCGAGGCTCACGGCATAGCTGTACTCGGGGGTCTGCGGCGTGGGCCGCGCGCCCTTGCCGCCGCCCGACACGTTCACCGTCTCGCGGAAGTCCGAGACCCAGATCACCTGCCCGCCCAGCCGCATCCGGCCGAAAACCCGTGCCACGGGTTCGCCCTCGCCGGAACGGGTCAGGCGAAAGCGGTCGACCTTGCCGGTCTCCACCGCCTGTCCCCCCTGACCCAGCAGTCGCTGGTCCACGACCCTGCCGAGCGTGGCACCAACCGCCCGCCCGATGGCGACAGAGGACAATCCCGCCAGCGTACCGCCGACCGAGCCACCCAGCGCCGCCCCTGCGGCCGAAAAGATCACCGTTGCCATCACTCGCCTCCCAAAGGAAATTCGAAACGCGCCACCACCCGTCTTGACCAGGGGACGCTCAGCGGGCTTTCCACCACACCGTGTCCGGCGTAGGCGTGAATGAAGCTGGGGCTCTCACCGACGCACGCCTGGATGCCAAGATGCTTTGCCACCGCACCGCTGCGCATCCGGAAAAGCAGAACATCCCCCGGCGCCGGCGTGTTTGGCCGCTTCGGACGCAGATGGCGCGCAGTCGCCTGCCACAACCGCTCCTCTCCCTGCGGCTCGCTCCAGTCCATGGAATATGCCGGCACCGCCTCCGGCTCCGCCCCCAGCACCTCTCGCCAGACACCCCGCAGAAGGCCAAGACAATCGCACCCGGCGCCTTTCACGGTCTGCTGATGCACGTACGGTGTTCCGATCCAGCTCCGTGCCGTGTCCACGATCCGGCTCACCGCAGCGATCCACCCGTGTTGGGTGCGGTGGATCTCGGAACCGCCACAATCCAATCCTCACCCGGCAGATCGGGAAAGCCCTGGAAGTTCACGATATTGTCGAACTTCAGGCGGCAGGTCTCCATCCTCTTGTCGCAGCCCGCAACCAGTCTCACCAGCGTACCCGATCCCACCGGACCATGCAGCGGCTCCCACAGCTCGACCACCCGCTGCGGCCCGTCGAAACGGTCGTGCTTCACGATGCCCCAAAGACCCTGCGCGGGACCATCCAACACTTCCAGCCGGCCGCGGGTGAACCAGCCCGCCTCGAAACCCTGAAACCCGTCCCACATGAAGGATCGCATGTCGGAGACATCCTGCACGGGACGCGCCTCGGCATATCCGGGCGTGTCGAGCGCGAAACGGCAATCGCCGTCCCCCAGCACGGCGGTGCAGGGCTTCTGGTAGACCCGTCCATACGATCTGTTCAGCGTTTCCGAGAGCCCGCGCAGCTCCGCCCGGAAGGCGCCACCGGCCCGGCGTATCTCTCCGATGTGCCCTCGGAAAAGAACCTTGCGCTGCGCCACATCTGTCCAGTTCACCAGCCAGCACACCACTTCCGCGCCGTCGAACCGCCCCTGCTCGATCTCGTCCTCGCGCAGGGACATGTCGCTCAGCGCGCCCAAAGCCTCGGTATTGTCAACCGAAAGGCCGGTCGTCTGCACCAAGGCCCGCGCCGTCAGCCCCGTGTCCGCGCGATACTCGGCCCCCTCCATCACCAGTGGCAGGTCGTGGTCGGTAAAGGCGAAAGTCACGCCATCGGACCGCGTGATCCGCCAGGCGTGGCACAGGGTCGTGTGCCCGCTCTCGAGATGCTCCTGCAATGCCGCGTCAATCCCTGCCATCACAGACGCACCTCGATCACCGGCACGTCGGGCACCTGCCCAGCCTGGAAACTGGCGACTGACGTGAGGATGCGATCCGTGTCGAACCGTACCGGCACATCGAACTCGTACCCGGCAAGGATCTCTATCTCCGGGTCCGGCGGATGCGGGAAGTGGACCAGCCCCGTGGTCAGGTCGACCTCGTAGTCCAGTCCCTCTTTCAGCACGTCCTGCGCCAGGCCGACACGCACGGTGCCTGCCACGGGCTTCTTGATGGGACGGCGATAGCTCTGGGCCCCCGACCGGTACGTCTTGACAAGCTGAAACCTGTCGATCTGCCCATCCCCATGGCCGATCACCTGGTCGTCGAACGAAGGCTCGCGCGACGCCGCGCACGACTTGTAGTCCGCCCAGTCCTTCCACCGGAAGCCGTGAAGCTGGCCCATCCGCGCTTCAAAGAAGCCGACCAGCCGCTGCAAGTCGTCGATCGACCGCATGCCGAGGCCCGCATCGTAGACCCGGCGCGAATGCGCCCAGGGCGTGTTGCGTTCCTCGAACCCGTTGGCCAGGGTCACCACGTCCGTGCGCCGCTGCGGCCCTCCCATCGCGCCGAAACTGAGGCTCTCTGGAAACCGTACCTCGTGAAATGCCATCTCGCTGCTCCTGTCCTAGCTGTTGCGATTGCCCGCACTCAATGCCCGGCTCACCTGCGCCGCGATCTGTGACTGGCTGCGGCGGAAACCCTGCACGTCCGGCGTCGAAATGTTCATGACGACGGTCGCGCCGCCGCCGGTGCCCCGGACCCCCAGCTTTCCGTCGTTACCCCGTGCCAGCGGCATGATCGCCTCCGGACCGGCCTCTCCCATGAGGCCGACGCCCCCCCGCATGGGAAAGGCCGTGGCCGCACGTACCACCCCACCATCGGCAAAGGGCATCACCCGTCCCCGGCTGAAGGCCGCGCCGTCGGCGAAGGGCAGTATGGTCTGAACCACGTTTCCCAGCCCTTGCGAAATCAACCCGCCGAAGTGATCCGAAACCGGTCGAAGTGCCGCGTTGTAGGTCGTGCGCATCAGCGCCTCCGCGACCGTGCCCAGCGCATCCGACAGCTTCATGCCGTCGAACACGACACCGTCGAACGCCCTGCGCAGCCCCCGGCTCAACCCGCGCTCCAGCGTCGACACATCCTTGCCGGTCGCCGTCAGCGCGGCGCGCATCCGCACCAGTTCGGCATCGAACGCCGCGACCAGCCCGCTCGTCGCGGCCAGTGTTCCATTCAGGCTTTGCGCGCTGTCATCCAGATCGCCCATGTCATCGAAATCAGGCATTGCCGCTTTCCTCCTTCTGATCGGGGTATGCTGCCATGAGCGCCGCCAACCCGTCGCTGAGCATCGGCGCTTGGCGGCCCTCGCAGCCCAGCATGATCCGCAGTTCCGCCGGGGTAAGCGCCCAGAACGTCTCCGGCGCCAGCCGCAACCCGTGCAGGCCGGCCCGCATCAGCTCCGCCCAGCCAAGACCACGCTGCACGCTCACTCGGGCACCACGAATGCGCGCGCCAGCAGCTCCGCCGCCGCCCGTGCCGCCGCCATCGGCCCCCCGCCGATATCGGCTCCGGCCAGCGCCGCATCGCTGATCCGCGCGCCACCGCCGCGCAGACCCGCTCCCAACAAAGCGATCACGTCCCGGCCGGTAAATGCGCCCCCCTCGAACCGTTCCACCATGGACAGCAGCGACCCCGTTTCCAGCGTTTCCTCAAGCTCGGCCAGGGCCCCCAGGGTCAGCCGCGCCACGTGCCGCTGGCCATCCACGACAAGGGCCACCTCGCCCCTCCAGCGATTCACCATCCTCAGGCCTCCGGGGCGACCGGGGCATCGGGAGTGAACGTCAATTCACCCGCCGACATCAGGCTCACTTCAAAGGTGGCCTCCCCGTTCAGGCTCCCCGCGTACTCCAGGGCGGTGACCTGAAACGGCCCCTGGATGACGCCGAAATCGGGCACGATGATCTGGAAGTCCGGCGTGAGACCGTCAAAGAAAAGCTGGCGCGCGCGTTCATCCGTTCCCGCGTCCCGAAACACGCCCGACCCGCTGACCGCAGCCGATCGCACACCGGCCCCCACCAGCAACTCCCGCCATCCCCCTGCACTGTCGAGAGAGGTGACATCGACCGTCTCGGCATTGAAACTCACCCGCGTCGCGCGCAGACCGGCAATCGTTTCGAATTGCCCGTCACTCGTCATGTCGACCTTCACGAGAAGGTCCTTTCCTGCTTGAACAGCCATCTGGCGTCTCCTGTTGTGACCCGAAATTTCTTGGCTCAGTCGCCCTGCACCAGCGCGGCGAACCGCAGGTCGATCTGCCGCGCCGATCCGCTGTCGATCCTGCGCGCGTTCGCCCGCTCGAACCGCAACGAGACAAGGCGCCCCCGGCTCAGCGGCAAGGCCGCATCCTGCAGCGCGTCGCATATGGCCGACGCCGCCTGCTTGGCGTTTGCGAACCCCGGTTGCAGCGAGACGACCGAGACAGTGAACCGGTGCAACGCGCCTGCGCCGCTCACGTCCGAGGCGTCGCGCACCGTCTCGCTGCCAAGCCGCACGAAGAGCGGCGGAAGATTGCCCGCCGGCTCTGCATCGTAAATCGCAGACCCCACGACGGCGGCCACCGAGGCATCCGCGCTCAGCGCATCGAATACCGCCGCCTGAAGCGGCCCGGACCCCGCATAGCTCATGCCACCTGCTCCTCTTCCGCGTGACAGACCAGGTATCGCCCTTCCGGATCCCGTTCCGTCACCGCCGTGATGTTGAATATCCGGTGGCCGTCCCGCAGCCGCTGCCGTGGCGCGGGCCGCTCCGGGCTGCCGAAAGGCGCACCCCGAACCGTGATCCTGAACACCGTCCTGCTGACGAAGGCGCCTGCGGATGCCGTTTCCCGACCCGTGCGTGCATCCACTTCGGCCCAGAGCGTCCCTATCGCCAACCAGACCTCCACGAACCCGCCCGCGCCGTCCGGCACACGCTCCGGCGTCTCCAGAACCAGCGCATGGCTCAGGTTCGGCAGGCTCATGCTCCCAGCCCCAGTCGAACCGGCCGGTAGCGCTCGATCAGGCTGCTGACGCCGAAAGGCATGCATCCGCCGCTCAGTCCCGTGTCGTTGCGATACTCGTAATAATGCGCCGCCAGCATCAGTACCGCCTGTCGCAGATCGGCAGGCACCCCTGCCCAATCCGAAGCGAAGCCCGCCTCGAAGGTGATGCTGACGCTGCCTTGCGGGGGCACGGCGGGCAGCAGGCTGCCCACGGGGCGCAGCACCGGGGCCTGCATGTCGGGCGCCAGCCAGTACCGCTCAGGATCGACCGACACTTCCCCCCCATGCCGGTCAACCAGCACAAGCCCGCCGACGGCCTGCACCGGCGCCAACGGCAGTTCCTGCCCCGCTGCATCGCGCCAGGCCGTCAGGTCCAGCCGGAACTGCCGCCGCAGGATCGCCTTGCCCGTGCGGGCTTCCACCGCCGCCAGCGCCGCCCTCAGGAATGACAGGATCACCCCTTCCTGCACGGTCTCAGGGCCAAAGCCGCTGCCGAACCGCAGATGCGCCTTGAAAGCATCCACGGGCAGCGCGGCGTCCGGGACAGGCGTTTCTTCGATCAACATCATCCAACATCTCCAACTTTTGCCCCGCCCTTCCGGGAGGGCCGTCATCATACCGGGAGCGCACCCGCCTGCACCGCTCGGTCAGGGGGAGCAGCTGGGCGATGCGGGGGTCTCTTCGGGCGCGCACCCGGGCCGGGGTCAGGTCACCCCGGCCCCGGCATCCGTCACGACCCGTCAGGCCATGCCGAATTTCAGCAACTTGATCGCGGCGAAATCGCTGACGTCACCGCCCACGCGCTTGGTGGCATAAAACAGCACATGCGGCTTCGCGCTGAATGGATCGCGCAGGATGCGCAGGTCCGGCCGCTCGGCCACGGTATAGCCGGCCTGGAAATCCCCGAAGGCGATGGACATCGAATCCGCCGCCGGGTCCGGCATGTCCTCGGCCACCAGCACCGGATAGCCCATCAGCTGCGCCGGTTCCCCCGCCGCAAGGCCGTCAGACCAGAGGAAACGTCCGTCCGCGTCCTTGAGCTTGCGCACCAGAGCGGTGGTTCTGGAATTCATCACGAAGGATCCGTTCGCGCGGTACTGCGCGCCCAAGGCATAGACCAGTTCGATGATCGCATCCCCCGTCACCTCTCCGTCAAGGCCAGTGGGCACGTATCCCAGGTTTCCCCAGGCCCAGACATCGTTGTCGACGGCGGCATGGGTCAGGAAACCCTTCGGCTTGTCCACGCCGTCCCCCACGATGAAGGCCTGCGCCTCTGCGCGCGCGAACTTGCTTGCGATGCGCCCGGCAAGCCAGCCCTCGATGTCGAAGGCGCTGTCGTCCAGCAACCGCTGCGACGCCTTCGGCAGCGCCGACAGCTCGTGCAGCGGAATGGTGATACGGTCGATCTGAGGCGTGTCCGTCTCCGCCTGCGCACCTGTCTCCGTCGCCCAGCCGGCACCGACTTCGGTATGGTCCACAAGGACGTCGTAGGACGTGGCCTCGACCCGCACGACACTTGCGATCGCCCGGATCGACGCGGTGGCGTTCAGCACGGACTGCACGGTCGCAGAGGTCTGCGGATCGACCAGGTATCCACCGTCAGAATTCACGGCGGAGGACAGGGACTTGCCCTCCACTTCCAGCCCCCGCAGCCCATCGTCGTCGCCGTTGCGCAGGTAGGCGCCAAAGGCCTTCTGATGCGGTGCGGCACTTTCGACGCCCGCCGCCAGCGGTGTCCGTGTCATCATCTTGCGATCCAGCATTGTCATTCGCTCTTCCGTTTGTTGAAGTTTCGTCTCGATCTCGCTCTGGAACCCCCGAAAGTCGGTAACGAAACCCGTCACCGCCCGGCGCACCTCTTCAGCCGGGGACAGCGCCCCGTCGTTCGTGTCTGTCTGTCTCATGTCCTGTCCTCTCGCTTCAGCCACGGGATGCCCCGCGCGCCAATTCCGCCCGCGCGCCGTCAAAGGCCGCCGCCATGTCCTGCAGCACGCGGTCCAGGGGGCTGACCTCGGCCTTTGCACCGACCCGCGCACTCGGCAGCATGGGAAAGGTCACCAACGACACCTCCCACAGGTCCAGTTCCGACAAGAGCCGCCGGCCCTTGGTGGTGCGCCCCGCCCGAACGGTCCGATAGCCGATCGAAAGCCCGTCGATGGCCCCGGCGGCAACCAGCGCGGCCGCTTCACGCCCTTTCGCCACCTCCGATAGGATGCGCCCCTTCACCCAGAGACCCCGTTCATCCTCGCGCACCTGCTCCCAGACGCCGATCGGCTGGGCCGGATCATGCTGCCACAGCATCTTGATGCTGCGGCCTGCCGCCGCGGCCGCTTTCAGGCTTGCGGCATAGGCACCGCGCTCCACCACGTCTCCGCCCTGGTCGGGGTCGCCGAACAGGCTCGCATAGCCGGTGATTTCCGTGCCCCCTTCGACCTCCACCGCGCCGCCGAACCGGGCGAACTTGCGCTCAAGGACCGGCACCGCGCCGGGCATACCCTCTCCGTTCCCCGGAACCGCGCCGGGGCCGCCTTGCTCATCTTTCATGTGGTCTCCTGTGAATTTCAGTGACTCAGGGTGTCACCGCCAGAAATGACTGGACCGCCTGCGCCAGTATCACCGCGGCCACCCCGTAGACCGTCAGCCAGAGCCGCTTTTCCATCCGCGCGATCACCTCTTCCATCTGGTCGAGCCTGCGCAGCAGGTTCTCGCGATGAATGCGGCTGACCTCCTCGTGCGCCTGAAGCCGCAGGCCCGGCGCGCAATCGAAACGGTCCATCCCCGTTTCAAGCATCGTCGGCCACCGGCGGCAGGCCCAGCAGACCGCGCTTTTCGGCCTGGGTCAGAAAATCTGCCTGCGCCACCCGCACCCATTGTGCATCCCGCTCCGCCGCCAAGGCGGGAACCTGATCGAGATCCGGCTTCAGCTCGGTCGCCTCGCCGCTGAATCCGGCCAGCCACGCCGCCAGTGCCGCGGTGACCCGCGTGGCAAGCGGCAGCACCGTCAGGCGATAGAACGCCCGATGCGCCTCCTGGTAGTTGGCATATGTGGCATCCCCCTGGATCCCCAGCAGCATCGGCGGCACCCCGAAAGCCAGCGCGATCTCGCGCGCCGCCGCTTCCTTGGTCTTCTGGAATTCCATGTCGCTGGGCGAGAACCCCATCGGCTTCCAGTCCAGCCCCCCTTCCAGCAGCATCGGTCTGCCGGCGTTCCGCGCGCCCTGATGATGGTTTTCCATCTCGGCGACCAGCCGCGCGTACTGATCCTCCCCCAGCTTGCCCTGCCCCTCCGCACCGCGATAGACGATGGCGCCGGAGGGCCGGGCAGCGTTGTCCAGCAGCGCCTTCGACCACCGCGAGGCAGCATTGTGCACGTCCAGCGCCATCGCCGCCGCCTGCATCGGCGAAAACCCGTAATGATCGTCCTGCGGATGGAAATTGCGGATATGACAGATCGGCATGGCACCTTCGCTGGCCGCGAAACGGTGCTTCGATCCGCCCAGCGCGTATTCGTAGGCGACCGGCCAGCCGTCGGCCCCCGGCACCACCGACATCCTGTCGGACCGCAGCACGTGCAGTTCGACCGGAAGATCGACCGTCCCGACGACGGCTTCCACATAAGCGTTCCCGCTCAACAGAAGCTGGGCATAGAGCGCTTCCAGCAGTTCCGCCCGCCCCTGCGCCCCGTTGGGCCGGGCCAACAGGTCCGCCAGCGGATGGCTGTCGTAGCGGCGGTGACAATCCTGAACGACGAGCGGCAGGGCCGCCGCCGCCTCGGCAATCAGCTTTACCGACCGAAAGCCGACGGGGTTTCCGCAGAACCCCGTGCGGGTGAGACTGGCCGTATCGCGCGCGCTCCATGCCACGCGACCGGAGGTCTGGTAGGCCACGACGGGCCCCGTCGCCGATGCCTTCTGCTCGGATTGGCCCGCCACCGCATCACGTCGCAGAAAATCAAAAACCATGCCATCGCTCCTCATCTCGCCTGCCGCCGGTTCCCGTCTCACCCGACATGCAGACACTTTGCCTCAAACGCGTTAAATTCCCGGAAGGCCACCGCGCGGTCGATGCGCAACAGCCCCGCTCTCGACGCCGGAATGCCACCGCGCCGATCCACCGGCGAGGCGACGCTGCATCCATGGATGATCGCTAGAGGCTGCGCACCGCCGGCGCGCGCCACTTCGCCGCCGGCTCGATCATCAGCTCGTGGAGCGCCCAGACAAGCGCATCGACCCGGTCCGGCGACCCGCCGCCCTCGTAGCCCCGCGCGGTCATCCGGCACATCTGTTCTTCCAGCCGGCCCAGCCCCCTTGCGTGGCGGACCCGGCCCTGTTCGTACAAGGCCGCCACCGGCTCCGCCCGAGCGACCTTTCCGCGGCTGGCGTGCACGGATTTCAGCGGGACCAGCGGATCGACCCCGCGCAGGACCTCACCCACCATCTGGCCCCCCTGGTTCACCTCCGCCACAAGCCGGTCGGCACCGAACCGTTCCATCGCCGCAATCGCCGCACGTGCCCAGCCCGAGGGCGTGGCCCCTTCGACCGTCGCATCGGCCAGCACGAAAGCGCGCCAGTCCTGAACCGGCCCCCGTGTCTGCGCACCAACGACGACGATCCCGCAGGCATCCGACCCGGCGCCCGCGGAGGCTGCCGGATCCAGACCCACGACGATCCGGTCCATTTCGGGCAGGATGTCGATGTGCGCGGCCTCCAGCATCGCGGACGTCCAAAGCGCCCCTTCCGCATCCACCAGCAGGACACCCTCCAACTCCTGCTGGGCCAGCCGCGTACCCGCATAGCGCGCCATGACCTCTTCCAAAAAAGACTGCGCAAGGTTGGCCGAATTCGCCTGCGTCGGTGCGTGGGTGGTAACCGTGGAGGGCGAGGCAAGAAGCCTTTTCAGCACCGGCACGTTGCGCGGGGTCGTCGTGACGCAGACACGCGGGTCGTCACCGAGCCGCAGCGAAAACTGCACCTGGTCCCAGGTTTCCTCCGCCTTCTTCCATTTGGCCAGCTCGTCCACCCATGCGGCATCGAACTGGGGCCCGCGCAGCCCTTCCGGGTCGTGGGCCGTGTGTACCGTCGCCACGGCACCATTGGGCCAGACCAGCCGCTTGCGCCCCGCTTCCCAGATCGGTCTGCGATCCTCCGGCGAACAGGCGAGGATACCGCTATCCCCGAATATCATCACCTCCCGCGCCTGGTCGATGGTTTCGCCCACCAGCGCGATCCGGCGGCATTTGCCGGGGTCCAGCGGTCGCGCGCCCTCCACCATGGCGCGGACCCACTCCGCACCGGCGCGCGTCTTGCCCGCCCCCCGGCCGCCCATCACCACCCAGGTCCGCCAGTCGCCTTCAGGCGGCAACTGGTGCTCCATCGCCCAGAACTCGAATAGGAAGGGCAGCGACAGCAGCTCTTCTTCCGAGAGGGAGTCAAGAAACCGGTTTTGGAGGCTGACATCGGCGCAGGCGATCCAGCTTGCACCCGATCTCAGCCCGGGCCCTGTCCAGGTCGAGGGCATGATTTCCGTTGGCAATGCCTGCTTGCTTGTTTCTGCTTTCATTGAGAATGTTCTCCGCCTTTGCACATTGCGGGATCAGCGCCAGAGCGTCCCTGAGGCTCTGGGCCATCGCCTTCGTGTCGATGTCTTCAAGGCTGCCTGCCTCCCGTGTCAGCGTCTCGATCCGCCGTCGCAGATCCCGGACAGCCTTCTGGAGGGCCTCAAAAACTTCGGTGTTGTATGCTACCTCGTCGTTCAGCGTCGTGCCTGACATGCCGCCTCAACCTTTTCTGGGGGTCCCCGACCGAACAGACATCAAAAAGGCGGCTCCCGGGTCATCCCGGGGCCGCCTGACGCCTGTCCTAGCATGACAGGGTTTGTACTTCAGACCGTGCGCAAAGTCAAGTTTTTCTTCTTTAACAGATACTTAACCGACGGCGCGTTGCGTCAGTTCCCGCCTGTGGATGCGTTGCCGGCCGCCGCCGCTCCGCGTTCGGCCTCGATCTGGCGCCAGCGCGCCACGTTCCGATTGTGTTCTTCCAGAGTGGTGGCAAACGCGTGGCCACCGGTGCCGTCCGCGACAAAGAAGACAAAGTCGGTCTCATCCGGCTGGGCCGCGGCCATCAGGCTCGCGCGACCCGGGTTCGCGATGGGCGTGGGCGGCAGACCGGTAATGACATAGGTGTTCCACGGCGTCTCCGCGCGCAGTTCCGACCGCCGCAGGCCGCGTCCCAGCACGCCTTTTCCTTCGGTGATGCCATAGATCACGGTCGGGTCCGTCTGCAGCCGCATGTTCTGGTTCAACCGGTTCACGAAGACCGAGGCCACCTGACCGCGCTCTTCGGGCACGCCGGTCTCCTTCTCCACGATCGATGCGAGGATCAGCAGGTCCTCCGGGCTCCCGATCGGCAGATCGGGATCACGCGCTTCCCACGCCTCGGCCACCAGCAATTCCTGCCGGGCCGCCATCTGCGCGATGATCGTCGCCCGGTCGTCACCGGGACGCACCTCGTAACTGTCCGGGGCGAGCGCGCCCTCGGCCGGGATCTCCGCGATGTTGCCCTCCAGCAGGTCGATCCCCTTGAGCGCCTCGGTCACCTGCCAGCTTGTCACGCCCTCGGCGACAGCCACGCGGAACCGGGTATCAGCCTTCTCCTTGGTGGTAGCGAAGATCTCGGGCACCTCGTCCTCGCCGGGCGTGAACTCTGCCCGCTCGACGAAACGGTTGCTCGTCGGATCGAGCTCCCGCACCTGCACCGAGATCCGGTTCACGCCGACGCGATAGACCACCTCGGTTCCGCAGGTGCTGGCACCTCCACGGGTGACCACGTCCACGATCTGCGACATCGACGTCCCCGGCTGGACAAGGAAACTGCCCGCCTTGAGCTGCGACGTCTTTTCCTCGTAATCCGCACCGATCCGAAAGATCGCGGCAGAGGAGATCGCGCCCTGATCGACCAGCTTCTGGCTGACCCGGCGCATGTTCGAACCCCGCTCGACCTGCAGGCAAATCGCCTGATCCAGCGGCCCCTCGGCCTGGTATTCGCCCTTGCCCCAGAGAATGACGCCGCCCAGCAGGAACAGCCCCATGATGAGGAAGGTCACCGCGTTGGACGCGATATGTCGCCACATGCCTCAGACCTTCCCGAACAGGACGGATGCATTGGTTCCACCGAATCCGAAGGAATTGCTCAGCGCCACGTTGATCTCGCGCTCCACCTTCCGGTTCGGCGCAAGGTCGATGGCCGTTTCCACCGCCGGGTTGTCCAGGTTGATGGTCGGCGGCGCCACCTGGTCGCGGATCGCGAGGATCGAGAAGATCGCCTCGATCGCCCCGGCCGCGCCCAGAAGGTGCCCCGTGGCGGACTTGGTCGACGACATGGTGACCTTCCCTGCCGCGTCGCCCAGCATCCGCTCGACCGCGCCCAGTTCGATGGTGTCCGCCATGGTCGATGTGCCGTGCGCGTTGATGTAGTCGATGTCCGAAGGCTCCAGCCCCGCACCGCGCAGCGCACTGCGCATGGACCGTTCCGCGCCGTCGCCGTCCTCGGCCGGGGCGGTGATGTGATAGGCGTCGCCCGACAGGCCATAGCCCAGCACCTCGGCATAGATCTTGGCGCCGCGCGCCTTGGCGTGTTCGTACTCTTCCAGCACGACGATCCCGGCACCCTCGCCCATCACGAACCCGTCGCGATCGGCGTCGTAGGGCCGGCTTGCCTTCTTCGGATCGTCCCCGCGCTTGGTGCTCAGCGCCTTGCAGGCGTTGAAGCCCGCGATGCCGATCTCGCAGATCGCCGCTTCGGCACCGCCGGCGATCATCACGTCCGCATCGCCATGCTGGATCAGACGCGAAGCATCCCCGATGGCATGCGCGCCGGTCGAACAGGCGGTGACAACCGAATGGTTGGGCCCGCGGAAGCCGTACCGAATGGACACCTGACCGGAGATCAGGTTGATCAGCGCACCGGGCACGAAGAACGGGCTCACGCGGCGCGGCCCCTTTTCCTTCATCATGACGGCGGTATTGGCGATGGAGTTCAGCCCCCCGATGCCGGACCCGATCAGCACGCCGGTACGTTCGAGGCTCTCGCGATCCTCCGGCATCCAGCCGGAATCCTCGACCGCCTGCTGCGCGGCGGCCATGCCGAACAGGATGAAGGTATCGACCTTGCGCTGCTCTTTCGGCTCCATGTACTTGTCGGCGTTGAAAGTCCCGTCCGACCCGTCGCCCAAGGGCACTTCACAGGCGTACTGGGTGACGAGATTGCTCGCGTCGAACAGGGTTATCGGACCCGCGCCGGATTGCCCTTCGAGAATGCGTGACCAGCTTGCCTCGACCCCGTCGGCCAAGGGCGTCACCAAACCCAGTCCCGTCACCACAACTCTGCGCATCTCGTGCCCCCTCATGTCTTTGTGAGGCCTATACATTGGCCGGGCCCACGTGTTCAAGAGCGGAGGCTGCGCTCGGCGGGATCAGGCAGGCGCCGCCGCGCGGCATTCAGCGCAGCGAAAGCACCAGCAGAACAAGGCCATAGCTCATGTCGGCCACGAAACAGCCCAGCGCGTCCAGCGACATCAGCGGCAGGCCATGCTGCAACCGTCGCAGCAGGTGCCAGATGCCTTGGGCGAATATGGCGACGACCAGCACCGCCGGCGATGTCGCCAGACCCAGAACAGCCCCTCCGATCAGCAGGAGCGCGATCAGTGTCTCCGGCCCCAGAGGCGTCCGGTGGCCGCTGGTTTCCGTCAGGTAGGACAGGTTGATGTAGATCGCGACGACAGCCGCCGTCAGCCAGACGTGCGGTGCGGCCTGGGGCCACTGCGCGACCATGTACAGCGTAAGGTAAAGCGCCGACACGGAAATCAGCAGGTGTTGCCTGTGTCGCAGGAATTCGGAAAAGGTGACCATATCGAAAGACCTTCAATACCAATACCGGTCAGTAGGCCACCCCCGAAACGGGGCAGCAAGTCAGGCAATCCCTACCCTGCGCGGGGTTCCGCCGTCGGACACGGGATTTCGCTCAGACCGGCGGTCCCTTGCGGGTCAGCAGCAGAACGGGGTCACCGTCCAGCGTCGCCTCGCGCAGCGCGCTGTAGCCCAGCGTCTCGGCGATCCGCAGGGATCCTTCGTTTTCGGGCGTGATGAGGCAGACGGTGCGTCCCGCCACGACCCGATCGAACCAGTCATGTGCCGCCTGCGCGGCTTCAAGGCCCAGTCCCCGGCCCTGCGCGCCCGGCTCGAGCACCCAGCCGGCTTCTGGAAAAGGATCAAAATCCTCTCCCAACCCTCTGGAACCGAAAAAGAAACCGGTCTGCCCGGCCATTTCCGGCTGACGGTGGATCTGGATGGCCCACTGCCCGAAGCCCGCGATCTGCCAATGCCCGGCATTGCGCAGAAAGGCGTCCCATGACCGCGCCTTCGGCCAGGGCTTGCCGGAAATATGCGTGACCACGGCGGGGGTCGCCCAGATTTCCGCGAAACGCGGAAAATCCTCGCGGCGCATGGCACGCAGGGTCAGTCGGCTGGTGTTGATCGTCGGAACGGTGCGGGACATGCGGTGAATTCTTTCACTCTTGGAAACTGCCTGCCCGCACCTAACCAAATGGCGCCGCTGCTTCGCAACCCTCGCCGCACCGCAGAAACGAAAAACGGCGTCAATCCGCGGAGGACGACGCCGTTCGATACTTCGTGCCGTGGTCAGACCTCCGGCAAATGGACTCAGGAAGCTTCCTTGATGAACTTCACCGCGTCGCCGAAAGTCTGGATGTTCTCGGCCGCATCGTCCGGGATCTCGATGCCGAACTCTTCTTCGAACGCCATCACCAGCTCGACGGTGTCGAGGCTGTCTGCGCCCAGATCGTCGATGAACGACGCGTTCTCGGTCACTTTGTCCTCTTCAACACCAAGGTGTTCCACAACGATCTTTTTCACGCGGTCTGCGACGTCGCTCATAATAAGTCCTCATGTCTTCCGGGGATCGGCATGACCCCCCTATTATACTAGCCTCGTGCTGGTCCTCAGCGGTTGGCGAATGCCCCGTTTCCGGGGCGGCTCTGATCCTTGTTCGCACAAGGCCCATGGGGCGCGCAAGCACCCTCGTCTGCGATTCTGCGCCCCCTTTAGCACATGATGCATGGCACGCAAATGTTATAAGGCGCGGTCCTACAACATGGCCATGCCGCCGTTCACGTGCAAGGTCGTACCGGTCACATAGGCCGCTTCCACGCTGCTCAGATACACCACCGCACTGGCGATTTCCGCCGCGGTCCCCATGCGTCCCGCAGGGATCTGGCCCATGATTCCGGATTTCTGATCGTCGGTCAGCTTGTCCGTCATCGCGGTGGTGATGAAGCCCGGCGCAACGGCGTTGACGGTGATCCCCCGGCTTGCCACCTCGTAGGCCAGCGATTTCGACATGCCGACGAGCCCCGCCTTGGACGCAGCGTAATTCGCCTGCCCCGGGTTGCCCGTGGCGCCGACGACGGAAGAGATGTTCACGATCCGGCCCCAGCGCGCCTTCATCATGCCGCGCATGACCCCCTTGCACAGCTTGAAAGTGGCGGTGAGGTTCACACCCAGAACCGACTGCCATTCCTCGTCCGACATGCGCATGAAAAGGTTGTCGCGGGTGATGCCGGCGTTGTTGACCAGAATATCGACCGATCCCATGGCCTCGGCCGCCTGCTTGGGCAGCGCCTCGACCGCGGCCATGTCGCTCAGGTTGCAGGGCAGCACATGCGCGCGCTCGCAAAGTTCCGCCTTCAACGTCTCCAGCGGCTCGGTCCGGGTGCCGGACAGTCCCACGCTGGCACCCTGCGCATGCAGCTGCCGTGCAATGTCCGCTCCGATGCCACCCGAAGCGCCGGTGATCAGCGCGTTTTTCCCTGTCAGATCAAACATGTCTCTTCCTTTTCGTAGTCAGTTCGCGGCCGGCTGCGTCAGCAGGCCATAACGGGCAATCTCGCCCGGCGTCAGTTCATGGATACCGTCCGACGGCGCGGAGGCCAGAGTGAACCAGTAGAACGCGTCACTCCCCAGCATCTCGGCCACGTAGCGGCGCGTCATCTCGTGCTCGGGGGAATTGCGCGGATAGCTGCTCCCCTCGCGGTAGGCGTTGCGCCAACTGTGTACGCCCAGCGATGCGCCCGGCGCCATGGTACGGCGGGTGCCGGCAAGGAACAGGTCCACCCCGCCGCTGTCCACGATACTGCCGGGCGGCAGGTGCGTGTCCATCCCCCGCGCCCGCAGCAGACGCCCCATCCGGATGGTCGCGGCGCCGTCGATGGACCCGTCCACGCGGGTCTGCACCAGCGTCCTGACCTGCGGGTTCCGTGCGAGGATACGCTCGAAATTCGCGGGCGTGCGGCTGGTGATCGTGCCCGACAGGTACAGCCGGTCGCCCTCCACCTGCATCGTCGTGCCGTCGGAGGCATTCTCGATCGTCGCGCAGGAGGCCAGCGCAAGCAGCAGGACAAGGGCGAAGGCGCGGATCATCAGGCGTCCTTCAGCGCCGCCACGTCTTCCGGCGTCCCGATGGCACGGCAGGTGCTGTCCTTGGCGATGCGGCGGATCATTCCCGACAGGGCCTTGCCCGCGCCGATCTCCCAGAACTCGGTCACGCCCTGCGCCGCCATCCATTCGACGGAAGTCCGCCAGCGCACGCGCCCTGTCACCTGCTCGACCAGCAGGTCGCGGATGCGGGCCGCGTCGGTCACGCTTTCGGCCAGAACATTGGCGACCAAGGGCACGGACGGGTCCTTCATCTCGACCTCGCCCAGCGCGCGGGCCATCTCGTCGGCGGCGGGCTGCATCAGCGCACAGTGGAAAGGAGCGGACACCGGCAGCGGCAGCGCGCGCTTGGCACCCGCCTCCTTGGCGAGGATCACGGCGCGGTCGATGGCGGCCTTGCTGCCGGACAGGACGTTCTGACTGGGATCGTTCTCGTTTGCCAACTGGCAGACATCGCCCTGCGCGGCTTCCGCGGCGACCTTCTCTGCGGCATCGGCCTCCAGCCCCAGCACCGCGGCCATCGCGCCTTCACCAACCGGGACGGCCGCCTGCATCGCGCGTCCCCGGATGCGCAGCAGACGCGCCGTATCGGCCAGCGAGAAGGTTCCGGCGGCACAAAGCGCCGAGTATTCCCCCAGCGAATGCCCGGCGACAAAGGCCGCACGGTCCAGCCCGATACCCTCGGCCTGCAGGGCGGCGAGCGCCGCCATCGAAGTCGCCATCAGCGCCGGCTGTGCATTCTCCGTCAACGTCAGGGCCTCGGCGTCGCCTTCCCAGATCAGCGCCGACAGCTTTTCGCCCAGCGCCTCGTCGACGGCATCGAAAACCGCGCGCGCCTCCGGATAGCGCTCCGCCAGCGCCTTGCCCATGCCGATGGTCTGGGCGCCCTGGCCCGGGAATACGAATGCGATGCTCATGAAGCCCTCCAACTGATTGGGACGGGTCTAGCGCGGGCGCGGCGGCGGAACAAGACCGGCCCGCATCGCGCACGACCGCACAGCCCCCCTGCGGGAACGGGCATTGCCCTCGGCGGGCCAATCTCTATCTCTGTCGCCACCCGAGACCGGAGACGCAGATGCCCCTGACCAACACACAGATCCGCTACGGCGCAGTCAGCAAGACCTTCCACTGGCTGACCGCGCTGCTGATCCTGACACTGATCGTGCTCGGCCTCGTGGCCGAAGCCCTACCCTATGACACCGATGCGGAACTGGCCCGCAAGGCCTGGATGTTCTCTTTGCACAAGACCTTGGGCGTGCTCGTGTTCGCCGTCGCTCTTGCCCGCATCCTCTGGGCGCTGACGCAGCCCAAACCGGGACTTCTCAACGCCGATCGCCGGAGCGAGAGCTTTCTCGCGGAATTGGTGCACTGGTTGCTTTACGGCGCACTCGTGGTCGTTCCGCTTTCGGGCTGGATCGCCCATGCCGCGGCGTCGGGGTTTGCCCCGATCTGGTGGCCCTTCGGGCAGAACCTGCCGCTGGTGCCGAAATCGACTGCCGTGGAACACGCGTTCGCCGCGGTCCACTACTTTGCCGGGCGCGTGCTGATCGCCGCCATCCTGCTGCACGTCGCCGGGGCGCTCAAGCATCACCTCATCGACCGGGACGGTACCCTGCGCCGGATGCTGCCCGGCGAGCCGCCGCTCGGCCCCCTTCCCGAACAGCACTCGGCTCTTGTTCCCGCGATCGCGGCGGGAGTCATATGGTGCGCGGCTCTGGGGCTGGCTCTCGGCACCGGGCAGCCGGACGGAACGGCGCAATCCGCCGGCCCTGCCCTGGCGCAGGTCAGTTCCGACTGGCAGGTGCAGGAGGGAGAAATCGCCATCGCCGTGACGCAGTTCGGCTCGGTGGTCGAGGGCAGTTTTGCCGACTGGACCGCCGCGATCACGTTCGACGACACGACGGTCACCGGCGTCGCGGGCGATGTGACCACAACCATCTCCATCCCGTCGCTGACCCTTGGATCAGTCACCCAGCAGGCGATGGGGGCCGACTTCTTCGATGCCGAGACACACCCGACCGCGGTTTTCACCGGGAATATCCGCCATGCCAGCGACGGGTACGAGGCTGTTGGCACGCTGGAGATCAAGGGCAACAAGGTGCCTCTGACCATGCCCTTCCTACTGTCGCTGAACGGCGATATCGCCGAAATGCGCGCCGACATCACGCTTGACAGGCGCGACTTTGGTATCGGCGACAACATGCCCAATGAAGACAGCCTCGGTTTCGCGGTGGATGTCGCGATCCGGCTGACGGCCATTCGCGCCGAACCCGACGCCTGAGGCAGAGGCGCAATGAAAAAGGCCGGGGAATTCCCCGGCCTTGCTGTCTCGCATTGGCGAGGCGTTATTCGGCCTTCATCGCCTCGATCGAAATCATCACCTGCACCTCGTCGCTGACGTAGGGTGCAAAGGCGCCGAGGTTGAAGTCGGAACGCACCAGGGTGGTGGTCGCGTCGAACCCGGCCCAGGGTTTGCCTTCCTGCGGATGGTCGCCCATCTGGTTCAGCTTGGCGTCCAGCACGACGGACTTGGTCACGTCGTTCATGGTCAGGTCGCCGGTGATCAGCGCCGTATCCTCGCCCGTGACCTCGATCCCGGTGGAGGTAAAGGTGATCATGTCACCCTCCTGCGCGCCGAAGAAGTCGCCGGACATGAAGTGATCCTTGCGCTGTTCCCAACCGGTGAACATCGACATCACCGGCATGGACACGCTGACGGACGACGCGGCCGGGTCTTCCTGATCGAACATGATCTCGCCGTCAAAGCCCGAGAAAACGCCGTAGGTCGTGGAAAAGCCCAGGTGCTCGTAGTTGAAGACGACCTGCGAGTGGCTGGGATCAAGGGTATATTTCTCGGCGGCCATGGCTGCCGTGCTGCCGGTTGCCCCGAGTACAAGCGCGGTGGCGAACATCAGATTCTTCATGAGGTACTCCGTGTTGAAGGTGTTTCGTTCCAGCGCCACATGTGCGCCTTCCCGGCCTTCTATCAACTCGACATGTCCTCACATGGTCTGCGCGTCAGCAAACACTTGCCCCTCTGCGCGCCGGCATATGTGCGCGGAGCCGGCAGGGCATCACGTCAGGCGATCTTGCCCGCGTCCCGCAGACCGTTGATCAGGCTGTTCAGAACCACCTTGTCGGTCAGGGTCACCACGGCCAGCAGGCGGCCCCCACCATCCCACAGGCGCACGACGCCACCCGTGATCTCCGCCGCGCCGAGGTCGGCGAAGGCACAGTGCGACAGCATCGCGTGCCGCCCTTCCACACCGGGACGCACGAGGCTCACCGTGCGGCGAATCGTGTCGATGCGGACTTCGGGCGACGCGGGCCTGCCGCTCGCCAGCATCAAGCCGATCCCGGCGATCGCGGCGGCGGCCGACAGGAACAGCCGGAACAGCATCACCTCATGCTGCTCGGTAACCGGGGCCAGCCAGATCACGAAGGCGGCAAGAAACAGACCGGCGCCGAAAATGCGCTGCACGCTGCGCACCAGCATGCGGCCGCCATCCACCATCGACGCGGGCGCCTCCGTGATGCCCCTCCTCGTCATGAAATCCGCGCTAGCCGTCATGGTATCCTCCCTGCCCGATCCCTCATCGGTCCGCGGCAACTCTGCTCCGCCATTCGGGCGAGAAATGGGCGGCTCGGGGGCACGGATCGGACCTTGTTGCGGCGGGGCGGCTCGCTCCGCCGGCCCAAAGGTTGCGGCCGTGCCAGCGCCCGTTGGGTCAGATGCGAAAAAAGGCGCCGGGTTCTTGCCCTGCGCCACAAACCGTGTATATCGGCCATTCCCTTGCAAGACGATGAACCGCGCAGTCTCTCGTGGTGGGGCAGCAAGGGTCTTTCGCCCCGCCTTTGAAATGCGCCTTGATACAAATAGGAGAACGCATGCCGCTATATGAGCATGTCATGATCGCGCGTCAGGACTTGTCCAACACGCAAGCCGAAGGCCTGATCGAACATTTTGGCACCGTCCTGTCCGACAACGGCGGGAAACTCGTCGACAGCGAGTACTGGGGCGTCAAGACGATGGCCTACAAGATCAACAAGAACCGCAAGGGCCACTACGCCTTCCTGCGCTCGGATGCACCCGCAACCGCCGTGCAGGAGATGGAGCGCCTTATGCGCCTGCACGACGACGTCATGCGCGTCCTGACCATCAAGGTCGACGAACATGCCGAACTGCCGTCGGTGCAGATGCAGAAGCGCGACGAGCGTTCCGACCGTCGCGAACGCCGTTGATCAACGCTTGAACAAAAGGACATAACTCATGGCTGCAAAACCATTTTTCCGCCGTCGCAAGGTTTGCCCCTTCTCGGGCGACAACGCTCCTGCGATCGACTACAAGGACACGCGCCTGCTGCAACGGTACATTTCCGAGCGCGGCAAGATCGTCCCCTCCCGCATCACCGCAGTCTCTGCGAAGAAGCAGCGTGAACTGGCCCGTGCCATCAAACGCGCCCGCTTCCTCGCCCTGCTGCCCTACGCCGTCAAGTAAGGAGAGAGCACATGCAAGTCATCCTTCTGGAACGTGTCGCCAAGCTGGGACAGATGGGCGAAGTTGTCGAGGTGAAGCCCGGCTTCGCCCGCAACTACCTGCTGCCGCAGGGCAAGGCCCTGTCTGCCTCCAAGGCCAACATCGAAGCCTTCGAGGCACGCAAGTCGCAGCTTGAAGCCGAGAACCTGGAAACCAGGAAAGAGGCCGAGAAACTGGCGGACAAGCTGAACGGTCAGCAGTTCGTCGTGATTCGCTCCGCCTCCGACGCCGGCGCGCTCTACGGCTCCGTCACCACCCGTGACGCCGCCGACACGATCACCGAGGGCGGGTTCACCATCGACCGCCGCCAGGTGGTCCTTGGCGCACCGATCAAGGAACTGGGCCTCCACGACGTGCAGATCGTCCTACACCCCGAGGTCGACGCGACCATCCAGCTGAACGTCGCCCGCTCGCCCGAAGAGGCGGAGCTTCAGGCGTCCGGCAAATCCATCCAGGAACTGGCCGCCGAAGAAGAAGCGGCAGCCGAGTTCGAAATCCAGGAGCTGTTCGACGATATCGGCGCAGCGCAACTGGACGAACTGGAAACCGAAGTGGAGCAGCAGACCGACGAGCCTGCCGTTCTCGAAAAGGACGAACTGGACGCGAAGCTGTCCGGCGATCAGGAAGACACCGCAGGCCGCGGCTGATCCTTTCCTCATCACATCGAAGCGCCGCGCGGAGAGATCCGCGCGGCGCTTTTCGTTTCTGCCGGCGCCTCGCCCGGTCCGGTCCCTGACGACGATACCCCGTGCGCCGATTCCCGCGCAGCGAGTCGCGATTTCCCGCGCATGGCGGAACCACGAACTTGCCCGATTTTTTCGGCCCGGTAGGGTCTCGCCAGTTTCAACAACTGCGAATCCGATCATGTTCCAGAACATCCGCCGCGTCGCACTGGCCCTGCTCTGCGCCGCTGCTGTCTCCGCATGTGCCGCAACGCCCGAACCGCAGGCCTTCGTCCAGCAGCCCGCCATCCCTCTCCATCCCAACGAAACGCCTGAACTGCGCCAGAAGATCAACTTCTGGGCCGATCACTACGACCTTCCCCGCCCGCTGGTGCACCGCCTCGCCATCCGCGAAAGCACCCACAATCCCGGCGCGCGAAACGGGCCTTACTACGGCCTGCTCCAGATCCTGCCCGCCACCGCCCGGTCCATGGGCTTCCAGGGTGCGCCAAGCGATCTGCTGGATGCGGATACCAACCTCGAATACGCCCTGAAGTACCTGCGCGGTGCATGGCTCCTGTCCGATGGCGATCAGGCCACCGCGATCAAGTGGTACGCGCGCGGCTACTACTACGAAGCGAAGCGCCGCGGCATGCTGGTAGAGACCGGTCTGCGCAAGGGCTGACACCACGGCGCATCTTGTCGCACCGGATTGCGGCGGATGCGCCCGCCCCCCATCTCTCGGACGAAAAACACGGAGATGGAAAATGTTCGACATCGGCAACCGCCACGACGGCGATATCGCCACGCACCGGCCCCCGCGCGACATCCATGATCGCATCGCGCTGCGCACGGTCCGGTTCATGAGGGTCTTTGCCGACGCCTTCTTCTCGAAGCGGTACGGTCACCGCGCCGTGGTGCTCGAAACCGTCGCGGCCGTTCCCGGCATGGTGGGCGGGCTGCTTCAGCATCTCAAGGCGATCCGCTACATCCGCGAGGACGAAGGCTGGATCCGCGAACTGCTGGACGAGGCCGAGAACGAGCGGATGCACCTGATGACCTTCATCCATATCGCGCAACCCTCCCGGCTGGAGCGGGTGCTGATCATGGTGGGTCAGGCGGTCTTCTACAACTTCTACTTCTTTCTCTATCTTTTCGCGCCGCGCACCGCCCACCGGGTCGTCGCCTACCTCGAGGAGGAGGCGGTGATCAGCTACACCCAGTACCTGGCCGAGATCGACGCGGGCCGGGTGGAAAACGTCCCGGCGCCGGCCCTCGCGGTCGATTACTGGGGCATGCCCGCCGACAGCCGGCTGCGCGATGTCGTGATCCAGGTCCGCGCGGACGAGGCGGGCCACCGGGATCGCAACCACGAGATGGCCGACGAACTGGCGCAGGGCCGGAAACCCGCCCCTGACGCCGGCCACCGACCCTGAGCGGCGACGAAATTTCCTGCGGGCTATTGAAGTACGCGCCGCGCGGGGCAATGTAGCAAAGCACCGGGCGACGGGGTGATCGGCACCCTGTCCACCCCGTACCTGGTGGACAATCAACATGATCGACTTTCTGCTCATCGCAACGGGCTTTGCGGGGCTTCTTCTTGGCGGCAACTGGCTGGTGAACTGCGCGGTGGGCCTCGCGACCCGGTGGGGCGTCTCGCCGCTTGTCATCGGCCTCACGCTCGTCGGCTTCGGCACCTCGATGCCCGAACTGGTGACATCGGTTCAGGCCGCGCTTGCCGGCTCCGCGGGGATCGCGATGGGCAACGTGATCGGCAGCAACATCGCGAACATCCTGCTGATTCTGGGTCTGACCTGCGCGCTGAGCCCGATCGCCGTGGCGCGGGGCACGCTGCGCCGGGACGGCATGGTGATGCTGGGTGCGACATTTGCCACCTTCGCCCTCGTGCTCTTCGGCACCGTCAGCCGGCCGATGGGCCTGCTGCTGATATCCGGTCTTGCGCTCTACCTCGTATCGGCGCTGCGCCGGGGGGATGACGCCGCCTCGCAAGAGGCGGAGGCGCTGGCGCCACCGCCGCTGTGGCGGGGGGCGCTGGGGCTGTTGCTGGGGCTGATCGTCACGATCCTCGCGGCGCGGGCGCTGGTCGCGGGCGCGGTATCCGTGGCAGCCGCCTGGGGTGTCTCAGAGGCGCTGATCGGCGTGACCATCGTCGCGGTCGGCACGTCCCTGCCGGAGCTGGTGACCTCGATCATCGCGGCCCGCAAGGGTCAGGCCGACATGGCCTTCGGCAACATCATCGGCAGCAACATCTTCAACGTGCTGGGCATCCTGGGTGTCACGGCACTGGTGCGCCCCATGGAAGTCCCCGCCCAATTCGCGTCACTGGATATCTGGGTGATGACCGCCGCCGCGCTTGCCGTGCTGTTCATGGGCACGACGGGACGGCGTATCAGCCGGGGCGAAGGCGCGGCGCTGCTGGCAGGGTACATTGCCTACACCGGCCTGCTGATCCACGGCTGAACGTCAGTCGAACCCGACGAAGCGCGCCACCTCGTCCACGCTGCGCCGGGTGGACCGCACCGCGTTGGCGGAAAAGCTGTCATCCGGCCAGCCCATGGCGACGCAGGTCAGGATAACCTGATCGTCGGGGATCTGCGCGTGTTCCCGGACGACCGGAGACTGCATGATCCCCTGCCCGTTTATGACGGTCCCGAGCCCCCGGCTCCAGGCGGCCAGCACCAGACCATAGGTCACGGCGCCAAGGTCGAAATGCGCAATCGTGCCCTTCTCGGTCAGGCTCTTGTCGAAACAGACGACGATCGACACCGGCGCGTCAAATTGCCGAAAGCCGCGCATGACCCAATCCTGGCGGCGTTCCTTGTCCTCACGGGCGATGCCCATGGCGCCGAAGAGTTGCTTTGCGATTTCGACCTGCCGTTCGCGGTGCGGCCCGTCGTAGGCGCCATGGTCGCTGATCTCGCGCTGGGGCGGGACGCCGGCCAGCATCCGCGACGAATTGCCTTCCCGCACCCGTTCGAGCGGTTCTCCGGTCAGGACGTGAAGATGCCAGGGCTGCGTGTTCATCGACGAGGGCGCGCGCATCGCCAGTTCGATGATCTCTTCCAGAAGCGCACGCGGCACCGCCTCGCGGGTAAAGCCGCGGATGCTGCGCCGTTCGAGCATCGCTTCATCAAGTTTCATGGAATTACTCCTCGTCTTCATCCGCGCCAACGTCCCGCTTTGCATGGGTCGGGTCAATCGGCGGGAGTGGTAACGTAACGGCAAAGACGTTGAAGTTTTGGAATCACCGGCCCGGAAACGCAAAGGGCCGCGCCCAGTGGACACGGCCCCGCACAGCGTCATGGACGCCGCTTATTCGTCGTCGAGAGCCTCGACGGCTTTCTGAAGCTCATCCTTCGAGATTTCCTTCTCGTCGACCTTCGCCTGCTCGGCGATATGATCGACGACCTTGTCCTCGAACAGCGGCGCGCGCAGCTGCTGCTGCATCTGCTGGTTCTGCTGGACAAACTCGAAGAACTGGCGCTCCTGGCCGGGGTACTGACGCGCCTGGTTCATGATGGCCTGGGTCATTTCGGCATCGGAAACCTGGACCTCGGCCTTCTGGCCGATTTCGGCAAGCAGCAGGCCAAGGCGGACCCGGCGCTCTGCCAGCTTCTTGTGCTCGTCGGTGGTTTCGATCTCGGGATGATCGTGGCCCTGCACGTCGGGGTTGTCCTCGTGCCAGAGCTGATGCGCGATCTGGCCTGCCTCGGCCTCGACCAGCGAGGGCGGCAGGTCAAAGCTGACCATCTTGTCCAGCTCGTCCAGCAGCCCGCGCTTCATCACGGCGCGCGATGCACCGGCGTATTCCGCCTCGAGACGCTTCGCGATCTGCTTTTTCAGGGCGTCGAGATCCTCGGCACCGAACTTGGTCGCCAGTTCGTCGTTGATCTCGGCGGCGACGGGTTCCTTCACATCCTTGATGGTGCAGTCGAAAGTCGCTTCCTTGCCCTTCAGATGCTCGGCCTGGTAATTCTCGGGAAAGTTGACGGTGACGGTCTTTTCCTCGCCCGCCTTCACGCCGACCAGCTGCTCCTCGAATCCGGGGATGAAGGAGTTGGAGCCCAGCACCAGCGGATAGTCCTCTGCGGCGCCGCCTTCGAAGGCTTCGCCATCCACCTTGCCGACAAAATCCATCACGACCTGATCGCCGTCCTTGGCCTTGGCGCCCTTCTTGCGGGATTTGAAATCCTGCGCGTTCTCGGCAAGGTTCGCCAGCGCCTCGTCGATGGCCGCGTCATCGGCCTTGACCACCAGCTTTTCCAGCTTGATCTTCGACAGGTCGACCTCGGGGATCTCCGGCAGGGCCTCGTAGGTCATGGAAACCTCGACGTCGTCGCCCTCTTTCCAGTCCTCGTTGGTCATCTTGACTTCGGGCTGCATCGCGGGGCGGTCGCCGGTCTTCTCGAAGTGCTCGTTCATCGCGCCGTCGATGCTTTCCTGCATCGCTTCGCCCATGACGCGCTGACCGAACTGCTTTTTCAGCAGCGCCAGGGGAACCTTGCCCTTGCGGAAGCCCTTCATCTCGACGTCGGGCTGGGCTTCGGCAAGTTTCTCGTTGACCTTTGCGTCCAGTTCGGCCGCCGTCAGCTTGATGGCATAGCCGCGTTTCAGACCTTCGTTCAGCGTCTCGTTGACCTGCATGTGTGCTCCATAAGAAAGAGGCCGCGCCGAGGGGCGCGGATAAATTTCCGTCCTTCTATGGATGTTGCAGACCGCTTGCAAGGGGGTCGCGCCTGCCTTTCAGAATGAGCCGGAATAGGCCGCCCAAAGGGTAACGGCGGCATTCATCTCGACCAGAATGGCGTCCAGCTGCGCCACAGTGTCCTGCAACTCGGCCTCCCCGATCGTGCCCTGCGCCTGCACCTGCGCGATCGCGGGGTGCAGGGAACGCCACATATCGCTCACCTGTTCCAGCTTTGCCGCGATCCGGGGGGTCGGCGGGGCCAGCAGGTTGGCGGCGGCGTTGCCGTGCAACAGGCCCTCCAGGGTTTCCGAGAACAGCGCCGCGCTTTGCGACAGGTCCTTCAGGCTTCGTTCCCGATCCAGTTCCACGGCGATCAGGCAGAGATTCTTGGCCATGCGCTGGGTCAGCATCCGTTGCCGACCCGCCTGGTTGATCGTGGCAGCAACGACCGGGTTGCTGTAGCCCCGGCCCGCGGTGGCTTCGATTACGCCGACAGCTTCGTTCATCCGGGCCAGCACGGCAAGGTTGCGCGCGATCATGATCTGCATGGCGACCGTATGCAGGTCACGCGACGCCAACTGCTTGACCGACGCGGTGAAGGCGGCGGACACCTCTTGAACAGTCTCCAGCGCCGCACGTTCCTGCGGCGTCTGCGCAGGTGCCAGACCGGCCTCCGGCGACCCCGCGCGCAGCCCTTGCAGCGTTTCCTCAAACGTGACGGCGGCGGCAAGCGCCTGTTCGCGCCACTGCGCATCAGCCTTTCCCGGCAGCGCAAGGCAGACCGCCTTTGTCATCTGCTGGGTCAGCATACGCTGACGTCCGGCCAGATCGATGCGTGTTTGCGCGTTCGCGGCGTGCATCCCGACGAAGTCAGCCGCCTCAACACGCGGGACAAGGCAGGTTAAAACCACGATTGCCAGCCCGAGGACGCGACCCAAGGGTCCGCGAAACGCACTTCTTCGTTCTGTGATTGCTGCCCGCGTCATCCGCCAACCCCCGGTTCTGTCGAACCGGACTTAGGCGCTAAGGCTTTCCATGACGTTAAGCGAGCTCTGCCCGGCCGCCCGGCGGCTCACATCCCCAGCGCTTCCTTGTACATTTCCAGCACCGCTTCTTCCTCGGCGATGTCATCCTTGTCGCGCTTGCGCAGGGCGATGACCTTGCGCATCACCTTGGTGTCGTAGCCGCGGGCCTTCGCCTCGGCCATGACTTCCTTCTGCTGGTCGGCGAGGTCCTTCTTCTCGGCGTCCAGCCGCTCGATGCGCTCGATGAACTGGCGCAGTTCGTTGGCGGTCACCCGGTAGGTCGCATCGCCCACGGTATCCACCACGTCGGGGTTGGTGCCTGTATCACTCATCGCCTGCTCCTGCGCTTGGGGTTGATCGGCACTGACTACAAGCGCGCCGCGCGCCCTGCAAGACGCACTTGATCCGACGCGTCCTTTGGCGTAGCGCAGGCGCCATGGAGACGACCGACATCACAATTCTGGATATCGTGATCTGGACCGGCGCGGCGATTTCGCTTCTGGGCCTGCTGGGGCTCGTGTGGTGCATCATCAGCGTGTCGCGGGCCAAGCGGGCCAAGCTGGATGATGACGCGATGCGCGCGGTGTTGAAATCGGCGATACCGCTGAACCTCGGGGCGCTTTTCCTGTCCGTGATCGGACTGATGATGGTCATCGTCGGCATCTTTCTGGGCTAGGCGCACGGCGCCGCTGGACAGCGGGGCGCGGCCCGGCGTAAATCGTGCCATGGACATGCGACAACTGACCCCCCGCTATTACGTGGCCCCGCAGATCGATCCCTCCGACATGGAGGCTATTCGCGATGCAGGCATCACCCGAATCCTGTGCAACCGCCCGGACGCAGAGGTGCCGCCCAGCCATCAGGCCGAAGCGATGCGCGCCGCGGCAGAGGCGGCCGGCATCGCCTTCGAGGTGCAGCCCCTGACCCATCAGACCATGGTGCCGGACGTGATCGCCCGGAACCGTGCCCTCGGGGCGGAGACCGACGACGTCGTGCTGGCCTATTGCGCCTCAGGCACACGGTCCACGATCGCCTGGGCGCTGGGACAGGCCGGGCGGATGCCCGCGGATGACATCGTCGCTGCCGCCCGCGGCGGCGGGTACGACATCTCGAACATCCGCCCCGCGCTCGACGCATCCTTCACCTGAGCCGCGGCCCGGGTGTCACCCGGCCTTACGCTCCGGCAGACCCTGAGCTTCGGCCAGACCGTCGAATGGCAGCGGATCTTCCGGGTCGGTCAGGGTGAGTTCGGGCAGGTCGGACAGGTCCGGCATGACCGACGCCTCGGCCAGGGTATCGGACGACTCCCATAGCGCATCCCCTTGCGGGGCCGGAGCGCCGCCCAGCGGGACAGGGTCAGGCTGCCCGGCCGCTTCCCGGTCCGTCGCCCGCCGGTGCGGGACGACACCGCCCGTCTCTTCCGGAACGATACGCAGGGCACGGCAGCCGTCGATCTGCCCCAAGACCCCCCGCACCAACCTGCCCCCCGCGGGGCTCAGCACCTCGGCGAGGTCGAACCGGGCACTGTCGAGCGGCAGCAGCTCGCCCACGCGCAGGGCGCTCAGGCGCGCCAGTGGCAGCCTGAGCCGCGCAAGGGCAACGGTCAGATCCACGTTCAGCAGCAATGCGCCGTCGCCCAGCGTTCTTGGCCGGGCTGCCGGATTGCTCCCGGCGTCGCTTGTCGTATCGACCGTGCCGGTGACCGGGGCCTCCTCCGGCAGCGGCAGGCAGAGGAGCATGTGGCCCTGCCGCACCCCGCCCGCGATGTCGACCGCGATACGGATCATCCGGTACCGCGGTTCCTCCAGCGCGAGCGACAGCAGGCGGGGCGTATCCACCCGGCTGCCAAAGCGGTGCCCCTCGATCAGCTGACGCTCCTGCGCGTCGTCGGGCAGGCAGGCGGCGCGCGAGATCATCCCGTCGACGAACGGCGCGGTGACGGCGGCATCGGTGTTGGTCATCGCGCGCGGCGGCCCGCCCAGATCGGGCAGCACCTGCCCCATGGTTTCCTGCTGGATGAGCGCGCCGACCAGTTGCGGGTCCAATGCCGCCGCCGCCGGACGCCCGCCGGGACCGTCGAGCAGCATCAGCAGGTATTCCCCGTCAAAGCAGGTTTCGAGCGCGTCGCCCGCGACTTCCTCCACCCGGATGGACAGGGCCGCCAACGTCAGACCCATCAGATCGTCGCCCGTCTTGGCCAGCCCCAGCCGCAACGCCTTGGCAAGGGTCATGGCGCGCGCCTGATGCAGCGCCCGCCCGCTATCGGTCTTGCGCCGCAGCACCGAGCCACCGCCGATGTCCGATCTTTCCTGCCCCTGCGCCATGGCACCCGTTCGTTCATGAGATGTCCGGGCAGCCCTAGCGCAGCAGTGATTACCACCTCTTTAAGAGGCAGCCACCGACCCGATTTTTTGCGGCTCCCGCACCGTGACGCTGTCGGGCAGGCTGACCCGGAAGGCGGTCCCGCTTTCGGTTGCGAGGTACTGCACCTTGCCGCCCAGACGCGCCATGATTTCCTGACAGATGGCCAGGCCAAGGCCCACACCTTCCGCCTCGGCCCCGTCGACGCGGAAGAACTTCTCGAAGATGACGGACTGCACCTCGGCGTCGATCCCGCTGCCGTTGTCGATGAAGTCGACCCACACCCCTTCTGCGTGCCGGCTGGTGCGGATCTTCAGCCGGGGCTCGGGCGCATCGCAGTACTTGCGCGCGTTGGACACGAGGTTGATGAACACCTGCACCAGCCGGTCGATGTCGGTATGCAGGACAAGGTCCGGCTCCGCGGTTTCGCGGGTCACGGACAGCGCCGGCCCCGCACCTGCAAGGGCCGTCGTCACGGCGCGATCCAGAATGGATTCCAGCCGGTCCTCGCCCATCCGAAGCGTGACCTGCCCGTTTTCCAGCACCGACAGGTCCAGCAGTTCGTCCAGCAACCGGGTGAGCCGAAGTGTCTCCGAATGGATGATCGAGGCGTAGCGTGTCTGGTCGGCCTCCGACAGGGACGCCGCGTCCCGCAGGATCTCCGAGAAGGAGCGAATCGATGTCATCGGCGTGCGCAGCTCGTGGCTGATCTGGCTGAGAAAGCCGTCCTTCTGCAACGAAAGCTGTGTCAGTTTCTCGTTGGCGCTGCGCAACTTGGCCGCGGTTTCCGTCAGCTCGCGTGACTTCTGTTCCAGCTGGCTCGAATACTCCAGCATCTGCGCGGATTCGTCGGCCACCGCCAGCAGGTCCTGCACGGAAACAGAGGTGCCGCCGACGATCTGGCTGACCATCGCGTGCGCGGTGGCGGCCCCTACCGATCCGGCCAGTTCACGCTCCAGCGCCTGCACGAAGGCCGGGGTCGGTTCGGGCAGGCCGCCGGAAAGCCCCTGCGCCTCGGCCTCGCCACGGAAGAAGGCCTGCGCCTCCGCCGCGCCGAGGATGCGCTGCGCCATGATCATCAGGTCCTCGCTTCCCGCGACCGACGCCGTCCAGCTGCGCGAGGGGCCGGAATGATCCAGCACGTTGACGAACTGCGCGCCCTGCAAACGCTCGATCGGGGTGGGAAAGCTGACGATGGAGACCGACAGGAACGCCAGCGTGTTCAGCGACAGGGACCAGACCACCGCGTGCACCGTCGGATCCAGCCCCTCGATCCCGAAAAGCGCTTCGGGGCGGAGCCAGGACAGCCCCCAGAGCCCGTTGGCGAACACCTCGGCCGACAGGGCGGCACCGACGCCGAAACTGGGCAGCAGCATCGTGAAGACCCAGATCGCGAACCCGACTCCGAGGCCGCAAAGCGCGCCGGTCCGCGTCGCGCCGCGCCAGAAAATGCCCCCCAGCAGCGCCGGCAGGAACTGCGCCACACCGCCGAAGGAGATCGTGCCGATGGCCGCCAGTGCAGCGCTGCCGCCGGAGACGCGGTAGTACAGCACGCCCAGCGAAATGATCAGGAGGATCGACAGCCGCCGCGCCAGCAGCACGACGTCCCGCACGTCGCCCGACTGCATCGCCCCGCGCGGCCGTGTGCTGAGCCAGATCGGCATGACGATGTGGTTCGACACCATGGTCGACAGCGCCAGCGTCGCCACGATCACCATGGACGTGGCCGAGGAAAAGCCCCCCAGAAAGGACAGCATTGCCAGCCCGTCCCTGCCCTGGCTCAGCGGCAGGCTGAGCACGAAAAGATCCGGGTTCGACCCCGGCGGGAGCAGGTCGAGCCCGACCACCGCGATGGGCACGACGAAGAGGCTCATCAGCAGCAGGTAGAGCGGAAACGCCCAGGACGCGATCTGGAGGTGTCGTTCGTCGTCGTTCTCGACCACCATGACCTGAAACATGCGCGGCAGGCAGACGAAGGCCGCCGCGGACAGGAGCGTGAGCGCGGCCCAGCGCCCGCCCTCCACCTGCCATTCGCCGATGGGCGACGCATCGACGCGCGCCAAGGTCTGGTCCACGCCCCCGCCAAGGCCCCACACCACGAAGATCCCGACCGCGAGCGATGCGACCAGCTTGACGATGGCTTCCACCGCCACGGCGATCACGACGCCATGATGGCGTTCGTTAACGTTGAGGTTCCGGGTGCCGAAAAGCACGGTGAAAAGGGCAAGCCCGCCTGCGACCCAAAGCGCGGCGCTGACCGGGTTGTATCCCGCGCCCTCGCCGTTGCCGGCGAAGATCGACAGTGACAACACGACGGATTGCAGTTGCAGCGCGATGTAGGGTGTCACGCCGATCACCGCCATCAGGGTCACGATGATCGCCAGGCTGTTGGACTTTCCGTAGCGGCTGGAGATCAGGTCGGCGATGGAGGTGACCCGTTGGCTGCGGCCGATGCGCACGAGGCGGCGCAGGAACCACCACCAGCCGATCATCACGAGGCTCGGGCCCAGATAGATGGTCACGTATTCGAGGCCCGATCGCGCCGCATAGCCGACCGCGCCGTAGAAGGTCCAGGCGGTACAGTAGATCGACAGGGAAAGCGTGTAGACCAGCGGCGATCGCAGCAGCGCGCCGCCCTGCCCCCGCAGGGCCGCGCGTTCTGCGAGGAAGGCGACGAGAAACAATCCCGCCACGTAGGCGAGGCACACGAGGACGAGTTCGTTCAGGGCCACGGTCAGCCCCGCCGGCCAGCCGGATCGACGGCAGCCGCCTCGTCCTGCACGCCGCGGCCCGTCCGCCACCACAATGCCAGCGCACCGAGGATCAGCACGACCCATACGCCAAAGAGATAGCGAAGCGCGGAAGACATGGGCATGGCCGCGCCGCTGTCGTCACCGGAGAGCGGCCAGAGCAGCGGCAACATCCACAGCGCAAGCCCAACGAGCGGCCACATCCGCACCGCGTCCATCAGCCGGCGCCGCCTGTAGCTGCGGCGTTCGAGGAACATGCGGCGATCTGGCATGTCGCGCCTCAGGCCGAGGCCGTCAGTTCGCGCACGGCCTCCAGCATCTCGGCGTTGGAAAAGGGTTTGGTCATGAACTTGCTGACACCCGCCTTCTGCGCCATCTCGCGGTCGCGGCTCTGACCTCGGGCGGTCAGCATCATCACCGGCAGGTCGGCAAGGGCCGGGTCGGCGCGCAGCTCGTGCAGGATCTCGAACCCGCTGCGGCCCGGCAGCATCACGTCCAGAAGGACGAGGTCGGGGTTGGCCTTGCGGATCACCTCCACGGCGTTCAGGCCGTTTGCCAGCGTCTCCACCCGCCAGCCGTCGTTCGACAAGACGAAACGGATGGCCTCGGCGATGTTCAGCTCGTCCTCCACCAGCACGACATGCTTGTTCATGCGCGGTATCCTCTCCCCAGGCGGCCCTCCTCGGCCGCGGTTAAACATGCACCGGAAGATGCAACCTGTCAAAGCCGGGAAAGCGGGCGATGGCGCCCGGCCGGATGGGCCTAGGTTCCGGCGCTGAGGATCGAGGGTTCGCGGCGCGCCACGCAGTGTTCCTGCGGGCAGATCCGGCAGGTGGCCCCCACCGGCACGCCCGGCGTGCCACCCTCGGGCACGGGCAGCAGAAGCATGTTGGCCTGAAGCAGCGGCGGTGCGTTGTACCCCTGCGGCGCCATCGGTTCGCTGACGGCGTAGCACTGGAAGAGCCCCTGCGCGCGGCCAAGCTGGCTGATCCTCTGCGATATGATGGCACCGGGCTGGCCCAACGCCGCGAACAGGGGCCACAGCGGACAGCAGGCCCCGTGGCGCGGCACCGAGAACCCGTCGACCGACTTGCGGAACGTGACGGCCCCGGCCCTGTCGCAGACGATCAGCCCGGCATCCAGTTCGGGCAGCGCCGCCAGCCTGCGCAGCACCCGCCCCACCGGCTGGTCGAGCGCCCGTGCAAGCGCCACCGGGTCGGGCCCCTGTTCCTCGAGCGCGCCGCGCAGCCGGTCCAGGGAGAGCGCGGCACCGTCGCGCGCAAGCTGGCGCAGCACCAGCCGGGCGATGAACCGCGCGGCGGGCGAGCGCAGTGACGGCTCCTCGACCAGCATCCTTTCGATCGTGTCGTCGAAAGGGCCCTTCCCCTCCAGCGCGTCGAAACGGAAATCGTTCGCCGCGAGATAGGCTTCGACCTCTTCCTGCGGGGATCCGGCGGCGTCTTCCGGCCCGGTTTCCGCGTCGAGATAGGCCACCAGTGTCTGCGCGCTCGCGGACAGCCTGCCGCTGTCCTCGTTCAGGTTGGCATGGAAGCGGTCGCGCCATTCGGGCTGGAGGGTCTTGGTCTCCACCAGGATGGAGGCGGTGGACCGGATCGCGGCGGCGGTGGTCAGAAGCTCGTGCATCGACGCGGCGAGATGGGGGTCGTGGCCCAGACGGTCGGTCAGCGCCTCGACCGTGGCCTCCAGCGTGTCGATCCGGCGGCGGGTGCCCGCAAGCACCTCGGCCCAGCCGGGAAAGCGGCCGGCGAATTCCTCGGCCCGATCGGCCTCGGTGGCGCTCAGCCCCGCCTCGTGCGCCGCCTCGCGCAAGGCCGCGATCAGCGTCGCCTCGGCGCCTTCGGTCAGCGTCTGCGGCTCGACCTCCAGCGCGCCGGCGATGTCCAGAAGGAGCTTTCCGCCGATTCTGCGCTTGTTGTGTTCGATGAGGTTCAGGTAGCTGGCCGAGATGCCGATGGCGCGGGCAAGGTCGGCCTGCTTCAGCGATGCCATGACCCGACGCTCGCGGATGCGGCTGCCTGTCAGCCCCTCACGCGGCATCGGGCGGACACTCGGCAAAACTGTGGAATTTCAACGTGTTTCTGCGCTGCAATATCATTATCTTTACCAATCCCCACCGACCTTTGCGAAGATATTTACAGGATTATTCCTAATTTCAAAGGGGTTATTGCCGTGTTTCACAAGCCACGCGATAAAGTATTTGCACAGAAGTGCGATGTGCATCGGAGGGAGGAACCCGGTGCACGTTTACAAATCGGGAGGAATTCATGTCATTTTCGAAACTGACACGCCGTGGACTGATCAAGACCAGCGCCGTGGCGGGTGCGGGCCTTGCCCTGCCCACCTATCTGCGCGCGCAGGAAAGCGGCTTTACCAACGCGCCCACCGGCAGCACGGTCACGCTGGGCTTCAACGTGCCGCAGACCGGCCCCTACGCCGAAGAAGGCCTTGACGAGCTGCGCGCGCAGGAACTGGCCGTTCAGCACCTGAACGGCGAAGGCGACGGCGGCATGATGAACACCTTCAGCTCCAAGGCGCTGAAAGGTAACGGGATCCTTGGCAAGAAGGTCACCTTCGTCACCGGCGACACCCAGACCAAATCCGACGCGGCCCGCGCATCGGCCCAGTCGATGATCCAGAAGGACGGCGCCATCATGATCAACGGCGGCTCGTCTTCGGGCGTGGCCGTGGCGGTGCAGGATCTCTGCCAGTCCGCCGGCGTGATCTTCATGGCGGGTCTGACCCACGCCAACGACACCACCGGCAAGGACAAGAAGGCAAACGGCTTCCGCCATTTCTTCAACGCCTACATGTCCGCCGCGGCCCTCGCCCCCGTGCTCAAGGCCGAATACGGGACCGACCGGACCGCCTACCACCTGACGGCAGACTACAACTGGGGCTGGACCCAGCAGGAGTCGATCCAGGCCGCGACCGAGGCGATGGGCTGGCAGACCGCCAACAACGTGCTGACACCGCTGGCGACCACGGACTTCTCGTCCTACATCGCGCCGGTGCTGAACTCCGGCGCCGACGTTCTGGTGCTGAACCACTACGGCGGGAACATGGTCAACTCGCTGACCAACGCGATCCAGTTCGACCTTCTGAGCAAGGAAGTGAACGGCAAGAAGATGGAAATCGTCGTGCCGCTCTACTCCGAACTGATGGCCGCCGGTGCGGGCGAGAACATCAAGGGCGTGCTCGGGTCCATGAACTGGAACTGGCAGCTTCAGGACGAGGGTTCCAAGGCCTTCACCAAGTCCTTCGGTGAAAAGTACGGCCGTCCGCCCTCCAACTCGGCGCATACCTGCTACGTGCAGACGCTGCTTTACGCAGACGCGGTCGAGCGTGCCGGTTCGTTCAACCCCTGCGCCGTGGTCGAAGCCCTCGAAGGGTTCGAGTTCGACGGCATGGGCAACGGCCCGACCCTCTACCGGGCGGACGATCACCAGTGCTTCAAGGACGTGCTGGTTGTGCGCGGGACCGAAAACCCGACGACCGAGTACGACACCCTCGAGATCGTCGAACAGACCCCGGTCGAGCAGGTCACCTATCCGCCGGATCACCCGCTGTTCGCCGGTGGCGACCTGGGCGAGTGCAACCCGGGCGCCTGATCGCGCAACTCCGAAAAGCAATTTTAGGGCGGGGGTCTTACCCGCCCTATCCTGCCACCTGCGGGTGGCGTGCAGCCTGAGGTGGGGACAATGGACGCAATCCTTCTGCAAATCCTGAACGGCCTGGACAAGGGATCGGCCTACGCGCTTATCGCGCTGGGTCTGACGCTGATATTCGGCACCCTCGGCGTCGTGAACTTCGCCCATGGCGCCCTGTTCATGATCGGTGCCTTCTGCGCGGTGACGCTGCAACGGATCCTGAACATCTCGACCGTGACGATCGACGAGACCAAGAAGGATTTCCTTGGCCGCCCGCTGGAGGTCAAGACGCCGGTGGTCGAGAGCTGGTTCGGCCCGGACCTGGGTGGCGCGATCATCGACTGGTCGGTGCCGCTCGCAATCCTGCTGGCGATCCCCGTAATGCTGCTGATCGGTTTCATCATGGAACGCGGCCTCATCAAGCATTTCTACAAACGCCCCCACGCCGACCAGATCCTCGTGACCTTCGGTCTGGCGATCGTCCTTCAGGAAATCATCAAGGCATGGTACGGGGCGAACCCGATCCCGACACCCGCACCCGACGTCTTTGCCGGCAGCCTCGACATCGGCGCGCTGCTGGGCCTGGACGCGGTGCTGGCCTATCCCTACTGGCGGCTGATCTATTTCGCCTTTTCCGCGCTCATCATCGGGCTGGTCTTTGCCTTCCTGCAGTTCACCACCTTCGGGATGGTCGTACGGGCCGGCATGGCCGACCGCGAAACCGTGGGCCTGCTGGGCATCGACATCGACCGGCGCTTCACCATCATGTTCGGCATCGCCGCCGCCGTGGCGGGTCTGGCGGGCGTGATGTACGCGCCAATCAATTCGCCCAACTACCACATGGGCATGGACTTTCTGGTCCTGAGCTTCGTCGTCGTCGTCGTCGGCGGCATGGGGTCCATGCCGGGCGCGGTGCTTGCCGGCTTCCTGCTGGGCATCCTCGAGAGCTTCGCCTCGATGAACGAGATCAAGTATTTCCTGCCCGGCATCGACCAGATCATCATCTACCTGGTGGCCATCGCCATTCTGCTGACACGTCCGCGCGGCCTGATGGGCCGCAAGGGCGTGATGGAGGACTAAGAACATGCTCGGACTTGGAAAACGCGACCTTTCGCTTCTGCTGATCGTTGCGGTGCTGACACTCTTTGCGCCCTTCATCCTCAACCCCTTCCCCGAGGGCAGCGGTCTGGCGCAGTTCAACGCGGGCTATCCCGACCTGATGCAACGCTTCGTGATCTTCGGGATCTTCGCCATCGGCTTCAACATCCTGTTCGGTCTCACCGGCTATCTCAGCTTCGGCCACGCGGCCTTTCTCGGGGTCGGCAGCTATGCGGCGGTGTGGATGTTCAAGCTGCTCAGCTTCAATGTCGTTCCGGCGCTGATCCTCAGCGTGCTCGTCGCCGCCTTCTTCGCGCTGCTGATCGGATTCATCTCGCTGCGGCGCTCAGGCATCTACTTTTCGATCCTGACGCTGGCCTTCGCGCAGATGATGTTCGCGATTTCCTACTCGGATCTCCTGGGCCGGTTCGTCGGCACAACGATCACCAACGGCGAGACCGGGCTCCAGATCTACACCTCGGACCCGCAAGTGCTTCAGAGCGCCTCCGCCCCGAACTTCCCCAACCTGTTCGGCGCGGCGATGAATTCGTCGACGACCCTCTACGCGGGGTCATGGACCTTCACCTTTTCCGTGGGCTACTACCTCTGCGCGGTGTTCCTGCTGCTGGCGTTCTATCTTGCGATCCGCATCTTCCGCTCGCCCTTCGGCATGATGCTGCGGGCGGTGAAATCCAACCAGCAGCGGCTGAACTACACCGGACTCAACACCCGCCCCTACACGCTGGCCGCCTTCGTGATCTCGGGCATGTACGCCGGTCTCGCGGGGGGCTGATGGCCTGCATGGATCCGCTCGCCGGGGCGGAACGGATGCAATGGACGGCCAGCGGCGAAGTGGTGCTGATGACGATCCTCGGCGGGGTCGGCACCCTGATCGGCCCGGTTCTCGGCGCGGGCTTCATCAAGTACCTCGAGAATATCTTCGCCAAGATCAACGACAACGTGCTGCATGGCTGGTTCGCCTTTCTGCCCGATGGGCTGGAGGACTTCCTGATCACCATCGTGCATCCCTTCGTCGGCAAGGGCTGGAACCTGACCCTCGGGCTGCTGTTCATGGTGGTCGTGATCTTCCTGCCCGGCGGCCTCGTCGAGGGCGGACAACGGATCGGGCGACTGGCACGCGGCAAGCGCGCAAGTGGCAAGACACCCGACGGCAGCAAGACCCCTGCGGAATAAGGACCGGTAAAATGGCAATTCTCGAAGTCAAGGACGTGGGCAAGCGCTTCGGCGGTCTGCAGGCGCTCAGCAACGTCAACCTCAGCGTGGCGGAGAATTCGTGCCACGCGATCATCGGGCCCAATGGCGCGGGCAAGTCCACCCTGCTCAACTGTCTCGTCGGCAAGCTGATCCCGGATACCGGGTCGGTGATGTTCGACGGCCAGTCCGTACTGGGGCGCAAACCCTACGAGATCAACCAGATGGGTATCTCCCGCGTCTTCCAGACGCCGGAAATCTTCGGCGACCTGACGGTCATGGAAAACATGATGATCCCCTGTTTCGCCAAGCGCGACGGTGCGTTCGAGCTCAATGCCGTCACCTCGGTTCACAGCCAGCGCGACGTGATCGAGAAGGCCGAGCAGATGCTCGTGGACATGAAGCTGATCGACAAGCGCGAGATGCATGCGGCGTCGATGTCGCGCGGCGACAAGCGGCGACTGGAAATCGCCATGTGTCTTGCTCAGGATCCGCGGCTGCTGCTGCTGGACGAACCGACCGCCGGCATGGCGCGGGCAGACACGAACAACACGATCGACCTGCTCAAGCAGATCAAGGAAGAGCGCGACATCACCATCGCGATCATCGAGCACGACATGCACGTCGTCTTCAGCCTTGCCGAGCGGATCACCGTGCTGGCCCAGGGCACGCCGCTGGTCGAAGACACCCCCGAGAAGATCAAGGGCCACCCCAAGGTGCGCGAAGCCTACCTGGGTGAATCCCAGGACGCCGCCTGAACCGCCGCCGGAGGACAGAGGCATGAACACGCAAACGCTCGACAAGAACGCCAATCACGCTGCGACCGCACCGGCCTACCTGTCCGTGTGGGACCTCGAGGCCTACTACGGCGAAAGCTACATCGTGCAGGGCGTCAGCTTCAACGTGCACGAGGGCGAGATCCTTGCCCTGCTGGGCCGCAACGGGGCCGGCAAGACCTCGACCCTGAGGGCCATCGCGCGGCTGGCATCGCCCGAAGTGCGAAGGGGCGAGATCTGGCTGGACCACAAACCGCTGCACAACATGAAAGCGCACGAGGCGTCGCAATGGGGGCTGGGCCTCGTTCCCGAGGACAGGCGCATCATCAGCGGCCTGACGGTAGAGGAAAATCTGCGTCTGGCCCAGATCGCGCCGCCGATCGGCTGGTCGCTGGAACGGCTCTATGACCTCTTCCCCCGTCTGGGCGAGCGGAAGAACCAGGAAGGCACGACGCTGTCGGGCGGCGAACAGCAGATGCTGGCAATCGCCCGTGCCCTGGCGCGGGACATCAAGGTGCTGCTGCTCGACGAACCCTACGAGGGTCTCGCGCCGGTCATCGTTGACGAGATCGAAAAGACCCTCGGCATCATCAAGGAACAGGGCATCACCACGATCCTGGTGGAGCAGAACGCGATCCGGGCGCTCAAGCTGGCGGACCGGGCCGTGATCCTCGACACCGGGTCGGTGGTGTTCGATGGCACCGCGAAGGAAGTGCTGGAGAACGCGGAACTGCGCGCGGAATACCTGGCGATCTGACCACGCGTCCGGGGGGCGGTGAAACCGATGCCGCCGCCATGCGTTTTGCCCTTGAACGGCCCCGACGGGGCCGATGCAAACTTAAGGAGCAGATCATGATCCGCACATTTCCCGCCCTCGCCGCTGCAGCCACCCTCGCCGCTGGTGCAGCCATGGCCGAAAGCCACGCCAGCGCGCCACAACCCGCTGCCACCGCCCAGATGAAACTGGCGGACGGCACCTCTGTCGGCACCGCAACGATCACGCCCGGCACGGACGGTGTGCTGGTCCACCTCGAGGTCGAAGGGCTCGAGCCCGGCCCCAAGGGTGTACACCTGCACCAGATCGGTGAGTGCGACGGCGGAACCGACTTCAAGTCGGCCGGGCCGCATATCGGCGACGATGGCAACACGGCGCATGGCCTGCTGCATCCCGACGGTCCCCACGCAGGCGATCTGCCGAACGTCTTCGTCGGAGAGGACGGCAGCGGCCAGATGGAGGCGTTTACCAGTGCCGTGAGCCTGTCCGACACGCCCGACGGGATGCTGGATTCCGACGGGGCCAGCGTGATGATCCACGCGGAAGGCGACGATCATTTCACCCAGCCCGGCGGCACCACTGGCGCGCGGCTGGCCTGCGGCGTCCTCGAACCGGCGTCCTGACAGATCGCACGGTACTCCCCGGCCCGGATCGGGCCGGGCAGCGCCCCATCCGCCGACCGAAACTGTCGGCTTTCATTGCCCGGACCCATGTCATATAAGCGTGCAAAACGGTGCGGCAGCCAAAGCGCCCGACCCGAGGAAACGTCGAGGAAAATATGACAAAGAATACCCATGACGCCGATGTCGCCTTTATCCGGGCGCTTGCCGAACTGCTGAACGAGAACGACCTGACCGAACTTCAGGTCAAGCGCGACTACGCGGAAGACGACAGTCTCAACGTGCGTGTCAGCCGCAAGCCACCGCAGCAGATCGTGGCGCCGCAACAGCAGCTTCAGGCGGCCCCGCCGCAGATGACCTCTCCCGCGCCCGCGCCGATGAACGCGCCGCAGCAGTCCGCCCCTGCCGGCGGCGAAGACGCGGATCCGGCCAACCACCCCGGCGCGGTCGTCTCGCCCATGGTCGGCACCGTCTACATGCAGGCCGAACCGGGCGCACCCGCCTTCGTGTCCGTGGGCCAGCAGGTCGCCGAAGGCGAGACACTGCTTATCGTCGAGGCCATGAAGACGATGAACCACATCCCCGCGCCCCATGCCGGGACGGTCAAGCGGATACTGGTGGGCGACGGCGACGCTGTCGAATTCGGCGCCCCGCTGGTCATCATCGAATAAGGCGCCGGTGATGTTCAGCAAGATCCTTGTTGCCAACCGGGGTGAAATCGCCTTGCGCGTGATCCGCGCGGCCCGCGAGATGGGTATCCAGTCCGTTGCGGTCCATTCGACCGCCGACAGCGACGCCATGCACGTCCGGATGGCAGACGAATCCGTCTGCATCGGCCCGCCCTCCTCGACCCAGTCATACCTTTCCATCCCGTCCATCATCGCCGCCTGCGAGATCACGGGCGCCGAGGCGATTCACCCCGGCTACGGCTTTCTGAGCGAGAACGCGGGTTTCGTGCAGGTGGTCGAAGATCACGGTCTGACCTTCATCGGGCCTACGGCGGAGCATATCCGCATCATGGGCGACAAGATCACCGCCAAGGAAACCATGCGCAAGCTGGGCGTGCCTTGTGTCCCCGGCTCCGAAGGGGGTGTCGCCTCTCTCGAAGAGGCAAAGCGTCTGGGCGAGGAAATCGGTTATCCCGTCATCATCAAGGCGACCGCGGGCGGCGGCGGCAAGGGCATGAAGGTGGCGACCTCTGTCGCCGACATGGAACGCGCCTTCCAGACGGCCCGCGCCGAAGGCAAGTCGAACTTCGGCAACGACGAAGTCTATATCGAGAAGTATCTCACCACGCCCCGCCATATCGAGATACAGGTCTTCGGCGACGGCAAGGGCCGCGCGGTGCACCTTGGCGAACGGGACTGTTCGCTGCAGCGCCGCCACCAGAAAGTGTTCGAGGAAGCCCCCGGCCCCGCCATCAGCGAAGAGGAACGCGCGCGCATCGGCAAGACCTGCGCGGACGCGATGGCCGACATCAACTACATCGGCGCGGGCACCATCGAATTCCTGTATGAAAACGGCGAGTTCTACTTCATCGAGATGAACACCCGGCTCCAGGTCGAACACCCGGTGACCGAAGGCATCTTCGGCGTCGATCTCGTGCGCGAGCAGATCCAGGTGGCCAGCGGCATGCCCATGTCCTTCCGGCAGGAAGACCTCAAGATCAACGGCCACGCGATCGAGGTGCGGCTGAACGCCGAAAAGCTGCCCAACTTCCGCCCCTCGCCCGGACGGATCAGCCAGTATCATGCGCCCGGCGGCCTGGGCGTGCGGATGGATTCCGCGATCTACGACGGCTATTCGATCCCGCCCTACTACGACAGCCTGATCGGCAAGCTGATCGTGCAGGGCCGCGACCGCCCCGAGGCGCTGGCCCGGCTGGGCCGCGCGCTGGGAGAATTGATCATCGACGGGATCGATACCACCGTGCCGCTGTTCCACGCGCTGCTGCGCGAAAAGGACATCCAGACCGGCGACTACAACATTCACTGGCTCGAACACTGGCTGGAAACCAATCTCGGCGACGGCTGACGCCGATGGCGGAACTGACGCCGGAACTGGTGCTGCGCGGCTATGGGGCGGGTATCTTTCCCATGGCCGAACACCGCGATGACCCGGAAGTCTTCTGGGTCGATCCGCGGATGCGGGGGGTGCTGCCGCTCGACGGTTTTCACATCAGCCGCTCGCTGGCCAAGGCGATGCGCCGCGCGGATTTCGACGTGACCATCAACCGGGACTTCGCCGGCGTGGTCGCAGCCTGCGCCGACCGGGCCGACACCTGGATCAACGCCGAGATCACCCGCCTTTACGCCGCGCTCCATGCGCGGGGCAACGCCCATTCACTGGAGATCCGCGACGGGGGGACGCTGGTCGGCGGCGTCTACGGCGTGACGCTGGGCGGGGCGTTCTTTGGGGAGAGTATGTTCTCGCGGCGGACGAATGCCTCCAAGATGGCCCTCGCGGCACTGGTGGATCGGTTGCGCAGCGCCAACTTCGCGCTGTTCGACGCCCAGTTCCTCACGGCGCACCTCGCCTCGCTCGGCGCGATTGAGATCCCCCGTGCCGCGTACCACGAGATGCTGGCTGCGGCCCTGCCCCTTGCGGCGGATTTCACGGCGCCGCCGGTCCGGCCGCTTCAGGAGGTGGTGCAGCGAATGACCCAGACGTCATAGCGGGGATGTTCCAGCGCGGACAACGCCGGGGCCGAGGCGATCATCCAGCCCGAGAACAGGGTGTCGGACTTGTTGATATCGGAGATTTCCAGTTCCGCGTAGGCGTCGCCCGACGGGTCGCCCGCCGGGTAGCGGCATTCATTCAGAACGATGTCGAGATTGCCGAGGCGGGAGGATTGACCGGTGCGCAGTTCCACGTCGAGCGAATGGCCCGAGATCTTGTCCAGCGTCCGCAGAACGGCACCGGGCGCGCTGCTGACCTCTTGCGCGGCAGCGGGCAACGCCAGCACGGCGGCGAAAAGCAAATGTCTGATCATGGCGGTCGCTTTCGCGCAGGCCCGGATCACTCCGGGCTCCAGGCCTCGTAGTCGGACCGGTCCGTCGGGTTTTTCTGCCGGATCGACCCTGCGGGCGCATAGGCCAGCGCGGTGCCTGTCAGGTTCTCGACGTGGGGTTTCTCCCACGCCTTGTGCACCAGTGGCTTGTCGCTCGGCGGTTCGTCCCACGTCCGGTGCAGCCAGCCGTGCCAGTCGGGGCTCACTCGGGACGCTTCCATGTCGCCGTTGTAGATCACCCAACGCTTCGAGTCGTCGGCATTGCGATAATAGATGTTGCCCTGATCATCCTCGCCCACGCGGGTGCCCTTGCGCCAGGTGAAGAACTGGGTGTTCAGGGTCTGACCGTCCCACCATGTCAGCGCCCGGAAGATCGTGTTGAGGATGCCCATGAAACTCTCCGCTTTGGTCGGTGACGTTATGCACCATCGCCGCAGGAGGGTCCAGCAGGTGTTGCAGCAAAGACTCCTCCCGCCGGCCAGAACGCGCTCCTGCCCACGTGCCGTATTGGCCTGTTGGCGGTTGGTCCCTATTCTTCCCAAAACGGAGATCGATCATGGCCAGCACAACCGGTTCGCGCAAACACGTCGCCGAATGTCACGGCGTCAAGGTGCCCGACAGCCCCATGATCACGCCCGAACGGGCCGAGCGGATCAACGCCGCCCGCTACGAAGGGCAGGAGATCGCGGGCGCCCTCGAGGTGATCCGCGCGGGAGACCGGGTGTTGGAAATGGGGGCCGGGATCGGCCTTGTCGGCGCCATCGCGGCGCTCAACGGCAAGCCGGAAAAGGTGCTTTCCTTCGAAGCCAACCCCGGCCTGATACAGCACATCAATGCCCTTTACCGGCTGAACGATCTGCAGGACCGGATCGAGGTCCGCAACGAGGTCTTGATCAGTGCGCCCAATCCGCCCGAGCACATGGCGTTTCACATCCGCAACTCTTACCTGGGGTCGTCGCTGATCGACACGGACAAGCGTGCGACCACGCGGGTGGAGGTGCCCACGGCGCGCTACGACGAGGTCCACCGTGATTTCGCCCCTACCGTCCTGCTGATGGATATCGAGGGCGGGGAGCTGGAATTTCTGCGCCATGCGTCGCTGGAAGGCATCCGCGCCATCGTGATCGAGTTTCACCCCGCGGCCTACGGCAAGGAAGGCATGCGTGAATGCAAGTCCGTGCTGGAGCGCGCGGGCTTCGCCAAGGTGCCCGAACTGTGCACACGGCAGGTCTGGACCTGCACGTTCGACCCTGCCCTGCGCCCGCCGGTGCCCGATATGGGCTGGTCGTGCGCCCGGCAGACGCTTGAAAACGCCGTGGTGGTGCCCCCCGCCGAGACGGGCTTCGTCCAGCCTGCCGGTATCCTCGACCGCTCAGGTAGCTACGTCGGCAGTGGCGCGCTGTGGCGCAATGGCAGGGCGCTGACCGTCGCGCCGGCCCTGCCGGAGGGGGAGCTGCCCCTGCGCGAGGGAACCTGGCTGTGGGGCGGCGTGCTCTGGGCGCATTTCGGTCACTTCCTCGTGGAAAGCACCGCCCGCCTCTGGGCGCTCGATGCACTGGAGTCGGAGATCGACGGCATCCTCTATGTGCCGAAACGGCCCAAGACCGGGGATGAAGTCAAACCGTTCCAGACCGATTTCCTGAAGATGATGGGCTGCGACCTGCCCTTGGTGAGCGTGGCCACCCCCGAGCGGGTGGAACGCCTGATCGTGCCGGGACAGGGTTTCGGCCTCGGCACGATGATCACGGGAACGCCCGCGTTCCGTGCCGCCATGGCCGGCCGCTTCGGGCGCGACGTGGCGCCGGACGGGCCCGAAAAGCTGTATGTCAGCCGCAGCGGTCTGCCCTCCGGCCGGGGCAACCTGATCGGCGAAGCCGAACTCGAAGCACATCTGGTCGAACAGGGCTACACGATCTACCACCCCGAAAAGCACGATCTGCGCAGCCAGGTCGCCACCTACAAGGCCGCGCGCAAGATCATCGCCGCCGAAGGATCGGCCCTGCACCTGCTGGCCATGGTGGCCGATCCGGCCGCACAGGTGGCGATCGTGGTGCGCCGCCCTTCGGGCGCCACCCGGAACCTCGAACAGCACCTGAAATCCTTTGCCGGCATCACGCCGCTCACGGTCACGCAACTGACACGGTCGTGGAAACCGCGGGGCGCGGCCAAACCGCGGCTCTGGATGGGCGAACTGGACATGCCCGCATTGCAGGCGTCGTTGGCCGAGGGCGGTTTCGTCAGCGCCGGCGGAAGCCCGTGGGCGGAACTGAACCCCGAAACGGTCCAGCAAAAGCTGGGAGACCGGTTCGAGGAGGTCGCCTAGGACCGGGCCACCGCCGTCACCTCTATTTCGATCCGGTATTTCGGATCGATCAGCCCGCATTCGATCATCGTGGCCGCGGGCGGGTGCGCGCCGAATGCGGCCTGAAGCGTCGGCCAGCACGGTTCGAACTCCGACCTGTCGGGCAGCATGTAGGTCACCCGGACAACGTCGGCCAGCCCGACACCCGCCTCGGTCAGCGCCCGTTCGATGGTTTCCAGCGCCGATCTGCATTGTTCCACCACGTCGTCGCCCTGCCCGACCGTGCCGGCAACGTGTACGAAACCGCCTGCCACCACCGCCCGGCAATAGCCGATCTTGGGCTCGAAGGCGCCTCCGGAGAAAATCCGCTGCATCGTCTCACACTCCATCCATTCTGCAAGGGCCGTGGCCCCGTCACGAAAAAGGGGCGCGCCCGCGGCACGCCCCATACGAAATTCCCCTGCACCGCCGCGTCAGCCGGCGGTCGCGGATTCCTTTTCAGCCTCGCTGTGTATCATCAGCGGGGCCGCGTCCGACGTCACGGCCTCTTCGTTGACGACCACCTCGTTGACGGAGTCGAGCCCCGGCAGTTCGAACATGGTGTCCAGCAGGATATCTTCGAGGATGGAGCGCAGACCGCGCGCGCCGGTCTTGCGTTCGATCGCCCGCTTGGCGATGGCGGTCAGCGCATCGTCCGTGAAGGTCAGCGTGGTGTCCTCAAGCTCGAACAGGCGCTGGTACTGCTTGACCAGGGCATTCTTGGGCTGGGTCAGGATGGTGACCAGCGCGTCCTCGTCCAGGTCTTCCAGCGTCGCCAGAACCGGCAGACGTCCGACGAATTCCGGGATCAGGCCGAACTTGAGCAGGTCTTCCGGTTCCAGATCGGTAAAGATCTCGCCGATGCCCCGGTCGTCGTTGTCGCGCACGTCGGCGCCGAAACCCATGGCAGACCCCTTGCCCCGCGCCGCGATGATCTTGTCCAGGCCCGCAAAGGCGCCACCGCAGATGAACAGGATGTTGGTGGTGTCCACCTGCAGGAATTCCTGCTGGGGATGCTTGCGCCCCCCCTGCGGCGGCACACTCGCCACCGTGCCTTCCATCAGCTTCAGCAGTGCCTGCTGCACACCTTCGCCCGACACGTCACGGGTGATGCTGGGGTTTTCCGACTTGCGGGTGATCTTGTCGACCTCGTCGATGTAGACGATGCCGCGCTGCGCGCGTTCCACGTTGTATTCCGACGCCTGCAGCAGCTTGAGGATGATGTTCTCCACGTCCTCGCCCACGTAACCCGCTTCGGTGAGGGTGGTGGCATCGGCCATGGTAAAGGGCACATCCAGAATGCGCGCCAGCGTCTGCGCCAGCAGCGTCTTGCCGCAGCCGGTGGGGCCGATCAGGAGGATGTTCGACTTCGCGAGTTCGATGTCACCGCCCTTCTGGGCGTGATTGAGACGCTTGTAGTGGTTGTGCACCGCGACCGAGAGAACCTTTTTCGCGTTCTGCTGGCCGATCACGTAATCGTCGAGCACATCGCAGATGTCCTTGGGCGTCGGCACGCCATCGGTGGCCTTCAGCCCGCTTGCCTTCGTCTCTTCGCGGATGATGTCCATGCAGAGTTCGACGCATTCATCGCAGATGAACACGGTCGGACCCGCAATCAGCTTGCGCACCTCGTGCTGGCTTTTTCCGCAAAAGCTGCAGTAGAGGGTGTTCTTGCTGTCACCGCCGGAATTGTTCGCCATGTCAGCCCTTTCAGGTCTGCTTTTTCGCTCATTCGGCGCGCGGGCGCGCCACTCATCTTCCAACCCTAGGACAGGGTCCCCCGGGCCACAATCGCAAAATCGTCACAGTTGCGAGGGGCCACGGGCCTGTGTTATTTTTTCTTCGGCGCGTCCGGATCGTCCATCTTGCCGCGGCTTTCCACGATCTCGTCGATCAGGCCCCAGTCCTTCGCCTCTTCGGGCGACATGAAATTGTCGCGCTCCAGCGCCTCTTCGACCTTTTTCAGGGTCTGGCCGGTGTGGCGCACGTAGATCTCGTTCAGCCGCTGCTTGAGCTTCTGGGTTTCCTGCGCGTGGATCATGATGTCCGTCGCCTGGCCCTGGTAGCCGCCGGAGGGCTGGTGCACCATCACGCGGCTGTTCGGCAGGGAAAACCGCATGCCGGGTTCGCCGGCGGTCAGCAGCAGCGATCCCATCGAGGCCGCCTGCCCGATCACCAGGGTCGAGACCTTGGGCTTGATGTACTGCATCGTGTCATAGATCGACAAGCCGGATGTGACCACACCGCCGGGGCTGTTGATGTACATGGAAATTTCCTTGGAGGGATTTTCCGCCTCGAGGTGCAGAAGCTGCGCCACGATCAGCGAGGACATCCCGTCATGCACGGGCCCGGAAAGGAAGATGATCCGTTCCTTCAGCAGGCGCGAGAAGATGTCGTAGGCCCGTTCGCCGCGGCTCGTCTGCTCGACCACCATGGGGACGAGCGTGTTCATGTACGTTTCATAGGGATCGGTCATCGTCTCTGCCTGTCATTTTCGTTCGCGGGACCATACCCGCAAAGTTCTTACCGAGAGATTAGTCGTGGCGGTGAGGGGGTTCAAGGGGGGCCGGTGCGCGTTGAACCTCCGCCCCGGCGATCTAGCTGACGCGCATGGCAGAATCCGTTTCATCCTTCCCTCCGACCGTGAAGGCGGCGCACGACCGGCTGTCGGCCTTTGCGCCACGCGCCGGTGCTGCCTATGCCCACGGGCGCAACCATGATCTGGGCGGCATCGAGCGCAACCATGTCTCGGCGCTGTCGCCCTACCTCAAGGTGCGCCTGCCCGACGAGGCCACGATCGCCCGCGCGGTGCTGACGCAGCACGACGCGGAAACGGCGGACCGGTTCCTGGCAGAGGTCTTCTGGAGGACGTACTGGAAGGGCTGGATGGAAATGCGCCCCGCCGTGTGGGATATGTACCTGAGCGATATCAAATGGTTGCGCGACGATGTTCAGACGCAATCGGGCCTGCGCGCCCGGTGGGAGGCAGCCTGCAACGGCGACACCGGCATCGCCCCCTTCGACCACTGGGCCCGCGAACTGGCGCGGACGCACTACCTGCACAACCACGCACGGATGTGGTTCGCGTCGATCTGGATCTTCACGCTGAAACTGCCCTGGCAACTGGGCGCGGATTTCTTCCTGCGGCACCTGCTGGATGGCGACGCGGCCGTCAACACCCTGAGCTGGCGCTGGGTCGCGGGCATCCAGACCCGGGGCAAGACCTACCTGGCCGATCCCGCGAACATCGCGCAATATACCGGCGGGCGCTTTGCACCGCCGACCGGGCTCGCGACACAGGCGCAGGAGGTTCCCTATCCGGAGGCGCCGCCGGCTGCGGATCTTCCGGCGGTCGACGATGCCCCGCCGGCAGGTCGATACGGGCTGATCCTTCACGAAGACGATATCGTCGCGCCGCCTTTCGTGGCCGGGACGCCCCCTCGGGCCGGGTTTTCCTGCAAGCGGGGGCAGCTCAAAGCCCATGGCACATGGCGCCCGAGGTCGCGGCCTTCCGACAGGCCCTCGCGGTGGATGCTTGTCCGGGGCTCAACCCCTCGGACGTGGTGCGGACCGCCCAAGATCTGCACCGCTGGGCCGTGGACAACCGGCTGGAATCCCTCCTTGTGCCCTACGCCCCGGTCGGACCCACGCGGGAGGTGCTGGAAGACTATCGCGCCCTGCGGGATGCCTTGCCGGTGTCGGAACATCGCCGCCCGCTCGACAGCGCGGCCTGGCCGCTGGCGACCAAGGGGTTCTTCAGGTTCCGCAAGCACATCCCCGGCCTGATCGAGACCTTCGTGTCGAACGGCCCTGGCGTCACCCGTTGACGATGACCGGGGACGGAACGGCGGTGACCTGCCGCAGCCGCGCGACATGCTGTGTCAGCGCCTCCTCCAACGGAGTACCGGCATCCTGCCCAAGCAGCGCGACAGGCACCTCTTCCTCAGGGGAAAGCGCCCTGCCCGCGTCCAGGAGTTTCAGATCCGATATCCGCCCGCCCTCGCCCGCACCGGGTGCGATGGCAAAGGAAAGTCCCTGCGTGCGCATCATCCGCGCTTCGCGCCGCGCGACCGGATCGGCGGCAAAGACCGCTTCGGCCGCGGATTCGAGCATCAGCGCCACCGCCGCCCCGGTCAGGCGACGGACCACCACCCGCTGCCCGGCGGCAACCTGACCGATCTGCCGATCGAGGATGGGCTGACCGGGCAGCACGGTCTCGGCAGCGCGGAGGGGAGGTATCAGCGCCACCGGCGCGCCGGTGTGTGCCCGCATCGCCTCTCCGATCAGGGCCTCCCATGTCCCGCTGAAGGTGTCGAGGTGATGCAGCATGTCGGCGGCGGTGCCGACCTCGGCCGCCGCGACATCCGGCAGGCGGCGCGCCACCGCGGCGTCCGGGCGGATCAGGTTGCTGAACACCGGTATCAGGCCGTGGCGCAGGTCGGCGAGCCGACCGTCGCTCACCGCGATGTCCACGCGACTGACGAAACGGCCCTGGCTGCCCGATGCGACGATCCGGGTGCCGCCGATGACCTCCGGTTCCGGCAGGGCATGACCCGAACGGCCCGAGAAGATCACGTCCACGCCGTCGATCCCCGAGGCGATCGCACGGTCCGCCTCGAACCCCAGCCTGGACAGGACGACCACCACGGCCGCGCCCGCGTCACGGCGCGCGGTGACCGCCTGCTGCAAGGCTTCGAGGGAAAAAACGGTGTCGATGCGGTGGGGATCGGCGATGCCGATCACCGCGACCCCCGCCGGGCCCCGTTCAAAGCTGGTGTGGGTCGGCTGACCCTGATGGTTCACGGCCAGCGCGCCTGTCGCGGGCGGGCCGGACCGGCCGAAAGTCGCGGCATCCGGCCTGAGCGTTTGCCGGACGAGCGCGCTGTCGCTGTCGCCGCCGTCCAGCACCAGCGTACCGGGGCGCGCGGCGCGGACCGCGCCGATCACGGCGGCCAGATGCGCCACCCCGCCCATGGGCCCGTAGACGGCCCCGAGCGCGTCGAAGCCTTCGGCGGTCATCGCCGCATCCATCGGGGTACGCCCCCCGATCCCGTAGCGGATGCGCAGCGCCTCGCCGGTGAGATTGGGCACCCGGTCGGGCCCGTGACGCACCGCAGCCGGCCGCAGGAGATGGGGATGGAGCATGCCGTACACGTCGCTGTAGTACAGCAGCGTGATGTCACCCAGCGGCGGGAATTGCAGCAGCGCCGCCTGATCGTACCGGTCCTGCGCCACGCTGCGCCCGGCAGGCAGCGCCAGCGTCAGGCCCGCGGCGATCGTCTGGCCGAGGACAGTACGACGCGTCGGCATCTGCGGCCTCCCGTATTGCGTTGACGGCACCAGCTTGCCCGCTTGGCCCACGGGCCGCAAGCATCCTTTGCCCTGCAAAGAACCGGGACAGGGAATGGAAATTGGGTCAAATTCGTCATGAAACGATTACATATCCGCGTCAAAGACGGCGCAGCGAAACACAGCCAGAGGAGTCCCGCCATGAAGCGCAGCGATATCGTCAATGACCCCAGCATCGGCAACAAGGCGGAGGCCTTCGAAGCCTTCGACGACATCCCGACCAACCCGAACCTGTCCCGCACCATCGGCGACGTGATCAACGCCCGCTACGGCCGCCGCGACCTGCTGCGCGGCATGCTGGGCGTGTCCGCCACGACGGCGCTCTTCGGCACCTCGGCGCTCGTCGCCCCACGCCAGGCCGACGCGGCAGCACATGCGGCCAGCCGCTACGTCTTTGACGAGGTGACGGCGGGCAACGACAAGACCCACCACGTCGCCGAAGGCTACGACGCCGACATCCTGTTGCGGTGGGGCGATCCGATCACCGCCGACGCGCCGGAATTCGACGTGATGAACCAGACCGCGGCGGCCCAGCTCAAGCAGTTCGGGTACAACAACGACTATGTGGGCTTTGTCCCCCTGAACGACGCGGGCACGCGCGGATTGCTCTGCGTCAACCACGAATACACCAACGAGGAAGTGATGTTCCCCGGGATCGGCCGGCAGGACAGCGTCGACTTCGACGGCATGACGCCCGAGCTGATCGACATCGAGATGGCCGCCCACGGCGGCACGGTCGTCGAGATCGCGCGCGGCGACGACGGCAAATGGTCGGTGGTGCGCGACGGCAAGATGAACCGCCGCATCACCCCGCTGGACACCGAGATGACCTTGAGCGGCCCGGCGGCGGGCCACAAGCGCCTGATGACCAACGATGATCCGACCGGCACCCGCGTCATCGGGACCATCAACAACTGTGCAGGCGGCATGACGCCCTGGGGCACCTGGCTGATGGCGGAGGAGAATTTCCACGGCTACTTCTGGACCGACAATGTCGACGCCGACGGGAAGGCCGTGATCGACAGCGGCAACCCCGAAGCGACCTCCTATGGCCGCTACGGCGTGCCGGGCGCCTGGTACGCCTGGGGCAAGACGCACGACCGCTGGAACATCGACCGCGAGCCCAACATGCCCAACAAGTTCGGCTGGGTGGTCGAGGTGGACCCGATGGACCCGACATCGACCCCGGTCAAACACACCGCTCTGGGCCGCTTCCGCCACGAGGGCGCGGAAACGATCGTCGCCTCGGATGGCAGGCTGGTGATCTACATGGGCGACGACAACCGCTTTGACTACCAGTACAAATACGTTTCGGACGGTACCGTGTCCGACGACCGCGCCGCCAACTCCCGGCTGCTGGAGGAAGGCACGCTCTACGCCGCGCGTTTCGACGAGGACGGCACGGTCACCTGGCTGCCGCTGGTGCACGGCGAGGGTCCGCTGACGGCGGAAAACGGGTTCAACGATCAGGGCGACGTGATGATCGACACGCGGATCGCCGCCGACCTGCTGGGGGCGACCCCGATGGACCGCCCCGAGGACGCGCAACCGCGCGGGGACGGCACGGCCTACATCATGCTGACCAACAACTCCCGTCGCGAAGAGGCCAACGCCGCCAACCCCCGCCCCGAGAACAACTTTGGCCACATCATCGAGATCAAGGAGGACGGCGGCAACCATTCGGCCACGTCGGGCACCTGGTCGATCCTGGTCAAGTGCGGCGATCCCGCCGTGGCCGAAGTGGGCGCCCAGTGGAACCCGGAGACCTCGGAGAATGGCTGGTTCGGTTCGCCCGACAACTGCGCCATCGACGCCGACGGGCGGCTGTGGATCTCGACGGACCAGGGGTCCAACTGGGGCAAGACCGGCAAGTCGGACGGGCTGTATGCGCTCGAGACCGAAGGCGACGCGCGGGGAACGTCCAAGCTGTTCTTCCGCTGCCCGGTGGGCGGCGAGATGTGCGGGCCGTATTTCACGGACGACGGTGAAACGCTTTTCCTCGCGGTGCAGCACCCCGGAACCGACGGGACCAAGGACCTCGCGGGCTTCGAGCGCAATTCGACCTTCGAGGATCCGGCGACCCGCTGGCCCGACTTTGACCCCGTCATGCCGCCGCGTCCCTCCGTCGTGGTGGTGACGAAGAAGGGCGGCGGCAAGATCGCGGTCTGATACGGCAGGCGGCCCCGTATCAAGCGGGGCCGCCTGCCCTCGCCCGCGACCTGTCAGCCCACCACGTTGTGGGCCGGGCCATAGGGGAATCCGGTGATGTTCTCGGCGCCGTTTTCGGTGATGATCAGGATGTCGTGTTCGCGGTAGCCACCCGCGCCCGGCCGGCCCTCCGGGATGGTCAGCATCGGTTCCATCGAGATCACCATGCCCGGCTCCAGCACGGTGTCGATGTCCTCGCGCAGTTCCAGCCCCGCCTCGCGGCCGTAGTAGTGGCTCAGCACACCGAACGAATGGCCGTAGCCGAACGTGCGATACTGCAACAGGTCCAGTTCGGCGAAGAAGGCGTTGACGCCTGCCGTCACCTCGGCGCAGCTGACGCCGGGCTTGAGCAGACGCATCCCCAGTTCATGCGCGGCCACGTTCGATTCCCATATCACGCGCGACGCATCGTCGATCTCGCCCACGAAAAGCGTGCGTTCCAGCGCGGTGTAATAGCCGGAAATCATCGGGAAGGTGTTGAGCGAAAGGATATCCCCCCGCTCGAGCCGGCGTGACGTGACCGGGTTGTGCGCCCCGTCCGTGTTGATGCCGGATTGGAACCACACCCAGGTATCGCGGTATTCCGCATCCGGAAAGCGGGAGGCGATTTCCAGTTCCATCGCATCGCGGCCCGCCATGGCGATATCGATTTCCCGCGCGCCCACGGCGATGGCATCCCGGATGGCATAGCCGCCCACGTCGGCCACGGCGGCGCCCGATCGTATCAGCGCGATCTCGGCGGCGGACTTGTGCATCCGCTGCCGCATCGTGTCGGACGAAATGTCGATCTTGCGCACCGGCGCGAGGAAGGCGTCGACCTGTGCCATCTGCGCGAGGGTCATGTGATCGGCCTCGTAGCCGACCGCCTTGCCCGCCCCCGTGACCGACAGGATCGCCCGCCAGTAGTTATCCCGCCGCCAGTCGGTGTAGGTGATGTTGTCGCCGTGCGACCGTCGCCAGGGTTGCGCCGCGTCGATGCCAGCGCTGATCGTCACCGCCTCCGTCGCCGTCACGACGAGCGCATAGGGCCGCCCGAATGCGCAATAGAGAAACCCTGAATAGTAGGCGATGTTGTGCATCGAGGTCAGCACGCAGGCATCGAGGCCGCGGTCGTTCAGGATGCGGCGCAACCCGGCAAGCCGGGCGTCGTATTCGGCGGGGGCAAAGGGCAGTACCTTTTCACCTTGATGGAAGCGGTAGAATTCGGGACGCTCCTGCCCCGCGGTCTGTCTTTCGGCGAGCATCTCGCGTCTCCTGTTCGGGCCGCTGCCGAACCGGAAAGCCACACCTGTCCCGATCCCGCCTTGCGGCAAACCAAGATCCCGGCGTTCAGGATGTTCTGAAAAGGAGCATCTCCGGCGCGTACCGGCGGCGACGCCATCGCCAGCCCCGCCGAAAGATTAGCCGAGCGTCAGCCCCCAATCAATCCCGGAAACGTCGCGCACGCTCACGTGACGCGCCCGCGCACCTTGTAGGCATCGACGTCCCAAAGCTCGTTTTCCATGACGTCGCGCATGATGGCCACGGCGGCGGACACGTCATCGGCGTCAAGGTAGAGCGGGGTGAAGCCGAAACGCATGATGTCGGGCGCGCGGAAATCGCCGATCACGCCGCGGTGGATCAGGGCCTGCATGGCGGCGTAGCCGTGCTCGAACCGGAACGACACCTGGCTGCCGCGCACGGCCGCGTCGCGCGGGCTTGCGAGGGTAAGCTGCGGCACCGCCTTCTCGACTTCCTCGATGAACTGTTCCTGAAGCTCGACGGACGCGGCCCTGAGATCGTTCATGTCGACCCCTTCCCAGACCTTCATCGCCTCCTGCAGCGCCGCCATCTGCAGGATCGGGGGTGTGCCGACCCGCATGCGTTCGATCCCCTTGCCGGGCGCATAGTCGAGGTCGAAGTCGAAGGGCGCGCGGTGCCCCAGCCAACCGCTGAGAGCCGGTTCCGCCTGATCCGCGAGATCGGGCCGGACGTAGATGAACGCCGGCGCCCCCGGACCTCCGTTCAGGTACTTGTAGGTGCAGCCGACCGCGAATTCGCAGTTTGACCCCGCCAGATCGACCGGCAGCGCCCCGGCGGAATGGGCCAGATCCCAGACCATGACCGCGCCTGCCGCATGGGCGGCCTCCGTCATCGGCTTCATCTCGTGCTTGCGGCCAGTCCGGTAATCCACCTCGGTCAGCATGACCACGGCGACGCTGTCGTCGATGGCGTCCGCCACCTCTTCCGGCGCGACCTTCCTGAGTTCGTAGCCCTGGCCCAGCAACCCGACCAGCCCCTCCGCTATATAGAGATCGCTGGGGAAGTTGCCCGTGTCGCTGAGGATGACGCGCCTGTCCGGCCGCATCTTCACGGCAGCGGCGAGCGCCTGGTAGACCTTGATCGACAGCGTGTCGCCCATCACCACGGATCCGGCCGGCGCGCCGATCAGCCGTCCCACGGCGTCGCCCACCTCCGTCGGCATGGCCATCCAACCCGCCTGGTTCCACCCCCGGATGAGCATCTGCGCCCATTCCTCGTTCATGACGCCAGACACCCGCGCGGGCACACTCACCGGCATGGGCCCCAGCGAATTGCCGTCCAGATAGATCACGCCCTCGGGCAGGATAAATTGCTCTTTTCTCAAAACATCAGCCACTTACAGGGCTCCTCTCACGTGCCACAATTCGGGAAACAGCTCCACTTCGAGCATCTTGCGCAGATAGGCGACGCCACTGGTGCCGCCGGTGCCGCGCTTGAACCCGATGATCCGCTCCACCGTGGTGACATGGTTGAACCGCCAGCGGCGGAAATAATCCTCCAGATCGACCAGTTTCTCGGCCAGTTCATAGAGTTCCCAGTGGGTTTCGGGATCTTCGTAGATCTTCTGCCACAGATCCTGAACCGCCGGATCCGCCTGCCAGTCGCCTTCGCCGGGTCCGCCCGCCAAGGACGGGACCCCAAGCCGGTCGCAGACCGCCTCGATCGCCACCTGATAGAGGCTCGGCTGCGCAAGCTCCGCCTTCAGCGCGGCATAGGCGCCTTCCTTGTGCCGGTGCAGCTTCATCAGCGCCCCGATGCGGTTGCCGAGCAGGTATTCCACCAACCGGTACTGGTGCGACTGGAACCCGCTCGAGTTCCCGAGGCTTGGCCGGAACGCCGTGTACTCGCTGGGCGTCATCGTGCGCAGCACGTCCCAGGCGGAATTGAGCTGCTCGAAAATGCGCGCAACCCGCGTCAGCATCTTGAACGCCGGCTGAAGCCTGCCCTCGCGGATCGACGTGCGGGCGGCCTGCAACTCGTGGATCGCCAGACGCATCCACAGCTCCGAGGTCTGGTGCTGCACGATGAACAGCATCTCGTCGTGGGCCGTGCTCAGCGGGTGCTGCGCGCTCAGGATGCCGTCCAGTCCGAGGTAATCGCCATAGGACATGTCCCTGGCGAAATCCATCTTCGCCCCTTCCGAGGCGCTGTCGAAATCGTTCATGTCTTCTCCCGCAGGGCGAAACGCTGGATCTTGCCGGTCGCGGTCTTCGGCAGTTCATCGACGAAACGGATGTCGCGGGGGTACTTGTAAGGCGCGATTTCGGCCTTCACGTGATCCTGCAGCAGCTTGACCATGTTCGCATCCCCCGCCGCTCCCTCGACCAGCACCACATGCGCCTGAACGATGGCACCGCGCGCCTCGTCGGGGGCCGCAACCACCGCGCATTCGCTGACCATCGGATGGCTCAGCAGCGCCGCCTCCACCTCCGGGCCGGCGATATTGTACCCGGCCGAGATGATCATGTCGTCGTTGCGGGCCGCGAAATGCAGATAGCCGTTCTCGTCCATCGAGAAACTGTCACCCGTGATGTTCCAGCCATCCTTGACATAGACCTTCTGGCGGTCGTCGGCGAGGTAGCGGCAGCCGGTCGGGCCCCGCACGGCCAGTCGCCCGACCTCTCCGCGCGGCACTTCCGCGCCATCCTCGTCGATCACCCTGGCCTCGTACCCCGTCACCGGCTTGCCCGTGCAGGCGGCCTTGTGATCGTCGAACCGGTTGGAGATGAAGATGTGAAGCATCTCGGTCGCGCCGATGCCGTCCAGCATCGGCTTGCCGGTCTTCTTCTTCCAGTCGTGATAGACCGGCGCCGGCAGGGTCTCTCCCGCGCTGACGGCGGCACGCAGCGAACTGAGGTCGGCGCCGTCCTCCATCGCCTGCAACATCGCGCGGTAGGCGGTGGGCGCGGTGAAGCAGACCGTCGCATTGAATTTTTCAATGATTTCAATCATGTTCGGCGGACTTGCCGTTTCCAGCAGGGTCGCCGCCGCCCCGAAGCGCAGCGGGAACACCGCCAGCCCGCCCAGGCCAAAGGTGAAGGCCAGCGGCGGTGAGCCGACGAACACATCCTCGGGCGTGACGCCCAGCACTTCGCGCGCATACCCGTCCGCGATGATCAGCAGGTCGCGGTGAAAGTGCATCGTCGCCTTGGGGCTGCCGGTGGTGCCCGACGTGAACCCCAGAAGCGCCACGTCGTCGGCCGAGGTCGCCACCGCATCGAACTTCACCGGCTTCTCGAGCGCGAGCCGGTCAAGTTCCGCATCGTGGTTCGACGTGCCGTCGAACCCCACGACGGTCCTGAGGAAATCGGAGGTCTTGGCGCAGGTCGTCATCTCGTCCATCAGCCGGGTATCGCACAGCGCGTGGCTGATCTCGGCCTTGTCCACGATCGCCGCCAACTCGCGCGCGCGCAGCATGGGCATGGTGTTCACCACCACGGCGCCCGCCTTGGTCGCAGCCAGCCAGCAGGCCACCATCGCCGGGTTGTTGGCAGACCGGATAAGCACGCGATTTCCGGGCCTTACGCCAAGGTCTTCGACCAGCGCACGCGCCAGCTTGTTGGTCCAGTCGGCCAGTTCCTTGTAGGTGCGCCGCCGCCCGTTCCCGATCAGCGCGGTGTGGTCTCCGAACCCCTTTTCCACCATCGCATCCGTCAGCTCCACGCCGACGTTCAACCGGTCCGGATAGGCGAAACCCTCCAGCAGGAAGTCGGGCCAGTCCGCCGGGTCCGGTAGGTTGTCGCGGGTGAAGGTATCGGTATGGGCCGAAGTGCCGAGCATGTCATGATCCTCCCAGTGTCTGGCGCGCGATGACGACGCGCTGAACGTCCGACGCGCCCTCGTAGATGCGCAGCGCGCGAATTTCGCGGTAGAGGCTCTCGACCATCTGGCCATGCCGCACCCCGTCCCCGCCATGCAGCTGCACGGCCTTGTCGATGACCTGCTGGGCATGATCCGTGGCGAAGAGCTTGGCCATCGCCGCCTCGCGGGTGACGCGCGGCGCGCCGGAATCCTTGGTCCACGCGGCACGGTAGATCAGCAGGGCACTGGCGTCCACGTCCACCGCCATGTCCGCGATGTGGCCCTGTACCAACTGAAGGTCGGCCAGGGGCGCGCCCTGCACCTTGCGCGCGGTAACCCGCGCGATCGCCTCGTCCAGCGCCCGGCGCGCAAAGCCGAGCGCCGCCGCCGCGACGGTGGACCGGAAGACATCCAGCACGGACATGGCGATGCCGAAACCCTTGCCGCTTTCGCCGATCAGGGCCGACCCCGGTATCCTGACATTGTCGAAATGCAGCGTCGCAAGGGGGTGTGGCGCGATGGTCTCCAGCCGCTCTTCCACCTCGAGGCCGGGCGTATCGGCGGGCACGACGAAGGCGGACAACCCCCGCGCGCCCGGCGCCTCACCGGTCCGTGCAAAGACGGTATAGACATCCGCGATGCCGCCATTCGAAATCCAGGTCTTGCGGCCGTTCAGCACGAAACCGTTGCCGTCCGTTTCCGCCGTCATGGTGGAGCTGGCCACGTCCGATCCCGATTGCGGTTCGGTCAGCGCAAAGGCCGAGATCGCCTCGCCCGACCGGGTCCTGGGCAGCCAGGCCGCCTGCTGCTCGGGCGTCCCGAAAAGGGAGATCGCCCCGGTTCCCAACCCCTGCATGGCAAAGGCGAAATCGGCCAGCCCGTCGTGGCGGGCCAGCGTCTCGCGGATCAGGCACAGGCTGCGCACGTCCAGCACCTCGTCGCCCTCGGCGCCGGAGTGGCGCAACCAGCCGCCCGCCCCGAGCCGCGCCACGAGGTCGCGGCAGGCCGCATCGGTATCGCTGTGATCCACGTCGCCCAGCGTCTCGCCGGCCCATTGGTCCAGCGCATCCGCCAGCTCGCGATGCCGGTCCTCGAAGAACGGCCAGGTCAGGAAACTCCGGTCAGACATGATGCGCATCCCCCGCTTCTTTATGCCAAAAATACTCAAATGCCCGGCTGGCCATACTCAGTTCCCTTCGAAAACCGGGCGTTCCTTGGCCACGAACGCCTTGTAGGCCCGCTCGAAATCGCCGGTCTGCATGCAGATCGCCTGCGCCTGCGCCTCGGCCTCGATGGCCTGTTCGATGGACATGGACCATTCCTGCGCCAGCATCGTCTTGGTCATCATGTGGGCGAAGTTCGGCCCGGCCTGGATCTTCTTCGCCATTTCCCGCGCCTCGTCCTCCAGCGTATCGGAAGTCACGAGCCGGTTAAAATAGCCCCAGCGCTCGCCCTCCTCGCCCGTCATGGCGCGCCCGGTGTAGAGCATTTCCGCCGCCCGCGTCTGGCCGATGATGCGGGGCAGGATCGCGCAGGCGCCCATGTCGCACCCTGCGAGGCCGACGCGGGTAAACAGGAACGCGGTCTTGGTCTCCGCTGTTGCCAGCCGCAGGTCGGAGGCCATGGAGATGATCGCCCCCGCCCCGGCGCAGACGCCATCGACGGCGGCGACGATCGGCTTGCCGCAGTTGACCATCGCCTTGACCAGATCGCCGGTCATGCGGGTGAACTGCAACAGTTCCTTCATGTTCATCTTGGTGAGCGGGCCGATGATCTCGTGCACGTCCCCGCCCGAGCTGAAGTTGCCGCCGTTGGAGCCGAAGATCACCACATCCACGTCGTCGGCATAGGCAAGGTCGCGGAACCAGTCGCGCAGCTCGGCGTAGCTGTCGAAGGTCAGCGGGTTCTTGCGCTCGGGCCGGTCCAGCCGCACGGTGGCGATCCCGTCCTCGATCTCGCAGATGAAATGTTTCACGTCACTGCGCATCAGCAGTCTCCTTTTCCTTGAATTCGGCGGCGGCGGCAAAGGCTTGAAGCCGTACCGCCATCGCGCGGGCATCGGCCGGGCTGACCCCGGCCAGCAGGGTGTCGATCCAGTCCTCGTGCGCACGGGCCTGACGGGCGAATTCCTTCTGGCCCGCCGGCGTGAGGCGCAGCATGATGGCACGGCGGTCGCCGGGAACGGGCGAGCGTTCCACCAGCCCCTCCTCGCTCAGCCTGTCGGCGATCCCCGTGACGTTGCCGTTGGAGACGCGAAGCACGCCGCTGAGCTGGCTCATCTTGAGCCCCTCGGGGTGGCGCGACAGCGCCGACATCACGTCGAACCGCGGCAGGGTGGTATTGTGTTCGCGACGCAGGTTCTCGCGCAGTTCCTGCTCGATCCCGCGGACGACCTTGAGCAGCCGCAGCCAGAGGCGCACCCGGTCCTTCGCGGCGGTCATACCTCGCCCCCCGAGAGCGACAGGGCGTGCCCGTTCACCGCCGCCGCCGCGTCCGACAACAGGTACATTGCAGCCGCCGCCACTTCGCCGGTCTCGACAAAGCGGTTCTGCGGGCTGGCACTGGCAAGTATCTTGCGGGCCTCGTCCTCGGTCTTGCCGGTGGATTGCACGATGTTGTCGACGCTGCGCGCCAGCAGAGGCGTGTCGATGAAGCCGGGACAGATCGCGTTGACCGTGATGCCCGTCCGCGCCAGTTCGAGCCCCAGCGCGCGGGTCAGCCCCACGACACCGTGCTTGGCCGCGACGTAGCCTGCGACATAGGGATAACCCTTGAGCCCGGCTGTGGATGCGATGGCGATCAGACGCCCCTTGCCCGCTTCCTTCATGTCGGGCAGCGCCGCCTGCCAGACGTTGAACACGCCGGTGACGTTGACCGCCATCATGTCGGCCATGTCCTGCGCAGCGAGCTTGTGGAACGGCGCCGAATGCGCGGCCCCCGCGTTGGCGATGACCCCGGTGATCGGGCCCTGCGCATCGCGCGCAGCGGCGAAAGCCGCCCCGACCGCCTCGGCATCGGTGACATCGCAGGTCTGGAAGGGCAGCCCCTGTTCCCTGAGCGGCCCCTCGCGGCGGCCCATGATGGTGACGGCCGCGCCGCTTCGTGCCACGGCATGGGCGATCTCCGCGCCTACGCCGCTGCCCCCGCCGGTGACGATGACATGGCCCGTCATACCTGTTCCACTTCCGCGGCCCGGTCTGCGAGGCGCCATGCCTGATCCCGGCCGGCTTCGTAGGGTCTGGGCCATTTCGCGTGGCGGTCACCGATCGCGGCACCGGCGTGAAGTGTCCAGTAGGGATCGGCCAGATGCGGTCGGGCCAGGCAGACCAGATCGGCACGGCCCGCCATCAGGATCGAGTTCACGTGGTCGGCTTCATAGATATTGCCCACCGCCATGGTCTTGATCCCCGCCTCGTTGCGGATCCGGTCACTGAACGGGGTCTGGAACATCCGGCCGTAAACCGGCTTGCCGGTGGTGGAGGTCTGACCGGCGGACACATCGATGATGTCGGCCCCTGCCGCCTCGAACATCTTGGCGATGCGAACGGCCTCCTCGGGGGTCACGCCGTCGTCGCCCGACCAGTCATTGGCCGAGATGCGCACCGACATCGGCTTTTCCTCGGGCCAGGCCGCGCGCATCGCCTCGAAGACCTCGAGCGGATAACGCATGCGGTTCTCGAGGCTGCCGCCGTATTCATCCTGCCGCGTGTTGCTGAGCGGCGAGATGAAGGACGAAATGAAATAGCCGTGCGCCGCGTGCAGTTCGATCATGTCGAAACCCGCGCGATCCGCCATTTCGGCTGCGGCGACGAATTCATCGCGCACGCTGTCCATGTCCGCGCGGCTGGCCTCGCGGGGGGTGGCGTTTTCTTCCGACCACGGTATCGCCGAGGCTGAAATCAGCGGCCAGTTGCCGTCTTTCAGCGGCTTGTCCATGCCTTCCCAGCCGATCCGGGTCGACCCCTTGCGTCCCGCATGGCCGATCTGGCAGCAGATTTTCGCGTCGGTCTCGTCATGGACGAAGGTGGTCAGCCGCTTCCACGCGGCCTCATGCTCGGGCGCATAGAGACCGGGGCATCCGGGTGTGATCCGCCCCTCGGGCGAGACGCAGGTCATCTCGGTATAGACCAGCCCCGCACCGCCTTTGGCGCGTTCGCCGTAATGGATCAGGTGCCAATCGGTGGGGCAGCCGTCCACGGCCTTGTACTGCGCCATCGGCGACACCACGACGCGGTTCGCAAGCTCCATGTCGCGCAGGCGGAAGGGCGCGAACATCGGCGCCCGAACGGGGCCGTTGCTGCCCGCGCCGGCCTGCTCCATGAACCACCGCTCCGCGCCTTCGAGCCATTTGGCATCGCGCGCGCGCAGGTTTTCGTGGCTGATGCGCTGGCTGCGGGTCAGCATCGAGTAGTTCAGCTGCACCGGGTCGAGATCGAGATACCGCTCCACGTCCTCGAACCATTCGAGCGAGTTGCGCGCCGCCGATTGCAGGCGCAGCACCTCGAGCCGGCGCGCGTCCTCGTACTTTTCGAAGGCCTTGGCGATGTCACGCTCTTCGTGCACGTGATCGGCCAGCGAAATCGCCGATTCCAGCGCCAGCTTGGTGCCCGACCCGATCGAGAAATGCGCCGTCGCCGCGGCATCCCCCAGAAGCACGACGTTCTCGTGGTGCCATGTTTCGCACAGGACGCGGGGGAACCTGATCCACGCTGATCCGCGAATATGGTTGGCATTCGTCATCAGGGCGTGGCCGTCAAGGTGATCCTTGAACACTTCCTCGCAGATGGCGATGGTCTCCTGCTGGGTTTTCTCGCCGAAACCGTAGTTGTCGAACGTCTGCTGCGAACATTCGACGATGAAGGTCGCCGTGTCCTTGTCGAACTGGTAGGCGTGAACCCAAAGCCAGCCCTTATCCGTCTTCTCGAAGATGAAGGTGAAGGCGTCATCGAACTTCTGGTGGGTGCCAAGCCAGAGGAACTGGCACTTGCGCACGTCGATGTCGGGCCTGAACGTTTCCTCGAACTCCAGCCGCGTCTTGGAATTGAGACCGTCGCAGGCGACGACGAGATCGTAGTCGTCCATGTAGGCGGAGGCGCTTTGCACCTCGGTCTCGAATTGCAGGTTCACGCCAAGCTCGCGTGCGCGCGCCTGAAGGATGATGAGCAGTTGCTTGCGCCCGATGCCGCAGAATCCGTGGCCGGAACTGACGGTCTTCTGCCCCTTGTAGATCAGCGCCATATCGTCCCAGTAGGCGAAATGGCTGCGGATCTCGCGCGCCGATACCGGGTCGTTCGCCTCGAGGTTGGCCAATGTCTCGTCCGACAGGACCACACCCCAGCCGAAGGTATCGTCAGGCTTGTTGCGCTCCAGCACCGTAATGTCCGCGTCCGGATCCCGCAACTTGGCCGAGATGGCGAAATACAGCCCGGCGGGACCGCCGCCCAGACAGATTGCACGCATGGTCACATCCCCTCATCAAAGCTTTGGGGAAAGGCTATGCTCTTTCCCTTTTTGCTTCAAGCAAAAATATTTTAAGGTTGAAGGAAATTGACATCTGAAACCGACGCGGAATTCGAGTGGCCCTCCGCCCCCGATTGCGGCATTGTCGCCCCATGACACAAGACGAGATCAGACCCGATTGGGTGGCCGTGGACGCCGGTTCCGATGCCTTGCAGGCCTGGGCCATGAAGGGCGGTAGCGCCATCGCTACCGCGCACAAGAACGCTTCGCTGGCATCGGCCGGGGGTCTGGGCCCCGCGCTCGATGCGCTCACCGGCGAGTGGATGGTGCCCGACGGTACGGCGGTGGTGATCTGCGGCCCGGTGGACGGAAGTGGCGAGGCCCTGCGCCCGGTGCCTTGCACCCCTCTGCCCGACAGGCTCTCGGCCGTTGCCCACCGTGGCTGGGCCGTTCACGCGGTGCCCGGCCTTGCCCGGAAGACCCCCGCAGATCTGACACAGGGGGCGGAGACCCGCATCGCCGGCTTCCTCGCCCTGAACCCCGGCTGGGACGGCGTCATCTGCCTGACCGGGCCGACCAGCACATGGGCCGAGGTGAGCGCGGGTGAGGTCGTGAGTTTCCAGAGCTTTCTCAGCGGCGAAATGATCGACCTGTTGTCCAGCCAGTCGAGCCTTGCCCGGTTCCCCGAAACGGACGGCATCGACATGGCGGACTTCGCCGAGGCGGTGTCGGACAGCCTGAGCCGACCGGAACGGCTTGCCGCGCATCTGAGCGCGCTGCGCGCCGGTGCGGTGACCGGGGCCCTGCCGCCCGGCGCCGGCCCTGCACGCCTGTCCGGGCTTCTGATCGGGGCGGAACTGTCGGCCGCCCGCCCGTACTGGCTGGGTCAGAACCTTGCACTGGTCGGCGCGTCGGAGGATACGCGCCTCTACGCCGCCGCCCTTCAGGCCCAGGGCGCCGGGGCCACCGTGGCGGATGCCGGTCGCATGGCGCTGGCCGGGCTCACGGCGGCCCATCGGCTGATCCGGAACTGACGGCATTCCCGTTGACGCGTCCTCCGCCGCCCATTACTTAACATGATAAGTTAAAGGGGAGCGGTACGGTGGACTGGGAAGATTTCCGAAAGCGCGGCGCGGACGCGGCGCAATGGGCGGCGGATTATCACCGCGATCTTCGTGACCGGCCCGTCCGCCCCCGGTCCCGGCCGGGCGATGTGCTGGCCCGGCTGCCGCTGTCGCCGCCCGACGCGGCGGAACCCGTCGACGACATTCTCGCCGATCTCGAGCAGACGATCCTGCCCGGCATGACCCATTGGCAGCACCCCCGCTTCTTTGCCTACTTCCCGGCGAACGCAGCGCCCGTATCGGTACTGGCCGAATACTACGTCAGCGCCATCGCTGCCCAATGCATGCTCTGGCAGACCTCTCCCGCGGCGACCGAACTGGAAACGCGTGTCTGCGACTGGATGCGCCAGGCCATCGGCCTGCCCGAGGGATACTCCGGCGTGATCCAGGACAGCGCCAGCACCGCCACGCTCTGCGCGGTGCTGGCCATGCGCGAGCGCACGCTGGACTGGGCAGGAAACCGCAGCGGCCTGAGCGGGCAGCCCGCGCTGCGCATCTATTGCTCAGCGGAGGTGCATACCTCCATCGACCGGGCGATCTGGATCAGCGGCATCGGCGAGGAAAACCTGGTGCGCATCCCGTCGGGCGGGCCCAACCGCGCGATGGATGTCGCATCCTTGCGTGAAGCGATCGCGGCCGACCGCGCGGCGGGTCTGCGGCCCGCGGGCATCATCGCCTGTGTCGGTGGCACCAGCGCGGGCGCGACGGACGATATCGCGGCCGTGATGGACGTGGCCGAGGCAGAGGGGCTCTACACCCATGTCGACGCGGCCTGGGCCGGATCCGCCATGATCTGCCCCGAATTCCAGCCGATCTGGGCCGGGGTCGAGCGTGCGGACTCCGTCGTCCTGAACCCGCACAAGTGGCTGGGCGCGCAGTTCGACTGCACCACCCATTACCTGCGCGACCCGGCAACGCTGGTGCGGACGCTGGCGATCCAGCCGGAATACCTCAAGACCCACGGCGCGGACGGAATCATCAACTATTCCGAATGGTCCGTGCCGCTGGGGCGCAGGTTCCGCGCGCTCAAGCTCTGGTTCCTGCTCCGCGCCCATGGCCTCGAGGGCCTGCGAACAATGATCCGCAACCACGTCGCCTGGACCGAAGGGCTGGCACACAGGCTGGCCGAAACGTCGGGTTTCGAGATCGTGACGCCGCCGATGCTGTCGCTTTTCACCTTTCGCTACGTGCCGCCCGGCTGCGCCGATCCGGACGCGCTGGCGCAACGGCTCGTGAACGCGATCAACGACGACGGACGGATCTACCTGACGCAGACGCGGGTGGACGGCGTGCTGGTGATCCGTTTTCAGGCCGGCGCGTTCACCGCCACCGCGGCGGATGTCGACACCGCCTTCGACGTCATCACCGAATTGGCAGCGGACCTCAGGGCGTGACCATCGTCACCCCGGGAATGCGCTGGATGGTCAGCACGTCCTCGTCGTAGAGCTCGGTCATCTGCTCCACCAGTTCGTCGGTCCAGCCGGGCATGTCCAGCTCTTCCTCGATCTCGTCTTCGAGCGCGAACTTGTCGAGAAAGGCACCGATCACGCGGCGCTTCTGCATCTCGGACATGCCGGGATGATTGTCGAGGTAAGCGCGGAAACGCTGCATGCCTTCCTTGCTCATTATCGCCGCCAAGAGGTCGAAACCGCCCGCGATCTTCTCGTGATGCTCCAGCCCCGCCATCTCGCGGATGATCTGGGACCAGATCAGCGGCATGTCCTCGTTGCACCAGACGGTGATCGGCAGTCGCGGCGCGGCCTGACGGATCGCCGACAGCGTGTCGGACCATTTCACGTCCATCGGTCCCTTGCCCCCCCAGAAGGCGGTGTCCGACTTTTCGAGGGCGACGGAATGCAGGACCGGCAGCAGCGCGGCGGGATTGCGGATGGCGAGAAAGATTTCCAGGTCGTCGTCCGGAAAGAGGTCCGCCATGTTGCGCATCCGGGCCGCCGCATCGGGATAGAGCATGCCCTGCCGCACGGCAGTCCCCGCGGTGCGGAAGAAATTCGGGTCGGACAGGATCACCCGGTCGGCGTCCTCGTCTTCGAGGATCACGTCCAGCAACACGTCCCGCGCCTCGGGCCCTGCCGGGGTGCGGTGCATCGCGTTCAACGTGTCGCGCACCAGCTTGCGGTAATTGCCGGGGGGCGGAATCATCACCCCCCGTTCGCGCAACTGCGGGGCGTTGCGCATCAGCGATTTGATCAGCCTGTCCTGTTCGGTGTAATGGGCGCCTGTGTGCAAGATCAGCTGCATGGTGGTTCCGTCGCACTCTCCAGATTTCGCCTTTCCTTATCCCGTTGGGCGACTTGTGTAAAACCGCAAATGGCCGCGCTTCGGGCCTCTGCCGCCGGTGGCGCGATACGCCCGAATATTTTTCCGCCGCCCCTTGCGACGCGCTTGCATCGCGAAACGCGATCCCTTAAAGAACGCGCACGCTTGCGGGGCCCACCCCCGACACGCGTCATCGCCAAAGGCGAAGGCCCCTATAGCTCAGCTGGTAGAGCAACTGATTTGTAATCAGTAGGTCCGCGGTTCGAGTCCGTGTGGGGGCACCATTTTTCAGCAGACTTCTAAATATTCATGCGCTGCGGCCTAGCGGATGGGACTGGTCCGGGGCGCGGGTTCCGGCGCCCCGGTTCGGACTGGCGGTCAGATGACCACTTCGATCAGGCTCGGGCCCTTGCGGCTCAGCCCGTCGGCCAGCGCGGCCTCGAGTTCTTCGCATTCGGTCACCCGCACCGCGTCCACGCCCATGGAGTGCGCCATCTGGACCCAGTCCAGCGCGGGACGGTCGAGACTGAGCATGTCGATGGCACGGGGGCCGGGATTGCCGACGCCCACGTTGGTCAACTCGCCGCGCAGGATCTTGTAGCTGCGGTTCGCGAAGATCAGCGTGGTGATGTCGAGTTCCTCGCGCGCCATGGTCCAGAGGGCCTGCACCGTGTACATCGCGGAGCCGTCGCCGGTCAGGGCCATCACCCGCCGGTCCGGGCAGGCCACCGCCGCCCCGATGGCGGTCGGAAGGCCATAGCCGATGGATCCGCCGCAGTTGTTCAGCCATGTGTGCGGCGCGGCCCCTTTCGTGGCCGGCGAGAAGGCGCGTCCGGTGGTCACGGATTCGTCCACCACGATCCCGTCGCGCGGAATCGCCCGGGCGATGCAGGCCGCAAGCTTGTCGAGGTCGAGCGGCCCGGTCGGCGCTTCCGGCACGTCCGCTTCGGCCACCTCGGCGGGCGGCGTCTGCTCCGCGCCCAGCGTGGTGCACAGGGCGGAAAGCGCCCCGCCAAGGTCGGCACCGGCTTTTGCCAGGGTCGTGATCTCGGCGCCCTCGCGGGTCAGGACCGCGGGCTTGCCGGGATAGGCGAAGAAACCGATGGGCGCCCGCGCCCCGACGAGAACGATCCGCTTGAACGGCTCAAGCACCTTGAGCGCGATGTCGATGGGGTACGGCACCCGTCCGACGGCGACCCGCCCTGCCCCGCGCTCCATCCGCGCGTTGGACCATTCCGACAAGATCTTGCACCCGGTTTTCGCCGCGATGCGTCCAGCGGTCTCGAGGTTTTCCTCGGTCAGCGCAGTGCCGCCCAGCAGCAGAAGGGTTTCCGGCCCGTCCAGTGCCGCCGCGGCGGTGTCGAGAGCGCCTTCCTCGAAAGGCGACGGCGCGGGAGCCTCGCGCCCCTCCGCCGGGGTGCCGCCGGTGTTCCAGGCGGTGTCACTGGGCAGGATCAGCGTCGCGATCTGCCCCGGCGCCGTCATCGCCGCCTCGACCGCCGCGGCCGCGTCCTTGCCCACCGTTTCGGCGGAGGGTGAGGTCCGGACCCAGTGGGACACCGGACGGGCGATCCCTTCGATATCCGACGTGAGCGGTGCGTCCAGTTCGATGTGGCTCGCCGCATGTTCGCCGACGATATTGACCACGCCCGACCCCGCCTTCTTGGCGTTGTGCAGGTTGGACAGCCCGTTGGCGAGGCCCGGTCCGAGGTGCAGCAGGGTGGAGGCCGGTTTCCGCGCCATCCGGTAGTAGCCGTCGGCGGCGCCGGTCGCGACACCCTCCTGCAGGGCCAGGACGGAGCGCATGCCGGGAATATGATCGAGCGCGGCGACGAAGTGCATCTCGGAGGTGCCGGGATTGGTGAAGCAGACCTCGACCCCGTTGGCCAGAAGCGTATGGACAAGGCTTTCCGCGCCGTTCATCTGATCGTCTTTCACGTCTTTTCCCTTTCTGCGGCCCAGTAGGGCTCACGCAAGTCTTTCTTCAGTATTTTTCCGATGCTGCTGCGCGGCAGGCTGTCACGCAGTTCGACCGCCGACAGCCGCTGGCTCTTGCCCAGCCTGCCGTTGGCCCGGTCGAGGATCTCGGGGGCACCGCGTGCCGCGCCGTCGCGCAGCACGACGAGGCCCAAGGGCGTCTCGCCCCAGGCGTCGGAGGGAACGCCGATCACGGCGGCGTCGGTCACATCCGGATCGTCGAGCAGCACCAGTTCCAGATCGTTGGCGTAGATGTTCAGCCCGCCGGATATGATCATGTCCTTCTTGCGGTCCGACAGCACGAGGTAGCCATCGGGGTCGAGGTACCCCATGTCGCCCGACCGGAAGAAGACGCGCCCCTCCGGATCGCGCCAGATGTAATCCGCCGTCAGGTCGTCGCGGCCGAAGTAGCCGGCCATCATCGTCGGGCCCCGACCGCAGATCTCGCCTACCTCGCCCGGCGCCACTTCGCTGCCGGCCGCGTCGATGAGCCGTATCTCGTTGCCCGGCGCCGGCAGGCCGACGGTGTGCAGCTTGTCGGGATGTTCGTCCGCCACCAGAACGGTCACGCCGCCCCCTTCGGTCAGCCCGTAATATTCGATCAGCTTGCCGGGGAACCGGGCCAGCACATCGCGTTTCACGTCGGCGCGCAGGGGGGCCGAGGTGGAGAATTTCATCTTCATCGAAGACAGGTCGAAGGTGTCGAAATCCGGCAGGTCCATGATGCGCTTGTACTGCACCGGGACCAGCATGGTGTGGGTGATCCTTTCCCGCTGGACGATCTCGAGGTAGCCGCGCGCGTCGAATTTCGGCATCAGGTAGACGGTGGAGCCGCCGAACAGCGTCGGCACGAAGGACACGATGGTGGTGTTCGAATAAAGCGGCGTGGACAGCAGCGTGCGTGCCTCCGCGTCGTAGCCGTTGGGAGACACCCGGTCCATCTGGGCGGCGCGCATCTCGTGGTTGTGCAGGATCCCCTTGGGGGTGCCGGTGGTGCCCGAGGAATAGATGAGGTTGAACGCATCCTTCATCTCGACCGGCACCATGGGATCGGTGGTGTCGGCCGCGGCAAGCGCCGCTTCGTAAGGGGCATAGCCGTCCGCCTCGAAGTCGATGGCGTAGCGGTGAATGTCCATGTCGTGCAGGAACCCGTCCAGCAGATCGCGATAGGTCTCCCCGACGAAGATCGCCTTGGCGCCGCTGTCCACCAGCATTTTCCGCAGGGCTTCGGACGACGCCATGGACGACAGCGGCGTGACGCAGCCCCCCGCCCGAAGTACGCCCATGAACAGCGTCGCGTAGGGGATCGAGTTCGGCGAGAGAATCGCGACGTTGTCGCCCTTGGCCAGACCGATGCCCAGCAACAGGTTCGCGACGCGGTTGATCTGAGCGTCGAAATCGCCCCAGCCAAGCCGCTGGTCCCCGCACACCAGCGCAAGGCGCTCGGGATGGCGGGCGGCGTTGTCCCGAATTCTCGCGACGATGGTTTCGGTGGGGGGTGTGTCCCCGAACGGCGGATGGATATCGATCATGGCGGTCAGGCCGGTCTGGATTCGGAAGACCCGGCCCGCCATGCCACCAGGATCGGCAGCGCGCAGAACGCCGCGCCCACGACGAACGACAGGGCGTATCCCCAGTTCAGAAGGTCGGTATGCGGCTTGGCGATTAGGACGCCGCCGATAAAGAGGAGTATCCGCAACGGCAGTTCGAAGGTGCCCTTCACCGGCCCGACAAGGCTGATGTAGCCCTGCAACGCGGCCGAGATCAGCGCGACACCGATCAGTGCGCAGGTCAGCGCGATGGCGACTTCCATGGCCGGCGCCTGACCGATCAGTGCCGGATTCAGCACGAAGAAGAACGGCGCGATATAGATCACCCCGCCAAGCCGCATCGCCTCGAAACCCGTCGGGATCGCCTTGGACCCTGCCATGGTCGACGCCGCGAAGGCCCCCAGCGCGACGGGTGGCGTGATATAGCTGACCATGCCCCAGTAGAGGATGAACAGGTGGACGGCGAGCTGGTTGAGCCCGCCCGCCTCGAGCGCGGGTGCAAGCACCACGGCAAGGAAGATGTAGCAGGCGGTCACGGTCATCCCCATGCCGAACACGAAGGCGGTAAGCGCCCCCATCAGCAGCAGCACCAGCGTATTGTCGCCGGCAAGGAAGACGAGTTCGTTGACCAGCGTGCCCGCCAGCCCAGTGGCCGAGAACGAGCCGACGATCAGGCCGACACCCAGCAGGATGGCCGTGAGTTCGGCAAGCCCCATGCCGATGCCCACGATCATGTTGCCCAGCCGCTGGCCGTTCAGGCGGAAGCGCGCGCGGAACTGGTTCACCACCAGCAGCAGCGCCGTGGCGTAGAAGGGAGCGGAGGATTCCTGCCGCAGTACGATCATCATGTAGAGCAGCAGCGCGAAGACGAAGATGTAGGGCCAGCCTTCCTTCATCACCTCCTTGAGGCGCGGCAGGTCCGGCTTCGGCAGGCCGCGCAGGCCCCGCTTGGCCGAGTACGCGTCGATCTGGGCAAAGAGGCTCCAGTAATAGAGGATACTGGGAATCGCGGCGGCGAGCGCGATCTCGACGTAGGGGCGCGACAGGAACGACGCCATCACGAAGGCCGTGGCGCCCATGATCGGTGGCATCAGCACCCCGCCGGTGGACGCGCAGGCCTCGGTCGCGGCGGCGGTCTTGGCCGAGAACCCGGTGCGGCGCATCGCCGGGATCGACACGGCGCCGGTCGTCAGCACGTTGGAAATGACGGAGCCCGACATCGACCCCATGAAGCCGCTGGCAAAGATCGACACCTTCGCGGCCCCGCCGCGGTAGCCGCCGACCATGCCGAGCGCGAGGTCGTTGAAGAACTGCCCGCCGCCGGTCCGCTGAAGCACGGCCCCGAAAAGGATGAAGCCGATGACGACGCCGCCGAAGGCCTTCATCGGGATGCCGAAGGAGCTTTCGGCGGAATAGATGTGATACGGCACCGTCTGCATGAACGTGCTCTGGAAGCCCGAGAAGGGATCCGGCACATGCCCTGCGAACGTGGGATAGAAGGCGAACAGCGTCACGATCAGGAACAGGATCAGACCGCCCGCACGGCGTGTCGCCTCGAGTATCAGGAAGAAGAAGACGACGGAAACGTATTGCGCCGTCTCCGGCGCCGCGTATTCCCAGCCCTGCGACAGGTTCATCTGGGCCGTCTGTGTCAGGTACCAGGTGCAGGCAAGCGAGGCCGCGAAAAGCGCCCAGTCCAGCAGCGACGGTACGCCCCCCTTGCCGCCCCTCATCTGGAAGATCAGGAAGGTCAGCGCGAGGAAAATCCCGCCGAGCAGATAGAGGTACCGCCCCTCGATCAGCACCAGCCCGAACAGCTGGGTATTGAACAGCTGGTTGATCACCAGCACCAGAGACAGCAACGTGCCGGTGATGACGACCCAGCGTGCGGGCCCTGTGATGCGCTCTGCCGGGGTTTCCCCGTCGATGGCAACCTCTTCGACCGCTTTTCCAGCGGTGTTCTTCTTCTGCTCGGTCATGGGCTCGCTCATGTCGGTGACGGCACAGGGAAAACCGGCCGGCGAAAGCGCCGGCCGGTCTGTTCAGATGTTCAGGAGATCAGAAAACGACGTCGAAGCCGCCATCCGCGAGCGCCTTGCGGCGCGCTTCGGCCCATGCCGCTTCCCAGTCGTCGGGGTTGGCGGCCTTGGTTTCCTCCCACGCAGCGGCGAGCGCTTCCTGCCGTGCAATCAGGTTGTCGTTGTGGGCCTGCGCCTCTTCGGTCCAGATGCCCTTCTCCTCGAAGAAGCGGATGGCGCCTTCGTGGTAGGGTACCACCCATTCCATGTCCTGCTTGTCCAGCGCCCAGCCGCCGATGCCCGGCGCCTTGCCGTCGTACTGCGGGAACAATTCGACCATCGCCTTGGTCATGTTGTAGACAAGGTCCGCATCCGTCGATTCAATGGCGGTCAGCACCGGATAGGCATAACCCGCACCCTGGTAGCCGTCGGTCCCGTCGATCGTCGCGCCGACGGAGGCCTTGTTCGGGGTGAAGAACGGCGCGATCTTGGTCATCCGCTCGAGCCCTTCCGCGTTGTCGGGGTCGATCGGCGGCCAGAACAGGCCGCGCGGTCCCGCCTCGGCCTCGTAGGCCTTGCCGGAGTTGGTCGAGGCGAAGGCCGCGTCCACCTGCCCTTCGATCAGGCCCGTCCAGCTTGCGCCGAAGCCGCCGAAATCCACGCGCTCGACGTCGTCCCAGGTCAGCCCGCCATAGGCAAGGTAGGCTTCGGTGTTCACGTTGAGCGCGGGCGCGCCGACAATGTAGGCCACGCGCTTGCCCTTCAGATCGGCGTATTCCTCGATCCCCAGATCGCCGGCGACGCCGACCGCGAGGTTGATCGCGCCGCCGTTGTTCGCAAGCAGCACACGGATCGGCTGCGGGCCCCAGTTCTCGGCGCCGAAGTCGAAGACCCCTTCCTGCGCCATGAAGCTGCCGCCCACGCCTGTCGCGGAAAATTCCACCCGGCCCTGGCGCAGCGGTTCGGTGCGCGAAACGTCGTTCTTGCCCGGCAGCACGCGCAGGTTCACGCCCGCGGCGTCCTGCAGCGCCGCGCCGATGGCGACGGCCTGGTTGTACCCGGCAGAGCCGGTGTCATAGGCCGTCCAGCTCATCTGGCTGGGCAGATCCAGCTCCTGCGCGGTGGCCATGCCGGCCGTCAGGCCGAACGCCACGATGGTTGACGTGATGTAATTCATCGATTCCTCCCCGGAATTGTGGACCCGATACATGATGATCCGGGCCCGGACGTGATTTTGATCTTTGGTTCTCCCTCGTGCGAAACGTAATTCCGCCGTGTGGAACACGATACGAAGCATGGCTTCGGGAAGTCAACACCACATCGCCGTGATCGGACGGGTCATGCCGGTGCGATCCCTCGACCCTGCCGCGCCCCTGCCATAAGGAGGGAACACCAACCAGCGAGAGGTGTCACGGATGCCCCCAAGACCCAGCGATCTGCCCCAGATCGAAGCGTTGCTGTCGTACCCGACGATCGCGGCGCTTGTCGACAGCTACAGCCGTGCCGAGACCGTCGCGGCGCTGCGCCGCGAGATCGCGGACCAACGCGCGGCGCTGCTGGGCGACAGCCCGCCGGACACGCTGCCGGACTTTTCCGGCCCGTCCTTTGCCGACGGCATCGCGGCACGGATCGAGGCGGACCGCCTGCCCGCCCTGCGTTCCGTGGTCAATGCCACCGGCGTCATCATCCACACCAATCTGGGTCGCGCCCGCCTCGCGCCCGAAGCGGTGGCGGCGATGGCTGCGGCAGGTGCCGACGCAACCAACCTCGAACTGGACCTGGAAAGCGGCAAGCGGGGATCGCGGCACGCGCACGTCGAGGCTCTGATCCGCGAGCTGACTGGCGCCGAGGCGGCGGTGGTGGTCAACAACTGCGCCGCCGCCGTCCTGCTCGGCCTGATGGCCACGGCGGGCGGCCGCAGCGTGATCGCGTCGCGGGGGGAACTGGTGGAAATCGGCGGCTCGTTCCGCCTGCCCGACGTGATCGCCCAGAGCGGCGCGGCCCTGCGCGAGGTCGGCACCACCAACCGCACCCGCGTGTCGGACTACGAAGCCGCCATCGACGACACCACGGCCGTGCTGCTCAAGAGCCACGCCAGCAATTTCCGGATCATCGGCTTCACCTCGGCGCCGGACCGGCGCGCGCTGGCGCGGCTTGCGCAGGACAACCGCCTCATCATGATGGAAGATCTCGGCAGCGGCGTCCTCGTGGACCTCTCCCCCTATGGCCTGGCCGACGAACCCGTCGTGGCGCAGGTGCTAGACGCCGGCGCGGACCTCGTGATGTTCTCGGGCGACAAGCTGCTGGGCGGTCCGCAGGCGGGGATCATCGCCGGACGCGCAAAGATCGTAGCGCAGCTCAAGGCGCACCCGCTGATGCGGGCGCTGCGGATCGACAAGCTGTCGTTGGCGGCGCTGGAAGCCACGCTGCGGCTCTATCGCGCGCCGCACGATCCGATGAAGGCGGTTCCGGTGCTGCGCATGCTGTCCGACCCGATCGAGACCGTGGCGGCACGGGCTGCAGCCCTGACCGACGCGTTGCGCGCCAAGGGCCTGCGCGACCTGAGAACGGTGGACAGCACCGCCCGTGTCGGGGGCGGATCGTTGCCGGAACAAGACCTGCCCAGCGTGGCGCTGTCCGTCGCGGTCGACGGGCTTTCCGCCGACGGGCTGGCGGCAGCGCTGCGCCACGGCAAGGTGCCGGTGGTGGCCCGCATCGCCCAGGGGCGGGTGCTGCTCGACCTGCGCACGATCCAGGACTGCGAAGTGCCCCAAGTCGCCGATGCCTTTGCCGCGGTGCTGCGGTCATGACGGCAGGCGCCATTGTCGTCATCGGCCACGTGGATCACGGCAAGACGGCGCTGGTCCAGACGTTGACCGGGATCGACACCGACAGGCTGGCGGAGGAAAAGGCGCGCGGCCTGTCCATCGTCGCCGGTTACGCGCATCGTCGCTACACCTGCGGAACGGTCGATTTCGTCGATGCACCCGGCCACGGCGATTTCGTGCAGGCGATGATTTCCGCCGTGTCCGGCACCCGGGCCGCACTGGTGGTGATTGCCGCGACCGAAGGGATTGCCGCCCAGACCCGCGAACACCTCGCCATCGCGCGGCTGATGGGCGTGACCGATGCCGTCGTGGCGGTCACGAAGGTGGACCTTCTGCCCCCCAAGGCCGTGGCCGCGCACCTCGACGCAATACGCGCCGGGCTCGCGTCGGGCCCGTTCGCCCGCGCCCCGGTTGTCGCCTGTTCGTCCGTGAGCGGCGAAGGGATCGAGGCGCTGCACGATGCCATCAAAACGATGCTGCAGCAGGAGCCGCCAGGCAGCGGCCCGCCCTGCGCCTTCCTGCCGGTCGACCGCGTCTTCACCCTGCCCGGCCGCGGCACCATCGTGACCGGCACGCTGTCGGGCGGCGGCGTTTCCGTCGGCGACGCGCTGCGGCTTCAACCCGGCGGGAGGGAGGTCACCCTGCGGGGCCTGCACAGCCGGGACCGGGCGCGGGACAGGATCGCGCCGGGTGGACGCACGGCGGCGAACCTGCGCGGCGTCTCCCCCGAGGAAATCCCCCGCGGCGCCGTCTTGTGCGACCCTGCGGCGGGCAATGCCGCCACCACGATCGACGTGGCGCTGCACATCCTGCCGGAGGCCCCTGAAGTGAAACACATGCAGGAGGTGCGCCTGCACGTGGGCACGGCAAGTGTCGTGGGGCAGCTGCGCCTCTACGGTGGCGGAAGACTGGTACCGGGCGCGGACGGGTTCGCCCAGCTTCGTTTCCGCTTGCCGGTCATGACCTACGCGGGGCAACACGGCATCCTGCGCCGCCTGTCCCCGGCCGAGACGCTGGGCGGCGCCGTGGTGCTCGACCCGCGGGCGCCGCAGGTGCGCGCTGGTAACGAGGCACGTGCGGACGTACTGCGCGCCGCGTGGACGGGGGAAATCGCCGGCATCGCGGACGCGCTGGTGACGGCAGGCGGCGGGGCCGCCGACCTCGCCGATGTGGCGCGCCTTGCGCGCTGCGCGGAAAGCGATCCGCAGGCCCTGCCAGAGCGGGAGTTTCCCCGGATCGCACCGGGCCGGATCACGACGCACCGCGCGTTCTCGGAAAGGCGATCCGCGGTCTGCGCCACCTTGGCAGACATCCACGCCAGCCACCCCGCACGCTCCGGTGTGCCGCTGGCCACCTTCGCGGCACGCGGCGCGGCGCCCGACCTCGTCGACCACGTGGCGCAAAACCTCGTCTCGGACGGACTGTGCCGCCGGAACGCGCGGGGGCTCACGCTGGCCACGCACGATCCGGAGGCCGCGCTCCCGCCCGCTGACCGCGAGCGGCTGGACGGGCTGGAGGCGCAGTTTCGCACCGCGGGGCTTTCCCCGCCCGACGCGGACAGCGTCCTGCGTGACGACAGCGACCGCGAACTGCTGGCGTTGCTGATCGACCTCGGCCGCCTGGTGCCGCTTGCCAACATCGCGCTCAAGCGGACCGTGATGCTGCACGCCGACACCTTGCAGGCCGCCGCCGCCGATCTGCAGGCAACCTTCGCCGATGCCGGCCCCTTCCCGACCGGCGCGGCGCGTGACGCGCTTGGCACCAGCCGCCGGGTGATCGTCCCGGTGCTGGAGCACTTCGACACCCTCGGCGTGACCGCACGCGACGGCGACCTGCGTCGGGTCATCGCCGCTTATCCGGTTTCCCCCGGCAAGCGCGCCCGCTAGTGTCGGCCTTCACGGAGGTGACAGGAGTCTGGTGGCTCCCCTGGTCTTCAAAACCAAGGACGCGTCGCAACGGCGCGTGGTGGGTTCGATTCCCATCCACCTCCGCCACTGGACATCGGCGCGCGATGCGCCACAGTGTGGGCTGATCCAACGGAAAGGGGGCGGGCATGACCGACGACACGACAGAGACCTCGCAACCCGCGTTCACCCTCGACACTTTCGGAGGCGACAGCCGCGCCTTTCCCACGGGCAGGGATGCTCTGGTGTGTTTCGTCAAGGAAGACTGCGAAACCTGCAACACCGCAGCACCGGTGCTTGAAACCTTGCACCGGGCCTTCGGCACCGAGATGGACATCCTGCTGGTCTCGCAGTCGGGCGAAGACACCCCGGTCTTCGGCGCGCGGCACGATCTGGGGATGCCGTTGCTCGACGACCGCAGTTGTCGCACCGCCTTTGCCTGGGACATCGAAAGCGTCCCGTCGGTTTTCCTGTGCGATGCCGATGGCACCTGCGCGACCCGGTTCGAGGGCTTCGTGCGGGACGACTGGCAATCCCTGGCCTCGGACTTGGCGGAACGGACAGGCAAGCCGGCCGCCAAGATCGACTGGGAGGCGCTGCCCGCGTGGCGCCCCGGCTGCGGGTCGAAGCACCTCGACCCCGCGGTTTTCGACCGGCTGCGCGCGGAAGCGGAGGACAGCCCGATCCGGGCCCGCCGGATCGAGATCGCCAGCGGCGACGATGTGGCGGAATTCCTGTTCGATCAGGGGTTTTCGGACGGGCTGCCACTGGTCCCGCCCACGCCCGAGCGCGTGATGCGCATGCTGTCCGGCACCCACCGCGACCCGCAGGACGTGATCGCCGTCGTGCCTCCGAACATGGGTGAGGCCACGGTCGAAAAGATCGCGATCAACGCCGCCATGGCAGGGTGCAAACCCGAATACCTGCCCGTGGTCATCGCAGGGGTCGAAGCGGTCTGCACCGACGACTTCAACATCCACGGCGTCACGGCCACGACGATGGGTGCGGCCCCGGTGATGGTGGTGAACGGCCCGATCCGGGAGCGGATCGGCATGAACATGGGCCTTGGCGCGCTGGGCGCGGGCAACCGCGCCAACGCCACCATCGGACGCGCGCTTCGGATGGTGGTGCGCAACGTCGGCGGCGCGTCGACCGGCGGGGTCGAGCGTTCGACGCTGGGCAACCCAATGAAGTTCACCATGTGCTTCGCGGAATGGGAAGAACGCGCCCCGTGGGAGCCGCTGCACGTGGAACGCGGCTTTGCCCGTGACGAATCGGTTGTGACCGTCTTTGCGATGACCGGGGGGCCGGTGCATATCGTGGACCAGACATCGCGCACCCCCGGCCAGATCTCGGGCTCGCTGGGCATGGGGCTGGAGGGGGTCTTCCTGCCGAAGATGCACAACCTGCCCATCGACGCGCTGCTGGTGGTGTGCCCCGAGCATATAGATACCCTGATGCGCGACGGCCCATGGGACAAGGACCGGCTGCGCGACCGCATCCAGGAGGTGACCGCGCGCCCCCTGCGCGACATGGTCGCCGACGCGAATTCGGGCGCGGGCATCCCGCCCGAGGCCGCCGCGCAGATGGACGCCGCCGCGCTGGACCGTCTCGCGCCCAAGTTCGCGGGCAAGGAATTCATTCACATCGTCGTGGCCGGATCGGACGCGGGCAAGTTTTCCTCCGCGTTTCACGGCTGGGCCACGGGCGAGGTCGGATCCATCTCGGTTTCACGCAAGATCGATCTGGGATAAGATAGGGAAGGAGGAAAAGCCTATGACGACAATTCTCGACCCCACGGACGAAAGGACACCGGTGGCGCGCCAGCTTGCCGAGCGGTCCGGTCGGCTGGAGGGGGTGATCGGCCTCTTGGACATCAGCAAGCCGCGCGGCAACGTTTTTCTGGACGCGCTCGAAGGGTTGCTGGCGGAAAAGGCGCCGGGGATCACCACGCGGCGCTATACCAAGCCGACCTTTGCCAAGCCCTGTCCCGACGCGCTGCGCCAGGAGATCCGGGGAGAGTGCGATTACCTGATCGAAGCGCTGGCCGACTGAGGATCCTGTACGACGTGCAGTATGCACGACAACGTCTGGTTTGAAATCCAGGGGATCCCGGCAGTCGCCGTCGCATCGAGCGAATTCGGCCAGGCCGCCGAATACCAGCGCCGCGCGCTGGGCATGGAAGATGCGCGTTTCGTGCTGGTGCCGCATCCGATCCAGGATGCCACCGACGACGAGATGCGCGCAAAGGCCGCCGAAGCGGCGGATCAGATCATCGCGGCGCTCACCGCCGGCTGAAAATCCTGACGGCCGCCCTCACCGGGGCGGCCGTCATGTTTCAAAGTCAAAGTTTCGTGCCGCCCATCTCGGCTACGCCCACGAAACTGCGGTTCCATGTCGGGCTGATGAGCACCTCGTTCAGGCAGACATGGGGCGGCGCCTCGGCGATGTATCGCACCATCGCGCCCATGTCGTCGGGCTGCAGCATGCGGGCCATGTCCTCCGCCGACGGCGGCACCGGCCGTTTCTGCATGATCGGCGTGGCCACCTCTCCCGGCATCAGGGCGGTGCACCGGATGCCGTTGGCGCCTTCTTCCTGGTTGATGGAATGGCTGAGCGCGACAACCGCGTGTTTCGAGGCGCTGTACGCCGGCCCGGTCACCCGCGATACGTGCCGTCCGGCCCATGAAGACGTCAGGATCAGCGTCCCCTGACCGCGGGCGCGCATGTGCGGCAACACCGCCAGCACGCCGTACATCACCCCGTTCAGGTTGACGTCGACCACCCGCGCGAAATCCGCGGGCGTGATCGCGCTTACCGACCGGTTCGGCACATTGATCCCGGCGTTCGCCATGAAGATGTCGATGCGCGCCCGCCGGGCCGCGATGCCCTCGCAGACCGTCCCGGTCGCGTCGGCATCCATCACGTCGAGCGGCGCGGCCTCGGCACTGCCGCCTACGGCAGCGATGTCGGCGGCCACGCGGTCCAGCTCCTCCTTGCGTCGCCCCGAAAGAACCACGTGGGCGCCGCTGTCCGCCAGTGCCCGCGCCGCCGCTTCGCCGATACCGCCCCCTGCGCCCGTGATCCACGCTGTCTTGCCGTCGAGATGTGCCATGTCGTCTTCCTCGCTCCTGTCCTGTGGGCCAAGACAGGCACAGATGGTGCGGCATGTCCATTGCGCAGACGGGACGGCCTGTGCTGAGATGACCGCGACACGAAGGAGAGAACCGGATGGACGTGACACTGACCAAGGTCTGCGACGGGCTCGATTTCCCCGAAGGGCCGATCGCGATGGCGGATGGCTCGGTCATCCTCGTGGAGATCCGGGGCAAGCGCCTGACCCGCGTCGGGCCCGACGGCGGCAAGGAGGTCATCGCGGAGCTGGGCGGCGGCCCCAATGGCGCGGCCATCGGCCCGGACGGCATGATCTACGTCTGCAACAACGGCGGTTTCGTCTGGACGGAAGGAGAAGAGATCACGCGCCCGATCGGGACGCCCCCCGACTATGTCAGCGGGTCGATCCAGCGGGTCGATCCCGCCACCGGCGCCTTCGAAACGGTCTACGACAGCTGCGAGGGCACGCCGCTGCGGGGACCGAACGACATCGTGTTCGACCGGCACGGCGGGTTCTACTTTACGGATCTCGGGAAATCGACGCGCGATTACGTGCACCATGGCGCGTTCTACTACGCCCTGCCCGACGGCAGTTCGATCACGCGGGTGCATGCCCCGATGATCACGCCCAACGGCATCGGCCTGTCCCCTGACGAGAAGACGGTGCATGTCGCCGAGACCCGAACAGGCCGGGTGTGGAGCTTCGATCTCGTCGAACCCGGCAGGATCGCGCCGCATCCCTTCACCATGCCGGGGCGGCTTCTGACCACCTTGCCCGACTACCAGCTTCTCGACAGCCTCGCGGTTCAGGCGGATGGCGCGATCTGCGTGGCTACCCTGATGCGGGGCGGCATCAGCATCGTGCCCGCGATGGGTGGCGACGTGACCTATGTCGCCGGACCGGGCGATCCCTACATCACCAACATCTGCTTCGGCGGGCCCGAGATGCGGGACGCATGGATCACCGCCTCCGGGACCGGGTGCCTGTACCACGCGCACTGGCCGACGCCCGGCCTGCGGCTGAATTTCAACGGCTGACGCGGCCGCGGCTTGCCTCACCGCCCGAACGACCCACGTACCCCCCGGTACAGGGGAGACACCTTTCATGTTCAGGACACTTATTCTGGCCTGCCTGCTGCTGGCCACCGCGGCACAGGCGAACGACTGGGAGGCGCTGGATCAGCCCGGCGCAATGGCGATCATGCGGCACGCGCTGGCCCCCGGCGTCGGCGATCCGGACACCTTCGCCCTGGACGACTGCAGCACGCAGCGCAATCTCGACGCGCGCGGGCGGGCGCAGACCGAACGGATCGGCGCCGCCTTCCGCGAACGCGGCCACAGCTTTGATAAGGTGCTCACCAGCCAGTGGTGCCGCACCCGCGAAACCGCCGAACTGCTCGACCTCGGACCGGTAGAGGACGCGCCGCCGCTCAATTCGTTCTTTCGCGGCCGTGGCGACAGGGGCGGTCAGACGGACGAGACGCTGGCCCTGATCGTGAATGCCGACGGCCCGCTGATGCTGGTCACGCACCAGGTGAACATTTCGGCCCTCACCGGGCGCGCCACACGCTCCGGCGAGGTTCTGGTGTTTCGGCTGGTCGACGGCGTGCCGGAAGTGACGGGCAGCATCCTGATCGCACCCTGAACCGCTCAGGCCACTGCGGACAGACCTGCATCCAGCGCGTCGAGAATGGTGTCGACATGACCTTCGCTGACCACCAGCGGCGGCGACAGGATGATATTCGACCCCGATATGCGCACCATCGCCCCGTTCTCGTAGGTCACCTGGTGCAGGGTCGCGAGCAGCTTCTTGTCCACGCCTGCCTTGGTCGCAGGGTCCGACGTCAGTTCGATTGCCGACATCAGCCCGTGCCCCCCGCGCACGTCACCGATCAGCGGGTGTTTTTCCGCCAGCCGTGTCAGCCCCTCGAACATCTGGGTGCCGCGTGCGGCGGCATTGTCCTTGACTTGCAGACGCTCGGTTTCCTGAAGGCAGGCGATGGCCGCCGCCGCGCCGACGGGGTGACCCGAATAGGTATAGCCGGATGCGATGGCGCCCTTGCCGGTCTTGTCGTTCTCGAACACCTCGCCAATCGCGTCCGAGATCATGACGGCACCAAAGGGGAAGTAGCCGTTGGTGATCGCCTTGGCGGTGCAGCTCATGTCCGGCTTCACGCCCCAATGGCGCGAACCGGTCCAGTCGCCGGTCCTGCCGAAGGCCGTGATCACCTCGTCCGCGATCAACAGGATCCCGTGCCGGTCGCAGATCTCGCGCACGCCGGGCATGAAACTCGCGTGCGGCGGAATCACGCCGCCCGCGCCCAGCACCGGCTCCATCACGAAGGCCGCGATCGTTTCCGCCCCCTGAAAGGCGATCTCGTCCTCCAGCGCCGCAAGGCAGAGCTGCGCCAGCTTCTCGGGATCGGTCTCGTTGAACGGGTTGCGGTAGGTATAGGGGGCCGGGATGTGAAAACAGCCCGGCATCAGCGGTTCGTACTGGGTGCGGAAATTCGCGTTGCCGTTGACGCTGGCGGCAAGCGTATGGGTGCCGTGATACCCCTTCTTCAGCGACAGGTACTTCACCCGGCCCGCCTCGCCCCGGATCTTGTGGTACTGCCGGGCGAGGCGCAGGGCGATCTCCATCGAATCCGATCCGCCGGAGGTGAAGAAGGCGCGGCTCAATCCGTCGGGCGCGAAGAAGTCCTTGAGCATCTGGCTCAGTTCGATCACGGCGTCGTTGGACGTGCCGCGGAAGATCGAATAATAGGGCAGCTTGTCCAGCTGGGCCGAGATCGCCTCTTTCACCGGGGCGCAGGAATAGCCGAGGTTCACGTTCCACAGACCGCCCACCGCGTCCACGGTACGATGTCCGTCGACATCGGTGATCTCGACCCCCTCGCCGCCGACGATGATCTGGGGCGGATTGGCAAGGCTGTCCGCGGGATGGGTCATCGGGTGCCAGAGGTTGCGGGCGTTGTGCTCCTTGAGGAAGTTCGAATCTTTCATCTGATGTCCTTTACTGATCGGCGCGGGACGGCGCCTTGGCGGCGCCGTTCCTCGCGGTGAATTCGGGGTAGCGTCCGCCGAGGCTCTGCGTCGCCGCCTGGGCGGCGGCACGCAACCGCGGTGTGATATGCGCCATCATCTGCGGCGTGGCGCGGGCGCGTGGCACGGCGACCGACAGTGCGCCGATGACCCGTCCGTGGTGTCCGAACAGCGGCGCGCCCTGAGAGGTCACCTCGGTGTCGAAGGCACTGTCGAGCTGGCTGATCCCCCCCTTTCGCACCTCCTCCAGCATGTCGCGCAGCACCGCCGGATCCGTGATCGTCTTGTCGGTCATGGCGCGCAGGGTCTGACCGAGAACGCGGTCGGTGGTTTCCACCCCGGAGAAAGCCAGCACGGCAAGGCCGCTCGACGTCGCGTGCAGGGGCAGCATCTCTGCCGCGTCGAAGGAAACCTGCGTGCCATGACGCAACGGGTCGAAGTGAAAAACCGACGACAGCATGTCCCCCTGCAGGAGCGACGCGTGGGCGAGTTCGCCGATGTCTTCGGCCAGTTCGGTCACGATCGGCCGCAGAAGGCGGCGCACCGGAAACGCCGCCTCGCGCACTGCGGTAAGCCGCAGCAGCGCCGGCCCCAGCCGGTAGGCGCGCGATATCGCGTCCTGTTCCAGAAACCCGTTCTGTTCCAATTCGGTCAGATGCCGATGCACGGTCGCCTTGTCCCGGCCCGTGAGCCGGACGAAATCGCCCAGACCGATCTCGGACCGGGCCTTGGTGAAATGGTCAAGCAGTTCGAGCGCCTTGGTGATCGTCCCCATCAGGCCGCGCCCCCCCGGGCCGCTGCATGTTCGAAGAAACGCGCGATCTCCTCGGCGAAAGCCGCCTGATCCGCCTCCCGCGTGAGGGAGGCACGGGCCCGTTCGGTTGCCTCCGCGCCAACCTCGTCGGCGTAGAATTCCACCAGTGCGTTCATGAAATCATGGGTCATCTCGGGATGGTGCTGCACCGTCATCACGGTATCGCCGAGCGCGAAGCCGGCGACGGGGCAATCCGGCCCCTCGAATACGACGGTCGCCCCTTCGGGCACCGCACCGACCTGTTCCATGTGCGAGCCGTAAAGCGCGAAGCCTTTTTCCACACCGGCCCAGGGCGTCGGCTGCCCGCGTCGGACAGATAGCAGCCCATGCCCCCATCCGGCGGGATTCGCGACAATCGGCGCACCGAGCGCGGCAGCGATGACCTGGTGCCCGAAACAGGCCCCGAACAGCGGCTGGCGCGCGGCGATCATGTCGCGGATCAGTTCCTCGAGCCGGAGCATCCACGGCGTGCGGTCGTTCACCGACGCGGGGCTGCCGGTGATCATCGCCCCGTCGTAGGCGGCGATGTCGTCGGGAAAGCTGTCGCGGCAGACCCAGAACGTGTCACAGCGCCAGTCCGGGCGGGCGATATGGAGGAGGTCGGCGAATTTCTCTCCGTCGTCGGGCCAGGCGTGGGCAAACACGCTGTCGTCGGTATTGGTGACAAGGATGGCGATGCGCATGTCAGACGAACCAGACATAGAAATCGAGAAGGGCATTGGGTTCCATGTCACGCGTCTTGCGATATTCGCGCTCCTTCATGAAGACCTGATGCGCCACCAATTCGCGGCCCACCGCCTCGGACAGGACGGTGTCCGCCTCGAGATCCCTTGCCGCCTGCCGCAGGTGCGGCGCCACCCCCTGTTTCGCATCGGTCCGGTCGAAACCGTCGCCGGTCTCGATCGGTGGCAATGCCAGCTTGCCCTCGTAGCCAAGGCGCGCGGCCTGCAGCACCGCGGCGGTGGCGGTATAGGGGTTGGCGCTGGCATCCGCCATGCGGTGCTCCAGCCGTGCCTTGGCCCCGCCCTCGCAGGACACCCGCGTGGTGACGGCCCGGTGGTCGCCGCCCCAGTTCTGCCAGTAGCCCGACAGCGACCCCGGTTGCAGGCGCAGGTAGGATGTCGCGGTGGGCGCCAGAAGACCGGCCAGCCCCTTGTGATGATGCACCAGTCCGGCAAGGCAGCCACGCGACAGGTCGTTGAGGTGATCCGGCCCGCCTTTCGGGCCGGTGGCCAAGGCGTTTCTGCCCGTCTCGTCCACGAAGGAGAAGTTGATGTGCATCCCCGATCCGCCCGTCTCGGCGATGGGCTTTGGCAGGAAGGTCAGGATGATCCCGTGGTCGAGCGCGATCTCGCGCGCCATCAGCCGGAACAGCACGATGTCGTCCACCGCCCTGAGCGCGTCGTCGAAGGTCAGCGTGTATTCGAACTGCGGGCTGTCGTATTCCGCCGTGATCATGTCGAGGTGAAAGCCCATTTCCTCGGCCTTGCGCCAGATCACGTCGTTGAAGCGCATCGGGTCCGCGAAGGGACCGGTTCCGTAGACCACACCGCCCGGCGCATCGTAGGGGCGCAGACGCCCCTGTTCGTCACCCTGCAGCGCATAGGCTTCCAGTTCGATCCCCACCTTGGGGGTCAGGCCGTGGCGGCCCCAGTCCGCGATGGCGCGTTTCAACGCCCCGCGCGGGCACAGCGGCAAGGGCACACCGTCGGTGTCGTAGAGATCGCCCAGCACGACACGCGTTCCCGGCTCCCAGCTTTGACGGATGTCGTCCCCACGCCAGCGCAGTTCCATGTCGGGCATCCCATCGCGCACCATGGCGTGCGGCGCGTCCAGCAGCAGATCCCGGTCGTAGTGCACGCCGAAGGTCGCGCGGGCAAAGCGCGTGTCATTGTCGCCGATCTTCGATCCCGGCAGGTACTTGCCGCGCGGGATCGACAGGTGGTCGACGAAGAGGGCGCGAAGTCGGTCAGTCATGGCAACCTCAGTTCAGGGTGACGCGCACGGGAAGACGCTTGATCCCGCCGACGAAATTGGATCGGACGAAGGCTTCGGGCCCCGCCGGTTCGATGCCCTTGATCCGCTTGACCAGTTCTTCGAACAAAACCCGGACCTCGAGCCGCGCCAGATGCATCCCGAGGCAGACATGCGGCCCGCCCTGCCCCCACCCCAGCTGGCGGTTCGGTTTGCGCGCGAAGGTCAGCCTGTAGGGATCCTCGAACATTTCCTCGTCCCTGTTGGCCGAAACGAACCAGTAAAGCACCTTGTCCCCGGCCCTGATCTGCTGGCCGTGGACCTCCACGTCGCGGGTTGCGGTGCGGCGGAAGTACGTCGCGGGCGATGCCCAGCGCACGATCTCGTCCGGGGCCGTGCCCCACACCTCGCCCGATTTCATCTCTTCCAGCAGACCCGGCTGACGGGCCAGCGCCTGTATTCCGGCGGCGATGGAATAACGCGTAGTATCGTTGCCCGCCGCCACCAGCAGGCAGAAGAAATTGCGGAACTCGGTTTCGGAAATCGTCTCGCCGTTCTCGTCCGGCTTCAGGATCAGGTGCAGGATGCCGCTTGTATCGCCCGCCGCGTTCTTCTTTTCCATCAGGTCGCGGGCGTACTCGTAGAGCTCCGCCCCCGCGGGAGAGTTGAAGGGCATCAGCCGGTAGGCGTCGGTGTCCAGCTTGTCGGCCACGTGGTCGGTGAAGTCGGGGTCGGTGTTGGCCATCAGCGCATCCCCCTTGTCCACCAGCCAGGGCAGATCCTCTTCGGGGGTGCCGAGGATCTGGCCCAGCATCCGCATAGGCAGTTCGCGGGCGATCTCGCGGGTGGCGCAGAATTCGCCTTTCTCAAGGGCCGCATCTAGGATCGGGTGGCAAAGGTCGCGGATCTGATCCTCGAAGCCCGCCACCACCTGCGGAGAGAATGCCTTGGCCACCTTCATGCGCACCTTGCGATGTTCGCTGCCGTCCGTTTCCTGAAAGGTGCGGCGGGCCATGTATTCTTCCGGCGTCTGATCCTCCATCCGGATGCCCTGCGCGGAGGTGAACGTTTCCGTCTCGCGGATCATCTGCACGATGTCGGCGTGCCGCGTGATCGACCAGTACCCCTTGCCCTGGTCGAAGTCCGACCAGTGGCAGGGCGCTTCCGCCCGCATCCGCGCGAAGGTGTTGTAGGGCGCGCCGAAGGCGAAGCTGTCGTGCTTGCCCAGGTCGGCGTGCCCGTCGTCTTCAGGAACCCAAATGGTCATAGCTGCGTCTGCGCCTTTGCTGTTTGGTCTTGATTTCGAAATGCCGGGTGCGGCGTCCGGCGATGCGCCGGGCGAAGCGCCCGGAGGACTTTCGCGCAAGGCTGCGCCGGTCGGTCGGCACCCAATCCCGCCAGACCCGCCACAGGGTGCCCGCGACGATCACGACGATCAGCGCGAACAGGATGAAGGCGATGGGCCGGTCGATGAAGTCGAAGGGCGTGTTGACCCGGTTCATCGACGCGCGCAGCTTCACCTCCATGATGCCGCCCAAGACCATCCCCAGCACGATGGGCACGATGGGCAGGTTCAGCCGCTTGAGCACGAAGCCGATCAGCCCGAAAACCGCCGCCACCGCGCAATCCACCGCCGAGTTGCGGATCGAATAGACACCGACGAAACTCAGCAGCAGGATGCACATGCCCAGAAAGCGGTTCGGGATCTTGGTCAGGTAGACGAGCCACCCTGTCGACACCAGCAGGAAGGCCACCACCAGCACGTTCAGCACCAGCAGGGCCAGATAGAGCGCCACGACGAAATCCATCTGGTAGAGGAACAGGCCCGGTCCCGGCACCACGTTGTGCACGTAGAAAACCGACAGCATCATCGCGGTCAGCGCCTCGCCGGGGATGCCCAGCGCCAGCAGCGGGATCATCGCGGCGGCGGGCACCGCGTTGTTGGCGGTCTCCGACGCGATGAGCCCTTCGGAAGATCCCTGCCCGAAGGCTTCCGGCGTCTTCGACAGTTTGCGCGCTGACGTGTAGGACATGAACTGCGCGGTGAACTCGCCCACGCCGGGTATCATGCCCATGACGACGCCGAAGGTGGCGGATACCGTCGCGACGCGCGGATGTCGCGCCAGTTCCCGGAAGCCCTGGAAAAGCGATCCGCGCGACTTGCTCAGGCGCACTTTCTCGTCGTCCATCGTCAGCAGCAGCAGGGCCTGGCTGAGCGCGAAAAGCCCCAGCACCACGACGATCAGGTTCACGCCGCTGGCCAGCCACGTCTGGTCGAAGGTGAAGCGGCGTGTGTATTTCACCGGTTCCAGCCCCACGGTGGACAGGAAGATGCCGAAACCCGTCAGGGCCGCCGCCATCAGCATCTGGCCGCGATGCGCCACGATCACGAGGATGATGCCCAGCAGCGCCGCAAGGAAGATCTCGCGCGAGCCGAACATCGGGGCCACCTTGGCCAGCAGCGGCGACAGCAAGATCAGGCAGACGACCGAAAAGATGCCGCCGAAGAAGCTGGCCGAATAGGCCAGCGACAGCGCGCGCCGCCCTTCGCCTCGCAGCGTCATCGGGAAGCCGTCGTAGGTGGTCAGCGCGTTCACGGCCGTCCCCGGCGTGTTGATGAGGATGGCCGGGATCGCCCCGCCGAACATCGACGATCCGTAAATGCCCAGCAGGACCGTCAGCCCCACGATCGGATCGAGGGAGAACGTCGCCGGCAGAAGGATCGCGATGGCCACCGCGGGGCCGACGCCGGGGATCGCACCGATGGCGACCCCGCCGATGGATCCGACCAGCAGGGCGACGATCACGTCCCAGCGGGCCAGCACGTCCACGGCGGAAAGAAGAAGGTCCATCACAGGTACAGGATGAAGAAGCTGCGCAAGGGAGCGGGCAGCGGTTCATAGATCATGGCGCCGGGGATCTTGACCCCGAGCAGCCCCTTGAAGAGCGCGACCATGCCGATCGCGAAGAAGAACGCGGCCCAGTAGTATCCCGCCCCCCGGTAGCCCAGTCGCCAGACCAGCGTGAAGCCGAACAGGATGCTCATCGGCAGGAAGCCCACGATGGGCACAAGGAACACGTAGGCCATGAACCACAGCACGTATTCCAGCGGCTCCAGCCAGCGCCACACCTCGACCCAGTCGAGCCTGTCGGGACGGCGTCGGCGCATCAGCCAGAAATGCAGGGCAAAGCTGCAGACCATGAGCGCGATGGCCACGCCGGGCCAGAACCGGGGCTGCGCCGCAAGCGAGTCGGAGTCGGCGATCCACTCCGTCTGGGTGGTGATCTGCGACAGCAGCAACAGGGACAGCCCCAGCGCGCCCAGGATGAACGGGGCCTGCCCAGCGACGCGGGTCCTGGCCTGCAGATCGGATTCGATGCTCACATCATGCTCCCGGAAGGAATGGGAGGGGCCGCTGCGGCCCCTCCGGCCGGATCAGTTCAGCGTTTCGCCGATGGTGCTCAACGTGGCCTTGTCCGCCTCGATGATTTCGGCACTTTCGGTGGCGTCCTTCCAGTAGACCAGCGCGCCGGTCTCTTCGGCCACCTTCTGGGCGCGCTCGCTCATGACCGTCTTCTCCGCCACGGCGGCGATCTTGGCACGCACGTCCTCGGGGGTGTCCTTCGTCACGAAGAGCCCGTTCCACAGGGCGATGTCCAGATCACCGTCGACCTCGCCGATGGTGGGGGTCTCGGGGATCTTGCTGATCCGCTCGCCGGTGATGGACACCAGCACCTTGACCTGATCGATGCAGGGCAGGATCAGCTGAAGCGTGGTGTTGATCACGTCCGCATCGCCGGAGGCCAGCGTGTTGCAATCCAGCGCGTCGAAGGCCGCGTCCGCCGCCCAGTCGAAGTCCATCTTCTTGGCCAGCGCCTTGGTCACCTGCGTGGGCGTCAGGACGTCGCCGAAGTGGCCCAGCACGACGTCGTTTTCCTTGGCGTAGGAGGCCAGTTCCTCCATCGACGAATAGGGCGCATTGCCCGAGGTCGCGATGACGAAGGGATAGGTCAGGAAGATGCCGATGGGATCGAACTTTTCCGGGGTGAGTTCCGGAATGTCGATCTCGTGCCCGATCAGCGACACCGCGGGCACGAAGGACCCGATAGTATAGCCGTCCGCCGGTGCGGTCGCCACGTCGATGGCGCCGGGGAACGGGCCACCACCGCCGCCGGGCTTGTTCACCACGGCCGCCGCCACGCCGTATTCCTTCTGGAAATCCTCGGCGATCATGCGCGTCAGCACGTCTTCGAGGTCGCCCGGAGGCCACGGTACGATGAAAGTCACGGGTTTTTCGGGGTACTCGGCAAGCGCGGGGCCAGCCAGGCCCAGCGTCAGCGCCGTGATCGTTGCGGTCAGAACCGTTTTCATGAAGTGCTCCCTGTCGATTTTCTGGATGGTTCATTATACGAACCATTGGTTTGAAATTCTTGACTTTGACGTGTCCCCTGTCAACACTTCTTTTCACGGCACCCTGGCCAAGACCCGGCCGCAGCCGAAAATCGCCCGTTTACGGGGCGCGTGCGCGCCCTGCCCGCTGCCTCAAGGAGCTTTCGATGGATCAAGGCCGAATCGCCGAACTGAGGGACCTTCCCGTGCCCCCTGCCCGCCACCTGATCGACGGTGCGCCGGTCGCCGCCTCGGACGGGGGAGAGATGGAGGTCCGCTCGCCCCTGAACGGCGCGGTGCTGACGCGCATGGCGAAAGGCACCCGTGCCGATGCCGACAGTGCCGTGGCGGCGGCGCGGCGGGCCTTCGACGGCGGTGTCTGGGCCGGGCTGGCCCCCTCGGCGCGCAAGGCGGTGATGCTGAAATGGGCAGACCTGATCGAACGGAACGCGCTGGAGCTTGCCGTGCTGGGCGTGCGCGAGAACGGCACCGAGATCGGCATGGCGCTCAAGGCCGAGCCGATGTCGGCCGCCGCGACCATCCGCTATTACGCCGAAAGCATCGACAAGCTTTACGGTGAAATCGCGCCGACCGCCCCCGGCACGCTGGGGCTTGTGCACCGCGAACCTGCGGGCGTGGTGGGCGCGATCGTGCCGTGGAACTTTCCCCTCATGATCGGGGCATGGAAACTGGGACCGGCGCTTGCGGCGGGTTGCAGCGTCGTGCTGAAACCGGCGGAAACCGCGTCGCTGACCTTGCTGCGCATCGCGGAACTGGCGCTGGAGGCGGGTCTGCCGGACGGCGTGCTGAACGTCGTGACCGGCCCCGGCAGCGACGTGGGCGCGGCGATCGCGGAGTCGATGGACGTGGACGTGCTGGTCTTTACCGGCTCGGGCCCCACGGGGCGGCGGCTGCTGGAGGCATCGGCGCGGTCGAACCTCAAGCGGGTCTATCTGGAACTGGGGGGCAAGTCGCCCAACATCGTCTTTGCCGACGCGCCGGACCTGGACGAGGCGGTCAAGGTCGCGGCGAACGGGATCTTTCGCAACGCGGGCCAGGTCTGCATCGCGGGGTCGCGCCTGCTGGTCGAGCGCAGCATCCACGACACCTTCGTCGAAAAGCTGGCCGCCTTCACCGAAACGATGAAGGTGGGCGACCCGCTCGACCCCGGCACCGCCTGCGGGGCGGTCAATTCGCAGGCGCAGCTTGAACGCAACCTCGCCTTCGTGGAGGAGGCCCGCGCGCAGGGCCGCACCATCGCCACCGGCGGGTCACGCATCCTGACGGAAACCGGCGGCTATTTCATGGCGCCCACCGTCGTGACCGGCGTGCAGCCCGACGACCGCATCGTGCGCGAAGAGGTTTTCGGCCCGGTGCTCGCCGTGCAGGCCTTCGATACGGAGGACGAGGCCGTGGCGCTGGCCAACGGCACGGACTACGGTCTTGCCGCGGCGGTCTGGACCGCCGACCTGAGCCGTGCGCATCGCATGGTCCGGCGCATCCGCGCAGGGCTGGTGCACGTGAACACCTATGGCGGCTCGGACCTCACGGTGCCGCTGGGCGGCGTGGGCCAGTCCGGCAACGGGCACGACAAGTCGCTGCATGCCTTCGACAAGTATCTCGACCTCAAGACCGCGTGGATCAAGCTATGACGGACCGCACCATTCTCGTGGTCGGCACCTACGACACCAAGGACGACGAACTGACCTACATCGCCGATGTGATCCGGGCGCAGGGCGGCGGGGTGGTGACCATGGATGTGAGCGTCCTTGGCGACCCGGCGAACCCCACCGACATCTCCAAGCACCAAGTGGCCGAGGCCGGGGGACATTCCATCGCCGAAGCCATCGACAGCGGCGACGAGAACACGGCGATGCAGATCATGGCAAAGGGCGCCGCCACAGAAGCCCTGCGGCTTCACCGGGCGGGCGAGGTGCACGGCGTGATCGTTCTGGGCGGCACGATGGGCACCGACCTCGCGCTCGATGTCTGCGCCGCGCTGCCGCTGGGGGTGCCGAAATACATCGTCTCCACCGTCAGCTTCTCGCCCCTGATCCCGCCCGAGCGGCTGGCGGCAGATGTCCAGATGATCCTCTGGGCCGGGGGGCTCTACGGGCTGAATTCCGTCTGCAAGGCGTCGCTGTCGCAGGCGGCGGGCGCGGTACTGGGCGCGGCCCGCGCGGTCGAGCCGCCCGCGCGGGACCGCCCGCTGATCGGCATGACATCCTTTGGCAAGACTGTGCTGCGCTACATGGTGGCGCTGAAACCCGCGCTGGAAGAGCGCGGTTTCGAGGTCGCCGTGTTCCACGCAACCGGCATGGGCGGACGCGCCTTCGAGAGCCTCGCGGCAGAGGGCGCCTTTGCCGCCGTGATGGATTTCGCGCCGCAAGAGGTGGGCAACCACCTGATGGGATCGACCATCAGCGCGGGGGCCGACCGCATGACGGCCGCCGGGGCCGCCGGCATCCCGCAGATCGTCTCGACCGGCTGTTACGATCTTGTCGATTTCGTGGGCTGGCAGGAGCCGCCGCCGCGCGTTGCCGGTCAGGAGGTGCACGCCCACAATCGCCTGCTGTCCTCGGTGATGATGACGGCGGAGCAGCGGCGCGAGATGGCCCGCACCCTGTGCGCCAAACTGGCGCGGGCCACCGGGCCGAGCGTGCTGATCCTGCCCGAGCAGGGCGGCAACGAATGGGACCGCCCCGGCGGCCCGCTGTCGGACCCGGAGGGGCTGGCGGCCTTCGTGGCCGAGATCGGGGCGCACTGCCCGGACGGCACGCGCCTGATCCCGCTGGATGCGCATATCAACGACGATGCCTTTGCCGCGCAGGTGCTGGAAGTCTTTGACGGCTGGATCGCTGACGGCACGGTCACACGGTAGACTCGCGCGGCGCCGGACTTATTGGCGCGTGCGGGCTGCCAGACCTTCCAGCACCTGATCCAGCAGGCGGGCGTGGACCGCGCGGCGGGCATCGGGGGAGGATGCGCAAAGCGCGGGATCGCCGCCGTCCTCGCGCAGGATCCTTGACCCGGTCTCGGTGCAGACGGCAAAGGCATCGGCGGGCGCTGCATCCGGAATGGCAGCCAGCGTCGCCCCGTCGGGCGCGGGGCCGCCCGGCGCACCCAGCCGGACGATATGTGCCGGGGCGCTCATCCGCCCCATGCCGTCCTGCCATGCCGCGCGGTATTCCGGGGCAACCGCGACGACCGAAGCGACACGCGGATCGCCACGCATCCGGTCAAGCCGGTCCCGCCGCACATCCGCGAGTGTGCGGCCCTGCCGTTCCAGCCAGCCGCAATCCGGTCCCCCTGCCCCATCGCAGGACGCAGCAAAGATCGCCGGATCGATCCGGGCGCCCCCCGCCAGCAGTGCAGCCGTTCCGCCGAGGGCGAAACCCACCACCGAGATACGGTTCGTGTCCACATGCCGGGACCAGACCGGATCCGACAGGACCCTGTCCATTGTGGCGACGATATCACGGGGGCGCTGCCATATCTCGTCCACCGCATCGCCCGCCCCGGTGACGCGCGGGCCATTGACTTCGACCGCGATCATATCCCTCCGCGCGAGCGCGGCGCTCAGCCAGGCGCCCGAGTCCGTCGCCGATCTGAGCCCCCCGTGCGAGACGATGACAAGCGGCAACCGCCCGGTGGGAAGCGGCGCAGCGGGGGCGGCAGTGGCGCCACGAAAGACCGCGTTGCCGCCGACAACCTCGGCCGCCTCGGTATCGGACGGATACCAGATCGTCAGGTCGATCTGTCGCTCCGGCCCACCGACCTGCGCCAGACGCGCGACGCCCGGTGCAGGCTCGGCCACGGCGATCAGGGGACAGAGGGCCAGCAGCAGTAAGACAAGATATTTCATGAGGCCTCCGCAAAGTGGAACCAATTGCGTCCACATGGCCCGAACGGCGCGGACAGCGCAACCGGGTGACGGCCCACCCGCAGGGGGCGCCGGGGGCGGGAATTCCTTTGACCTCCCCTTGCGCCGGGGGCACAAGGCAGCATGGCAAAACCGACCAAGACTTTCACCTGCACCGCCTGCGGCGCGTCCTACAACAAGTGGTCCGGGCGCTGCGACGCCTGCGGCGCGTGGAACACCATTCAGGAGGACACGGGCATTTCCGCAGGGCCGCCCAGCAAGTCGCTGGGCGCCCGGCGCGGATCGGCGATGACGCTGACCGATCTCGGGACGGAGGAATCGCCGCCGCCGCGCAGCAAGAGCCGGATCGAGGAACTGGACCGCGTGCTGGGCGGCGGGCTCGTACCCGCCTCGGCGATCCTCGTGGGGGGGGATCCGGGGATCGGCAAGTCCACGCTGCTGTTGCAGGCCGCGGCGCAGTTCGCCCGCAACGGTTTGTCGACGATCTATGTCAGCGGCGAAGAGGCCAGCGCACAGGTCAGGATGCGGGCGCAGCGGCTGGGGCTGGCGGACGCGCCGGTCAGACTGGCAGCCGAGACCAACCTGCGCGACATCCTGACCACGCTCGACAAGGAACGCCCGCAACTGGCGATCATCGATTCCATCCAGACCATGTGGGCCGACAACGTCGAAAGCGCGCCCGGCTCCGTCAGCCAGGTGCGCGCCGCCAGTCACGAGCTGACCGCCTTCGCCAAGCGGACCGGCACCTCCGTCATCCTCGTGGGTCACGTCACCAAGGACGGCCAGATCGCCGGCCCCCGCGTGGTCGAGCACATGGTCGATACCGTCCTCTACTTCGAGGGCGAGCGCGGCCACCAGTTCCGCATCCTGCGCGCGGTCAAGAACCGCTTCGGCCCGGCGGACGAGATCGGGGTGTTCGAGATGACGGGGCGGGGACTGGCAGAGGTCGGCAACCCCTCGGCGCTGTTCCTGTCAGAGCGCGGCCAGCCCTCAGCCGGATCGGTCGTCTTTGCCGGTATCGAGGGCACGCGGCCCGTTTTGGTCGAATTCCAGGCGCTGGTCGCACCTTCGCCGCATGCGCAGGCCCGACGCACGGTCGTGGGCTGGGACAGCGGGCGGCTCGCGATGATCCTCGCGGTGCTGGAGGCGCGCTGCGGCATCCCCTTTGCAGGGCTGGACGTCTATCTGAACGTGGCCGGCGGCATGAAGGTGTCGGAACCCGCCGCCGATCTCGCGGTTGCCGCCGCGCTCCTGAGCGCGCGCGAGGATGTCGCCCTGCCCGCCGAAACCGTGGTTTTCGGGGAAATCAGCCTCTCCGGTGCGCTGCGTCCCGCCAGCCAGACTGAAAACAGGTTGAAAGAGGCGCAAAAACTTGGTTTTACCTCCGCAATCGCGCCCGCAGGGGGCAAGGCGGTTGGAACGACGGGCATCGCGCTCAATCAACTGGGCGATCTGACCGGATTTGTCGGTGAAATATTCGGCGCGGGATAGCGCCCAGCTACGAAGGCAGGCAGCAGATGGAAGGCTTTACCATTATCGACGGCGTGGTGGCGCTGGTCATCGTGCTATCGGCGCTGTTGGCCTATGGCCGCGGGCTGGTGCGCGAATTGATGGCGATCGTCGGCTGGGTCGCCGCCGCCGTGCTCGCCTATCTCTTTGCCCCGCAGGTCGAGCCGTTGGTCCGCGAATTGCCCGTGGTGGGCGAATTCCTCGCCGACAGCTGCGAATTGTCCATCATCGGTGCCTTCGCGATCGTGTTCGCCGTGGCCCTGATCGTCGTGTCCCTGTTCACGCCGCTGTTTTCCTCGCTGGTCCAACGCTCCGTCCTTGGCGGGCTGGACCAGGGGCTGGGGTTCATCTTCGGCGTGGCGCGCGGCATCATCCTCGTGGCCATCGCCTTCTTCGTCTATGAGACCGTGATCCCCGATCAGGAATTCACCATGGTCGACGACAGCCGGTCGGCGACGGTCTTTGCCCGCTTCACCGACCGGATCGAAGAGCAGAACCCGGAGAACGCCCTGGGCTGGATCACCACCCGTTACGAAGAACTGGTGGGCAACTGCGGCGCCTGACGCTTCGCGGGCGCGCTTAACACTCTGTTAGACAGGCCGTCGTAGGGTTCTGCGGCAAAGGAGCAGCCTGATGTCAGAGTCCGACCCCTACGCCCATCTCGATCACGTCGCCGCACCGCTCTTCGTGCTGGAAATCGACACGCGCGGCCTGCCTGTCTATCGCGCGTTCAACGCCCATGCGCGTGGCATCAGCGGGCGGCCCCTTTCGGACTACCTCGGCCGGACCGCCGCCGAGGTTTACGACACCGCCTACGGTCGTACCGCGCTGGCCCGGCACTGCCAGGTGGCCGAAGCGGGCACGGCGCTGACCTACGAACTGCAACTGCCGCTGGCGGGCGAGGTGCGGCAAGTGCGGACCACGCTGTCTCCCGAGCTGGATGCACAGGGACGCGGGCAACGGCTTTTCGGTACGTCGCTGGACATCACCGACCAGACCCGCGCGCGGGAGGCCAAGGTCTCCTACGACACGGCAGCCTCCGAGATGGAGCAATTCGTCGCCATGGCGGCACACGACCTGCGCGCGCCGATGCGCAACGTCACCATGCTGGCAGAGGTGCTGCGGCAGGATTTCGTCGATCACGGAGATGGCAAGCTGGAAATGATCGACATGATGGACGGCATCGCCGAGAAGACCATGAAACTGATCGACGACATCCTCGCGCACAGTCAGTCGGTCGAGCTCGAGCAGACAGAGGCGCTGTGCGACCTGTCCGAAATGACCTGCCTGATCTGCGACATCCTCGACCCCGAAGAACGCCATCAGGTCACCGTCACGCCCGCCACCCTGCTGACCGACAAGACGGCGCTGCACATCGCGCTGCGCAACCTGATTGAGAACGCCGTGAAGCACGCCGGGCGCCTGTCGCTGATGCTGGACATCTCGGTCGAGGAACGCGCGAACGGCTGGATCGCCGTGACACTCGAGGACAACGGCAAGGGCTTCACCGAGGCGGCAACGAGGCTGATGAACGGCGGCAGCTTCCGGATCGACGGTGGATACGGGCTTTTCGGGGTGCGGCGGATCATCCGTGCGCGCGGCGGCATGATGAGCGCGCGCAATTCCGCGATCACCGGTGGCGCCATCATCAGCTTCACCCTGCCCGGACGGATCGTCGCCTGCAGCGATCTGCCCGGCGCGCCACGGGCCGAACTGAGGAACGACAACGCGGGTGAAGGGCTGCTGCGGCAGGCTTAGATCCGGCGGCGGCAAGGCCCGGTCCACAGTCACAGGTTTGAAACAATCCCGCCCGGCAAGCGGGCGGCGGGGTGACACTGGCGGTCAAGAGCCCTACATAGGCGGCAAGCCCAACCGGATTCGGAGCTGCCCGCCGTGACAAAGCCCACTTCCAAGATCATGCCTCCCGCACACCCTTTCGACACGTCCTACCTCAGGGACGGGGACGACGAGGACAAGCTGAAGGAGGAATGCGGCATCTTCGGGGTGGTCGGCGTGGCCGACGCCGCGAATTTCGTGGCGCTGGGGCTTCACGCGCTGCAACACCGGGGTCAGGAAGCGGGGGGCATTGTCTCCTACCAGCCGGAGGCGGGGTTTCAGTCCGCCCGGCGCTTTGGCTACGTCCGCGACAACTTCACCAGCCAGGCGGTGATGGAGACGCTGCCGGGCGAGCTGGCCATCGGCCACGTGCGCTATTCCACGGCCGGGTCCAAGGGCCAGACCGCGATCCGCGACGTGCAGCCGTTCTTCGGCGAATTCGCCATGGGCGGCGCCGCCATCGCGCATAACGGCAACATCACCAACGCCAACGCCCTGCGCCGCGAGCTGATCGAACGCGGCTCGATCTTCCAGTCCTCGTCGGACAGTGAATGCATCATCCACCTGATGGCCCGTTCCCTGCAACGCAACGTGCCCGAACGCATGGAAGACGCGCTACGGCGGGTCGAGGGCGCCTTTTCGGTGGTCGCGATGACCCGCACCAAGCTGATCGGCGTGCGCGATCCGCTGGGCGTGCGCCCCCTGGTGCTGGGAAAGGTGGGCGATGGCTGGGCGCTGAGTTCGGAGACCTGCGCACTGGACATCATCGGCGCCGAGTTCGTGCGCGAGATCGAGCCCGGAGAAATGGTCGTCATCACCCCGAGCGGCGTGGAAAGCCATTTCCCCTTCCGCCGCCAGCCGTCGCGGTTCTGTATCTTCGAACACGTGTATTTCAGCCGGCCCGACAGCATCCTCGGCGGTCGCTCGGTCTATGAAACCCGCGAGAACATCGGCCGGGAACTGGCCAAGGAGAGCCCGGTCGACGCCGATCTGGTCTGCCCGGTGCCGGACAGCGGCACACCGGCGGCGATCGGTTACAGTCTCGAATCCGGCATCCCCTATGCCATGGGCATCATCCGCAACCAGTACATGGGCCGCACCTTCATCGAACCGACGGAGCAGATCCGCAACATGGGCGTGCGCCTGAAGCTGAACGTGAACCGCGCCCTGATCAAGGGCAAGCGGGTGATCCTCGTCGACGACAGCGTGGTGCGCGGCACCACCAGCCGCAAGATCAAGGAAATGATCCTCGACGCCGGCGCGGCCGAGGTCCACTTCCGGATCGCCTCGCCACCGACGGCGTGGCCCTGTTTCTACGGCGTGGACACGCCCCAGCGCGAGAAGCTGCTGGCCGCGACCATGTCAGAAGACGAGATGCGCGATCACTTGCAGGTCGACAGCCTCAAGTTCATCTCGCTCGACGGTCTCTACCGCGCCGTGGGCGAGGCCGGGGGCCGCGACTCCAAGTGTCCGCAATACTGCGACGCCTGTTTCTCGGGCGAATATCCGGTCACTCCGGCGGACAAGGTGAACGAAGGCTTCAAGATGAAGACGGCAGCGGAGTAATCTGCTGCCGCTTTCTGTCAGCTGTGGCTGCCATCATGGCAGGATGCAGCACGCCCCCGCCCCTCTTCTTGCCGTTCTGAATACTTGGCCGGCGCCCGCGCGTGACGCGCTGTGGGCGTGCCGTGCGTTGTTCTTTCAGGCTGCGGACCGCGTGGGCGTTGCCCCGCTGGAGGAAAGTCTCAAGTGGGGACAGCCCGCCTGGCGGCCCTCGAAACCGCGCACCGGCAGCACGCTGCGCATGGACTGGTCGCCGCACGATCCCGACCGGATCAGCTTCCTGATCGACTGCAAGACCGATCTTGCCGCCCGGATGCGGGACATCCACCCCGACATGGGGGACAACGACGGTCGCCGCCGGATCACGTGCGACCTGGGGCGGGCGCTGCCCGAGCAGGCGGTCTCTCACCTCGCGGAAATGACCTTTTGCTACCATCTGTCGCGGCGCGGATCGCGCGGCTTCGGCTGAAGCCCGCGCAGCCTTCGGCAAGGCTTGGCTGATCCGCGCCCGGTCCCCTTCTGCCTCCGGCGCGACCTTGTTAGCTGGCCGTCTGAACAGAGAATCGGCAATCCGCGCAGAGGCACGAGATGAGCAACACGGACACACAACACCCCACCCCGCGCAACGTGGCTGACCTTGCCACCACCGAAGCACGGCTGGATCGCACCGCCCTGATCGGCATTTTCGGCAGCGAGACCGCGCCGGGCGCTCTGGTCCGGACACCCAACGGCCGGATCACCCGCGTCGGCCTCGGCGATACGGTCGCCGGCGGCACCGTCGCCGCCATCGGAGAGGGCCAGCTGGTGCTCAACGTGCGGGGCCGCGCCAAGGCATTGAAACTGCCCCAGGGCTGAGCGGCCTATTGACGGCGGGCCTGCATCAAGGCACATGGCGCGCATGACAAAGACCGCATTGATCACCGGCGCCTCGCGCGGCCTTGGGGCCGCCCTGGCGGAGGCGCTCTGCGCCAGCCACCACATCATCGCCGTGGCCCGGACCACCGGCGCGCTCGAGGAGCTGGACGACCGTATCCAGGCGCGGGGCGGTTCGGCGACGCTTGCGCCCATGGACGTGACGACAGCGGACGCGATGGCGGTGCTCTGCCGCGGCATCCACGACCGGTGGGGCAGCCTGGACCTGTGGTGTCACACGGCTGTCCATGCCGCGCCGCTGGCGCCGGCAGACCATGTCGATCCCAAGGACATGGCCAAGTCGGTGTCCTGCAACGTCACCGCGACCGCGACGCTGATCGCCTATGTCTCGCCCCTGCTGGGGCCGTCCGGACAGGCGGTGTTCTTCGACGATCCCCGCGCGGGCGCGAAGTTCTTCGGTGCCTACGGCGCGACCAAGGCGGCGCAGATCGCGATGGCGCGGTCGTGGGCGGCCGAAACGGCCAAGATCGGACCCAAGGTTCACGTGCTGACGCCGGAACCGATGCCCACCGCGACCCGCGCCCGCTTCTTTCCGGGCGAGGACCGCACGGTGCTGGCCGATCCCCATGCCCAGGCCGCTGCGGTAATCGCGCAACTCTGACGGGGGTTCCCCGGACAATATCCCCGACCCGTCCTTGCCGCTCGCGCGGGCCTCGCCTATCAAGGGCAAAAGGGCCTTTTTATGCGCATTCTCATCACCAACGACGACGGCATCGACGCACCCGGACTGGCGGTCCTCGCCCGCATCGCGGAAGATATCGCGGGCCCGGACGGCGAGGTCTGGACGGTCGCCCCGGCGTTCGAGCAATCGGGGGTCGGCCACTGCATCAACTACGTCAAGCCCACCATGATCAGCAAACTGGGCACGCGCCGCTATGCCGCCGAAGGGTCTCCGGCCGACTGCGTGCTGATCGGGGTGCACGACGTGATGAAGGACAGCCTCCCCGACCTGGTGCTGTCCGGCGTGAACAGGGGCAATAATTCGGCTGAGAACACGCTTTATTCGGGCACCATCGGTGGCGCGATGGAGGCAGCGCTTCAGGGGTTCCCGGCCATCGCCCTGTCGCAGTACTACGGCCCCGACAACCGTGACCTCGACGACCCGTTCGAGGCGGCAGCGACCTTCGGCGCCGACGTGGTCCGCCGTATTCTCGATGCGAACCCGGCCGAAGACGGCGCCTATTCGCTGTTCTACAACGTGAACTTTCCGCCCGTGCCGGCAAAGGCAGTCAAGGGAACGCGGCTCGCGCCGCAGGGCCGCCGCCCCGGTGTCGTGCACGGAACAGAGCCGCACACCTCACCTTCCGGGCGGCGGTTTTCATGGATCAAGGGGGGTGACCAGCGGGTCATGGCCGCGCCGGGAACCGATGCGGCGGTCAATCTGGACGGATATGTTTCGGTCACCCCGATGCGGGCGGACCTGACCGCGCACGAGATCATGGACCAGTTGGCAGGCATCGATACGTGACCGACGAGGAACTGTCAGAAGCCGAACGCAAGATGCAGTTCCTCTATGCGCTGCGCTCCAAGGGGGTGACGGACAACCGTGTCCTGAACGCGATGGAAACGATCGACCGGGGCCCCTTCATCAAGGGTCTTTTCGCGCAACGCGCCTACGAGGACATGCCGCTGCCGATCGCCTGCGGACAGACCATCAGCCAGCCTTCGGTCGTCGGGCTGATGACCCAGGCGCTGGAAATCTCGCCCCGGGACAAGGTGCTCGAGATCGGCACCGGCTCGGGCTACCAGGCGGCGATCCTCAGCAAGCTTGCGCGCCGGGTGTATACCATCGACCGGCACCGCCGGCTGGTGCACGACGCGCGCGCGATCTTTGAACAGATGGACCTGAACAACATCACCGCGATCACCGCCGACGGCAGCTTTGGCCTGGTCGAGCAGGCGCCGTTCGACCGGATCATCGTCACGGCCGCGGCGGAGGATCCGCCCAGTCCGCTGCTCGCACAGCTCAAGGAAGGCGGGATCATGGTCCTGCCGGTCGGCCAGTCCGACGCGGTGCAGCACCTGATCCGTGTGCGGAAAACCGCCCATGGGCTCGAATATGACGAAATGCGGGCCGTTCGCTTCGTTCCGCTGCTCGAAGGGTTGGGCAAGGACACATAATTGGGCTATAAACGGCCCAAATCCCCGGATCGACACGGGGGAGGACAGATGAGGACATGCAGATGCGCCATTCATTCATGCGCCGCCCCCTGCGGCTGAGCGTCCTGGCGGGCTCCAGCGCGGTCTTGCTGGGCGCCTGCGCGAACCAGCCGCTCGACTTCGATCTGCGGGGAAACCTGGGCAATTTCACCACCGCACAGGCTGCGACGGCGCCTCTCGCGGACCGGCCCACGCCCGACAGTCGCGGTGTCATCTCCTATCCGAACTACCAGGTGGCCGTTGCCCGCCGTGGCGACACGCTTGCCGATGTGGCTGCGCGGGTGGGCGCAAGCACCACGCAGCTGGCCAGTTACAACGGCATCGACCCCGCCGTGCCGCTGCGCAAGGACGAAATCATCGCCCTGCCCAACAGGGTGGGTGAAGCGGCCCCCGCGCCCAGCGCCTCGGGCGGCCCGGTGGACATCTCCTCGCTCGCCGGGAACGCCATCGACCGCGCACCGGCAAGCCCCGGTGTCCAGACCGCGACGCTGGCCCCCGCCAGCCCCGCACCGGCCCCCGCTGCAACCGTCCAGACGGGCAAGGAGCCGATCCGCCACCGTGTCGAACGCGGCGAGACCGCCTATACCGTCGCGCGGCTCTATTCCGTGCCGGTCAAGGCGCTGGCAGAATGGAACGGGCTCGGCGCCGATTTTGCGGTGCGCGAAGGCCAGTTCCTGCTGATCCCCGTGCCACAGCAGAACCCGCCCAAGCGCAATCCCGCGACCGGGGCGACCCAGGCCGCGGCCCCTGCACCGGCACCGGCCACCAGCATGCCGGGCGAAGGCAGCCCCACGCCGACGCCCCCTTCCGCCAAGAAGCCCCTGCCGCAGGACGATACCGCCAAGCCCCTGCCCCCCGCCGCCACGGCAGCGCCCAAGAAACCTGTCGCCGACGTGGGCGAGACCACGGTCAAGACATCGAGTGCCAAGATGGCGACACCCGTGCAGGGCAGCATCATCCGGGGCTACGCAAAGGGCAAGAACGAGGGCATCAACATCAAGGCCGCCCCCGGCGCCGCGGTCAAGGCGGCGGACAAGGGCACCGTTGCGGCGATCACCAAGAGCGCCGACGGCGTGCCGATCGTCGTGGTCCGCCACGAAGACAATCTGCTGACGGTCTATGCGAACGTGACCGACGTGAGTGTCGCGAAAGGCGATACCGTCAGCCGCGGACAGCAGATCGCCAAACTGCGCAGCGGCGACGACGCCTATGTGCATTTCGAAGTGCGCAAGGGCTTCGACAGCGTGGATCCGTCCCCCTACCTCAACTGAAGGCCCGCGCCGGGCCGCCGGCCCGGCAGGGCAAAATACCCTGAAATTGCCCCGCATTTGACTTAAACGTTCAGGTTTCGCCGCAAGCCTGCCGCGTTGCCAAACTAGACACAATCCAACGCAAAGAATTGCGATTGGATTTACGATGCCTGTCCACTACGGCTACACCAACACGATCTTCGGAACCCAGAGCACGATCAACGGCTCTGCGTTCAACTACAACTTCGCCCCACCGACGGGTGCGACCTGGCGTTACACGGGGCCGGACACCTATTTCGTCGTCGATGAAAACGACGGGGCGACGCAGTTCAACGGCGATCCCACCAACGAGATCGTGTCGCCGCAGGAACGCTTCGGCGGGATCGGGCGGCAGACCACCGACGTCAACGGAACACCACGACAGGTCATCTACGACTATACCTTCACGGTCACGGACGGCACGACGACCTGGCGGGTGGCCGTGATCGACGTCGATCTGAACAACGACAACGACGTGGAAGACGCCAACGAGGACGGGTTCTACCTCGTCTTTCCCGACGGGATGCCCCCGGCCGACACCAACCTGCGCACCGGCGGGATCGTCGACAACAGCGACCTGATACCGCACGCGTCGTTGGGCGGCACGGTTGTCTGCTTTGCCAGCGGTACGCTGATCGAAACCGACAAGGGCCCCCTGCCCGTCGAGAGCCTGTGCCCCGGCCAATTGGCCCTGACCCGTGACGGGGGCCTGCAACCGATCGCATGGATCGGCGCGACATCGGTGCCGGCGCAGGGAGATCTCGCCCCGATCGTGATCACCCGCGGCACCCTGGGCAACGACCGCGATCTGGTGGTCTCTCCGCAGCACGCGATCCTGCTTCAGGACTGGCGCGCAGATTTCTTCTTCGGACAGGAAGAAGTGCTGGTCCGCGCCAAGGATCTGCTGGGGCATGACGGCGTGTACCGGCGCCCCGGCGGGCGTGTGCGGTACTATCACGTGCTTTTCGACGCCCATCACCTGATCCGGTCCGAAGGTCTGTGGACCGAAAGCCTTTATCCCGGCGACATGACGCTGCACGCGGTCAACGAAGCGGCAGGGCAGGAAATCAGGACGCTTTTTCCCGATCTTGTCGCCTACGGGCCCAAGGTCGCGCCCTGCCTGCGTGCGTTCGAAGCCGGGCTGCTGGCGGCCTGACGTCAGGCGATGGCGACGCCCTTGCGGCCCGCCAGATCGGTGAAGTACTGCCACGCCACCCTGCCCGACCGCGCGCCCCGCGTCGCCTGCCACTCGACGGCCTCCGCGCGGAGAGTTTCATCGTCGACCGGCACGCCGTAGGCATCGCAGTAGCCGCGGATCATCGCCAGGTACTGGTCCTGATCGCAGGCATGAAAACCGAGCCAGAGCCCGAAGCGATCGGAAAGAGAGACCTTTTCCTCGACGGCCTCCGCCGGATTGATGGCGCTTCCGCGCTCGTTCTCGATCATGTCGCGCGGCATAAGGTGCCGCCGGTTCGACGTGGCATAAAGCACGACGTTGTCCGGCCGCCCTTCGATCCCGCCGTCCAGAACCGCCTTGAGCGACTTGTAGTGCGCATCGTCGTGTCCAAAGCTGAGATCGTCACAGAACAGGATGAAGCGCTGCGATGCGCCCCGCAGGAGGTTCAGCAACCGTCCGACCGAGGGCAGATCCTCCCGCTGGAGCTCGACCAGGCGCAGCGCTTCGTGCGATGCGTGAACGTCGGCGTGTATCGCCTTGACAAGGCTCGATTTTCCCATGCCCCGAGCGCCCCACAGCAGGGCGTTGTTGGCCGGCAGTCCGGCAGCGAACTGCCGCGTGTTGGCCAGCAGCGTGTCGCGCGACCGGTCGACGCCGACCAACAGGTTCAGCGCCACCCGCGAGACCTGCGCGACGGGTTCCAGCCGGTCCGGGCCGGTGTGCCAGACAAAGGCCGTCGCCGCGTCGAAATCGGGCGTGGGCATCGCGGCGGGCGCCATGCGCTCCAGCGCCGCCGCGATGCGGTCCATGGGATCGTCTATCACTTCAGGTCGTCCTCGTCGTCTTCGAGATGCTCGTCGAACGCATCATCGTCGTCGTAGTAGCCATCGGCGCGCAACTGTGCCTCACGCTTCGATTCCACGCGGCTGACAAGGAAGATCGACACCTCGTAAAGGCCGTAGACCACGACGAACAGGATCAGCTGCGTCACCACGTCGGGCGGCGTGACCAGCGCGGCCAGCAGCAGGATGCCGACGACGGCATACTTTCGCACGTTGCGAAGGCCCTCGGTGCTCACCAGCCCCGCCTTGCCCATCAGGGTCAGCAGCACCGGCAGCTGGAAACACAGGCCGAAGGCCACTATCATCTTCAGCGTGATGTCGAGGCTTTCGTTGACCTTGCCGTTGAAGACGATGTCGATCCCGCTCTTGCGCGCGTCGCCCTCGACCACCAGCGCCGTCAGGTAGGACGCGGCGTCGGAGAACCCGAGAAAGAACTGCATCGCCAGCGGCACGACGACGTAATGCGCAAAGGCCGCGCCCAGCAGGAACAGGGCGGGAGAGGCGATGAGGAACGGCAGGAAGGCGCTTTTCTCGTTCTTGTAGAGACCCGGCGCGACAAAGCGCCAGAGCTGCGTGGCGATCACGGGAAAGCTGACGGCCAGCCCCCCCACCATCGAGATGCGCACGAGGGTAAAGAAATACTCCTGCGGCGCCGTGTACTGCATCACCGGGTTCGGGTTGCCGAGATCACGCATCGTGTTCTCGATCGGCACCAGCAGGAAATCGAGGATCGTGCTGCCGAAGGAAAAGCAGATGATCATGCCCACGATGAAGGCGAGAACGGACCGGATCAGCCGGGTCCGCAACTCTGCCAGGTGTTCGATCAGCGGCGCTGCGCTGTCGTCGATATCGTCGGTGGCGCTCATCGGTTACTCTTTTTCGGCAGGCTTGGCCGCGGGTTTCTTGGCTGCGGGCTTCTTGGCGGCAGGCTTCTTCGCCGCGGGCTTCTTCGCCGCGGGCTTCTTCGCGGCGGTTTTCTTCGGGGCCGGCTTCGCCTCCTGTGTCGCCGGAGCTTTCGCGCCGGCCGGTTTCTTCGCCGTCGGGGCCTTTTCGGCGGCCGCCGGTGCTGCCGGTTTCGGCGCGGAAGCGGACGCTTCTTCCTCCAGCGCCTCGGCACGGGCCATCGCCTCGGCCGCTTCGCGCTGTTTGCGCTCCGCGGCGGCGCGGGCGGTCTGGGCCTGGATCTTCTTCACATCCTCGGCCCGCTGGGCGGCCAGCTTGCCGGTCTCGCTGTCGGGGTCGATATTGGTCAGCGACTTGGTCGCCGACTTTACCCCGTCCATCGCGGTGCCAAGCGGATTGGTCGCCGCCTTGAGCGAGGTGTTCAGGTTCGACGATATCTCGCGCATGCCGCTGCTGTCCGCGGCGTCGTTCATCGCATTGGTGAACTCGCGCGCCATGCCCTTGGCCTTGCCCACGAACTGCCCCACCTTGCGGAACAACACCGGCAGGTCCTTGGGGCCCACGACGATCAGCGCCACGATGCCCACGACCAACAGCTCGGTCCAGCTCATATCGAACATGGGTGGTTACACCTTGTCCCGGTTCACGCCCTTGTCGGCGACCCGGTCGGTCCGGGGATGGGTGCCGGTGTCGGTATGCTTGGGCAGTTCGGCACTGTCGACCTCGTCGACCTGCTTCGTCTCGTTCTCGCCCTCGCTGATACCCTTCTTGAAGCTCGTGATCCCCTTGCCGACTTCACCCATCAGGCTGGAAATCTTGCCGCGCCCGAAAAGCACGAGCACGACCACCGCGATCAGCAAAAGACCGGGCAGGCCAATATTGTTCAACATGTCATCTCTCCCGTTGTCGGGGGGAATCCCCCAGTCGCCTGCCTTGTTACGGAAAAGCCGCGTCGACGGCAAAGCGCAAAGGCCGCGCCGCGTCCGGACCACCCGGTCGCAAAACCGTGACCGCTGGGCTTGATGCGGCCTCCTGACAGGTTTATGTCAGTTGCAACCCGGAAAGACCTTTCGATGCCCCGTTCCGACCGCCTGTTCGACCTTCTGCGCCTTCTGCAGGACGGTGCGTTGCACCGGGCAGAGGATCTGGCCAGGCGGATGGGGGTTTCGGTACGGACGATATACCGGGACATGGATCGGCTGGCCGCTTCGGGCGTGCCAGTCAAGGGGTCGCGCGGGGCGGGCTACGCGCTCGAGGACGCGATCACCCTGCCGCCGCTTACCCTGACCGCAAAGGAACTGGAGGCGCTGAACCTCGGCCTTGCCATCGTGGCACAGGCGGCGGACGCGGAGTTGCAGACCGCGGCGGACAGTCTGGCCGACAGGATCGACTCGGTGCTGCCGGCACAGGCAATGGCCGCCGCCGAAGCGTGGAAAACAGCGTTGAGCCCCTTTGCGGACCCTGCGCGAAACCTGACGCATCTGTCGCTTCTGCGGCCCGCCATCCGCGCGCGCCAGAAGGTGGCGCTGACCTACACCGCCGACGACGGCTTCGTCGCCCGCCGCACCGTGCGCCCGCTGCACCTGGAATACCGGGGCCGGGTCTGGGCATTGACGGCCTGGTGCGAGGGGGTCGACCGCTTCGGCCTCTTTCGCCTCGACCGGATCGAGACGGCAGAGGCGCTGCCGGAACTTTTCGTCGATGAGCCGGGAAAGCGGCTGGCGGACTACCGACCGACGGCCGGGACGCCCTGAATCCCGTTTCCGACGGCTATTTCAGCCGCCATGCGCCGCGCTGATCCGGCAGGAAGGCCTCGACGCTGGCCTGCGCGATGACGATCACCTCGACGCCCGCGCGAACGTTCAGGCCGCCGGGGACCGCGCGGACCTTGGCCTTGCCACGCGGCAACAGGGCCGCCAGTGCATCGGTATCGACCTTGTCCGGTTCCTGCACCGCCACCGTCACCTGAACACGCATCTGCGCAGGTGACAGGCCGGTCGCCTTGAAAAGGGGCAGCGAGGAGTGTCGCATCGCATCCTCGATCGCCCTTGCGCAGGCCTTGGTGTAATCCATCCCGTGCAGGTCGTTGCCCATGCCCATTTCGATGATGATCCGCTGCTCAGTCATCGGCCCGCTCCATGTCGAAGGCGATGGACAGGGCGACATTCGCCATCATCGTCGGGTTGCCCTCTCCCTCCGGGCGCGGCACGTCCAGCCCGCCCGAATGCAGGTTCACGGTGACCTCGCCATAGGGAAAGACGGCGCGCAGCGCCTCGGGGTCGACCTTGTCGGGCTGCTGCACACCCACGTCGAGGGTGATCCGCATGTCGGTCTTGTCGAAACCGAAAAGCTCGGCCAGGTTGATCGAATTGTGCCACAGGGCATCCCTGACCGCGCGCAGCGCGGCTTCGGTGTAATCGCCCCGGCGCAGGGACGATCCCATGCCGAATTCCACCATCAGAGTCTCAGGCATCGCGGCCTCCTGTCACCGGGAAAACAAAACACTTGTCGCGCCGGACCGTCAGCCACATGACCGAGCCGGGCTGCGGCAGGAACACGTTGGGCACCGTCGCCTTGAGCCGCAGGTTGTCATGATCGAGCACGAATTCCACCAGCGACTCGTTGCCCATGAACCGGGCCCGTTCCACCACGGCGCGCGCTGCCGTGCCATCGGTGGCGGTGGGCCGCGGCCCCTGCCCGCCACGGTCGAAATCAATGCGCAGGTGCTGGGGCCGGAAAACGATGTCCACGTCCGTCCCGTCCGGCACGCCCGGCGCAAGGAACTGGCCGAAAGGGGTGTCGGCCAGCGCCCCTTCGACACGGGCGCGCAGCAGGTTGGCGTCCGAGAAAAAGGCGACCGCGGCCCGGTCCACGGGACGGGTGTAGACGTTGTAGGGCGCGCCCTGCATCACGATCCGCCCGTCTCGCATCAGGGCGATCTCGTCGGCCATGCGCATCGCCTCGTCCGGCTCGTGCGTGACCAGAAGCACCGCGGTGTCCTCTTCCTTGAGGATGCTCAGCGTTTCATCCCGGATGCCATCGCGCAGCCGGTTGTCCAGCCCCGAGAACGGTTCATCCATCAGCATGATGCGCGGGCGCGGCGCGAGGGCGCGGGCCAGTGCCACGCGCTGCTGTTCGCCGCCCGATAGCTGGTGCGGGTAGCCGTCGATGAACCGCTTCAGGTCCACGCGGTCGAGCAGTTCCTCGATCCGGGCGCGCTTTTCCGCGCGGGTCCCCTTCTTGAGGCCGAAACCCACGTTGTCCGCCACGCTGAGGTGCGGAAACAGGGCGAAATCCTGGAACATGAGGCCGATCTCGCGCCGTTCGGGGGGCACGCGAAAGACCGTGTCGCAAATCAGCGCGCCGTCCACGTGAATGGTGCCGCTGTCCTGCATCTCGACCCCGGCGATCATCCGAAGGGTGGTCGACTTGCCGCACCCGGAAGGGCCGAGCAGACAGGTGACCTGCCCCGGCATGATGCGCAATGACACGCCATCGACAACGGGGCGGCCGTTGTAGGATCGCTTCAGGTCCTTGATCTCTAGTCGGGGAACTGCGGCTGTCATGGGTATCCGATAAAATCGCTCGGAGATCAGCTATCAGCCCGGCCCGGTCCCCGCAAGCACCGCCGCGCGCCCTCACGCCGTGAGGTCGAAGTCGGCCGCCGCGACATCGGCCCCGTTGACCTGAACGGTCACGCGGTGGGGGCCGGGATGGAGGGTGAAGGTGGTCGCGTCCCCCTTCATCCTGTGGGCCTTTTGCAGGATCAGGGGCCGGCCCGCCTCGATCCGCGTCGCCCTGAGCTTGAAGACCTTCTCGGTATCGTTGCCGCCGGGGCGGGCAAATCGCAGCCGGTAATCCACCACGACGGGCAGGTCCACCGATGCGGTCAGTTCCAGCGAGAACGCGAGCTTGCCACCGATGGAAACGCTGCCGCTGTCCAGCGCCAGTACGGCGTTTACCGGAATGTCGCGCCGGTATCCCAGCAGATCGAGTGCGGCCGGATCGCCGCGCTTGATCAGGGTGCGCAGGGCGTGCCGGGTCATCCAGGCCAGTTCGCTGTCGTCCTGCTTGCCGGCTTTGCGCCAGTCGCCAAGCCGCTCCACCACCCGGTCCGGTTGCTTTTTGGCGATGTCATTCAGGTGGTTGGCGACCGATCTTGTCACGTATCGCGTCGGGTCCGTATGAAGCCGATCCAGAAGCGGCAGGGTCTGATCGGCGGTCAGATCGACGGCCCGCGCCCAAGGCAGGCGCGGCCGTGTGCCTTCGCTGACGAGGCGGCGGACGTGATAATTCGGGTCTTCGGACCAGCGCAGCAGCCGGTTCAGCGTCTGCTCCGGCCAGCGGTTCAGGAAGGGACGGATGTAGAATTCCATCGAGAACCGCTGCGTCGCCGCGTGGAGAAGATCCAATGCTCTCTCGCGGTGATGTTCCAGCCCGTGCCGCACCGCAAGGATACCGGGCACCGCATGAACGAAATGGCCGAAATCATCGTCCCGCAGGGCCGGGTCCAGCGGTGGCGGCATCATGGCCTCCAGCTGGTCGGCCATCAGCGGGAAATCTGGGGAAAGCTGCGGCTCGAGGCAATCGGCCATCCACTCCAGCCGTTCGAGCAGACCACGGTCGGCGAACCCGGCCAGCACCTCTTGTCGGAACGGGCCCGGGTCGAAACCCGGCAGGCCGGCGGCGTATTCTGCCGCCAGCCTGCCGATGCTGTCCGCGTTGAACAGGTGATCCTTGAGCGAGAACGCCTCGGCCACCGCGCTAGAGCCCGACCCCGCAGGCGCGGGTGATCGGCACGATGTCGCGTTGCAGGCGCAGACCCGCCGCCGCGTGGATGCGCGCCGCCAGACCGCCGAAATCGGCGGCAGCGCGCAGGCGTGCGGCCTTCGCCGCCCCGTTTTCGACCGCGCGCACGTAGGTCTCGGCGGCGGCGCGGCCCTTCATCCGTTCAAGCTCGCGCAGCGCACAGCCAGAGGCCGCCCGGCGCGCGGCGCTCCACCGCGCCCCGGCCGGATCGGCGCCCATCACCGTCAGCATCCGGGCATCGATCGCGCCCTGCGCCGCTTCGAGCCGCGGGAGGAGGTCGTCCGCCCGCAGGGGTTGCGTCGCGAGGCACACGACCGCGACGCAAAGCGCCAGCTTGCCCATACGCGAGGCCCCGGTCACATGGTGATGTTGGTTGCGCCGCCATCCAGCAGCAGGTTCTGACCCACGATGAAACCGGCGTGCTGCGAGCAGAGGAAGGCGCAGGCGGCACCGAATTCCTGCCGCGTGCCGTAGCGCCCTGCAGGAATGCCCGAGGCGCGTTCCTTGCGGGCCTCCTCCAGCGTGATTCCCTTGGCCTTGACCACGCTCGCGTCGAGCGAATCCGCCCGGTCCGTGGCGTGGATGCCCGGCAGCAGGTTGTTGATCGTCACCCCCGACCCGGCGACCTGCCGCGAGGTGCCCGCAACGTAGCCGGTCAGCCCCGTCCGCGCGGAATTCGACAGGCCCAGCACGCCGATGGGCGCCCGTACGGATTGCGAGGTGATGTTGACCACCCTGCCCCAGCCACGGTCCATCATGCCGGGCACCAGCGCCTTGATCAGCGCGATGGGCGCCAGCATGTTCGCGTCCAGCGCCGCGATGAAATCGGACCGGTCCCATTCGTGCCACATGCCGGGGGGCGGACCGCCCGCGTTGTTGACCAGAATGTCGATCTCGCCCGCGGCGTCGATCAGCATCTTCTGGCCGTCCTCGGTCGACACATCGGCCGCGACCGTCTTCACGGATATGCCGTGATCCGCCCGCAGGCGTTCGGCGGCAGACTCCAGCGCCTCGGCGCCCCGCGCGTTCATCACCAGGTTCACACCGGCCTCCGCCAGTGCCTCGGCACAGCCCAGCCCCAGTCCCTTGGACGATGCGCAGACCAGCGCGGTTTTTCCCTTGATCCCCAGATCCATATCCGATTCCTCCTGATTGCTCGGCACAGACCTACCACGCCCTGCGCCGGATGCCAGCAAAACACCCTGCGCTTGACCCAACCCCGTCACAATTCTAGCTTATTCCACCGGGCAGTCCGCCTGCAGTCAGAGGTAATAATGGCCCGCTCCCGTCCCGCTCCAGCGCAATCCGTTCCCGTCTACAGAGCCGACGATGTGCGGGCGACCGACGGCGCGAACATGGGCGATGCGCTTTCCTTTGCCGCCGAGCTGATGCTGGACGACATCTACGAACTCCCCTACGGGGCCGCCCCGCTCCGGCTGTCACTGCTGCCCTCCGCGGGCAGCCGGTTCACCGTCGCCGAGGACAGCGAGGTCGGCACCACCGGTTCCGCCCTGCACCTGGACAGCGCGCTGATGTTCATGTCGCCCGACGGCCAGACCCAGGAGGCGCTGCTGCTGGTCGAGGTCGACGCGGAAGGGACGGCATCGGAAATCTTCCTGCTGCCGATGGCGCAGCTTCTGCCGCAGACCGAATACCGCCTTGTCGGCATCGACACCGAACAGCAGCGCCGGAAGTTCGCCGAGGTGGGTTGCGTTTCCTTCACCCGTGGCACCCACATCACCCTCGGCAGCGGCGAACAGCGGCTGATCGAAGACCTCGTGGTCGGCGACAAGGTCCTGACCCGCGACGACGGCGTGAAGGCGGTGCGCTGGATCGGGCAGAGTACCGTGCGCGCGGTGGGCGACTTCGCCCCGATCCGCATCGCCGCCGGAACCCTGAACAACGAGAACGACCTCATCGTCAGCCCGGACCACCGGCTGTTCATCTACCAGCGCACCGACGAAGTCGGCGCCGGCCGGTCCGAATTGCTGGTCAAGGCGCGCCACCTCGTCAACGGCTACACCGTCACGCTGCTGGATGGCGGCTTTGTGGACTACTTCCAGCTGCTCTTCGACAGCCACCAGATCATCTATGCCGAAGGGATCGCGGCGGAGACCATGTTGATCGACACGCGCACCCGCGCGATCCTCCCCGACGACCTGTCCCAAGCGCTGGGTGACGTGATCCCCGGCCACTCGGACCTGCCGCACGCGGGGCTCGACGTGAACGAGAAGCTGCTGAAACGGCCCGACGCCGCCGAACTGCTGCGCAAGGCATCGACCCGCTGAGAACCATCGTCCAGGCGTGAAAAAGGGGGCCCGGACAGGCCCCCTTGTCGGTCGCGCGACGTGTCTTTCGGCGATCAGAAAATGAAATCCGTCGCATCCAGATCGTTGCGGTCGACCCCCTCCAGCAGGATCGTGTTGCCGCCGCCGGCGTCGATCAGCACGTCCTCGCCGACCTGCGTGACATGGTTTGTCAGAAGGTCGTCCAGATCGCGGATCGAAGAGACAAGCCGCAGGTCGATCCGTTCGAACACGTTGTTGGCATCGAAGTCGCCGATCGTATCCTGCCCGAAGCCACCGCCGAAGTCGGCAAAGACGAAAATATCGGCATTGAAAGCGCCGACCAGACGGTCGTCGCCGGTGCCGCCGATGATCGTGTCGAAGCCCGCGCCGCCCGTGATCTGGTCGTCGTCCGCGCCGCCATCGACCAGATCGTTGCCCTGCCCGCCAAAGATGCGGTCGTTGTCGCCTTGGCCATACAGCCGGTCATCGCCCAGCTGCCCGAACAGCGCATCGGTGCCGAACCAGCCGTAGCCCACGTCATCGTCGTCACCGCCGAACAGCCGGTCGAAACCGTTACCGCCCAGCAAGGTATCCTCGCCCTGCTCGCCGAACAGGTTGTCGGCCTGGTTCCCGCCGTTCATGAAGTCGTTGCCGGCACCACCCAGCATCAGGTCGAACCCTGCGCCGCCATCCATCGTGTCGTTGCCGGTATCGCCGAAAAGCTGATCTTCCTGGATGCCGCCCTCGATGACGTCGTCACCGGCACCGCCGCGCAGCGTGTCGTTTCCGGCGCCGCCGTCGATGGTGTCGTTCCCTGCCGCGGCGGCCACATCGTCATTCCCGGCAAAGGCAGTAATGTCATCCGCGCTTTCGCTGCCCACCATGAAATCGGAGGTTTCCTCGCCGAAGAGGTACAGCTCGCCGCTGTCGTCAGGCGTTGTCACGTCATCCGCAAGGAAATCGCTGGACAGCAGGATGACCCACATGCCGCCAAAGTTGGCGATGCCCATGGCGTTGTAGTCCAGACCGATCAGCGCCTGCGAACCCGCGGTCGAGTTGCTGAGGTACGAGAACACCTGTTCGATGGTGCCGCCGGAGTTCCATGCCGCAAGAATCTGGGTCTGCGACAGGTCGATCCCCTCGGCGTCGGCGATGGCATCCAGAGCCTCGCTGTAGCTCTGGCCGTTGGTCAGCATTTCTGCCCAGGTGGTGGCGTTCGCTGCAGAGGCCACGCCGAAGGGGGCTTCGGCGCGGTTACCGATCCAGTCCACCGCGACGCGGTTGGCCAGTGCCGAAAGCGCCGCGTTGAAGGCATATTCGCTGCCGTCGGTCCGCTGCTCGTTGATGTAGGCGGCGAGGTCGGCTTCGGGCGTGGTCACGCCATCACCGGGCCGCGACCCCAGGTCTTCGGTGAAGACGCCGATGTCGAACAGGTTCGCCGGGTTGTCGATGGTCACGTCCAGCGCGAGGTCTGCGGGCGCCACGACGGTCCCCTGATCGTTGATCTGGTGGCCCTGGTTGATCCCTGTCGAAAGGTAGTAGGCCAGTGCGCTCACGGCCGCGCCGGAGGCCACGGCGTCTGCGGCATCCGCGTAGGTCGCGAGGTAGAATTCCGCGTCGAAGATATTGGCGGAAATGTCCACGTCACCCGCCGCAGCATCTACGCCGATGAGGTCGCCCGGCTCCACGCCCGCGTTCTCGAGGTTGGCCTCGTTCAGCAGGTCGTCATACCAGCCATTGGCGGCATTGCGCACGCCGCTGCTGAGCCCGAAGGTATAGATCAGCCCGGTGACAAAACCGCCCAACACACCCGCAATCGGTGTTCCGACAAGGGAAACGCCAGCGGTGACTGCGCCCGTCGCGGCCATGCCGGTGAACATGTCCACGATCTCGATAAAGGCCTGCCGCGGCGCATCGTTGGAGTTGTAGACGTTGTCGATCCTGTTGCCGATGTCCAGAACCAGACCAAGCACGCCGAAAGCCTTGCCGATCTTGCCGAGGATCCGCGCCGCGTCGTCGGCGTTGTCCATGTTCTCGACGACCAGTTCGAACATCGCGTATTTCTTGGCGTTGAAGTCGAAAACCCCCGCGTTGGCCACGCTGGCGAAAAGATCGTCGATCAGATCATCCTCGGGCAGGCGCGTGGGCGGGTTCACGTCCACGATCACCGAATAGGGTGCCGCGTCGGTATAGCCCGGCAGCGCGCTGAGCTGGATGATGTTGACACCCTGTTCGAAGGTCACGGCCAGTTCCCGAACGTCGTTGGGATTGTTGTTCAGGAAGACCCGGATCGTCCCGGTCAACTGTTCGTTGGCGGTAAGACGGATGTAGTCTTCGGTGTCCACCTCGCTGACGGAATCCGAAAAGAAGTACTCGGTATCCGCCTCGATCACCCCAAGGTCGCGATCCACGCCCGCGGGCACGGCATCAAGCAGCGCGATGCTGGGCGGCTCCAGCACATCGACCGGCTCTCCGAAGATCACGGTATCGACCGAAAAACCGGCCGCATCGAAGCTTTCGTCGATCACCGCGATCGAGGCGATGCCGAGGTCGGAGGCGAATTCGAAATTCAGCACTCCAAGCGCGTCGTTATTCACCACGTGCACGACATTTCCCGAAGCGTCGCGAAATTCGACACGGGTACTTCCGAGATTATCGAAATATCCCACGTCCATGCTGACGTAATTGACCGGGTTCTCGAAATACAGAAACACCGGCCCCCGATAACTGGTATTGGCCGCGATCACCGGCGTATTCGGCTGCGCACCGTCGCTGACGATCTGCCCCACGGTCGTGACGGTATTGTTGTCGAATTCGAACGTCGGATTCTGGGTGAACCGGGGCTGCTCTGAAAAGGTAATGGTGGTGGTGACCGCGGGCACTTCGGTGACCGGGTCCTGTTCGAGCTGAGCTTGGGGCATGGTAGTTCCTTTATTCAATGATACTTCAGGGTGTTACCCGTGAGTTTTCGAAATGGGTTGGAAGAATACGTGGGGCGACCGATGACCCGACCCGCACATCGGGATGCGCAGGCAGAAGAATTTCCAACGAATATGTCATCAGAAATCTCCCCCCGAAGAAATCCGCATTCAAATCAACGCAGAGGGGGGATTACATCCTGCGGAAAATCGCGGGAACACCCCAGACAATAACCAACCCGATGAACCAAAAAACCGCTATCTTCATCATAACGGAAGACTGGTCATTCGATAAACCCTTTCCGCTCAGCGCCGCGACGACGAGCAGAAGACCCGAGGCCAGATACGCGAAAAGAACCAACTTATCCGCAAAAAACTGCATCGCGGTTCCATCCGGAAAATAGGCCGAAAGGCACCTCAATATTGCCAATACGACCGCGCTGATCAAGAAAAAATACAACATTTTCACCTCCCCCCGAAAGAGACGGCATCAGGGCAGAGCAATGCCGACCTGTCAACCCGTTGTTACGAGGGGAATTCTCCCGGCTGTCAGTCCTTCAGCCGGTCGACGATGGATTGCGCCGTGACCGCCCCGATGATGGCGCCCTCCTCGACCACGCCGAGGCAGGTTTCCTCGCCCCCGAGCCGTTCGATCAGGCTCGAGACCGGGGTTTCGGCGTCGACCGAGGGATGATCGCCGGGGCGCGCATCGCCCATCACGTCGCGGGCCGTCAGCACGCCCAGCGGGTTCATGTTGGCCACGAATTCGGCCACGTATTCCGACGCGGGGTTCGAGAAGATGTCGCGCGGGGTGCCCACCTGGACGATCCGCCCGCCTTCCATGATCGCGATGCGCCCCCCCAGCTTGAACGCCTCGTCCAGGTCGTGGCTGACGAAGATGATGGTACGCCTGAGGTCGCGCTGAAGCTCCAGCAGCTCGTCCTGAAGCCGTGTCCGGATCAGGGGGTCGAGCGCCGAAAAGGGTTCGTCCATCAGCAGGATAGGCGCTTCGGTGACGAAGGCACGGGCAAGGCCGACACGCTGCTGCATGCCGCCCGATAGTTCGCCCACCTTGCGGTCGGCCCAATCGGAAAGCCCTACGAGGGCGAGCTGCCGATCTGCCCGCTCCAGCCTTTCGCCGCGGGGCACGTCCGCCAGTTCAAGCGCCAGCGCCACGTTCTCGCGCACGCTGCGCCAAGGGAGCAGGCCGAACTGCTGGAACACCATCGACACGCATTCGCGCCGCACACGGCGCAGATCCTGCGCCGAGCAGCCCTGCACGTTGGCCGACCACTTGCCGTCGTCCACGGTGACCGACCCGCGCACAACCGGGTTCAGCCCGTTCACCGCGCGCAACAGCGTGGACTTGCCCGACCCGGAAAGGCCCATCAGGACGAGGATCTCGCCCTCGGCCACCGACAGGGTGCAATCGTGCACGCCCAGCACCTGCCCGGTGGCCGCCTCGATCTCCGACCGGCTCTTGCCCTCGTCCATCAGCGGCAGCGCCGCCTCCGGATCGTCCCCGAAAACGATGGAGACCCTGTCGAACTCGACCGCGTTCGTCATTTGTCACCCACCCGCAGCATCCGGTCGAGCATGATCGCCACGACAACGATGATCAGCCCGCTTTCGAAACCCAGACCCGTATTGACCTGGTTGAGCGCGCGCACCACGGGCACGCCCAACCCGTCGGCGCCCACCAGGGCGGCGATCACGACCATGGACAGCGACAGCATGATGGTCTGGTTCAGCCCGGTCATGATCTGCGGCAGGGCATAGGGCAGCTCGATCTTCCACAGGGTCTGGCTGGGCTTCGCACCAAAGGCCTGCGCGGCCTCGAGCAGGGCCTTGGGGGTGGAGGATATCCCCAGTTGCGTCAGGCGGATCGGGGCGGGAAGAACGAAAATGACGGTCGCGATCAGCCCCGGCACCATCCCGATACCGAAGAAGACGATGGCCGGGATCAGGTAGACGAACGTGGGCAAGGTCTGCATCAGGTCCAGCACGGGGCGCATCACGCGGTACAGCGCTGGCCGGTGAGCGGCGGCGATGCCGATGGGCACCCCCACCCCCATGCAGACCACGCAGGCCGACAACACCAGTGTCAGGCTTTCCGTGGTTTCTTCCCAGTAGTCCTGGTTGAGGATGAACAGGAACCCGACCACCACGAAGGCGACGGTCTTCCAGTTGCGCTGTATGAACCAGGTCAGCACCGCGAAAAGCGCCACGATGAGCAGCGGATTAGGTGTCTGCAGACACCACAGCACCACTTCGATCAGACGCTCCATGAAGCGAGACAGCCCGTCGAAGAACCAGCCGCCGTTGATCTGCAACCATTCGAACGCCGCCTCGGCGGCATCGTCGATGGGAATCTTGTTTTCCGTCAGCCAGTCCATCCGCGCCGCCCCAGAAGCCCCCGATCCATTCGCTGGAAAAGCCCACCCCGGCAGGGATGGGCCGTTTTCACGCCGTAGCCGGCCTTACTCCAGCTCGGCCTTGACGGCCGCCATGGCATCGCCGCCGTCCTTGGTGATGACGCCGTCGAGCCATCCGTCGAGAACGCCGGTGTTGGCCTTCAGCCAGGCTTCGGCCGCATCTGCGGGATCCTCGCCGTCGTCGAGGATCGCCCCCATGATCTCGTTCTCCATGGCAAGCGAGAAGGACATGTTCTGAAGCAGTTTGCCCACGTTGGGACATTCCTCGACGTAGCCGGCGCGCGTGTTGGTATAGACGGTCGCGCCGCCGAGGTTGGGACCGAAGTAGTCATCCCCGCCTTCGAGATAGGTCAGCTCGAAATTCGCGTTCATCGGGTGCGGTTCCCAGCCAAGGAACACGATCGGCTCGTCCCGGCGGGTCTGCCGCTGGACCTGTGCCAGCATCCCCTGCTCTGAGCTTTCGACCACCTCGAAGTCCTTGAGACCGAAGGCGTCCTCCTCGATCATCGACTGGATCAGGCGGTTGCCGTCGTTGCCGGGTTCGATGCCGTAGATCTTGCCGTCCAGCGCATCGGCGTTGGCGGCGATGGCATCGAACGAGGTGATGCCGAGGTCCGCCGCCGCCTTGTTCACCGCGAGGGTGTACTTGGCGCCCTCGAGGTTGGCCCGGACCGTGTCCACGCTGCCCTCCTCGCGGTACTTGGCGATATCGGCCTCCATCGTCGGCATCCAGTTGCCGAGAAAGACGTCGATGTCCCCCGAAGCCATCGAGGTATAGGTGACCGGCACCGACAGGATCTTGATGTCGGTGTCATAGCCCAGCGCTTCGAGTACGGTCGTCGCCGCGGCCGTGGTGGCGGTGATGTCGGTCCAGCCGACATCCGAGAATGTGACGGTGTCGCAGTCCGCGGCGGCGACCGACGCGCCGAAAGTCGCGGCAAGTGCCGTGCTGGCAAGCAGATGTCTCATGTGATGGAATCTCCCCTTGTGTCGTTCATGATGGCACAAGATGATGCCATAAGCCCCGAGGTTGCAACCGATCAGCGCAAGACACCCCCGTCACGCCCGCGCAACCGGGACGATTTCAGGGGCCGCGAGAGCGTTCGCCGGGATCGAGGATGGTGGCGGAGGCTTAGTCCCCATGACTGCGCCGAAACGATTTCAAAGCAGGTATGAATTTCAGCCGCATATGATTATTCCACGTCTTGTGCATTCCGACGTGGCCTCGCATAATCATAGCAATAACGGGGGCTTATTGGGTGGCTGAAATCAAAAATTTGAACTTAAGGCAACAAGTAAGCGGGCGGAAGAATCCTTGTCCACCGCTTTCATCTGAGCGGCCACCAGACGGGGCAAGCATACAGAAGGTCACGCCCAATGTCTCCGACGACATGAACCTAGAGAAACATAGCCTAACCAGCCTTGATGACGCCGGCCGCGCAGAGCTCGACCATGCTAAAGGGTCTTTGGACGAAACTTTGGCCGAGCCTTTCGGGTGGTTTGACGACCGGCGGGCGGGGGCGCTGACCGAAAACGAAAGTCTAGGCACAAAGCTAACTGACTAGCGCGCTTCAAATTCGGTCGGGCACAGGTCCATAATTCGGGCTGTAATAGGATTTGATCGCAGCAAATCACATAGCTGCTCCGGATCAAAAGCTGGATGCGATTGCAACATATATTTTGCGACGACGCGAAACCGAAGGAGATCCCAGTCTTCCAGCGTTGCCTCGGGGCAGAAGGGCCAGATCATCCAGAGCGGGGCTTCTTGGGCGACGTCTTCGTCATGCCATTTTTGGCAAAGCAAGCGTGTGCTTATGGCAGTGATATGAAGCGCAAAATAGGTCTGCATCACCCAGGAGACCTGCGACATATTCAGAGGATCGGCGCGTCTGAACAGGTGAAGATCCTTAAGTAGGTAATCTCCGTCTTCATTGCGCACCATCCAGAAATTCCCGATCAAACGATGTTTACGGGCTAGCTCCAAAGCAATCTCGCTATTTCTGATGGTCATTGCGCGATAGGTCTGCACATCTCCCTGCGGAGGTTTGACGGAGTCGATCCAGGAGGTCCTCCAACCATAAACCGTGAACCAACTGCTATGACCATTTTGGTGCACCTGCCCGTAGCCGAGGCAGGGGACCGTTGAAAAGCCGAGTTTGGTCAATAGATGGCTCATCCGATATTCGGTGACAGCCTGCTGCATTGACGATCCGCCAACATAGGCACCGTCATGGCCGCTGGCCACATCCATCATCGCCCGCCCGTCAAAATCAAAGAGAGGGGCGACAGGACCTCGTTCGAGGTAGGTGCCGAACTGGATCGCCGACCCGTTTAACCCAGCACCTTTGATCTTAATCCTGTCAAACCGCTGAAACTCATAGGGAATATAGATGGACCGTTCTCCGGTCTGTTCAAACTGCGAAATCCGTCCTGAGAACCACTTCTGACAAAGCTCGCCCACATCCTCTGGCATTTCACGGCATTGGACATAGCCCGTGTTCTGTACGGAGAGCGTTGCGGCAGTGTCCTGTTTTGGCTTTTTCGATAAAAACGGCCACATCATATAGGCGTCCTAGTGAAAGCGATACGTAGTGTTCAAGTTTCAAAAAGCGCCTGGGTAAATTCAATCAGTGCCTGATGGCATGTCAAATTGCCTGCATGACGATAGTTCTCTGCGATGGTGTCTGACGTGGATCGATCAAAGGGATCGAGAAAAAACATCCGTTGCAAGCAGTAGACCCGCATCGGGCGGTGCACATCGCCGGGAAGCGGGGCGTGCCGTGCCCAGATCTCTTTGCGCCGCGGGGCCATCAGGCAAGCCTGTTCAAGCGCGCGGGAGGCGTCTGAATCAAGGCCCATCGAAAGCTGAAAAGCCATGAGCCGATGCAAAATATCGGCGTTCCCCGGATCTATTCGGGCAGCCTTGGTAAGCATGGAAATGCTATGCATCACCTCGGTGGTAGACCGCGTGCCACTTCTAATATCGGCAAGATTACAGTATAGGCCGGGGGCCTCTGGAAATTGCTCGAGCGCATCCAGGATGAGGGCATCGGCCTGAGGTTTGTCCGTGCTTAAAGTGGCCAGCGCTTGTTTTTGCAGTTGTCGGGCTCTAAGTATTTTTTCGCCTTCTTTCAGGCTTTCCCAGCGTTCCAAATGAAGTAGAGCGGCAAGGTCATTGCGCAACTGGGGCAGGCTGTCTGGATCGAATTCCTCCTTGCGCATCGCGAGGGCTTTTTCCGTAGCGACACGACGTCCTTCAAAGGCGCTGTTGACCACCTGTCTCAGCTGTTGTGAACTACCAAAATAGGGGAAGAACAACCCTCTGACCCGTCGACGGGCCCGTTTGGCAATGTCCTGCCTCAAAGCTGTTGCACTGCCGGGGTAGCGGTGACGAATCCTTATTCGCGGGTCAGATACTATCTCGATTTGCCCAGTCAGGCTGTTTTTCAAATAGGTGTCTTCACCGATCCTCATCCCCGTCGGGAAGTAACCGAAATCCTCAAAAACGCTTCGATCCAAGGACAAGCTGTAATTTTGATCCTGAAAAACCATGGAATTTGGGCTGCGGCTGGAATGCAAAAGCAAAGCGGCAAGAGATTGATGAATGTTTTCTGGTGTTTCCGGTTCTACAAAGGCTGAAACCGCACGGGCACCCTGTCTGTGGAGTTTTTGTCGGGTTCGGATGTTTTCGGCGCACACAGTACAATCTGATGCAAGAAAACTGACATACCGCCCCTTGCTGGCATCGATGCCGACATTGCGCGCAGCGCCCGCGTAAAGACGGGTGTCCGTGGTGATCAGCCTGATGTGGTCACGGTAGGGGGCCATCAGCCCTATGATGTCACCGCCACCGGAATTCACGACAGTTATTTCTGGAACTACGGATTGCTGGAGCAAGCTTTCAACAGCGTCGATCACTTCGATCGGCGCGCCTAGGCTGAGCACGACCACAGATGTGTCACAATCCTCGATCCGACTCCCTTCAATCAAGGCTGCTGGTCCATCAATCCAACGCTGCCAGAGCGTCGAAGAACTTGAGCGACGCAGTAAACGGCGTTTTGGGAGGCTGTCCGCCAGAGTTTGGTACAGCAAGCTGCCGTTTGCCAGCGTCTCGATTTCGGCAAGGCATTTTCGAGCTTGCGTAACCAGTCCCAACTCCTTTTGCGCACGGCAAACGATCACGCGGGCCATCAGCGCTTCCGGGTCTTGCACCCTGATCGGCTGCGCCAACTCCAAAGCGCGGTCCCACAAGCCAGCGCGCGCGGCGCAATCTGCCGCCCATAAAGTGATATCCGGGTGTGTCGGGAAGTTCTTGAGAATGTCCAAGGCGACATGCATCGCATTTTCATACCCGCCCAAGCGCCACGTGTCTTGGAGGCGCTTCGTCTGGCTCCGAAGCGGGTCGGGTGCCAGAGGTCCTGGATCGTGCTGCAATTCAGGTGACGCCCAAGTTCCACCATCTTCCGTGTGAGCCGGGGAGAATGATCGGTCAGCTGGGATGGTTTCCAATACCTGACCGCGATCATCATCCAGGTAATCATAGCCTAGGGGCTGGCTGCTTCGATCTGCGTCCAGTTTGGCATAAAGATCACGACGCATTTTGCGTCGCAAAGGCGTCGCCATCCGCAAATGGTAAAAATTCAATCTGGATTGGCGCTGATGCAGGCCTAATGCGTTTCTTGTCCAGCTTCCATGGAACCGCTGTCGCTGCGGTTCCATGCCCGGCAAGCAGGGGTAGAGCCGAATGCGTTGGCGCAAGCCCCAAACCCCGTCCGTTCGATAGCTGTCAGGTGAAAACATCTCTCGGCATTCAAACGTCCATAGAACGGGTCCGAAGTCTTTGGTCATCGGGCCGATCTGGTAGGCCAATCCGTCCTCAAACCGCTCATCCGGGTCGACCGCAAAGATCCAATCCGCCCCCAAAGACCGCGCCTTATTGAATAGGGCGCTCTGACGTGAGGTCTCTTCGCTAAACAGGTCCAAAAGATCGGCCTCGCGGTCATCCCACGCAACATAGCCGTGTATCGCGGGCCCAATGTTCTCTAGCAGACCGTCGACAAGATGGGCGTCATAGCGAAAAGAGAAAGCGGCGATCACCATTGGTGAACCGGGCGAAGGCGACCGCAGCATTTGCGACTTTAGCGGGCCTTTGTCAGCTTTCACAGCCGGGGAGGACGCGGCAAGAAGCGCGGGGATGCCTTTTGCCTCCTGATAAGCGCGATCCACGAGGTCATAGACCCTGCTTTCCGCCAGCAAATCAACTCGGGCTGCGGCCCAATCAACTGAGGAAGGTCTTCGTTTCGCCTTTAGGCGCCGGGTTTCTTCGATGAGGAGATCGACCTGCTTCTCCAGTTTATAGCAATCCGGCAAAGCGCTGCTGAACGAAAGCGCCTGCTTTCGTGCCCGCGCATACCCTGCTTCAATGGCATCGGCCAGCTGCTCTGGCGATCTTTTGATCGGGTAATCGCGGCCAGAAAAATTCGCATTGGCACTTTCTGCGAAACTGGAAGTCTCTTGTTCCAGACCAAGCCATCCAGGTCCCTGAAAGTGATCATAGCAGAAAACCGGTCGGCCAGCGCGCAACCCATACTGAACAGTTTTCCCGATCGTTACGACCGCATCGTGATCCTCCAGATCATAGGGGCGCACCCGACGGAAATCGGCCTGTCTTCCGATACGATAGACCTCAATTCCGCGGTCATATAGGAGCTCGAATGCGTTTGACAGTTCTGGGGGCAGATGGCTGGAAACAGACAGAATGCGTGTCAGGCTCTTTTTCGGTTTCGAGCTTAGCGAGAATTCAGCTGGTGCAGGGTTTTCAAACAGCCTGACATCTTTTGCCCCAAGGCGCGCCAGGTCGTTTTTTGTTTCAAGACTGTTGGCGAATGTAATGTCGCCCAGCAAGCGCTGCGCCACCAGCCCGGGGGCCTCAAACGGCTCAAAGGGAGACAGGTGGAAGTAGGCAAAGATCGGACGGTTTTCGCCGAAGAGAGCTTCGGGGCTTTGAAAACACAGGAAGCGCGAAACGGCCTGATGAAAAACCAGAACCAGATCAAATTCAGCGAGATCAATCTTGTCTGGTGTTGCGATGATTGGCATCCATTCGCCGAGAGCCCGGTAGGCAAAGTTGGGGTTCAGGAATGGGGAGTAGAGACGCACGTCCATGCCGCGACGACGCAAGTCTTCAAATAGCTCAGTAACAACCAGTTCCGACCCAGCCCATTCGTGGAAATGATGTGTACAAATCAAGACACGCAAGGCTGAATTTGAAGCTGTCTCGGTCAACTCAATCGTCTTTTCCGTCAGGCGATCTGTGCAAGGTTAAAATAAGGTCAAATAAACGGTCGTTGTAAAAGCGCCCTCATCAGAAGCGTTATGGCAATGCCCGAGAGGACGGCAACACACTCTCGAGTTTCCGTGAAATCCAAAGTCGCCAGAAGACTATGAGTAACATTGCCAAAAATGCAAGCGCCGCGGAATCTTGATCGACCCGTTCTGACTGATACAGATGGGTTGCAAGCGCACCATCGCCCATTGGTCCACCGGGAGGAAAGTTTCGGGAGCTGGTCAGAAGTAGCTGAGCTTTTGTTTATACCGGTGAGACTTCACTTGGAACACTAGATCATTTGGCGCGTGCTGAATGAGGAACCGGAACGGAGTTTCGTCGGTTCGGTCAGGGATGGCCAAGGGCAACCTCTGAATCTTTGCTGAGGCCACGTCCTACGCATCGCGGGCGTCGGTCAGCCGAGAAGCTGCCGCTTGCTAAGTTCGCGAACCGCAGTGACCGCCGAAGGGCCGCTATGCGAACGAAGTCGGCTTTCGCTGTGGCAGCCCAAGGTCGGCTCTGAAATGTCCGTCATGTCAAAAGCCTCGGTTATCGTCGCGTTCAGATACTGCAAACTACGGGCAGTTGTCTGAGGGGACACCAAGAAGTCGCCAAAGCTCGGGGCGCGGCACGGAGCGTCTGTTTCTTGATCGAACCTCTTTGTTGCATCCGCATCGAAGGTCCGGAACCGGTTGTTGAGCCACAAGATCAGGGGGCTACAGCGAACGGCTGCTTTCCGTCCATTTTCGCTATTTGCACTCGATAAAGACCGTGAAAGCCGACGCTTCTTCCGCTAGTTCAACTGGGCTCTTGGGTTCGTCGGAATAGCCTAAGATTGGGTCTACCCCGTTCTGGGCCAGAAACAGCTTTGCTATCTCACCACGAACCGCGAAGTTGACGTTCTGCGGCACGTCGCCAAAGACTTCAGTTGCTTTGACCGCATCCAGTTTCGATACCACTACGCCAACAACATCTCCGTTCGGACCTAAGAGTGGGCCGCCTGAATTGCCACTTTGAACTGGTGCGGTAACCTGCATCGTCATTGCGTCTCCGCCTAGTCCTTTCAAAGAAGATACGGAGCCTCTGGTTACGTTCAGTCCACTAAGCAAACCGGCATATGGATACCCCACAGCAGTGATGTCTGAGTTCAACTTGGCCGGACTATTGGAAAACACGGCGACCTCAGCGTCTCCTTCAAAGTCCGTCCTAAGAATAGCTAGATCGAACTGGTCAGATGATGACAGTAACTCAGCAGCGTTCCCGTCGACGAAAAGGCGAGCGCACCCTTGGACTACGTGAGCATTGGTTAGAACATGCCCCTCCTCTGACACAAAGAAACCAGTACCAGAACCTTCTCGAGGGGCTGTCTGTGGTTCGGTCGCGTTCGAACCAACTGATGCACTTTGGGACTGCTCTTCGTCGTCGCTGGCATCCTGCAATATGGCGACAGTCTTGACTATTGCGTCTTCAAGACGGCCACCTTCATCGATTGAAAGTGCCGGAGTATGCCCAAGTTCAATGCTGGCTGTTACAGCGTTAAGAACTGATCTGTCGCTTCGATCTGCTGATAACATCACCGTCGACCATGCCCCGTCTATAAAGTTGGAGCGCGTGTAGAGTGTCGAGCCATCGCTCTTTGTTCCCGAAGAAACCGCAAAGTTGGTTTTTCTTACCGTATAGGGCTCTGTCGAAAGCGCGTGGCTGTTGATTGTGAATTCATGGAGGCTCCGGGTCTGCTTGTTGTTGTGTCGACCAATGGAAATCGAAACCGAGCTCCCGTAGTGCCTGAAGTTCAAGAAGTGCTCCGTAGGAGGGTCTTGGATCACCGTCTTTTCAGGCCACAACAGAGACAGCCGAAGAGCAGGAAAATATCTCATGCTCCAGCCATCTGTTTCATATCGATCTAGCAAGGACATCGCGAGGAAGGCCAGATGCCATTCTTCGTAAGGAGTTCCAAACTCACGTCTGGAGTACTGCTCCAAGGCCCGTTGGCTTATCTTGCCCCAGGCTCCGTCCAAAAGGCCATTGTAGTCACCCTGAAAAGCCAAAGCCGCCTGAATGAAACGCTTCTCGGAGCGTGAGAGAGCATTTGTGTCGAAGTCGCGAAGCAGCGTTTGGTACTGCTGCGCAGATACAGTTTGAGGGGCGACCACAAGTGAGGTCACTGTCAAGATGATGCAAATAATGCGCTTCATGATAGGCACTCCAACTACCGCTTAAGCTGACACACTACCGACCGTTCTGGCAATCGCGAGAAGAAGGTTGGACTATTTGAAGACGCTTGGTTGAAGGCACTTGGAAACGCGCAGACTTGGTAGAGGCAACGCTGCATTTGGGTTCAAGCTCCACCGTCCAGCAATGCAGTTCAAGTGTGTTGAAGTGAGGCTTTTTGTTATCGGATGCTTCGGTGGAGCCAAAAGGCTCAACAAAACAAAAAGTTTTCAGGCTTTGGTTTTTAGGTGTGGCGAACGTGTGTGGTAACCGTGTGTGGTTCGGCGTTACGCGATCGGAAGAAACCGTAGCATTAACAAAACCTTATGCGCCACTGAACGTATTGGCGGAGGCTCAGGGATTCGAACCCTGGGGACGCTCTCACGCCCGCCGGTTTTCAAGACCGGTGCAATCGACCACTCTGCCAAACCTCCGCGATGCCCTCTCCTAGTCTGCCGCATTCGATTCGGCAAATGCCCAGAGGGGCCGCGATCCCACGGGGAAATTTGCCGATCCTTGCAGCCCAGCCTTTTCAGGCTGCCGCTTGCACGTTAGAGTGCGCAAAACCCCCGCAAAGGGGGTGTTGAGCGTTGCCGCGCGCGCGGCAGGAAATGACCTACGAAGGTCGGCAGGCAAGGACCAACACAGATGAGCAGGCTTCACTTTCGCTCCGACATTCGCGCAGGTCGCGCCACCCTGATGGCGGGGCTGGCCCTGTCGATGGGACTGCTGGCAGGATGCGAAGACACGGGCCAGTTCGGATTCCTCAAACCCAAGGCGGAGGCCGGCGCGACGGGGGCGCCCCGCTCTACCCGGCTGGTCGAGCGCGATGTGGAGGCCCCCGAGGTCTTCAACGTGACCGATCAGGGTCTCTGGGACGGGCGGCCGTCGCTCGGCGGTGTCTGGGTGGCGCATCCCGACGTGACCGAGCCGGAGCGGGTGATCATCCGCAACGAGGCGAACGGCAAGTTCGTGATCGGCGCCCTGTTCCGCCGCGAACGCGAATTGCCGGGGCCCAAGCTGCAGATGTCCTCGGATGCCGCGGCGGCCCTGGGCGTGCTGGCCGGCGCGCCTGCACAGCTGAACGTCGTGGCGCTGCGCCGCGAGGAAGCGGAGGAAGCCGCCGAGGCCGAAGCCGCGGCGCAGAGCGTTCAGGCGCCCGCCGAGGTGACGGAAACCACTCTGGCGCCCACCGCGTCCGAGGGCCAGGCGGGTGCACCTGCCGAGGTACCGGCCGCCGCGCAGCCCGTGCCGCCCGCGCCCAAGCCCGCCCCTGCCCCGAAACCTGCGTCCAGCCTGGGCAAACCTTTCGTCCAGATCGGCATCTTCAGCGTCGAGGACAACGCGGAGCGCGCGGCCAAGCAGATGCGCGGGGCCGGGCTGCTCCCGACTGTCAAGAAATCGGAAATCAACGGCAAGCCGTTCTGGCGCGTCGTCGTCGGCCCGGCCTCCAGCCAGTCCGAACTCAACACCCTGATCGACAAGATCAAGGGCGAGGGTTTCTCGGACGCCTACGCCGTGTCGAGCTAACACAGGAGTCAAAAAAGACCATGATCCGCCATATCGCTGCCTGCCTGGCGCTGATCCTGTTCAGCCTTCCCGCCCAAGCCTTCGAAACCAAGGCGAGCGCGGCCTATGTCTATGACCTGACGACCGGCACGGTGTTGCTGGCCAAGAATGCCGACCAGCCGCTGCCGCCCGCGTCGATGTCCAAGCTGATGACGCTCTACATGGCGTTCGAGGCACTGGAGAACGGCCGGCTGGAACTGGACGACGAGCTGCTGGTCTCCGCCGAGGCGGCGGCCTACGGCGGTTCCACCATGTTCCTGCAGCAGGGGGAGCGCGTCTCGGTCGAGGATCTGCTGCGCGGCATCATCGTCCTTTCCGGCAACGACGCCTGCGTGGTCCTGGCCGAGGCGCTGTCCGGCACCGAAGCCCGGTTCGCCCGCGACATGACCACCCGCGCCCAGCAACTGGGCATGACGAATTCGACCTTCATGAACTCCAACGGCTGGCCCAAACCGGGGCACCGCATGTCCATGCGCGACCTGGGGCTGGTGGCCACCCGGCTGATCACGGACTTCCCCCAGTTCTACCCGATGTTCGCGGAGAAGGAGTTTCTCTTCGACGAGAACGAGGCCGCCAATCGCTACAACCGCAACCCGCTGCTGTCGCTCGGCATCGGCGCCGACGGGCTCAAGACCGGGCACACCACCGAAGCGGGCTACGGCCTTGTCGGTTCGGCCAAGCAGGGTGACCGCCGTGTGGTCTTCGTGATCTCGGGGCTGGACACCGCGGAAGCCCGCGCGCAGGAATCCGAGGCCATCGTGAACTGGGCCTTCCGGCAGTTCTCCGAACGCACGCTGGGCGAGGCCGGCACCCGCATCACCGAAGTGCCCGTCGCCCTGGGCGCCGTCCAGACCGTGGGGCTGGAGCTGAAGGACACCCTGACGATGCTCACGCCCTACACCGGCAGTGCCGAGGTCAAGGCCGAGGCGATCTATCAGGGGCCCTTCAAGGCGCCGATCGAGAAAGGCGCGGAAATGGGTGAACTTGTAATCACCCGCGATGGCCTGCCCGAGGTACGGGTGCCGCTTGTCGCGGCCGATGACGTGGCGCCCGGCGGCTTCATGATCAAGCTGGCCGCTGCGGCCCAACACCTTCTGGCGCGCCTCAACGCAGGTCCGCAGGAAGCCTCGTGAGCGGCCAGGGGCTGTTCATCAGCTTTGAAGGGATCGACGGGTCGGGCAAGTCCACCCAGGCCAGGCTGCTGGCCGAGAACCTGCGCGAGCTGGGCCACGAGGTGGTTCTGACGCGCGAGCCGGGCGGTTCGCCGGGCGCCGAGGAAATCCGCGCGCTGGTGCTGCAGGGCGATCCCGACCGCTGGTCGGCGGAAACCGAGATCCTGCTGTTCACGGCGGCGCGCCGCGACCACGTCGAACGCACGATCCGCCCGGCACTGGCGGCGGGCAAGGTGGTCGTCTGCGACCGGTTCGCGGACTCCACCCGCATGTACCAGGGCATGTCGCGCGGCGACCTGCGGGGCGTGGTGGACAGCCTGCACGACCTGATGATCGGCATGGAGCCCGACCTGACCATCCTGATCGACATGGACCCCACCGAGGGGCTGAGCCGGGCCCTGTCCCGAAAGGGACTGGAAGAGCGGTTCGAGGATTTCGGGGAAACGCTGCAACAGGCCATGCGCGCGGGATTCCTGGCACTGGCCGAAGAGTACGCCCAACGCTACCGCGTGATCGACGGCGCGCGCGGCATCGACGCGGTGGCCGCCGACGTCCTGTCCGTCGCGACCGATTTCGCAGCGTCCCGGCAGGGCTGATCCCCGCCAGTCGTTGAAAAGGCAAAAGGCCCCGCGTGCGGGGCCTTTCCTTTTGTCCTGTATGCCTGAGCTCAGTCGCGTTCCAGCACGAAGGTGCCGCCGCCACCGATCACGATCGGTGCGCCGCCGGGCTGTTCGGTCACCACGACCGTGGCAGGGCCGACCGCCGCCTGCGCCTGACCACCGCCGATCGGGCCGAGGAACGATCCGCCGAGGCCCAGATACACGTTGCCGATGCTGCCGCTGACCGGGTCGGCGAGCTGACCGCCCATGTTCAATGTGAAGGTGTTGGTGACCACTTCGGTGGGCGCGCCGGGGATCGGCGGTACGCCGGGGGGCAGAATGATCGGCTGGACCTGTTCGCTCAGGACCGAAGGGGCGATCCCGTTCGCGCTGTCCAGCGTGCCATCGAGGGTAAAGGCATTGCCGCCGATTTCACCGCGGAAGTTGGTCGCGGTGCCGGCGATGGTTTCGTTGTCGAAGTCCGCCTGCACTTCCAGATCGCCGAGCGCGTAGCCCTGGGTGGCCGCCTGGTCATTGGTGGTGACGTTCAACAGCGTGTTGCCGCGGAAGGTGCCCTGCCCCACGAGTTCCACGCTGGTCGGCGCAAGGCTGGTGGTGTTCTGAAGCTGGTCGAACTTGGCGTCGTATTCCGCGCGTGTCGTGGCCGGGCCACCGCCGCCGCCACCACCGCCGCCGCCGATCGCGGCGCCATTGCCGTTGCCCAGGCAGGCGGCCAACGACAGACAGGACGCACCCAACAGACCTGCCCGCAATATACTTTGATACTTCACTGGAAATTCCCCTTTGTGGCTCTTGAACACAATCAGATGGACGCCGCGCTGACCTGCACTGAATACGCGGAGGACTGGCGAAACCATGGCATCAATAGCCCTGTGAAGCGGCTTGCGGTCACTCCCCTAATCGGGGGAGAAACCGCCCTATTCGCCCATTGCAACTTCCCGGCCTGTCGGCATTTCCTACCGCAGGTTGCAGGGTCGCCGCCCCACCCCCTTCCAACCGCCGTGATCCGTGCTAAACGGAAGCCATGAGCGACGATGCCCTTCCTCCCGATCAGCTGGCCGGTGCGCCGCACCCGCGCGAGACGCGCGTGCTGGTCGGCCAGTCGGAGGCCGAGGCCGGGTTTCTCGACGCCTGGAACAGCGGCAAGCTGCACCATGCGTGGCTGCTGACCGGTCCGCGCGGGGTCGGCAAGGCGACGCTCGCCTGGCGCATCGCCCGGTTCCTTCTGGCCACGCCCGATCCCGATACGGACGGCATGTTCGCACCCGAGGTGCCCGACACGCTGGAGATCCCCGCCGACCACCCCGTCGCGCGCCGTGTGGCCTCGGGCGGTGAAGGCAGCCTGAAATCCGTGATCCGGACGGTGAACCCGGAAACGAAACGGATGCGCAAGCAGATTGTCGTGGACGACATTCGCGCGCTGAACGGTTTTTTCCAGTTGTCCGCGGCCGACGGCGGTCGCCGGGTCGTCATCATCGACGCCGCGGACGAGATGAACGTGAACGCCGCCAACGCGCTGCTCAAGATGCTCGAGGAACCGCCCGCCCGTGCGACGCTCCTGCTGATCAGTCACCAGCCGTCGGGCCTTCTGCCGACGATCCGGTCCCGCTGCCGCACCCTGCGGCTGGGCACGCTGACACCGGACGAGATGGCGACGGCCCTGTCCGCCTCTGACGTGGCGGTCGAGGGCGACCCGGCGGCGCTGGCGGAGCTTTCGGGCGGGTCGGTCGGCGGCGCGCTGCGACTGTCGCTGATGGGCGGCCTGACGATCTACGCGGAACTGGTGGCGTTGCTGTCCTCGGTGCCCCGGCTGGACCGCGCCCGCGCGATCAAGCTGGCCGAAGCGGCGGCCCAGCGCGGCGCCGAGGAAAAGCTGCTGCTGCTGTTCACGCTTGTCGACCTGATGCTGGCGCGCCTTGCCCGCACCGGCGCAACCGGCGCCCCCCCGCGGTCGAGGCCGCACGGGGCGAGGCCGAAGCGCTGGCCCGGCTGGCCCCCACCCCGCAGCAGGGCCGGATCTGGGCCGATCTCGCACAGGAGGTATCGGACCGGGCGCGGCACGGGCTGGCAGTCAACCTTGACCCTGCCGCCCTGGTCCTAGATACCCTCCACAGGATCGCAGAACACGCGCCCCGATAGGAAGACACGCATGACCCCCCAGATCACCGACAGCCACTGCCACCTCGATTTCCCCGATTTCGCAGGCCAGTTGCCGCAGGTCGTCGAACGCGCGGCAGAGGCCGGCGTGACCCGCATGGTCACGATCTGCACCCGGCTGCGCAACGAACCCGCCGTCCGGGCCATCGCGGAAAGCCACGCGCCCGTGTTCTACGCCGCCGGAACGCACCCGATGTCAGCCGCCGAAGAACCGCTGGCCAGCGTGGACGATCTGCTGGCGCTGACCCGCCATCCCAAGATGGTCGGCATCGGCGAGACCGGGCTCGACTACCACTACACCTCCGACAGCGCCGAGATACAGAAGACATCGCTGCGCGTGCACATCGCCGCGGCCCGTGAGAGCGGCCTGCCCCTGATCATCCATGCGCGCGATGCCGACGACGACATGGCCACGATCCTGTCCGAAGAATACGCCAACGGGCCCTTCGGCTGCGTGATGCACTGCTTCTCCTCGTCGGCGGCGCTCGCCCGTACCGCGCTGGACCTCGGCTTTTATCTCAGCATGTCGGGGATTACCGCGTTCCCGAAATCGGATGCCTTGCGCGACATCTTCGCGGAGGCGCCGCTGGACCGGATACTGGTGGAGACCGACGCGCCCTACCTCGCGCCGCCGCCGCACCGGGGCAAGACGAACGAACCGGCCTTCACCGCCCATACCGCGCGGCGCGCGGCCGACACCTTCGGCCTCGACTACGCCGAATTCGCCGCCCGCACGCAGGCAAACTTCGACCGGCTGTTCAGCAAGGCCGCGCGCTACGAACGGGCTGCCTGATGGCCGAGATGCGCGTGACCATCCTCGGCTGCGGATCGTCCGGCGGCGTCCCGCGCCTCGGCGGCCAGTGGGGTGACTGCGATCCGGCCGAACCGCGCAACCACCGCCGCCGGTGTTCGGCACTGGTCGAACGGATCACCGACGCGGGCACCACGACCGTGCTGATCGACACTTCGCCCGACATGCGCAGCCAGCTTCTGGATGCCGGCGTGGGACGGCTCGACGCGGTGCTCTATACCCATTCCCACGCCGATCACGTGCACGGCCTCGACGATCTGCGGATGATCGTCATCAACATGCGCGCGCGCCTGCCGGTGTGGGCGGACGCCCCGACGCGCGCGGCCTTGATGGAACGCTTCGGCTATGCCTTCATCCGGCCCGAAGGCTCGATGTATCCGCCCATCCTCGAGATGAACGACATCGCGGGCGACGTGACCATCGACGGCCCCGGCGGCGCGCTGACATTCGCCTCCTTCGAGGTGAACCACGGCGGCATGGACGCCCTAGGCTTTCGCGTGAACGACGTGGCGTACCTGCCCGACGTGGTGCGCATTCCCGAGGCGGCGTGGACGCAACTTGACGGGCTGACGTGCTGGATCGTCGACGCCCTGCGCCGCGATCCCCATCCGACCCACAGCCACCTCGCGCAGACCCTCGACTGGATCGACCAGCTGAAGCCGCGACGGGCGGTCCTGACCAACATGCACAACGATCTCGACTACCGCACCCTGGCCGCCGAGACACCCGACCATATCGACCCGGCCTACGACGGCATGGTGCTGACCTTTCCGCTCGGCTGATCCGCCTTCCGGGCCTTGACCCATTCCAAAGGGGTGCCGGGGCCCGAGCCCGCGGCTGACCCGCAATGCGAAAGCCCTGCACGTGCAGAACCTCCTCGATGTCATCCTGCCCGTCTTCCTGGTGATCGGGTTCGGCTACGTGGCCGTCTGGCGCGGCCTGTTCCCGGTGGGGGGCATAAGCGGCGTGATGCGGTTCACGACGAACATCGCGATTCCCTGCCTGCTGTTCCAGGCGATCTCGAGACTCGATCTCGGCAATGATTTCGACCCGGCGCTGCTGATCAGCTTCTACGCGGGGGCGACGATCTGTTTCGCGCTCGGCCTGTTCGGGTCGCGCCTGCTGCTGGGCCGCCCTTGGGAGGACTGCGTCGCGATCGGGTTCTGCTGCCTGTTTTCCAACTCCGTCCTGCTCGGCCTGCCCATCTCCGAGCGCGCCTACGGCGCGGACTCCCTGACCGGCAACTATGCGATCATCGCGTTTCATTCGCCGTTCTGCTACGGGGTCGGGATCACGGTGATGGAGGTGGTGCGCAACCGGGGGCAATCCTTGACCCGCCTTGCGGCCTCGGTCGGGCGCGCGATGTTCCGCAACGCGCTGGTGGTGGCGATCCTGGCAGGGTTCGTGGTCAATGCCACCGGTCTGCCGATCCCCGGCGTGGTGGACGACGCGCTGTCGCTGGTGGTGCGCGCCGCGCTGCCCGCGGCCCTGTTCGCGCTTGGCGGCGTGCTGATCCAGTACAAGCCCGAAGGCGACAAGATCGCCATCGCGATGGTCTGCGCGATCACGCTGCTGGTGCATCCCGCGCTGGTCTGGAGCTTTGGCAGTGCCCTGTCGCTGCCGCAGGACGCCTTCCGTTCCGGCGTGCTGACGGCAGCCATGGCGCCGGGCATCAACGCCTACATCTTCGCTGACATGTACGGCAGGGGCCGCCGCGTGGCGGCGTCCTCGGTGCTCATCGCGACGGCCAGCTCGCTTCTGACGATCTGGCTATGGCTCGAGGTTCTGGCCTGACCGCCTGCCCCGTCAGCCTGCCCACTGGCCCCCGCCATCCATGTCGACCACCGTGCCGGAAAGGTAATGCACCTTCGGGCTTGCCAGCAGGACGGCCAGTGCCGCGACCTCCCGTGCGTGGGCCGGCCTGCCGAAAGGAAACCTGTCCGGGTCGAGCAGTTCCTCCCAGCGGTCCGCGTCGCCGAAGCGGTCGCGCGCGGCGGCGCGCAGCCGATCGGTCATCCGGTCGGTCCGCGTGGCCGAGGGGTTGATCCCGAAAACCCGAACACCGTCCTGCGGCGTTTCCGCCCCCAGCGCATTGGTAAAGCCGATCAGCGCCGCGTTGCCCGCCGCCCCGATGATGTAGGAAGGCCGCACCGCCCGGCCGCCCATGCCGATGATGTTGATGATCGTCCCCGCGCCCCGCGCTCGCATCCGGGGCGCGTAGAGCATGCAAAGATGTATGTAGCCCCAGACCTTGAGATCGAACCCCACGCGCCAGTCGTCCATCGTGCGCTCGGACAGCGGGCCGGACTTGATAGCCCCCGCGTTGTTCACGAGGATATCGACGTCCGGCAGGTCGTCGAACAACGCAGCGCGCGCGGCATCGTCGGAAAGGTCGGCGGCGTGGCAATCCACCACCGCGCCGCTGTCTGCGACCAAGGCCTCCCGTGCCGCACTGAGGGCGTCCCGGCTTCGCGATACGAGCGTCACGCGCGCGCCCTCCGCCGCGAAGGCCCGCGCGGTTTCCAGCCCGATCCCCTTTGACGCGCCGGTCACCAGCACGTGCCGTCCCTTCAGTTCAAGATCCATGCGGCCCTCCTCTCGGTCCTTACACATAGCTGTGACCTATTGCCGCTCTTGTGTCCATCGGGGCCTCGCGACCTAGGTCTTCGTGTCAAGCGGCGCCGCGACATCGACACAAGTGCGTGCCGGATTGAAAGGGAGCGACCTGCCGGTGGCAAAGATAGTCAAGATCGTTCTGGGCCTGTGCCTCGTGGCCGCTTTCGCGGCCGGCGGCGTCTGGGGCACCCGCCTGCTTCTGGCCGAGGACGGCAACGAGGACAGCGGCCAACCCGGGTCGCAGCTGACACGTGTCGGCGTCGCAACCCCGCAGGAACGCACAATCGATCGGGACATATCGGGCGTCGGCACGCTGCGCGCCGTCCGCGCGGTGGAGCTGATGCCCGTCGCCTCGGGACGGGTGACCGAGGTCGCGATCGTCTCCGGCGCGTCCGTGACCGAGGGCGAGGTGCTGCTGCGCCTGGACGACCGCGCCGCCCAGGCGGCGGTCATGGAAGCGGAGGCGACACTGGGCCAGACCCGCAGCGATTTCCAGCGTTTCGAGGAACTGGGCGAAAGCAACGCGGCCGCGGAAGCGCGGGTGGAAGAAGCCCGCGCCGCCTATCTGCGAGCCGAAGCCGCGCTCGCCTCGGCCCGCGCGACACTGGAAGACCGCACGCTCCGCGCGCCTTTCAGCGGCATGCTGGGGCTGGTGGACGTGGAACCGGGCAGTTTTCTCGGGCCGGACAGCGTCATCACGACGCTTTACGACCTGAGCGCGGTCGAGGTGCGCCTGTCCCTGCCCGAGCGCTACTTCGATCAGGTGCAGGCGGGACAGGCCGTCACGCTGCGCACCCCCGCCTACCCGGATGACACCTTCGAGGGCACCGTCGCGGTCCGCGCCCCCGAGATCGACCTGTCGGCGCGGAGTTTCGACGTGCGCGCGCGGCTCGACAATCCCGACGGGCGGCTTGTGGGCGGCATGTTCGCAAACGCGCGCCTTGTGCTCGATACCTACGAGGCGCTGGCGATCCCGGACGATGCGATCATCAGCGAAGGCATGACGACCTTCGTCTATACCATCGCGGAGGACACCGCGAAACGGACGGAGGTGGTGGCCGGCGGGTCGGTCGACGGGCTCACCGAGGTGCGCGAGGGGCTGTCTGCGGACGACCGCGTGGTCGTGGCGGGCTGGGACAACCTGACCGACGGGGCGCAGGTCGAGATCGACGAACAGACCTCGCAGGAAGCATTGAATTGACGCTCTCGGACCTCTCCATCCGCCGCCCCGTTCTGGCCACGGTGATGTCGATCCTGATCGTCGTGATCGGCGTGGCCGGGCTGATGCGAATGCCGGTGCGCGAACTGCCCAACACCTCCACCGCGCAGATCACCGTCAGCGTCCCCTACATCGGCGCCGGACCCGGCGTGGTGGACAGCGAACTGGCCACCGTGATCGAGGGTGCGATCTCCTCCGTGGCGGGGATCGACAGTATCTCCACCGAATCCGAACTGGGGGGATTGCGTACTGTCATCACGTTCGAGCAAGGCCGGGACATCGACCAGGCCGCCTCGGACATCCGCGCCGCCGTCCAGTCGGTCACGGGCGACCTGCCCGCCGAAGCGGAGGAGCCGCAGGTCGAGAAGAACAACAGCCAGGGCGACCCGATCATCTGGATGACCATGACGTCGGACAGCCTGTCGGCGCCGGAGCTTACGGATTACGCGGACCGCTTCATCACCGACCGGCTGGAAACCCTGTCCGGCGTCGCGGCGGTTCAGATCTACGGCGACCGGCCCTATGCCATGCGGGTCTGGCTCGACCCCGATGCCATGGCGGCCCGTGGCGTGACCGCGAACGAGATCGCGGCGGCGCTGCGTGCCAACAACCTCGAACTACCCGCGGGGCAGCTCGAAAGCGACTCGCGGACCTATCTGCTGCGGACCCAGACCCGGCTGACGAGCGTGGCGGAGTTCGAACAGCTGATCGTCCGGTCCGATGACGGTGGCCGCGTGCTCTTGGGCGACGTGACGCGGGTCGAGATCGGCACCGAAAGCGACAACAGCGAATTTCGCGCCAACGGTGAAACCGCCATCGGGTTGGGCGTTCTGCGGCAATCCTCGGCGAACACGCTGTCGATCTCCAGCGCGGTTCGGGCCGAGGTCGAGGACATCGCCACCCAGCTGCCCGGCGGCACCGAGTTGAACATCAGCTCCGACGACGCTGATTTCATACGAAATTCCATCCGGCAGGTGCTGACCACGCTGGCGATTTCCGTCGCCATCGTCGTCGCGGTAATCTACCTGTTCCTGACGTCGATCCGGGCCACCATCGTGCCCGCGGTGTGCATCCCCATCGCGCTCGTGGGGGCCTGCGCCGGCATCGCCATCGCGGGTTTTTCCATCAACACCCTCACGCTCTTTGCGCTGATCCTCGCCATCGGGCTGGTGGTGGACGACGCCATCGTGGTGCTGGAAAACATCGAGCGCCGGATCGAGGAAGGCGACACCCCCGGCGAAGCCGCGCGGTCCGGCGCGAACCAGGTCTTCTTTGCCGTCGTCTCCACGTCGGCGGTGCTGATCTCGGTTTTCGTGCCGCTTTCCTTTCTGCAAGGTGAGCTCGGCAAGCTGTTCCGCGAATTCGGCGTGACGCTGGCCATCGCGGTGGCTTTGTCCACCTTCGTGGCACTTACCCTCTGTCCCGTGATCGCGTCGCGGGTGCTGACCAAGGGCATGAACAAGAGCCGCTTCTCGCGGCTGGTCCAAAAGGTGACCAAGAGCACCTCGAACGGCTATCGAAACCTGCTGACGCGGGCCATCGGCGCGCCCCTGGCCGTCCTCGCCATCGCCGCCGCCCTCTCGGGGATGTCCTGGACGCTGTACCAGCAGCTTCCGTCACAGCTGACACCCGATTCCGACAGGGGCATCTTCTTTGTCTCCGTGCAGGCCCCGCCCGGTTCCGCACTCGGGCTGACGGACGCGGCGGTGGATAGGGTCGAAGAGCTGATCGCGCCCTATCGCGACCGGGGCGTGGTGGCCGATACCATCGCCATCGTCGGCCAGTACGGCGAAACCGGCCGCGCATTCGTCGTGACCATCATGACCCCCTGGGGCGAGCGCGACATGGGCCCGCGCGATGTTCTGGCCGAGTTGCGGCCGAAATTCGCCCAGATCACGACCGCCAACGTGCGCAGTTTCGCCCCGTCCGGCTTTGATGCGGGCGGCGGTTCGGGCCTTGAACTGATCGTGACGGCCCCCAGTTTCGAGGAAGCCGCCGACTATTCCGGCCGAATGGCGGATGCCCTGCGGAGCGACCCGGATTTCGTCGGCGTCCGCCGCAACTACGAGGTCAACACGCCGGGGTACGACATCGACGTGAACCGCGAAATGGCGCGCGAGATCGGCGTCGACGTGCGCACCATCTCTGACGCGGTGCGCACCTTCTTCGCCTCCGCCGAGGTGACCGAGTTCATCTCGCGCGACCGCCAGTACCCGGTGATCCTGCAGGCCCCGGACGCGCGCCGCGCCGACACGGACGACCTGCGCAATGTCAACGTGCGGGTCTCGAGCGGTGCGCTGGTCCCGCTGGACGGGCTTGTCACCCTCGAACGGCGCGCCTCGGTCGCGGCCTACAACCGGTACAACCGCCAACCCAGCGTGGAAATCTCGGCCTCGCTGGCCGACGGGGTGGACCTCGGCTCCGCAATATCCAAGGTCGAAAGCCTCGCAGGCGACCTGCCCCCCCAGATGCAGATCTCCTACGCCGGTCAGGCGCAGAGTTTTCAGGAAACGTCCGGCGGGATCGCGGTGACCTTTGCGCTGGCGCTGCTGATCGTGTTCCTTGTCCTCGCGGCGCAGTTCGAAAGCTTCATCCAGCCCGTCGTGATCCTGTTGTCGGTGCCGCTGGCAGCGGCGGGGGCGCTGGTGACATTGTTCCTGCTGGGCGAGGCGATCAACATCTACACGCAGGTCGGCATGGTCATGCTGATCGGGCTGATGGCCAAGAACGGGATCCTCATCGTCGAATTCGCCAACCAGCTGCGCCGCGAGGGGTGCGACGTGCGCGACGCGGTCATCGAGGCGGCGGCTGTACGGCTGCGGCCGATCCTGATGACCGTCATGTCCACGGTGCTTGGCGCAGTGCCGCTCGTCCTGTCCAGCGGTGCCGGGGCCGCCAGCCGGTTTTCCATCGGCATCGTGATCATCGGCGGGTTTCTCTTCGCCTCGATCCTGACCCTGTTCCTGACGCCGGTCCTCTACGATCTGCTGCAATGGAACCGGAACACGGAAGATACCGATGCGGCGACCGACGCGGAACCGGCCGCGAACTGAACGGTGTGCCGCCGGCGCCTGCAGGTCAGGGGGTCGTTTCGCGCCACAGGATTTCGTAGGGAAACCGCGTGACCGGGTCGTCGATATCCGACAGGACCTGCCGTGCCAGCAGTTTCTGGCCCGCGGCAACCCCCATGGCGCGTGTATCCATCTTGATGGTCGTCAGCCGGGTATCGAGGATCGACGACAGTTCGAGGTTGTCGAACCCCGTGATGGCAACATCCGCGGGAACCGACAGGTTCATGCGCCTGCATTGCAACTGTACCCCCAGCCCGAGGATATCGTTGGACACGATCGCATCGATGCCGGGTGAACGCCTGTACATCTCGTCGAAGGCGCGCGCGCCGTTCTCGATGGCGAACTGCCCGTGCGCGATGTGCTGATGCAGGATCGGCAGGCCCGCATCGCTCAGCGCGGCCGAGTAGCCCTTCAACCGCTGCCTGACGCGGTCGTTGCCATCGGTCGGGGCGGAAATGAAGCCGATGTTGCACCTGCCCCTGTCGATGAGACCCTTGGTGATTTCGTAGGAAGCCGTGAAATTGGACAGCCCGACCGCCATGTCGATGGGTGGCGCATCGCATTCAAGCAACTCGACCGTCGGCGTTCCCGATCTTTGCAGCATCTCCCTTGTCCGGTCGCTGTGAAGCTGACCGACAAGGGCAATGCCGGAAACGTTGTAGGCGAGGAAACGCTCGACAAGCTGTTCTTCTTTCTCGACCGAGTAGCCGTTGTGGGCGATCAGAAGCATCTGGTTCGCCGCTTCGGTCACCGACGTCAGCCCGGCGACGATCTCGGAAAAGATGGAGTGGTCGATCGTCGGCACGATGACCGCGACGAGGTTGGTCCGGTTGGCCGAAAGGCTGCTGGCCGCAGGGTTGGGGAAATATCCCGTTTCCGCGACGGCGCGCGAGATACGCTCCCGATTTTCCGCCGTGATCGTGTCGGGCGTTCTGAAATACCGCGAGACGGTCTGGGTCGACACGCCGGCCATCCGCGCGACGTCACGCATCAGGACCTTGGCCTGCCGCTGCTTCGGCCGACGGTAGCGGATGCCGTCTTCTTCCATCTCTTTCCCCGGCGAAACGACCGCACCCCAAAGGGGAAAAGGTCATCAACACTGATGTTGACAATAGCAAAGTTACCGGTAACTTCAATAATCAATGCCCTTCCCCGCGCGTCCCCAGGGCCCGGGCACATCGGCGGACAGACTGCCTGAACGTTCCACAAAGACGAGAGAGGTCAGAACTTGCGCGTCGCCATCGCCAGCTTTGAATATGAAGGAAACAGCCTGTCGCTCCGGATCGACCGGAGGGAGGACTTCGAACGCAAGGGATTCCCGAAAGGCGCGGACGTGCTTGAATTCGCATCGGGCAAACGGACCGCCCTGGCCGGAGGCATCGGCATCCTGCAGGAGGCCAACTGCGACCTTGCGCCGATACTGGCGTGCAAGGGCGGTGCCGGCGGTCACGTGGACGAGACGTTCTTTCAGGAAACATTGTCCGAGATCCTCGATGGCATCTCCGCGCAGATGCCCCTCGACGGGGTTTACCTCGCGCTGCATGGCGCCATGATCTGCGGTGTCGAAAAGGATCCCGAGGGTGCCATCCTGCAGGGGGTCCGGAAAATCGTCGGGCCGAAGGTGCCGATCGCGGCAAGTCTTGATCTTCATGCCCATGTGACGGATCGGATGGCCGCCAACGCGGATATCATCGTCGGATACGAAACCTACCCCCACGTGGACGCCTTTGAAACCGGTCAGAAAGCGGCAAGGCTGCTCGTCGGGGCGCTGCGGGGCGAAATCGCGCCGGTCACACGCATCCGCAAGTACAATGCCATCCTGCCCGTGCTGGGCGGCGCAACGCTCGACGGTGCCCCCATGGCCGAGGTTGCCGCGGCGGCGCGGCGGTTCGAAGAGGATGGGAAGGCCCTGAGTGTCAGCTATTTTCCGGTCCAGCCCTGGCTGGACATGGCCGACGTCGGCATCACCGGCCTCGCCGTGACGGACGGGAACCCGGAAGCGGCAGACACCATCGCGCAGAACATTCTGGACGAGATGTGGGACCGCCGGAGGGACTTCGAGCTTGAGGCGATGACGGCGGACGAGGCGGTGCAAGCTGCCTTGCGGTCGGACGCCAAGACAACGCTGCTGGTGGATGCGCCCGACAGTATCGGCGGCGGCGCAGCGGGCGACGCCCCTGCCCTGCTCTCGGCCATCCTGAAACTTGCGCCCGATACGCCGTCCGCGGTCTGCATCTACGACCCCGCAGCAGCACGGCAGGCTTTCGAGTTGGGAGAAGGCGGCGAAGCCGAGTTCCGCATCGGCGCCTGGCTGGATGACCGCTGGCATCAGCCGGTCAGCGTCACCGCACGTGTCGAAAGCCTGCACGACGGGTCATTCACCTACAGCGGCGGCCCCGCGGCGAACCTCACGACCACCCTGGGGCCTTCCGCCGTCCTGCGGGTCGGCGGCCTGCGCATCCTGTGCGTCAGCCATGCCATCTACGAGCACACGGACGAACATTACGCCGCCTGCGGCATCAACGTGTCGGAGTGTCGCCTGATCAGCTTCAAGAACCTCATGAACTTCCGCAAACTCTTGTCCGAGGATGTCGATTTCATTGCCATCCACGGCCCCGGCGGCACGCCGTTGCGGCTGGAGGACGTCGCATGGGAAAATCGCACGCGACCGTTCTGGCCAGCCGACGACGAGGCCGCGCCAAAACCAATCTAATCAGCCGACAGCACGCCGAAAGGCGTGGAAAAGAGCATAAAACAGAGAGGAAATCCAATGATCAAACGTCGTACCCTGCTCGGCGCCGCCGCAGCTTCACCGTTGCTTTCACTGCCGGCGTTCGGCCAGTCCGCCGGCAGCTCCGTTCTGAAATACGTCCCCGCATCGAACCTGACGATACTCGATCCGGTGTTCACGCCGGCAGCCGTGTCCGTGACCCACGGATACTGCGTGTTCGATACGCTCTACGGCGTCGACGCCGACCAGAACCCCCAGCCCCAGATGGCCGAAGGCCACAGTGTCTCGGATGACGGTCTGGAATGGCGGATCACGCTGCGGGACGGGCTGAAGTTCCACGACGGCGAACCGGTGCGGGCCCAGGACTGCGCGGCCAGCCTCGCCCGCTGGGCCAAGCTCGACCCCTTCGGTCAGGCGCTTGGCGCGGCGACCGAAAGCTTCGGTCACGCGGACGACAAGACCATCGTGATCAAGCTGACTCGCCCCTTCGGTCCGGTGCTCGACGCCATCGGCAAGCCGCATTCGCGGCCCGCCTTCATGATGCCCGAACGGCTGGCGACCACCGATCCGCAGACCCAGATCACCGAGATGGTGGGCTCGGGCCCCTTCCGCTTCGTGGCGGACGAATATGTTTCGGGCGATCGCGTGGTCTACGAGAAATTCGCCGACTACATCCCGCGCGAAGGCGAGGCCGAATGGACATCGGGCGGCAAGCAGGTCAACTTCGACCGGCTCGAGTGGCAGATCATCCCCGACGATGCGACGGCGATCGCCGCGATCCAGGCGGGCGAGGTCGATTGGCTGGGCGCGGTGCTCACGGACCTGCAACCGGTCATCGAGGCAAGCCCGGACGTCAACCTCCACCGCACCGACCCCTACGGCATCATGCATGTGGTCCGCTTCAATCACCTGATCCCGCCTTTCGACAACGTCGAACTGCGGCGCGCGGTGCTCAAGGCGGTGGACCAGGTGCCGTTCCTGCAGTCGGTGGCGGCCAATCCCGACGACCGCGAAGAATGCCTCGCCTTGTTCCCCTGCGGCACGCCGGGGGTCGAACAGGTCGGCGAAGGCATCATGGGCAGCCTCGACGTCGAGGCCGCGAAACAGGCTGTGATGGATGCGGGCTACAACAACGAACCGGTTGTCATCCTGAATCCCACCGACATTTCCTCGATCCACCCGCATGGTCTGCTGATCGCGGATCTTCTGGAAAAGATCGGCTTCAACGTGGATCTGGTCGACACCGACTGGGGCACCGTCGTGCAGCGGCGGGTGTCCAAGGAAACCGTCGAAAACGGAGGCTGGAACCTCGCCGCGACGAACTGGCCGGCAATTTCGATCAACAACCCCGCCACCAATGCCACGACCCGCGGCCTGGGTGAATCCGGCTGGTGGGGCTGGTACGAGGACGCCGAGATGGAACAGCTCGTGGTGGACTGGCTCGCGGCGGAAGACCCGGACACGGCGGCCAAGCTCTATCTCGATATCCAGAACCGCGCGATCGACCAGGTTCCGACACTGCCGCTGGGTCTGTCCTACAGGTCTGGCGCGGTCCGTGCCGATCTGCAAGGCGCCCTGCAGGGGTCGGTGGACATGTTCTGGAACATCCGCCGCGGCTGACGCGGTGACGAAAGTGGCACCGGCGGAACCCTCCGCCGGTGCCGGCCACTAGTCCCACCTCGACGCCCCCGAACGGACGGGGCCCAGGAGCACCATGACCGGCTATATCCTGCGACGCATTCTTGCGACCGTTCCGGTCGTGGCCTTCGTGATGCTCTTCGTCTTCTCGCTTCTCTACATCACGCCGGGCGACCCGGCGGCGATCCTCGCCGGCGACCAGGCGACACAGGCCGAGATCGAGGCCATCCGAACCGATCTCGGTCTTGACCGGAGCTTTCCCGTCCGCTTTCTCGAATGGTCCGGAGGCGTCTTCCGGGGCGATTTCGGCACGTCGATCTTCACGCAACTGCCCGTCTCGACCATGATCCTGCAAAGGGTCGAGCCGACATTGTCGCTGATGATCGTCACCATGATCATCGCGATCACCGTGGCAGTTCCGCTCGGCGTGCTGGCCGCCTGGAAACACGGCAGCCTGCTGGACCGGGCCATCATGCTTTTCGCGGTGCTCGGATTTTCGGTCCCCGTCTTCGTCATCGGCTACGTGCTGGCCTGGACCCTCGCACTGCAACTGGGGCTGCTGCCCGTGCAAGGATACACGCCCTTCGCCGAAGGCCCGTGGCCCTGGCTGCGCAGCCTGCTGCTTCCGTCGTTCACGCTTGCGACCTTCTACATCGCGATCATCGCCCGCATCACGCGCGCCACGATGCTGGAAACCCTGCAACAGGATTACATCCGCACCGCGCGGGGCAAGGGCGCTTCGGATTTCGCCGTGCTTTTCATCCATGCCCTGCGCAATGCATCGGTCCCGATCGTCACGGTGATCGGCATCGGCATCACGCTGGTCATCAGTGGCGCCGTGGTGATCGAAAGCGTGTTCGCGCTTCCCGGTCTTGGCCGGCTGATCGTGGATTCGATCCTGCGCCGCGACTATCCGGTGATCCAGGCGGTGATCCTGCTGTTCAGCTTCGTCTACGTGATCATCAACCTGCTGATCGACCTGAGCTATACCGTCATCGACCCGAGGATCAGATATTGACCCGCCCTTCTTCGACCCCGGAAAACTTCGTCGCCGCCCGGCAGATGCCTGTCGTGATCCCGGTGCGGCCCGCGCGCAGCGCGTTCATGCGAACGCTGCGACGTCATCCGACGATGTGGCTGGGCGGCGCCCTGCTGGGCCTCATCGTCGTCATGGCGGTCTTCGCGCCGCTGATCGCCACGACGGACCCGGCCGCCCTGAACCCTGCCCTGCGGGTGCAGTCGCCCTCGCCCGAAGCGTACTTCGGGACCGACATGCTCGGCCGCGACATCTTTTCGCGCACCGTCTACGGCGCGCGGGTATCGCTGATCGTCGGGCTTGGCGTGGCTGTTCTGGCCTCCGCCATCGGCATGGCCATCGGCCTGCTCGCGGGCTTTACCCGCTGGGCGGACGGCGTCATCATGCGGATCATGGACGGGATGATGTCCATCCCCGCCATCCTGCTGGCCATCGCCCTGATGACGCTGATGCGCGGGGGCTCCATCTTCAACGTGATCCTCGCCATCACCCTTGCGGAAATACCCCGTGTCGCCCGGCTCACCCGTTCGGCGGTGCTGTCGGTGCGGGAACTGGCCTACGTCGAAGCGGCGGTGGCCTGCGGCACGTCGAAACTGGGCATCATCCGGCAACACATCCTGCCCAACACGATTGCCCCGATCACGGTGCAGGCGACCTACATCTGCGCCTCTGCGATGATCACCGAAGCGATCCTGTCCTTCATCGGCGCGGGGCTGCCCACCTCCATACCGTCGTGGGGGAACATCATGGCCGAAGGCCGCGCCCTGTGGCAGGTGAAACCCAACATCGTCTTCTTCCCCGCCATCTTCCTGTCCATCACGGTTCTGGCGGTAAATCTTCTGGGGGACGGTCTGCGGGACGCGGTCGATCCCCGCCTCGCAAAGCGGGTGTGAGCATGGCCCTTCTCGATGTCACCGATCTTCAGGTTCATTTCCAGACGGATCGCGGCGTGAACCGCGCGGTCGATGGGCTGTCCTTCTCCATCGACCAGGGCGAAGCGCTGGCGATCGTCGGGGAATCGGGCTGCGGCAAGTCCGTCACGTCGATGTCGGTGCTGCGCCTGCTGCCCATGCCGCCCGGCAGGATCGCCGGTGACATCCGGTTCCGCGGTGAAAGCCTTGCCAACAGATCGGAACGCGAAATGCGCCGCCTGCGCGGCGGCGAGATCAGCATGATCTTCCAGGAGCCCATGTCATCGCTCAACCCCGTCTACACCATCGGGCGCCAGATCGGCGAGTCGGTGCGCCTGCACACCGGGGCCAGCCAACGCGAGGCGCGCGAACGCGCCATCGAGATGCTTGGCCTCGTGGGCATTCCGTCGCCCGAAAAACGGGTCGACGAATACCCTCATCAGTTGTCGGGCGGCATGCGGCAGCGCGTGATAATCGCGATGGCCCTCGCCTGCGATCCTGCCCTGCTCATCGCGGACGAGCCGACAACAGCACTCGACGTCACCATTCAGGCACAGATACTCGACCTCCTGCGTGACCTGCGGGAACGCACCGGCACCGCGATCCTGCTGATCACCCATGACCTCGGCGTCGTCGCGGAATTCGCTGAGCGCGTGCTGGTGATGTACGCGGGCCGAAAGGTCGAGGAAGCGAGCGTCGCCGACATCTTTGCCCGGCCCCGCCACCCCTATACCCAGGGCCTGATGAATGCCGTGCCCAAGCTGGGCCGGGCCCGGCGTGACGGCACGCCGGAGAAACTGAGCGAGATTCCGGGCCGGGTTCCCGACCTCACCCAAGATATCCCCGGCTGCGTCTTCGCGCCCCGCTGTCCCCGGGCCGAGGCCGTCTGTTCCCGGATCGATCCGGCGCTCGAGCAGAAGGCGAAAGGCCACTTCGCCGCCTGTCACTTCGCGCCGCGGGAAACGGAGAAAACCGATGCGTGATCTGCAGGAACCCGCGGCGCCGCTTGTCGAGGTGGAAAAGCTGATCAAGCACTTCCCGATCCGGGGCGGTCTTCTCGGCCGGCAGGTGAATGCCGTCAAGGCGGTCGACGGCGTCAGCTTTTCCGTCCGTCAGGGCGAGACCCTGTCGCTCGTGGGGGAATCCGGTTGCGGCAAATCGACGGTAGGGCGCTGCGTGGCCCGGCTTCTCGATCCCACTTCGGGCGAACTGCGGCTGGACGGCGCGCGTATCGACCGCCTGCCGGAGGCCCGGCTGAAGCCTTTCCGCAAGCGGCTGAACATGGTTTTTCAGGATCCCTTCTCCAGCCTCAATCCCCGCATGAACGTAGAGGCGCTCGTCTCCGAACCGTTGCGCAGCCACGGCATCCTCTCGGGCCGCGCGAACCGCAGGGCGCGGGTTTCCGAGCTCCTGGAGCTCGTGGGGCTTTCACCCGACATCATGGACCGGATGCCGCACCAGTTCTCGGGCGGTCAGAGACAACGCATCTGCATTGCCCGCGCGCTCGCCTCGGAGCCGGATTTCATCGTCTGCGACGAGGCGGTTTCGGCGCTGGACGTGTCCGTTCAGGCGCAGATCATCAACCTGCTGATGCGGCTTCAGGCGGAGCTCGGCGTTGCGATCCTGTTCATTTCGCACGACCTCGCCGTCGTCGAACATCTCAGCGACCGCGTCGCGGTCATGTACCTGGGACGCATCATGGAAATCGCCGGGCGCGACCAGCTGTTCAGCGCGCCGGCGCATCCCTACACCAAGGCGCTGCTGTCCGCCGTGCCCCTGCCCGATCCCGCCGCGCGCCGGGAAAGGGTGATCCTGAAGGGCGAGGTGCCGAGCCCGATCAATCCGCCGAGCGGCTGCCCGTTCCGGACGCGGTGCCCGATCGCGCAGGACATCTGCGCCCGCGACCGGCCCGAGCCCGTAGAATTCCGGCCCGGACAGCGCGTCGCCTGCCATTTTCCGGGCTGACGGTCCGGACCGCCGTCAGGCGCTGGTGTCGAGGCAGGTGTGGATCCCGGCCACGACGAAGCGGACGTAGGTCTCTATCAGTTCGGGCTCGAGCGGGTGAAAGTCCGAGTCGTCCTCGCAGAACCGCATGAAGAGAAAGGACCGCGCGCCCATCATCATCGCGGCGATGGCCTCGACCTGACGGGCGTTTGGCACCCCATCGCCCAGGATCCGCCGGAAAGACCGCATGTACCCGCGGATCAGCAGTTCCACGTGGCGCTTGTAGGCGGCCGGCGCGTGCTGGGTCGCCTCGTACATCACCCGGTAGATATGCGGATGGCGCACGAGGTAGTCGATGTTGGCCGTGATCCCGCGGCGCTCGACCTCTTCCAGCGTTTCGGCGCCGCGCACCGCGATCGCGATCTGGGCGACCATCTCCATGCCCAGTTCGGGCAGCAGGACGTCGAACAGTTCCTGCCGGTTCTTGAAATGCAGGTAGAACGCCCCGTGAGAGATGTTGGCAAGCTCGGTCACCTTGGCGATCGAACAGCCGGCATAGCCTTTGGTGCCGACCAGATGACCGGCACTGTGGATGATCGCAAGGCGCGTTTCCTCGTTGCGCTTCTGCTGCGCTGCCGAGATGGCGCGCGGCTTTGTCCTAGTTGCCTTCGTCACTGCGTCTTCGCTTCCAGACTTCCTGCTTGCGTTCCGGATCGGACAGCCAGTCTATGCGAGAGCCCGCATCAAGGCCAGCCACCATCACGACCCCGGGCCGGCAACCTGTTGCGATATGCGCTTGCGCAGGATGTCCTTGCGCACCTTTCCCGAAGCCGTGCGCGGCAGGTCGTCGACGTATTCGACCCTTTCGGGGCATTTCTGACGGGCAAGCCCCAGCTCGCCCAGGAACGCGGCAAAGGCCGGAACATCGGGGCGCGCATCGCCGGCGGGGATCACGTAGGCGCAGACGGTCTCGCCCAGCCTGTCATGCGGCATGGACACGACGGCGGCCTCCGTCACCGCGTCGTGCTGGTGCATCGCGTCCTCGATCTCCTTGGCGGACAGGTTTTCGCCGCCCCGGATGATCAGGTCCTTCTTGCGGCCGGTGATGAGCAGACCGGCATGGTCCACGCGCCGCCCGATGTCCCCGGTCAGGAAGTATCCGTCGGCGCTGAAGGCGCCCTCGCGGTCCTCCGGGCGCAGATAGCCCAGGAACTGGGCCGGCCCCCGGGCAAGCACTTCGCCCTCCCCTTCGGACACGCTGTGGCCGGCATCGTCGACAAGCTTGACCTCGTAGTCGACGACCTCGCCATCCGTGTCACTGGCCAGCTCCGCGTTGCGGTCGCCCATGTAGCCAAGCGTCACCACGGGCACCTCGGTGGACCCGTAGACCCTGAAGGCGCAGGTGTTGGCAAAGGTCTTGTTGGCCTTGCGGATCAGCCCGGGCGGCACAGCGGCACCGCCGCAGCCGAAGATGCGCAGGCTGGGCAGCCGCGACCCCGCCCGTTCCGCCGCGCCGACCAGTTCGGCCAGAAAAGGCGTGGCGCCGATGGTCGAGGCGACACCGTAGGTATCGATGATCCCGACCGCGCGATCGGCATCCCACTGGTCCATGAACACGGTCCTCGTCCGCTGTGTCAGCGGCCACTCGATCCCGTAGCTGAAGCCGGTGACGTGGGTGACCGGAGACGGCATCAGGGTCCAGTCGTCCGGCGCCAAACCCCAATGGTCGAAACAGGCCAGAAGGGCGCGGGCGACGGTCTCGTGACTGTGCAGCACGCCCTTCGGCCTGCCCGTGGTCCCCGAGGTATAGAGGATCATCTTGGCCGCCTCGGGGCGCTGTTCCGGCCAAGCCACATCGTTTCCGGCAGGTTCCAGCAAAGCGTCGAAGGACAGCATCCCGTCGCGCGGCGTCCCGCGCACTACGACGACATGTTCCAGCGCCGGCAGGTCGGGGCGCAGGTCGGCCACCATCCCGGCATAGTCGATACTGCGGAATTTTTCCGGGATGAACAGTGCCTTGGCTTCGCAATCGGCCAGGATCAGCGCCAGTTCCGCGTTGCGATAGATCGGCACGACCGGGTTCACCACGAGGCCCAGAAGCACGCAGGCGATGTCCAGCACCACCGTCTCGGTCCAGTTCGGCAGCTGGAAGCTGACCACGTCGCCTGCCCGCAACCCCATGTCGTGCAGATTGCTCGCGAGCGCCTCTGCCTGCTTCAGGGCGGCACCCGCCGTCAGCCGCGTGTCGCCTTCGACCCAGAGCACCTTGTCGGGAGAAGCCGAGGCGATCTCGCGTATGTCGTCGGCGATGGTCCGGTTGCGCCAGATGCCGGCCTCGCGAAAGCGGGCGATCCGGTCGGCGGAGGGTTCGACGCTGGTCAGGTTTTCCTTGATCGTCATGTCTGTCTCCCTAAAGCACGAGATATCGGTCGACGAGATCGCCGTTGCGGTCGAAATCTCCCCAAGAGCCGGAAAAGACCACAGATCCCACATCCAGAAGATACAGCCGGTCCGTCGTCTCGCGGGCGAAGTCGATGTTCTGCTCGGTCACGATCAGGGACCGCCCCTCCGCCTTGCGGATCGCGTTGATGGTATCGGCCAGTTCATCCACGATCACGGGGGCAAGCCCCTCTGCCGGTTCATCCAGCATCAGCAGGCGTGGCCGCGCGATCAGCCCGCGTGCGATGGCGACCATCTGCTGCTGCCCGCCCGACAACTGGAAGCCCAGCCGGGACAGCAGCGGCCCCACCATCGGCAGAAGGTCCACCACCTCGTCCAGCGTGTAGGGTTTGCGACCGTCACGCGCGGCGAAAGCGCCCATCTCGATGTTCTGGGCCACGGTGAGCATGGGAAAGATGCGCCGGTCCTCGGGCACCAGCGCCATGCCCATCCGCGACCGGGCAAAGGCCGGCTGCGCGCCCAGCGGGGTCTCGGCAAAGCGGATGCTGCCCTCGGTCCGGGGATCGGCGTTCAGCAGCGACTTGAGACAGGTGCTCTTGCCCGCGCCGTTGCGTCCCAGCAGGGCGATGCTCTCGCCCGCCGCGAGGTCGAGGTCGATCCCGTGGAGGATGTGGCTCTCGCCGTAGAAGGCGTTCAGATTGCGCACTTCAAGCATGGGCATTCCGTCCCAGGTAGATTTCCCGCACCATCGGATTACGGCGCACTTCCTCCGGCGTGCCGGACACGACAAGTTCGCCGTAGTTGAGTACCGACAACCGGGTGCCGAGCTGGAACACGACGCCCATGTCGTGTTCTGTCAGGATCAGGCTGATGCCGTTTTCCCGGATGATCCGGTCGATCAGCTTTACCGCGGCGGTGCGGTCGGTCGGCGACATGCCGGCGGTGGGTTCGTCCAGCATGAGGATGCGGGGCCGCAGCGCGAGGCTCATCGCCAGTTCAAGCCGCTTGCGGTCGCCGTGGCTGATGGCCGAGGCGGGCGTATCGCGCAGGTTGGCAAGCCCCAGTTCGTCCAGCATCCGCGTCGCTTCCCCGATGACCTCGGGCGTGGCCGAGATGCGCCAGAACCCCGGCTTGCGCCCTTCGAAGGACTGCCGCGCCTCCACCGCGACCGCGACATTGTCGAGCGCGGTCATCTCGTGGAACACCCGCGCCACCTGAAAGGACCGACCGACACCGCGCCGCACGCGCTGGTAGCCCGCCGTCCGGCTGATGTCGTCTCCCTCCATCACGATCCGGCCCGCCGTCGGGCGCAATTCACCCGAAAGCACCTTGAACAGCGTGGTCTTGCCCGCGCCGTTGGGGCCGATGATCACGTGCCGCTCGCCTTCCTCCAGCGTGAGGGAAACGTCCTTGAGCACCTTGATCTGCCCGTAGTCGAGGTGGATCCTCTCGGCGGACAGGAACGGTCCCGTCATGGCTTTTCCTCCTGTCGGCTGCGCGTCGCGGCGGCCCTGCCCCCCAGATAGATCGTGCGCAGCAGGCCGAGGACGCCGCCCGGCACCGCCAGCACGACCGCGAGCAGCAGGCCGCCGACCATCAGGTCGGAAATGCCGACCAGCGCGCGCGTGTTGTATTCCAGCAGGCTGAACAGGATCGCGCCGACCACGGGGCCAAAGAAGAACGCGGTGCCGCCCAGCAGGGCAAAGAGCAGCGGCTTGGTGGACTGGCTCCAGTGGGCGAGATCCGGGGTCACGATCTGCGCCCAAGGCGCGAACAGCGCGCCCGCCAGTGCCGTCGCCGCCCCCGAGAGGACAAGCGCCTGCAACCGCTTGGTGTTCACGTCCGTGCCCAGGAAGTCCGCGCGCATCGCGTCGGACTTGACGGTTTGCATGGCCCGGCCGAAGCGGTTGGACCACAGCACCCAGAGCACCGAAATCAGCAGGGCGCAGAACACGATGATGAAGCAGTAGTAGGCGTCCCCCTCGCCGAGGTCGATGGCGAACACGCCGAAGTCGAGACTGGGTCGGAAGACCCCGACCATCCCGTCATTGCGCCCCAGAAAGCTCATCTTGGTAATCAGGACATGGATCAGCTCGCCCACCGCCAGCGTGATGACGGCAAAGTAGACCCCGCTGGACCGGCGCAGCGCGAGCAGGCCGGTGACAAGCGCCAGCAATGCCCCCGCAAGCCCGCTGAGCGCGATCATCAGCAGGAAAGGAACCTGCGGGAAGGTCGTGATCATGTAGCCGGTCGCATAGGCGCCTGTCGCAAAGAACATGGCATTGCCGAAAGACAGGATGCCCGCCTTCTGGAAGGCGATGTTGAAGGCGATGCCGAAGACCATGTTGATCGCCACGACACCGCCCAGAAATACGATCCCGCGGTTGGCGACGTGCGGCAGGACGAAGCCGCCGAGGACGAGAACCGCCATGATCGCGAAGAACTGCGCCGGGTTGATGCGGGTGATGCTCATGCCGTGGCCCTTCCCAGCAATCCCTCGGGCCGGATGATCAGCACCGCCGCGATCGTGGCGAAGAAAAGCACGCCCGGGTATCCCGGCAGGTAGGTGGCGCTGATCGCCTCGACAAAGCCCAGAAGGATCGACGCGATGAATGCCCCCCGGATCGAGCCCATGCCGCCCACGATCACGACACCGAAGGCCTGCAGGATGAAGATGCCCGCAAGGTCGGGCGAAAGGCTCTGGTTCGCGACCAGCAGCCCACCCGCCAGACCCGCCAGCGCAAAGCCCACGATCATGGTCCAGCGGTAGACCGAGGATACGTTGATACCCAGCACCTGCGCCATCCACGGATCGGCTGCGATGGCCTGAAGCGTACGGCCGACGGTGGTATGGTTAAGCACGAGCTCGAGCACGATGAACGCCACGACGCCCGACACCACCACGAAGATCGAGAAATGCGGCAGGATCGCCCCGCCGGCGAACAGCACGCCCAGCAGGCTTTCGGGCGGCGACACGCTGAGGTAGTTGAGCCCCCAGACCAGCTTGACGAACCCGTCGCACACCAGCAACAGCGCGTAGGTGGCGATCAGCACGTAGACACCTTCGAAATTCTTCAGCCTTCGGAAGATCACCTGATCCACGACCGCGCCCGCCGTCCCCATGGCGGCAGCGGCGGCGATGGCCGCCATCAGGTACGCCCAGAGCGGAATCGAGACGCCGAACTGCTCGAGGATCGTGTAGGCCACGTAGGCCCCTATCATGAAGAACCCGCCGTGCGAGAAGTTGAGCACGTGCAGGATGCCGAATACCAGTGTCAGGCCCGAAGCGATGAGAAATGTCGCCATCGACCAGATGAGCGCGTTGAAGACAATGGTGATCAGATCGCCGGTCATGGCAGCCCCTGTTGAACGGATTGCGGAACGGCGGCCGCCCGGAACGGGCGGTCGCCGCGCCTTGGGGAGATCAGTTGGCCGTGCGCAACTGCACCGCCTCGCCGGGAGACGCCGGTTCGATCACGGTATTGCCGTCGACCTTGACGTAGTCGGTGACCGCGTAGCCTTTCTCGGTATCCGGCTTCGGCTCGATATAGATCAGCTCCACGTCCTTGATCGCCTGGTTGTCCTCGGCGCGCATGGTGCGTTCGCCCGTGACCGTCTGCCACGTCAGACCCTTCAGGCCCGAAATCACCGCCTCGGTGTCGGCGGAACCCGCCTTCTCGATCGCCTTGGCATAGGCATAGATCCCGGAGTGGGCCTCGGCCAGCCAGCCCATCGGGGTGGTGTCGCCGGTCAGCTCCACGTAGTCGGCATAAAGCTGATCGCTCATCTCGTTGCCCTTGTTGGTCTCGTGGTACCAGTGGATGCCGGTCCAGTGCGGCGGCGTCTGCGCGCCCAATGCCCCGGCCACGATGAATTCATTGGCGGAATCCATCAGGATACGGTCCTCGAAAAGCCTGTAGGGTTTGGCCTGCTGGAACAGCGTGACGGAATCCCCCCCGTAGGTGGAATTGTAGATCCCCTTGGCCGGCGTCCGTGCCGCTTGGGTGATGAAGCTGCGGTAGTCGCCCGCGCCGTAGGGCACGATGATCGGGTCGATGATCTCGGGCTCGACACCGGCGAACTGGGGGTAGAATTCCAGCAGACCGTCGACGAAGACCGCCCAGGTGGTCCGCCCGTACTCGTGGTCCGGCACGATGCCGGTCCAGCTCGTGACCTCGGGCTGACGTTCTGCCATCAGCTGGGCCTGGGCGCGCATCCGCATGTAGGGCCCGTCGCCCGGGCGGAACACGTGCCGATTGTAGTTCTCGTGGTTGATCTTTTCCGACCCCGCGCCGCAGGTGATGACGACGCCGCCTTCCTGCTCCATCAGCGGGCCCATCGCCAGCGCCACCGCGGACGAGATGGTGCCGATCTGCAAATGCGCCCCGAGACCGATCAACTCGCGGGCGGCCGCCGTGGCGTCGGCGGGATTGGCCCTGCTGTCGCGGGTTTCGAGGACCAGTTCGCGCCCCATCACGCCGCCTTGCGCATTGATCTGGTCCACCGCGATCTTGCAGCCGTTCAGGACGAAACTGCCGATGAACTCCTGCGGCCCGCTCAGCGCGGTGACGACGCCGATGCGGATCGGATCGCCGGATTGCGCCCAGGCCGCCCGACCAAGGAACGGCGCGGTCAGCGCCGTTGCCCCCAGCCCGCCGATGACGGTTCTTCTTTTCAACTGTGTCATGTCTTCCTCCCTGTGAATGGTTGCACCGCCGCTGCGCGACGGCCCGTCCCCGCACCCCTCCCCGGTGCGCGGCCCGGTTATTGCCCGGTAAATTTCGGCTCTCTCTTGTTGCGGTAGGCATCCACCGCCTCGCGGTGGTCCGCGCTGACGTTTGACACGGTCTCATAGGCGATGCCTGCGTCGAACGATGCATGCATCGCCTGCTTGAGCTGCAGGTTGGTCGCGACCTTGGTCCAGACGATGGCCTTGAGCGGCCCGTTGGCGAAGCGGTCGGCCAGTCCATAGACCTCGTCTTCAAGCGTCTCTGGCGGCACCGCCTTGGTGATGAGCCCGATCCGTTCGGCCTCTGCGGCGGTCATCAGCTCGCCGGTCATGAGATAGTACTTGGCCTTGGCATAGCCGATGTTCTGCGGCCAGAGCACGGCACCGCCGTCGCCCGCGACCAGCCCCATGACCACATGCGGATCGCCGATCTTGGCCCGGTCGCTGGCGATGATGACGTCGCACAGCAGCGCGATGGTGGCCCCGAGACCGACCGCATGACCGTTCATCATGCAGATCACCGGCTTGTCGAGATCCAGAAGGCTGAACACGATGTCGCGCGCCTCGCGCCCGGTTTTTTCGAACTGGGACGGATCGTCGATCCCCTCCTGCATCCAGTTGATGTCCCCGCCGGCGGAAAAGGCCTTGCCCGCACCCGTCAGCACGATCACGTCCACGTCGTCGTCCTGACGCAGATCATAGAAGATGCGGGACACTTCGCGGTGCAGGACCGCATCGGTCGCGTTCATCTGGTCGGGTCGGTTCAGCGTCACGGTCATGACGCGGCCCTTCAGGCCGCAGCTGATCGTCTTGTAATGGTCGTAGTTCATCCCAGTCTCCCAATCATTCCGCTTCCTCGGGCCGCAACCGCCGATACCTTTCCTGGTACCAGTCGGCGTCCCCGAACATCGTTTCACTCAGCATCAGGCGGCGAAAATACCGGCTGACCTTGAGATCGTCAGTCATCCCGATTCCGCCGTGAAGCTGAACCGCTTCGCGTGCCACGAACTGCGCGGCACGGGCACAGACGACCTTGGCCAGCGCGGTCGCCCGCGCCTGCCCCGCCGTCCCCCGCGCATCGAGCGCCGCTTCGAGGGTGGCCTGCGCTTCCTCGTAGTGCATCAGCATGTCGACCATGCGATGCTGCAACACCTGGAATGCCGACAGCGGCTGGCCGAATTGCTTGCGTGTCTTCAGATAGGCCTCCGTCTCGGGCACCAGCACGCCCATGGCCCCGATCGCCTCGGCACAGACCAGCAGCGCCGCATCGTCCAGCACCGCGGCCACGTGATCGGTCGCATCCGCGCCCCCGGTCAGGTCCGCGTCGGGGTCGAGCCGGCAGTCATCGATGTCGACGGTGCACAGCCGCCTCTGATCCACGGCGCGATGCTGGGTCCGGGTCAGCCCGTCCGCATCGGGCCGGACGGCGAGAACCGCCATCCGCCCGGTGTCGTCGCAGGCCGTGACCAGCAGGACATCCGCACCCGATGCATCCAGAACGGGCGCCTTGGCCGCGCTCAGGAACAAGCCACCGTCGCGCCGGGCCACCGTACTGGCCCCGAGCGCACGTTCGAACCCCGCGCCCTGCTCGAAGTGACACAGGACCGCCGTCTTCCGGCCGCCGACCACTTCCGCAAGCAGGGCATCGGCCGCCGGCGTCTGCAGGCGCGCCAGAAGCGGCGCGGCGATCCCGCCGACGGACAGCACCGGCTCCGAGATGACACCGCGGCCCACCGCTTCCATGATGCCTGCCATCTCGGCCAGATCGCCGCCGATACCGCCCTTGTCCTCGGGCACCATGGCCCCCAGCCAGCCCAGCCCGGCGATGTCCTCGTGGCGCGCCGCAACGTAACCGGTTTCAGTGTCCCGGCCCGCCTTCTCGCGGTCCTCGCCATAGGTTTCATCCACCCATTTGAAAGCATGATCCCGCAGGACCTCGGCATCTGTCAGTTCCGTCATCGTCAAAACCCGAACCTCGCCTTCGATACGATGTTGCGTTGAATCTCGTTCGACCCGCCATAGATGCTGGCCGCGCGCTGGGTCAGGTATTCGCGCAACAGCCCCGACATCTCGGCGTTCGGGTCGGGCGCGCGATTGCCCCGGTCCATGTCGTCGATCCCTTCGAGCGGCATGCCCGAACGGGCCGCGACACGCGTGGCCAGCGCGGTGATGGATTGCAGAAGTTCCGAGCCACGGATCTTGAGCAGCGATGCCTCGAACCCCGGTTGCTGGCCTTGGGCCGCCCGCTTGAGCAGCCGCGTGCACGAGGCCTCCAGTGTCTCAAGCGCGATTTCCGTCTCGGTGAAGGCATTGGCGAAGTGCGGCACGTCCAGCAGCGGTTTCCCGCCTTCGCGAGCCTCGGAAGCGATGCTGCGGACCTGGTCCAGCAGACGCCGCGACTTTCCCGTTTCCGCAACGATCAGCCGTTCGGTGGACAGCAGGAACTTCGCGATCTCCCAGCCGACGCCTTCGGCCCCGACAAGGTTCTCCACCGGCACCTCGACGTTCTCGAGGAAGACCTCGTTCACGTGGTGGCGCATGTCCATCGTCATGATCGGCCGCACGCTCACACCGGGCTGGTGCATGTCGAGAAGCAGGAACGAAATGCCCTTTTGCGGACGATCCTCGTCCGAGGTACGCGCAAGGCAGAACATCATGTCCGCCCAGTGCGCGTAGCTGGTCCAGAGCTTCTGGCCATTCACGACATAGGTGTCGCCCTGCCGTGTCGCGCGGGTCTTGAGCCCGGCGAGATCGGACCCTGCCCCCGGCTCCGAGTAGCCCTGACACCATGCCGTCCGTGACGCGATGATGTCGGGCAGAAACCGCTGTTTCTGCGCGTCGGTGCCGTATTCGGCGATCACCGGGCCGACGTAGGCGGGACCGAAAGGCAGGATCCATGGTGCCCCCGCCTCGGCCAGCGCCTGTTCGAAGGCGTACCGCTTGAGCGGCGACCATCCCGCGCCGCCGTCCCGCTCGGCCCAATGCGCGCAATACCACCCCTTCTCTTCGAGGATCTTCTGCCAGCGGACATAGTCGTCCTTCTGCAGTTCGGCGTTCAGGTGAACCTTCTCGGCGATATCAGCGGGCAGGTGACCCTCGACGAAGGAGATGACTTCCTTCCTGAAATCCGCAAGCGACTGAAGCGTTTCCATCGTTGCGCCCTCCCAAACACAATAATGATTCATGAATCAGTAATCACGACAACGCGCGATCTGTCAACCGCCTTGCGAGCCTTGCGGCTCCGAGCCAAGGGCGCGATCCCGACGCGCGTCAGTGCCGGCGCCGCACCCGGACCCGCCCCGAGGTCAGACGCAAGCGCCCGTCGACACCCGCGCTGGCCGCGAGGTCGCAATGCTTCAAATCAAGGAAATCAAAGTGGTGCGGGTGAAGGGACTCGAACCCCCACGCCAAAGGCGCCAGAACCTAAATCTGGTGCGTCTACCAATTCCGCCACACCCGCACACGGCCGGATTTCGGCCTGAGGCGCTGATTACCAAACCCCACCCCGATAGGCGAGAGGAAAAACCCGGCGCGCCGGTCCAAAAAAAGGCAAGACATTAACAAGTTGTTGTCATATGTTCGGGATAACCTGAGGCAGGTACAGATAAGAAAGAGACGCCCATGAAACCGAACACGGTCGGGCGCGTAGGCGACAATGATCGCCATGCGGGCCAGTATTCCCCCTATGCCGTCCTGGATACAGGACTGGTCCAAGGTGCCATGTTGCTTACCCTCGACGGTGAGATACCAGTCGAATTCCTGTCCATCGGGGACAAGATCATCACCCGCGACACCGGCATTTCCAAGGTCATGCACATCCAGCGCAGCACGCGCGTCGTTCATCAGATCGGGCTGTCCGCGGGGTCGCTGGGCCATACACGGCCTGAACGCGACGCGATCCTCGCCGGGGACCAGATGGTGCTGATCCGCGACTGGCGCGCGCGGGCGCTGTTCAACTCGGAACGTGCGCTGGTGGCGGCACGGGCGCTGGTGGACAACGAATTCATCACCGACCTGGGCACGTCGGAGACGACCCTGTTCCAGATCTTCTGCGACAGCCCGCATATTCTTTATGCCGACGGGCTGGAACTGGGCACGGCCGACGCCGCCAAGGCGCGCGGCGCGGTCCTGCACGCCGCCTAAAGTCCCAGTTCGCAAAACACCTGCGGCAACTGCTCCGGCAGATCTTCCGAGATCAACCCGGGACCGAAGCGGCGCGCACATTCCACATGCAGGTAAACGGCCAGTTCGGCGACAGAAAGCAGGCCCGCGCTTGCCTGTGTTGCCGCGAGACCAGCGATCATGCCCGCCAGCACATCCCCTGCCCCGGCGGTCGCGAGCCACGGCGCTTCGCGCCCGTAGGCCGCCACATGCACCGATGCGCCCCCTTCAGGGTTGGCGATGACCGTATCCACACCTTTCAGCAGGATGATGCAGCCCGCGCGTCTTGCCGCCTCACGCACCACGTCGACCTTGGACCTGCCCTGCCGCTGCGAAGAGCCAAGATCGGGAAACAGCCTCTCGAACTCCCCTTCATGGGGCGTCAGGATGGTGCGGGCATGGGTACGGGGAAACAGCGAGGCGGGGTCTTCGGCGAAACTGCTCAGCGCATCGGCATCCAGCACCACGACCGGATCGCGCCGATGCCGGGGCCCTGCGCGGCGGGCCAACGCCTCCTGCACCAATTTCCGCGTGCGCGGCGTCACGCCCATCCCAGGACCCATGCAAAAACCTGTCACCCGCGCGTCGGCAACATCGTCCAGCGGCACATCCTCTTTCAGGGCGCGCAGCATGATCGCGTCCAGTTGGCAGGCGTTTTCGATCAGCGCCGCGGGCGGGCAGAGCACTGTCACCAGACCCGCCCCGGTCCGCAGGGCGGCACGGGCGGCCAGACGTCCCGCACCGCCCTGCCCGACACCCCCCGCAAACACCATCACATGACCGAAATCGAACTTGTGGCCCGCTTTACCGGGCTTGGCCATGACTGACTTCAACCACGTGCGCGGCTCGATCGCGCGCCCGCGAAAGACCGGTTCGACCAGCCGGATCCGCTCCGGATCAGGTTCCTCCATGATGGATCGCCGCTCCGGCGCCGTATCGCTCAGGCCTATGTCCACGGCGCGCACCTCGCCACACAGGATCGGTCCCTTGGCAAGGTAATGGCCCGGCTTGGGGCTGTGGAAGGTCACGGTCAGATCGACCGTGTTCATGGTTGCGCGCCCTGCCTTGCCCGACGGTTCCGGGGCGTCAGTATCGCTGGCAATCATGCCGGTATCGAGGTTCAGCCCCGAAGGGCAATCGACTGCGACGCGCCTGATCCCGTGCGACTGTTCCCACGCCGCCATCGCGTCTGCGTCCAGTACCTGCGCGACCTCACCGGGGACCGGGCGCGACAGACCGATACCAAAGACCGCATCGATCCAGACATCCGGGCGCGGGCCGGTGAAAACGGTCGCGGCGTCCAGCGCAAGCACCGGATCCTCCGCCGCCCAGAGGTCGTGATTGTGCCGCGCGTCCTCGGGCATCCGCGCGGGATCGCCGAAAAGGTGCAGCCGCACCGTCCAGCCCATCGCCCGCAACAGCCGCGCGATGACAAAGCCGTCGCCGCCGTTGTTGCCCGGCCCGCATAAAACCACGGCGCGGTGCGGGTCGGCGGCAAGCGCTGGCCATGCGGCCAGAACCGCGTCCACCACGCCCTTGCCCGCCCGTTCCATCAGGTCAAGCCCGGTTGCGGCACCCGACTGGATCGCCTCTTGTTCGATCGCACGCATCTGTGCGCTGCTGAGAAGTTCGGTCATGCTGCGCCCTCGCCTTGCACCCCGGGATTTCAAAAGTGCCCGGAATTTAATCTCTTTGCCTGTTTTAACGCCACGCCCTGCGGATTACCCTGCATCCGTGCCGTTCGGGTCGGACCTGTTATGGATTCCCCCGGGCAAAATGAAATGCCTTTGCAGGCCAAAGCTTTCCTCGAAAAGGGACCGTCATGAAAAAGATCGAAGCGATCATCAAGCCTTTCAAGCTCGACGAAGTGAAGGAGGCGTTGCAGGACGTCGGCGTCCAGGGTCTCTCCGTGATCGAGGTAAAGGGCTTCGGGCGCCAGAAAGGGCACACCGAACTCTATCGTGGCGCCGAATATGTCGTCGATTTCCTGCCCAAGGTGAAGGTCGAGGTCGTTCTGGACGACGACCAGGTCGACGCGGCCATCGCGGCCATCGTCGAGGCCGCCAAGACCGAGAAGATCGGCGACGGCAAGATCTTCGTCACGCCCGTCGAACAAACCATTCGCATCCGCACCGGCGAGACCGGCTCGGACGCGTTGTAAACTGCACTACCTGCCAAAAGGATTACAGCCCATGAGCACCAAAGACTTCCTCAAGAAGATCAAGGACGAGGACATCGAATATGTCGACGTCCGGTTCACCGACACGCGCGGCAAGCTGCAGCACGTCACCGTCGTCAGCGACGAGGTGGACGAGGACTTCATCGAAGAGGGTTTCATGTTCGACGGCTCCTCCATCGCGGGCTGGAAAAGCATCGAAGCGTCCGACATGAAGCTGATGCTCGACGTCGACAGCGCCTACGTCGATCCCTTCTACGCGGAAAAGACGATCTGCGTGCACTGCTCCATCGTGGAGCCGGACACCGGCGAAAGCTACGAGCGTGACCCGCGCGGCACCGCGGAGAAGGCCGAGGCCTACCTCGTGTCCTCCGGCATCGGCGATTCGGCGTTCTTCGGCCCCGAGGCCGAATTCTTCCTGTTCGACAATGTCCGGTTCTCCAACTCGATCAACAAGGTCTCCTACGAGGTCGACGCCTCCGACGCCTCCTGGAACACCGATACCGACTACGAGATGGGCAACATGGGCCACCGCCCCGGCCTCAAGGGCGGCTACTTCCCGGTGAACCCGGTTGACGAAGCGCAGGACCTGCGCGCCGAGATGCTGTCCACCATGAAGCGTCTGGGAATGAAGGTGGACAAGCACCACCACGAGGTCGCCTCGTGCCAGCACGAACTCGGCCTGATCTTCGGCACCCTGACAAAGCAGGCGGACGAACTGCAGAAATACAAGTACGTGATCCACAACGTGGCCCACGCCTACGGCAAATCCGCGACCTTCATGCCCAAACCGATCTCGGGCGACAACGGGTCGGGCATGCACGTGAACATGTCGATCTGGAAGGACGGCAAGCCGCTCTTCGCCGGTGACAAATACGCCGACCTGAGCCAGGAAGCCCTGTGGTACATCGGCGGCATCCTGCGCCACGCCAAGGCGCTGAACGCCTTCACCAACCCGTCGACCAACTCCTACAAGCGCCTGATCCCGGGCTTCGAAGCGCCCGTGCTGCGTGCATACTCCGCGCGCAACCGGTCGGGCTGCGTGCGTATTCCGTGGACGGAATCGCCCAAGGCAAAGCGGGTCGAGGCCCGTTTCCCCGATCCGGCGGCGAACCCCTACCTGTGCTTCTCCGCGCTGCTGATGGCCGGTCTCGACGGCATCAAGAACAAGATCGATCCGGGCGAAGCGATGGACAAGAACCTCTACGACCTGCCCGCCGAGGAACTCGCCGACATCCCGACCGTCTGCGGCAGCCTGCGCGAGGCGCTGGAGGAACTGCAGGCCGACATGGACTTCCTGCTGGCCGGTGACGTGTTCACCCGTGACCAGATCGAAGGCTACATCGAGCTGAAGATGGACGAAGTGCACAAGTACGAGCACACGCCCCATCCGGTCGAATTCGGCATGTACTATAGCTGCTGATCGCGCCCGCGTTTCAGTGCGACATCCGGGCATCCCTTCGGGGGTGCCCTTTTTCGTGACAAGTCTTCCAGAATTGACCCGAAGCCGGTCACAATTCGACCCCAATTGATCCCGATACCGTCAAGCAACGGTTAACGGCGACGGGGATACCTCCGGTATGAGCAACGCAGCAAACGAAGCGGCCTTCGCCAGCCGGATCGGCCGTATCGAGAAACAGGCCCGCAGGACGGCACGGTCCCGGCGCACACGCCGCTCCCGCAGTCTCGGCAGCTATCTCGTCACCCCGCTGATGCTGTGCTTCTTCATGGCGGGCGGCACCGTTTATGCTTGGGACGCGATGGACCGGCCCACCGACACGCCTCTCGAGATGGCGAGCCTGCTGACCGCGCGCATGCTCTCCTACTAGGCCGGCTACGGCGCCGCCGCTTGCCCTTTCCATGACGGCCCTGCCGGGCTAAGCTTCGGATCAAGTCAATTGCATCTGAACGACACCAACCGGCCGAGGATCATCATGCGCCCATTCCGAACACTTGTCATTTCCCTGAGCGCCGCGGCCGTTTTCGCCGTACCGGGCATCGCCGCGACCTGCGGCAACAACGCCGGCGGCTTCAACGCGTGGAAGGCCGCCTTCGCCAACGAGGCCCGAGCGGCGGGCGTCGGGCAGCGCGGGCTCGATGCGCTGGCCGCGGCGAGCTATGCATCCAGCACCATCGCGGCCGATCGCAACCAGAAATCCTTCAAGTACTCGCTGTCCAAGTTCATGCAGGTGCGCGGGGCCGACACGATCGTCGCGCAAGGGCGCAAGCGCAAGGCGCAGAACCCCGGTTTCTACCAGTCGCTCGAACGGGTCTACGGCGTGCCTGCCGGGGTGCTGCTCGCGATCCACGGCATGGAAACGGGCTTCGGCGGCTTCATGGGCAACTCCTCGGTCGTCTCCGCCATCACCACCCTCGCCTACGACTGCCGCCGCTCCGCCTTCTTCGTGCCGCATGCCATCGGCGCGCTGAAACTGGTGGACCGCGGGGCCATCACCATCAACACCCAGGGTGCCAAGCACGGTGAGCTCGGCCATACCCAGTTCCTGCCGGGCAACGCGCTGCAATATGGCGTGGACGGCAACGGCGACGGCCGGGTCGATTTCTACAATCAAGCGGATGCCATGGCGTCGACCGCGAACTTCCTCCGCCGCAAGGGCTGGCAGCCCGGCCAGGGCTACCAGGAAGGCCAGCCGAACTTCCGCGTCATCAAGCAGTGGAACGCCGCCACCGTCTACCAGCAGGCCATCGCGATCATGGGCGCCCGCATCGACGGCTGACAAGATGCCACACCGCGCGCCACGGGCCCGACATCGGCCGTGGCGCGCCCCTGATTTCTTTTTGCCAAAAATACTCAAAAGCCACAGTGCCCACAGGTGCTGCGCGCAGGCACTTGCGCAGGGCGGTCCCGCCCCCTATCTGGGCATCAGGGTCAGGCCCCTGCCGTCCGCATTCCGGTGAAGTCCTGAGTTTCGATCTACCTTCCTTCAATCTCGCAGGATTGATGGGCAACGCGGACCCCCAGATCACCAGGCGAGACGGAGTGTAGAGATGAATACCCCTTCCCGTGACGTCCTCAAGGCGCAGGCCAAACGCCTGCGCGCCGACATGGCCGCGCGCGGCCAGGCCCTCAGCCACGCCGAGGCGCTGGAAACCGTGGCCCACCAATGGGGCGCGCGCGACTGGAACACGCTGGCCGCCCGCACCGCCAACAGCCACCCCGGCTGGGCGCCGGGCCAGCGCGTGACCGGCCGCTACCTCGGCCACCCCTTCGTGGGCGAGGTCAAGGCCGCGCGACAGTCCTCGTCGGGCTATTGGGCGCTGACCCTGCGGTTCGACAGGCCGATCGACGTGGTGACGTCGGACCTGTTCAGCTCGTTTCGGCGGCAGGTCAACACGACGGTGAACGCCCACGGCCAGTCACCGCAGAAAACTTCTGACGGGCAGCCGCACATGGTGCTCGATCCGATCTGAGACCGTCGCGGCGCGCGGGTTCAGCCCCCGCGCCGCACGACATGCGTGTGGATCGCAAAGACGACCGCCCGGCTTTTGGGCATGCGCACCACGCACTGCCGCTCCGCCCGCACGAACAGGCGTGGCAGGTCCGCGTCCTTGCGGGCGGGCTGGTGCAGGTCGCTGTCGCCGTAGGGCAGCCGGTTGAACCGCCACAGCGGGCGGCCGGGCTGTACCCCGTCGAAAAGGCGCTGCACCCGCCGCGCCAGGGCCGTATCGTAGGCCGCCACCGGCGCATGGATCTCGACCAGGGGGCGGCCGGCCTTTTCCGCCAGCCGCCAGTTCGCCGGAAAGCACAGGACCGCCGCGATCAGGACATGCGCGTCACCGCACTTGTCCAGCACGCAGATGTCCTGCTGCAAGAGCCGGCCCAGCGTCAGCAGCGGCGCGTCCCGATCCACCAGAACCAGGCGCCCGTCTGGGCAACGCACACGGTCGCGGTCCAGCACGAAACCCAGCCCCGGCAGCAGCGCCAGCGCCTCGTCCAGCACCTCGCGCGTGGGCACGCGGGCCTCCGGCGGATCCCACAGCACCGCGTCCGGACGCTCCGCCAGCAGGGCCACCCGATAGGCCATCTGCTCGGCATAGCGCTCGTCCACACGCAGCCAGTCGTCCGCGCCGCAGGGCGCCACGCCGGGCAGCGGCCGGTCCCGGTCCATTTCCGGCGGCAGGCGGGTGTGCAGGATCTCTCTCATGTCCGCGCAACCTAGCCGCAGCCCCCGCCCCTGTCCTGCGAAAACGACACGGCAGGGCGTCGGAAACCGGCAAACCCGGTGGGCGCGCCTGCCGCATCATGCCGCAAACAGGAGGGTCAACCGATGAACCTGCATTTCCGCGACACCCGCAAGATCGATCCCGCACAGGGGCTGATGCTCGGCGATGGCACGCCCAACGACGGTGACCGCGTCGAGATCGGCCCGACCCGCCTCGCCTTCGACGAATGGGCCGCGGCGGGCCTCGACCTTCCCGATCTCGACGCGATGCGCCGGTTCCGCTGGGAACGGCTGACCGCGCAGGTGGCGGCGCGCGGCCTTGCCGGACTGCTCCTGTTTGATCCCCTGAACATCCGCTACGCCACCGACAGCACCAACATGCAGCTCTGGAACACCCACAACCCGTTCCGGGCGGTCCTGCTCTGCGCCGATGGGTACATGGTGATCTGGGACTACAAGAACGGCATGTTCCTCAGCGCCTTCAATCCGCTGGTGCGCGAGCGGCGATCGGGGGCGGACCTTTTCTATTTCGACCGGGGGGACAAGGTGGACGTGGCCGCCGACACCTTCGCGAACGAGGTGCGGATCCTCTGCGCGGAACACGCCGGCGCGGGGAACAGGCGTATCGCGGTGGACAAGGTCATGCTGCACGGCCTTCGCGCGCTCGAAGCGCAGGGATTCACCGTCGTCGACGGCGAGGAGATCACCGAGAAGACCCGCGCGGTCAAGGGCCCCGACGAGATCCGCGCGATGCGCTGCGCGAGCCACGCCTGCGAAGTGTCGGTCCGCGCGATGGAGGATTTCGCCCGGACCCATGTGCCCGGCGGCGCCGTGACGGAGAACGACATCTGGGCGGTCCTGCACGCGGAGAACATCCGCCGGGGCGGCGAATGGATCGAAACCCGGCTGCTTTCCTCCGGTCCGCGCACCAACCCGTGGTTCCAGGAATGCGGCCCCCGCGTGGTCCAGAACAACGAGATCGTCGCCTTCGATACGGACCTCGTCGGCAGCTACGGGATCTGCGTCGACATCAGCCGCAGCTGGTGGATCGGCGACGCCAAGCCGCGACCCGACATGATCTACGCGATGCAGCACGGCGTCGACCACATCATGCAGAACATGCAGATGCTCAAGCCCGGCGTGATGATACCGGAACTCACCGCCGGCACCCATGTGCTGGATCCGCAGTACCAGAAACAGAAGTACGGCTGCCTGATGCACGGGGTGGGTCTCTGCGACGAGTGGCCCCTTGTCGCCTATCCCGACAGCGCCGTCGCGGGGGCCTACGATTACCCCCTCGAAGCCGGCATGACCCTTTGCGTAGAGGCGCTCGTCTCGCCGGAGGGGGTCGATTTCTCGATCAAGCTCGAGGACCAGGTGCTGATCACCGAGGACGGTTTCGAACGGTTGACCCAATACCCCTGGGACGCTGCCCTGATGGGCATGTAGGGGGCCCGCGCACGGGCGAGACCTACTGGCCGAGCGCCTGCGCCAGATCGTCCTTGAGGTCGCCCACGTCCTCGATTCCCACGGACAGACGCAGCAGACCTTCGGGAATGCCGGTGTGCGGCTCAATCGTGTGCCGATGCTCGACCAGGCTCTCGACCCCGCCAAGCGACGTTGCCCGGTGGAACAGCTTCAACCGTCCTGCCACGCGCAGGGCCGGCTGCGCGCCGCCCTTGACGACGAAGGACAAGAGCCCGCCGAAGCCGCCCCGCATCTGGCGCGCGGCCAGTGCGTGACCGGGATGGCCGGGCAGCCCCGGATACATCACTGTCTCCACCTGCGGGTGATCCGCCAGGTATTCGGCCAGCGCCATCGCGTTGCGCGACATCTCCCGCATCCTCAGCGGCAGCGTGCGCATGCCCCGCGTCAGCAGCCAGGCTTCCATCGGTGCCATCACCGCGCCCGCCATGTCGCGGTCCTCTCGGATCATCCGCCAGGTCTCGCTCTGCGGACCCGAGGCGCACAGCGCCCCTGACAGGACATCGGAATGCCCGTTGATGCCCTTGGTGGCGGAATGCATCACGATGTCCGCGCCAAAGGACAGGGGGTGGCTCAGAACCGGGCTGGCCGCCGTGCCGTCAACAACCAGCTGCGCGCCGACGGCATGCGCCGCCTCGGACGCGGCGGCGATGTCCACGATCCGCAACCACGGGTTCGACGGGGTCTCCACCCAGGCGATGGCGGGCCGATGTTTCGCGCAGGCGGCGGCAAAGGCCTCCGTATCGGACGCCTCGACCTCGTGCAGCGCAATGTCCCGCCGCGCGCAGAACGCCCGGATCCAGGCGGTGGTGCCCCAGTAGATCTGGCTCTGCACCAGCACGCTCGCCCCGTTGGGTACGGTGCGGAACACCGCCGCGACCGCGGCCATGCCCGATGGAAAAAGCAGCGTGTCCGCCGCGCCCTCCAGCCGGCTCAGCAACCGCTCGGCCACGCGCACGTTCTCATTGTGCGACCGAAGGTAGACATTGCCGGGCACCATCGGCGCATAATCCGCGTCGCGCGCAAAGGTGGTGGACAGGTGCACCGCCGGCACCACGCCGCCGGTTTCCGCGTCCGTCGCCCCCGCCGCCTGCGCCGCCAAGGTGGCCGGTTGCAATTCTTTGTCTGGCGAGTCGGCCATCGGGTGCCCCTTCGGTTGGATTGCGTGGCCCCTTGCTACACGGCACCTTGCGCCCCCGCCAGCCCCGTTCACGGCGGGGCGCGGCGCGTCACAGCGGCGTGACACGGGCTTGCGCCGACGGCGGCGGAGCGCCAATCTCGACACGACAGTCAGGAGCACGCATGGCCACAGAACGCATCACCTTCCCCGGCCATGACGGCAACACCCTCGCCGCCCGTCTGGACCTGCCCGAGGGGCCCCACCTCGCCACCGCGCTCTTTGCCCACTGCTTTACCTGCGGCAAGGACATCCCGGCCGCCCGCCGGATCGCCGCGCGGCTCGCGGGCATGGGAATCGCGGTGCTGCGTTTCGATTTCACCGGGCTCGGGCATTCCGAAGGGGAATTCGCGAACACCTCCTTCACGTCGAACGTCGCGGACATCGCTGCCGCCGCCCGCTACCTCGACGGGCGCGGGATGGCCCCCGCCCTGATGATCGGGCATTCGTTGGGGGGTGCCGCCGTGCTCAAGGCAGCACCGGACCTGCCCGAGGTCAAGGCGGTGGCAACCATCGGCGCCCCCTTCGACCCCGGCCATGTCACCCATAACTTCGCCGAGGCGCTGCCGAAAATTCGCGCCGAAGGCTCCGCCGAAGTGACCCTGGGCGGCCGCCCGTTCCGCATCGGCCGCACCCTGGTCGACGACCTGGACCAGGGCGCGCTGGGGCCGACGCTGGACCGGATGACCGCGGCCCTGCTGGTGCTGCACGCACCCACCGACGACATCGTCGGCATCGACAGCGCCAGCCGGATCTTTCTTGCCGCCCGGCACCCCAAGAGCTTTGTCAGCCTCGACGGGGCCGATCACCTGGTGTCGCGCGCGCGCGACGCGGAATACGTGGCGGGGGTCATTGCGGCATGGGCGGCGCGCTACCTGTCCCTGACCCCGCCTGCGCCCCCCCGGGCGCGCCCGAGGGCATCGTGCGCGTGGCCGAGGCGGACGCGAACGGCTTCCTTCAGGACATCAACAGCGGCCCCTACCACCATGTTCTCGCCGACGAACCGCATGCCTACGGCGGTACCAACAAGGGAATGACGCCCTACGGGTTCCTGTCTGCCGGGCTGGGCGCCTGCACCTCCATGACCATCCGCATGTATGCCCGGCGCAAGGGCTGGGCCCTCGATCACGTCAGCGTCGACGTCAGCCACAACAAGGTGCACGCGCAGGACGCCGAAACCGGGTCGGGCGACAAGATCGACACCTGGCAGCGCCGGATCCGCCTGACCGGAGACCTCGACGCGGAACAGCGACAGCGGCTTCTGGAAATCGCCGACAGATGCCCGGTGCACCGGACGCTCGAACGGACCTCCCGCGTAGTGACGCAACTGGTCGACTGACCGGCCCCGCCGCTTGTCCTTGCTGCCCTGTCGGTCTATGGACCGCGCAAACGTCTTCTCTCCGGACAGGTGCCCCATGATCCCACGCTATTCCCGCCCCGAAATGGTCTCCATCTGGTCGCCCGAGACCAAGTTCCGCATCTGGTTCGAGATCGAAGCCCATGCCTGCGATGCGATGGCGGACCTCGGCGTGATCCCGCGCGAGAACGCCGAAGCGGTGTGGAAGGCGAAAGACGTGGAATTCGACGTGGCCCGCATCGACGAGATCGAGGCGGTGACCAAGCACGACGTGATCGCCTTTCTCACGCATCTGGCCGAACACGTGGGCAGCGACGAGGCGCGCTTCGTCCACCAGGGGATGACCTCTTCGGACGTGCTGGATACCTGCCTGAACGTGCAGCTCGTCCGCGCCGCCGATCTTCTGATCGCGGATGTCGAGGCGCTGCTGGCCGCGCTCAAGCGCCGTGCGATCGAACACAAGGACACCCTGCGCGTGGGTCGCAGCCACGGCATCCATGCGGAACCGACGACCATGGGCCTGACCTTTGCCCGCTTCTACGCCGAGATGGACCGCAACCTGCGCCGCCTGCGCACCGCGCGCGAAGAGGTGGCGACGGGCGCGATCTCCGGGGCGGTGGGCACCTTCGCCAACATCGACCCGCGCGTCGAGGCGCATGTCTGCGACAAGCTGGGACTGATACCGGAGCCGATCAGCACGCAGGTGATTCCCCGCGACCGGCACGCAGCCTTCTTCGCGGCCCTCGGCGTCGTTGCCTCCTCGATCGAGAACGTCGCGATCGAAATCCGCCACATGCAGCGCACCGAAGTGCTGGAAGGGGCCGAATTCTTCTCCATCGGGCAGAAAGGGTCGTCGGCCATGCCCCACAAGAAGAACCCGGTCCTGACCGAGAACCTGACCGGCCTCGCCCGTCTGGTGCGGATGTCGGTGATCCCGGCGATGGAAAACGTCGCGCTCTGGCACGAGCGTGACATCTCCCACTCCTCGGTCGAGCGGATGATCGGCCCGGATGCCACCGTGACGCTCGACTTCGCGCTCGCGCGGCTGACCGGCGTGATCGACAAGATGATCATCTTCCCCGAGAACATGCTGGAAAACATGAACAAGTTCCCCGGCCTCGTGATGTCGCAGCGCGTGCTGCTGGCACTGACGCAAGCCGGCGTGAGCCGCGAGGACGCCTATGCCATGGTCCAGCGCAACGCGCTGAAGGTCTGGGAACAGCGCACGGATTTCAAGGAAGAGCTGCTGGCGGATGCCGACGTGGTCGCGGCGCTTGGCAAGGACCAGATCGAAGAGAAATTCGACATGGGTTATCACACCAAGCACGTGGACACGATCTTTGCCCGCGTGTTCGGCGACCCGGCCTGAGGGGGGGTAATCCCCCACCCCGCGCCCGGCAAGTGGGCAGAACCGCTCCGAATTGACGCAGCGGCACCGTAATTCTTTGAAATGTTGCGCGCTCGGTGTAGATTTGAGCAATCAACCAAAAGGAGACGGACCATGAAGATCAAGACCCTTGCGATTGCCCTTGCCCTCACCGCCGCGCCGAGCCTCGCGCTCGCCTCCGGCTGCATGTACGGCAAGGAGAAACAGGCGATGTCCTGCGCCGCCGGCACGGCTTACGACAGCGCCACCAAGACCTGCCTGCCGCTCAGCACCTGAAAAGCGGCCACTTGAAAGACCAGCGGGCGCCGTCGCGTGCGGCGCTCTTTTCGACGGGCGCGGGTCGGCCGCCCGGACGTTCACGCAACAGTGTTCGGGGGCCCTGCGCTTTTTGCTCGCCCCGTCACGCTTTCCATCGTGTTAATCAGTATGACAGTCACAGAATACGCGGAGTTTCTTCCATGAAGGCCCTGATCCTATCCACCGCCCTTGCCCTTCCCCTCGCCACCACTGCCGCGCATGCCGCCGGCGGCGGCAACGAGACGGCACCGAAGAAGCCGAAATGCGAGACCGGACAGGTCTACGACAAGGCGACCAAAACCTGCATCGTCGCCAAGGACAGCCAGCTCGACACCGACACCCTGTACGAGACGGTCCGCGAACTGGCCTACGCCGGCCGCTACGCGGATGCCCAGGTGATCCTTGCCGAGATGCCGCAAGACGATGACCGCACGCTCACCTATCTCGGCTTCACGCACCGCAAGATGGGCCATGCAGAAGCGGCGATGGGCTATTACCGCGAGGCGCTCGTGGTCAACCCGGACAACGTGCTGGCGCGTTCCTACATGGGCCAGGGGTTCGTCGAGGCGGGCAATGTCTCTGCGGCGCTGGCGCAACTCAGGGCGATCCGGGCTCACGGCGGCACCGGCACATGGGCCGAGGCGTCGCTGCGGCAGGCCATCGCCACAGGGCGCACTTTCAGCTACTGATTTCAGGCTTCCTTCACTCTTTGCTGTCACAAGCGCCCCGTGACAGAAAGGGACAGCCAGATGAACGACATGGTGCCGATCGGCTCCATTTCTCCGCTCGCGACCTCCTCGGAAACGACGGGCGCGCCGGTCACTCTCAGCCGGCGCGCCAAGGCCGCCGTCGTCGTGCGGCTGCTGTTGAACGAGGGCGCGGAACTTCCGCTCGAGGATCTGCCGGACGACCTGCAGGTGGCACTCACCCAGCAGATGGGGGAAATGCGGTCCGTGGACCGTGACACGCTGGCCGCCGTGGCCGCCGAATTCGCCGCCGAGATCGAGCGCATCGGCCTGTCCTTCCCGGCCGGCATCGCCGGCGCGCTCGAGGTGCTCGACGGCAGGATCAGCCAGCAGACCGCACTCCGCCTGCGCAAGGAAGCCGGTGTGCGCCAATGGGGCGATCCCTGGGCCCGCCTGCGCGAACTGGGGGCGGACCGTCTCCTGCCCGTCCTGCAGAACGAAAGCGTGGAAGTCGCGGCCGTGATGCTGGCCAAGCTGCCGGTTCCCCTTGCCGCCGACCTGCTGGGCCGGCTGCCCGGCCCCCAGGCGCGGCGGATTACCTACGCGGTGTCCCTGACCAGCGCGGTGACCCCCGACGCGGTGGACCGGATCGGCGTCGCACTGGCGATGCAGCTTGACGCCCAGCCCCCCCGCGCCTTCGACAGCGACCCCGTGGCGCGGGTCGGGGCGATCCTGAACTCATCCAGCACGCTGACGCGCGACGACGTGCTGACCGGGCTCGACGAAACCGACCAGGGCTTTGCCAACGCCGTCCGCAAGGCGATCTTCACCTTCGCCAACATCCCCACCCGCGTGGCCCGACGGGACGTGCCGCGCCTCCTGCGGGAGGTGCCGCCAGACAGTCTGCTGACCGCCCTTGCAGGCGCGGAGGCGGCCGGTTTCGCCGCGACAAGGGACTTCATCCTCGACAACATGTCGGGCCGCATGGCCGACCAGTTGCGCGAGGAGATCGCCGAGGCCGGCAAGATCAAACCGGCGGACGCAGAGGCGGCGATGACCGAGGTCGTGGGCACCATCCGCCGGATGGAAGCGGCGGGGGATCTGCTCTTGCTGACGGAGGAAGACGCCGAGGACGCCGACTGAGCTTGCGGGCTGCCGGTCTTGTTGTGCCGCGTCGCGCGGGCTATGTCAGACCGACCCGTCCCAAAGACCCGGATCCATGCCCGCCTCCTCTCCCGCCCCCTCCAGCTTCATGCGCAAGCTCGGTCACTACATGACCAACGCCCTCGCGGTGGGGATCATCCGTTGTGCGCTTGCCCTGCCCTACGAGACCCGGGTGCGCTTTGTCGGGGCGCTGATGCGCCGGGTGCTCGGGCCGGTGGCCGGATACCGCCGGCGCGCGCTCGACAATCTCGGCCGGATCTGCCCGGACCTTTCGCCGGAACGGCGGCGCGAGATCGCGGCGGGCTGTCTCGACAATGCCGGCCGCACCTTCATCGAGAATTATTCGGCGGCCGACTTTCCGGCGCGCATGTCCGGGATCACACCCGAAGGACCGGGCCTCGCCGCACTGGAAGAGGCCGCCGCACGCGGCCAGCCGGTGATCCTGGTCACCGGCCACTTCGGCAACTACGAGGCCACCCGTGCCGCGCTCGTCGCCCGTGGCCACGCGATCGGCGGTCTCTACCGGGACATGAAGAACCCGTATTTCAACGCGCATTACGTCAAGACGATGGAAGCCTTCGGCGGGCCGGTCTTTCCACAGGGGCGGCGCGGCACGGCGGGTTTCGTGCGCCACCTGCGCGACGGCGGTCAGCTTGTCTTGCTGTTCGACCAGCACGTGCAGTTCGCGCCGATCCTCGACTTCATGGGCGCGCCCGCGCGCACGGCCGTCTCGGCGGCGGAACTCGCCCTTCGCTACGATGCGCTGCTGATCCCTTTCTACAGCATCCGGCAGCCCGATGGCGTCAGCTTTCGCAGCGTGATGGAATCGCCCGTGCCGCACAGCGACCCGGAAACGATGACGCAAGCGCTGAACGACAGCCTGAGCGCGCGGGTGCGCGCCAACCCCGAGCAGTGGTTCTGGGTCCACCGGCGCTGGCGCCCCGACGAATAGCCGCCCGTCCGACCTCAGCGAAGCCGCTGGGCCGCGAGGATCGGGCCGGCCTCGGCACCTTGAAGGATCACGACCAACGGCTTGTCGCCGGTGACATCCGCCGTCATCGAAAGCGGCGCCTGACCGTCCCACTGCCCCAGTACCTGCCAGCCCTCGACGATATTGGCATAGGTCAGCGTCTTGCCCCGGTTCTCGCCCCGCTCAATGGCCGTGGTCCGCGTGGGCGTGTACCGCAGCATGTGAACCTGCACCGGCCCGGTCAGGGCACCACGCGCCTGCGCCTCGATGCGCAGGGTGTCGCCGTCGCGCGCGATTTGAAGCGCCGCGGGCGCGGGGCGCTGGCTGTGGTCCGCGATGGCCTTGCTCAACTTCATCGGTTTGGCACCCACGATATCGGTCTGGCCCTGCACGATCATCTCGGGCGTGTAGACGGACTTGCGCCCTGCCTGATGCGCGTATGTGCGCTGCCGCTCCGCGTGCGCCGGATCGCCGAAGGGATCCTCCCAGCCGATGTAGTCCCAGTAGTCCACATGCAACGCCAGCGCGATCACGTCCTCGCGCTCCGCCAGTTCCTCGAGGATCGCATCGGCCGGCGGGCAGCTCGAACACCCCTGCGAGGTGAAGAGTTCCACCACCACCGGGCTCTCCTGCGCGGCGGCGTGCTGCGCGGCGGCCAGACACAACGCGGTGACGAGGGGCAGCAGGTGTTTCATCTGATTCCATTCGGCAGGTAAGCGACCCGGCCAGTAGTATCCACGCCCTCCTGAAATAACCAATCAATGTTTCTTGAAACGGAGAAGCGCCGGGAAAGCGCGCTCCAGTATACAATAGTATACAATTTATGGCCGACGCCGGGGATTATCATTGAAACGCGGACGGCAATAGGCCATCTAGGCGTCAAGCACTGCCACCTTTCACAGCCAAGGGAGCCCCTCCATGACGATTCACGTCGGTCAGGACACCGCCAAGACCCGCAAGACCCTCAGCGCGGGCGATCAGAAGATCGCCTATTATTCCATTCCGGCGGCACAGGAGGCCGGGCTGGGCGATTTCACCAAGCTGCCCGCCGCGCTCAAGGTCGTGCTGGAGAACATGCTGCGCTTCGAGGATGGCAAGACCGTCACGGTTGACGATATCAAGGCGTTTGCCGAATGGGCGGCCAAGGGCGGCAAGAACCCGCGCGAGATCGCCTATCGCCCCGCCCGCGTGCTGATGCAGGATTTCACCGGCGTTCCGGCCGTGGTGGACCTTGCGGCGATGCGTGACGGGCTCGTGGCGCTGGGGGGCGACGCGGACAAGATCAACCCGCTGAACCCTGTCGACCTCGTCATCGACCACTCGGTCATGATCGACGAATTCGGCAACCCGCGTGCCTTCCAGATGAACGTGGACCGCGAGTACGAGCGCAACATCGAACGCTATACCTTCCTCAAGTGGGGCCAGAAGGCGTTCAACAACTTCCGCGTGGTGCCGCCCGGCACCGGCATCTGCCACCAGGTGAACCTTGAATACCTCGCGCAGACGATCTGGTCGGACAAGGACCAGAACGGCGAAGAGGTCGCCTATCCCGACACGCTGGTCGGCACCGACAGCCACACCACCATGGTGAACGGCATGGCCGTTCTGGGCTGGGGCGTCGGCGGGATCGAGGCCGAGGCGGCGATGCTCGGCCAGCCGATCTCGATGCTGATCCCCGAGGTCGTCGGCTTCGAGCTGACCGGCAAGATGATCGAAGGCACCACCGGCACCGACCTCGTGCTGAAGGTCGTGGAAATGCTGCGTGAAAAGGGCGTGGTGGGCAAGTTCGTCGAATTCTACGGTGACGGTCTCGACTCCCTGCCGCTGGCCGACCGGGCGACCATCGCCAACATGGCACCCGAATACGGCGCCACCTGCGGCTTTTTCCCGATCGACAACGAAACCCTGCGCTACATGCGCACCACGGGCCGGGACGAAGACCGCATCGCGCTGGTCGAAGCCTATGCGCGCGAGAACGGCATGTGGCGCGACGAGACCTATGCGCCGGTCTATTCCGACACGCTGAAGCTCGACATGGGCACCATCGTTCCCGCGATCTCGGGCCCCAAGCGCCCGCAGGATTTCATCGCGCTGACCGAGGCGCACACGGCGTTCAGGGACTACGTCAAGGGGGTACGCTCCGGCAAGGACGCGTCGGCCAAGGAGGAAGTCCGCTGGGAAGGCGAAGGCGGCCAGCCCGAACCGCGCGAGATCCCCGGTGACGAGGGCAACCACCAGCGCGGCTACGTGGCGACCGAGGACGGCAACTACCAGATCCACGACGGCTCCATCGTGATCGCTTCGATCACGTCGTGCACCAACACCTCGAACCCCTATGTCATGATCGGGGCCGGCCTGGTGGCGCGCAAGGCGCGGGAGCTGGGCCTGACCCGCAAGCCCTGGGTCAAGACGTCCCTCGCACCCGGCAGCCAGGTCGTCAGCGCCTACCTAGAGGCCGCGGGCCTGCAGGAAGACCTCGACGCGATCGGGTTCAACCTCGTGGGGTACGGCTGCACCACCTGCATCGGCAACTCCGGCCCGCTGGAGCCCGCGATCAGCAAGGCGATCAACGACTACGACCTGATCGGCACATCGGTGCTGTCCGGCAACCGCAACTTCGAAGGGCGGATTTCGCCGGACGTGCGCGCCAACTACCTCGCCTCTCCGCCGCTGGTGGTGGCCTATGCACTGGTGGGCGACATGAACGTGGACCTCGCCGGTGGTGTCATCGGGCAGGACAAGGACGGCAACGACGTCTATCTCAAGGACATCTGGCCCTCGACACAGGAAATCGCGGAGCTGGTGGAACAGACCGTCACGCGCGAAAGCTTCCAGGAGAAGTACGCCGACGTCTTCAAGGGCGACGAGAAGTGGCAGTCGGTCGAAACCACGGATGCCAAGACCTACGACTGGCCGCCGCAGTCCACCTACGTGCAGAACCCGCCCTACTTCCAGGACATGTCGCCGGAGCCGGGCAAGATCACCAACATCGAGAACGCCCGCGTCCTCGCCGTGCTGGGTGACATGATCACCACCGACCACATCAGCCCGGCGGGATCGTTCAAGGAAAGCACCCCCGCCGGCCAGTACTTGGTCGAACGCCAGGTGCCGGTGCGGGAGTTCAACTCCTACGGCTCGCGCCGCGGCAACCACGAGGTGATGATGCGCGGCACCTTCGCGAACATCCGCATCAAGAACGAGATGCTGGACGGCGTCGAGGGCGGTTACACCAAGGGCCCCGACGGCGAACAGACCTCGATCTTCGACGCCGCGATGGCCTGGCAGGAAAAGGACACTCCGCTGGTCATCTTCGGCGGCGAACAGTACGGCGCGGGCTCGTCCCGCGACTGGGCGGCCAAGGGGACGGCCCTGCTGGGCGTCAAGGCGGTCATCGCGGAAAGCTTCGAGCGGATTCACCGGTCCAACCTCGTCGGGATGGGCGTCATCCCCTTCGAGTTCACGAACGGCGACACCCGCAAGACACTGGGTCTGACCGGCGAGGAAACCGTGAGCATTTCCGGGCTGGACACCATCAAGCCGCTCCAAGAAGTGCCCTGCGAGATCACCATGGCCGACGGGTCCAAGAAGGAGATCAAGATCAAGTGCCGCATCGATACGGCGATCGAGATCGAATACATCGAGCACGGCGGCGTGCTGCACTACGTGCTGCGCGATCTTGCCAAGGATGATGCCATCGCGGCGGAGTAATTGCCGCTAAGGAGCGATCCTGTTCTGGCCCGCCGCGTTAGTCGCGGCGGGCCTTTTCGTGGGCGGGAATGCCCGCGTGCCGACCCATCCGCGGATCGGCTATTGCTTAATTCGGGTAAATTTCATGGGAGGCGTGCCGGATGAAAGTGGCCCTTGTCACCGGGGCGGCGCGGGGGATCGGCCGGGCCATCGCCCATGATCTGGCGACCGATCATGCCGTCGCCATCACCCATCACGGCACGCCGCCGGATGCGCTGCTGTCCCAAAGGCCGGCGGTGCAGGCGATCCGGGCCGATCTGAGCGACCCTGCGAGCGCGGACCGGATCATCGACGCGGTCATCGCCCAATTCGGGCAGCTTGACGTCATCGTCAACAACGCGGGCGCGATCGAGATGGACGACGGCGATCCGGCGCTGAACCACGCGGTCAACGTGGCGGCCCCCATGGCCCTTCTGCGGGCTGCCCTGCCCCACCTGTCGCCGGGGGCCTGCGTGGTGAACATCTCGTCGGTGAACGCGGTCTTTCCCGCGCGGGGCGCGGCCGCCTATTCCGCCAGCAAGGCCGCGCTCAATACCTGGACCCGTGCCATGGCCAAGGAACTGGGCCCGCGCGGGATCAGGGTGAACGGCGTGGCACCCGGCGCCATCGAGCGGCCGGAGCCCCCCCGCCCGCCTGATCTGATCGCCGCTTTCGTCAACGAGACTGCGCTGGGGCGCATCGGCGTGCCGGAGGACGTGGCGCGCGTTGTCCGTTTTCTGGTGTCGGATGCCGCGGGCTTCATCACCGGCGAGACGATCACGGTTTCCGGCGGATACAGGCTCTGACCCGACGCGCGGCGCGACCTGCCGATGACGGCAGGCGTCAGCCCCCCTCGCGCGCAGCGTTCAGCGCGGGCAGGAACCGCTGCTCGTAGTCGCTGCCGACCAACGGCCCCGCAAATCGGAACAGCACCGTGCCGTCGCCATCAAGGATGAAGGTCTCGGGCGGGGCCGTCACGCCCCAGTCGATCGCCGTGCGCCCCTGCGGATCGAACCCCACCCCGACAAAGGGGTTGCCGTCGTCCTGCAGGTAGTCCCGCGCGTTGCCTTCCTGATCCTTGAAGTTGATGCCGACGATGGGCATGCCGTCCTCCGCCATCTGCAACAGCTTGGGATGTTCGGCCCGGCAGGGCGGACACCAGCTGGCCCAGAAGTTGACAAGCGTGACCTCGCCGGAGGCGAGCATGTCGGCGGTGGCGGGCGTGAAGCCCTCCAGCGGGGCCTCCGGCACGCCGGGCGCGGCCTGTCCGACAAGCGTGGAGGGCAGCCCCTCAGGATCGTCGCGGAACATGCCGACGGCGGCGAGGGCCACGAAGCCGGCAAAGACCAGCGGCGGCGCGATCATCAGGGGTTTAACCATGGCGTCCGGTCTCCCTTTCGGCGGCGTCGAGCGTGGCGCGGGCGGCGCGGCCCCGGCGCAGCGTCCACAGCACGAGCACGAGCAGCAGCAGCAGCGACACCGCGTAGGCCGAGAGCACCTCGACCGCGTATTTTCCCAGATCAGGCATCATGCGGCCCTGCCCACCCGTGCGCGCAGCGCGGCCGCGCGGCGCAGCCGGATCTCGGTGCCTGTCCGGTAGAACACAAGCGCCACGAACAGCAGGCCGAAGCCCACCATGCTCAGCACCAGCGGGTAGAAGAAAACGTCATCGACGCTGCGCCCGCCGGTGGCCACCGGCACCGAGGTGCCCTGGTGCAGGCCTTGGTTCCAGAACCGCACGGCATAGCGGCTGAGAACGGCGAATACCGAGCCGACGAGGCACAGGATGGAGGTCAGGTCGGCGGCGGTGTCGGGATCCTCTATCGCCTCCCAGAGGGCGATGTAGCCGAGGTAGAACAGGAACAGGATCAGGAAGGACGTGAGCCGCGGATCCCAGGCCCACCAGGTGCCCCACATGGGCTGGCCCCAGATCGCGCCGGTCAGCAGCGCGATGACCGTCATCACCACGCCCACGGGGGCGGCGGCCTTGGCGGCCAGCGCGCTGACATGGTGCCGGCGGATCAGCCAGATCAGCGAGGTCACCAGCATCATGAACCACGCGTTGATCGCCATCAGGGCCGACGGGACGTGAAGGTAGATGATCTTGACCGTCGATCCCTGCCGGTAATCGTCGGGCGTGCCGAAGAAGCCCCAGGCCAGCCCGACGGCGACGCAGGACAGCGACACGACCCAGAGCACGGGCTGGACCCGCGCGCTGAGGGTGAGGAACTTCACCGGATTTGCATAGCTCCAGATCGACATGCGGTACTCCTACTCTGCCGCGCGGCGCTGCTCAATACACGACGGCGCGACGGATTGACCGGTGCCACGCATCCTCAGCGCAGCCCGATGCGCAGCACCGCCGCCGAGGCGAAAGGCATCAGGGCGATGGTGGCGCAGGTGATCCCGGCCAGCATCAGCAAGGGGGTGCCGACCTCCTGCCCTGCGGCACCGCGCCGGGCGACCTCGGCCCCGAAGATCAGCGTCGGCACGTAGAGCGGCAGCACCAGCAGCGACAGCAGCAACCCGCCGCGCTTGATCCCCACGGTCAGCGCCGCGCCGAAGCAGCCGATGACCGACAGCGCGGGGGTGCCCAGAAACAGCGAGACCACCAGCCAGAGGTAGCCCGCCGGCGCGAGGTTCAGCAGGATCCCCAGCACGGGCGCCAGCAGCACCAGCGGCAGGCCGGTGGTCAGCCAGTGGGCCAGCGCCTTGACGCTCAGCGCGGCTTCGAGCGGGAGGGGCGCCGTGGCGAGCAGATCGAGGGTGCCGTCCTCGAAGTCCAGCGCGAGGAGACGGTCGAGCGACAGAAGGCAGGCGAGCAAGGCCCCCAGCCACAGGACACCCGGCGCGATGGCCTGCAAGAGGTCGGGCTGGGGGCCGACGCTGAAGGGGACCAGAACCGTGACGATCAGGAAGAAGGCGAGCCCGAGGCCGAAGCCGCCCCCGGCACGGAGCGCGAGCGCCAGATCACGCCAGAGCAGCGCCCTCACAGGAAGGCCTCGTCGCTGGCCCCGGCACGGGTGGTGGCATTGGCCCGGAAGGGCGCGATGTCGAGCACCGTCGCCTCCAGTCCGAGGTCGATGTGGGTGGCGATCAACGCCGATCCGCCGCGGCGCAGGTGGGCGCGCACCGCATCCGCAAAGAGCGCCACCGCGCCGGTGTCCAGCGATACGGTCGGTTCGTCGAGCACCCATACGGGCCGCCCGGTGACGAGCAGCCGCGCTAGGCCCAGCCGGCGTTTCTGACCGGCGGACAGCGTACCGGCAAGGCGGTCGGCCAGCCCGTGCAGGTCGAAAGCGTCCAGCGCGGCGCCGATGTCCTTTGTGCCGAAGACACGCGCCCAGAACGCGAGGTTCTCGGTCACCGTCAGCATGGCCTTCAGGCCGTCGGCATGGGCGGCATAGGCCACCCGGTCCTCCGCCCCTTCGATACGGCCCGCCAGCACCGGTTGCAGCCCGGCGACGGCGCGCAGCAATGTCGTCTTGCCGGCGCCATTCGGTCCGCGCAGGATCAGGGCCTGCCCCGGTTCCAGCGCAAAGCCGACGCCGGTGAGCACCGGCAGACCGCCCCGTGCAACGGCAAGATCGGTGGCGCGCAGGGTCATGGGGTGCGGGTCAGACCGGCAACAGCGCGAGGGCGATGCGGCGCCCCTCGCTCAGCAGGACGTTGTAGGTGCGGCACGCGGCGGGAGAGGCCATCGCCTCGACCCCGATGCCCACCGCATCCAGCGGGCCGGTCAGCGTTTCCGGCAGGTGGTCGATGTCCGCCCCGGTCCCTACGAAAAGCACGTCGATCTGCCCGCGCAGGGCCAGCAGCGGCTCGAGATCCTCGAGCCCGTTCCACGCGCGGATGCCCTCCGGACCCACGATCAGCGGTCCGTGTATCACCTCGCCGCCGATGCGGAAGAATCCGGGGCCGTAGCCTTCGACGGGTTTGGCATCGTTAAAGACGATCTCGTTCAGGCGCATGTCACATCCCTTTCCATATCGGCAGCCCGATGATAGCCGATGCGGCAATGACGATATAGGCCACCAGCCGAAAAACCCGTTCGGCCGCCGGATCGAACAGCATGGCCCCGAGGCGGTTGGCGATCAGGTTGGGAATGCCGATGAGCAGGCCAAGGACTATGATCTCCCATACCATGAGGCCGGTGAGCCAGAGCACGGCGAACAGCAGGATGTCCACCGCCAGCAAGTAGAGCAGGAAATTCGCCCGGATGGTGGCGATCGGCAGGCTGCTGGCCATGTAGAGCATGATGACCGGCGGACCGGGGATACCGGAGAAGCCCGTCATGAAACCGCCGAGCGCCCCGGTGGCCACGGTCAGGCGACGGGTTAGCGTGCCGCGGTAGCGCCAGCCGGAAACCAGCAGCGCCAGCAGAAGCAGCACGACGCCCGAGATGAACCAGCCGAACCCCTCGGGCGAGATGCGCGACAGGCACCACAGGCCCAGCGGCAGGGCCAGAACGACCCCGATCATCAGGAGCCCCACGTCGCGCGGCGCGCCGTCACGCCATGCGGCGCGCAGGTTCGGCAGCGGACCCAGCAATTCCGTGGCGGCCAGAAAGATGACCGCCTGCACGGGGCTGAGGACGGAGGCCGCGACCGGCATGATGATCATCGCGGATCCGAAGCCGGTGAAGCCCCGGATCAGGCCCGCGACGATGACCGCCGCCACCAGCCAGACCAGACCCGCGGTCGATCCGGCGGCGGCGAGGACATCAGGCATCTATGTTGGCGTATTGGTTGCCCGCGTTGGCGTCCGGCTTCGACCAGTCCCGCTTGACCCCGAGATAGAGCACGACGTTCTTGGCCACGTAGACGGAGGAATAGGTGCCGACGACGACGCCCCAGGTGATGGCAAAGACGAAGCCGCGGATCACGTCGCCGCCCAGCACCAGCAGGGCGATCAGCGCAAGCAGCGTCGTGCCCGAGGTCATGATCGTCCGGCTCAGGGTCTCGTTGACGGACAGGTTCATGACCTCGCGCAGCGGGCGCTTCTTGTATTTTCTCAGGTTCTCCCGCAGGCGGTCGAAGATCACGACGGTATCGTTGATCGAATACCCGATGATGGTCAGGATCGCCGCGATCACCGGCAGGTCGAAGCGGATCTGCAGAAGCGAGAATATCCCGACCGTCAGGATGACGTCATGGAACAGCGCCGCGACCGCCCCGACCGAGAACTGCCACTCGAAGCGAAGCCAGATGTAGATCAGGATCGCGCCGAGGGACGCAGCCACCGCGATCAGCGCGGTGGTGATCAGCTCTCCCGAGACCTTGGGGCCGACGGATTCGACCGAGGTGAACTGGATGTCGGGAGCCACCGTCTGCAGGGCGGATTCGATGCTGGCGATCAGCTCGGGGGTGGCCGATTCCTGGCCTTCCTGCGACTGGATCCGCACCATGGCCACGTGGCGGGTGCCGTCGCTCGTGGGGTCGTAGACTTCGGAGATCGTCACATCGCCCAGTTGAAGCGGGTCGAGCGCGGCGCGGTATTCCGCCACATCCACCGGCGCGTCGCTGGCGGTGCGCAGGCTGGTGCCGCCCTGGAAGTCGATGCCGTAGTTCAGGCCCATGACGAACCAGACCACCAGCGCCAGGACCATGGCCACGCAGGACGCGCCGAAGGTCGCTGGCGCGTACTTGAAGAAGTCGATGCTCGTGTCGTCGGGAATCAGTCTCAGGCGCATGTCAGACCTCTATCGTCTTGGGACGGCGGCGTTCGAACCACATGACCACCATGAGGCGCGTCACGAAATAGGCGGTGAAGACCGATGTCACGATCCCGAGGCCGAGTGTCACCGCGAACCCCCGCACCGGGCCGGAGCCGAGCGCGAAAAGGATCGTGGCAATGATGAACGTGGTGATGTTGGCGTCGAGGATGGCGCTGAGCGCGCGTTCGTAGCCCAGCGAAATCGCCCGCGCGGGCCCCTTTGCCGTTTTCAGTTCTTCGCGGATGCGTTCGAAGATCAGCACGTTGGCGTCCACCGCCATGCCCACGGTCAGCACGATCCCGGCGATGCCCGGCAGTGTCAGGGTCGCGCCGATCAGGCTGAGCAGGCCGAAGATCAGGCCCACGTTGATGATGAGCGCGAGGTTCGCGAAGAGACCGAAGAGGCCATAGGTCACGCCCATGAACAGCAGCACGGCCGCAAAGGCCACCGCCGTGGCGAGCTTGCCCGCATCGATGCTGTCCTGTCCGAGTTCCGGGCCGATCGTGCGCTCCTCGACGAAGGTGAGCCCCGCGGGCAAGGCGCCCGCGCGCAGCAGCACCGCGAGATTGGTGGATTCCTCGACCGTGAAGTTGCCGGTGATGATGCCGGACCCGCCGGGAATGTGGCTCTGGATGACCGGGGCGCTGATCACCTCGTTGTCGAGCACGATCGCGAAAGGCGAGCCGATGTTCTCGGCCGTGTAGTTGCCGAACTTGCGCGCGCCGGTGGTGTCGAACCGGAAGCTGACGGCGGGCGATCCATTCTGGTCGAAGGACGGCTGCGCATCCACCAGTTCCTCGCCGGTGACGACGGGGGCGGTTTCGACGGTGTAGTATTCGCCCTCGTTGTCCAGCGACGGAAGCAGCGAATTGCCGATGCCGGGGCTGGCGTTGGCGTCCGTGCCGCGGCTGATCACGGGGTTGAAGGTGAGCTGCGCGGTGGTGCCGATGATGTCCTTCAGCTCGGAAGCCGAGCCGATGCCGGGCACCTGGATCAGGATGCGGTCCGCGCCCTGCCGCTGGATGGTGGGTTCGCGGGTGCCGACCTCGTCGATGCGGCGGCGGATGATCTCGAGGCTCTGCTGCATCGTGCGCTCGTCGGTGGCCTGCTTTTCGGCCTCGGACAGCGTGATGGTGATCAGCCCGTCGTTGCCCGACACCTCGATGTCGCTGGCCCCCGCGCCGGTCAGGGTCTGGACCGGGCGCGACAGGTCACGGACGATCTGCAGCGCCTCGGGCATGACGGAGGGGTCCTGCAGCCGCACCTGCAACTGGCCGTCCGGCGCCTCCTGCCGGCGGACCGGCGTCAGATCGCGCAGGGCATCGCGCACCTCGGGCCATGTGGCTTCCATCCGGCTCTTGTAGACGTCCTGCACCTGCACCTCGGCCAGCAGATGCGCACCGCCCCGCAGGTCGAGACCGAGGTTGACGAGGCCCGACGGCATCCATTCGGGCCAGAGCGCCAGCTGCGCGTCGAGTTCGGGGGTCGCCCCGCCCTGTTCGATCGCGCGGGCGGCATCGTTGTGCTGCTCCACGGGGCCGTAGAACGCGTTCGGAAGAGCCACCCAAAGTCCCGCCACGCAGGTCAGGATGATGAGTATGCGCTTCCACAGATCAATCTGGAGCATGGTTTGGCCTTTGCGTCTCGGCGTGGGCCGGCGGAATTACTTCGCCGGTTCGGTTTTGGACACCACGGTGGCGATGGTGGACTGGACCACGCGGACCTTGACGCCGTCCGCGATTTCCACCTCGATCTCGCCGTCTTCCTTGACCTTGACGACCTTGCCGATCAGCCCGCCCTGCGTCACCACCTGGTCGCCGCGCCGCAGGCCCGCGACCATCGCCTGATGTTCCTTGGCCTTTTTCTGCTGCGGACGGATCAGCAGGAAATACATGATCGCGAAGATCAGGATCAGCGGCACGAATTGCTCAAAACCTTGCATGGAGATGGTCCTTCTGGGTGGGGCCGGCCGACCCCAAAGGCGCGACCGCGAATTTGGCCGGAACCTAAGCGCGGCACAGCATATGTGCAAGGCGGAAAGGGCAATGAATGGGTGGACAGATGGGCGCAGGGCGGGTGATCCTGCGTGAGGTTGTTAGGGAACGCGCTCTTGGACAGGAAAGAAATCAGCGTGCGGGCGTGGTTCGGCCTCGCCGATAAGTTCGACTGGCACAAGGCCCGCGCAATCGGGCCGCTGATAACGGTCGCGGGAACCCTGATCGTCGGCGGGCTTTTCTGCCTCGCGATTGCGGCTGCGTTCAAGCTGCTGGGCATGGCTGTCTTTGGCGAAGTGCCGCAGGACGGTTTCGCGAAATTCGGTCTGACCGGGATCATCGTGGCGATGATCGGCGCGCCATTTGTGGTCTGGCGGTCGGTGGTGGCACAGAAACAGGTCGATGTAGCTGAACAAGGGCTAATCACCGATCGCTTAAACAAAGCCATTGAAGGTCTGGGAACAGAAAAAACGCTCAATAAGCTGGGAAGAGATATTAGCTATCAAGTTAGTGGTAAGCTGTTCCGGAAATTCGAGTTTCAAGGCGATAACTTCGAGGTGCCCGAGCATGCGCAAGACTTGCAACCTACAGCTTGGACAAATTACCCCGTAAATGTAGTCAACCTAGAAGTCAGGTTGGGCGCAATTTATGCAATGGAGCGGATCGCTCAAGATAGCCTGCGAGACCATGTGCAAATCATGGAAATTCTCTGTGCATATGTACGCGAGAACGCACCAGTTAGAATGGCGAGACGAAGCCCTCATGAGGTTTTCGACGAACTGACTGAGGACACTTCAGACGGTCAGGGGTTAAGCGCGGAAGCCGCGTTTCAGCACTCAAAATACAAGGACGCCGACACTCTTGGAATTAAACCGACCGAGTTCGATCAAGAAAATTTGGAACGTTGGGCGAGACAGCTTCCAAAACCAAGGTTGGATATACAAGCGGTTCTCATTGTCATCGGGCGGAGGAACGCTGCTCAAGCAGATCTGGAAAGTCAACAGGGATACAAAATCGACCTTCGCGATAGCAATCTACAATTCTGCCAGTTAATTGGAAAGTTTGACGACGCCGATTTTACACAGAGCCGTATGGATGGAGCGGAGCTTCAAGGATCGTTTAGAGACTGCGAATTTGTCAGGTCATCATTGCAGGCTACAAGAGCTGCGGCCATAGACTTGTCATTCTCTGACCTAAGTGCCGCTAACCTTTCAGCCGCATTCTTCGGAGCGAGTGACCTTTCTTGGTGCAGGCTATGGTCGTCGAAAATGCGATGGACCAATTTTAACGGGGCAAATTTAACAGCTACCGATTGGTACCGTGCCTCCCCCTACCATGTATACTTCCACCAAGATGCAGATGCTACTCACGCGAGATTTCAGAATACAGACGTAACTGAACTCAAAGGGATTGCCGAAGGCCCATCCAAGCAACTATGGGGAGGTCGGCCGACCAAGATCGACCAAGAGCTTCAAGATCGCTTTACGAAGTTGTCCACATCGTTAGAACCAGAGCTTGAATTCAGAAGAGAGTGGTTGTCTTCACTCAAAGAACTCGGTCTAAAGCCACCAACCTTTTGGGAAGTATAGCAAGCTAAGGACGCATCCCATGCACGACATCCGCGCCATCCGCGAGAACCCCGACGCCCTTGACGCCGCGCTGGCCCGGCGCGGCGAGGCGCCCATGTCCGCGGCGGTGCTGGAGCTGGACCAGGCCCGCCGCGCGCGCATCTCGGCCGCAGAGACGGCGCAGGCGGAGCAGAACAAGGCGTCGAAGGAAGTCGGCGCCGCCAAGGCCAAGGGCGACGAGGCCGAATTCGAGCGCCTGCGCGCTCTGGTGGGCGAGAAGAAGGCCGAGGTGGCCGCCATGCAGGCCGAGGCCAAGGAACTGGACGCGCAGCTGACCGACATGCTGGCGCGCATCCCGAACACGCCCGCCGATGACGTTCCCGACGGCGCGGACGAGGCCGACAACGTCGAGGTGAACCGCTGGGGCGAGATACCCGCGTTCGATTTCACCCCGAAGGAACATTTCGAGATCGACGGCGTCGCGGCGGCGATGGATTTCGACACGGCGGCCAAGATTTCCGGCAGCCGTTTCGTGCTGCTGTCGGGGGCGGTGGCGCGCATCCACCGGGCGCTGGCGCAGTTCATGATCAACACCCACGTGGACGAGAACGGGCTGACCGAGGTGAACCCGCCGGTGCTGGTCAAGGACGACGCGATGTACGGCACCGACAAGCTGCCGAAGTTCGGGGAGGACAGCTATCGCACCGAGGACGGCATGTGGCTGGTGCCGACCTCCGAGGTGCCGCTGACCTACATCGTGGCCGACCACGTGGTCGAGGAAAGCTACCTGCCGCGCCGCTACACCGCGCATACCCTGTGCTTCCGCTCCGAGGCGGGCAGCGCGGGGCGCGACACGGCCGGCATGCTGCGCCAGCACCAGTTCGAGAAGGTCGAGATGGTGAGCATCACCCACCCCGATGAAAGCGATGCGGAACAGAAGCGCATGCTGCGCTGCGCGGAAGGCATACTGGAGGCGCTGGGGATCCCCTATCGCACCGTCATCCTGTGCACCGGCGACATGGGGTTCGGCGCGCGGCGCACCTATGATATCGAGGCATGGGTGCCGGGGCAGAACACCTACCGCGAGATTTCCTCGGTTTCGACCACCGGCGATTTCCAGGCGCGGCGCATGAACGCGCGGTTCAAGCCCAAGGACGGCGGGAAGCCGCAGTTCCTGCACACGCTGAACGGATCGGGCCTTGCCGTGGGGCGCTGCCTGATCGCGGTGCTGGAGAACGGCCAGCGGGCGGACGGCTCCGTCCAGCTTCCCGAAGCGCTGGCGCCCTATCTGGGCGGCAAGACGCTGCTTGGGGCGGACGGCACCCTGCGCTGAGCCGGCGCTGGGGCCCGTTGCCTTGGGGCGGCGGGCCGCTATCTGTGGGGAACGATCCCGAACGGAAGGCCCCTTGATGACCCCTGCCCTGCGCCCTGCCATTGCCGTCCTGTGTTTCCTGCTGGCCGTCGCCTTTGCCGTCTCTCCGTTTCTCGTCGACGGCTTCGCGGGGTTCGATCCCGACCAGTTTCCGATCCCGCAGGAAGATCCCCCGGTCCAGCCGGCGGGCTATGCCTTTGCCATCTGGAGCGTGATCTACGTCTGGCTGATCCTCGGCCTCGGCTGGGGGATGCTGCGCGCCCCGCGCGATGGGCAGTGGCATGACATGCGTCTGCCGCTGTGCCTGTCTCTCGCGGTGGGCAGCTTCTGGCTGGCCGTCGCGGTGGCCAGCCCGGTCTGGGCGACGGTGCTGATCTGGGTGATGCTGCTGAGCGCGCTGGCCGCGCTGTTCATGGCCCCCGTCGCGGACACGCCCTGGGCCGCGCTGCCGGTAGGGCTGTACGCCGGGTGGCTTTCGGCGGCGTCCTGCGTCTCGCTGGGGTTGCTGGCGGGAGGCTACGGCTGGCTCGATACCCAGGTGGCGGCGCTGGTATTCGTGGCGCTGGCCATATTCCTCGCCTGTTTCGTGCAGGCGTCGTTGCGCCGTGCGCCGACCTACGGGATCGCGGTGATCTGGGCGCTGATCGCGGTGGCGGTGGCGGACTGGGGCACGGCGCCCTCGGTCGCCTACCTCGCGATCGGCGGGATCGTGATCCTGTCGGTGCCCACGATCCGCGCCGCGCGGCGGCCCTGACCGACGCCGGTCCTGCTGCCCGGCAGCTCCGGTTCAGTCCTTGCGGCGGCCCTCGGTATGCTTGCGCAGTTTCGATGGTCCGGCCTTCTTGCGCCCCTTGTAGGGGTTCGCGTCGTTCTGGCCGCGCATCCAGAGGCGGATGGGCGTACCCGGCATGTCGAAGTCGATCCGCAGCCCGTTGACCAGATAGCGGTTGTAGCTGTCCGGCACCTTGTCCGGGTGGCTGCACATCACGACGAAGCCGGGCGGCCGCGTCTTGGCCTGCGTCATGTAGCGCAGCTTGATCCGCTTGCCCTGCGGCGCGGGGGGCGGATGCGCCTCCATCATGCCCGACAGCCAGCGGTTGAGCTGCGCGGTCGTCACTCGGCGGTTCCAGACCTCGTAGGCGCGCATGATGGCGTCGTGCAGGCGGTCGAGACCCCGGCCCGTCTTGGCGCTGACGGTAATCAGAGGCGCCCCGCGCAGCTGGGGCAGCAGACGCTCGAACGCCTCCTTCAGCGCCTTGAGCTTGGCCTGCCGGTCTTCCTCGATGTCCCATTTGTTCACGGCGACGACCACCGCCCGGCCCTCGCGCTCGGCCAGGTCGGCAATGCGCAGGTCCTGCTGTTCAAAGGGGATCTCGGCGTCCAGCAGCACCACGACGACCTCGGCGAACTTGACCGCGCGCAGCCCGTCGGAGACGCTGAGTTTCTCCAGCTTTTCCTGTACCTTGGCCTTCTTGCGCATCCCGGCGGTATCGAAGATGCGCATCGGCACGCCGTTCCAGTCGGTGCGCAGAGAGATCGCGTCGCGGGTGATCCCGGCCTCGGGGCCGGTCAGCAGCCGGTCCTCGCCGAGGATCTGGTTGATCAGCGTCGACTTGCCCGCGTTGGGCCGCCCCACCACCGCGACCTGAAGCGGCTTGGCCTCGGTCGGCTGGGGCACGGTGTCGGTGATCTCGTCGTCGTCCTCGGGCAGTTCCACATCCGTTTCCGGGGCGTCCTCCGTGGCCCGCTCCGCGTAGGAATCGGCCAGCGGCATCAGCGCGGAATAGAGATCGTTCAGCCCTTCGCCGTGTTCGGCGGACAGGCGGATCGGCTCGCCCAGACCCAGCGAATAGGCTTCGATCACACCGGCATCCGCCGCTTTGCCTTCCGCCTTGTTGGCCGCAAGGATCACGTGCCCGGCCCGCTTGCGCAGGATGTCGGCGAAGACGAGGTCGGAAGGCGTGACGCCGACGCGGGCGTCGATCATGAAGAGGCAGATGTCGGCCATGTCGACGGCGCGCTCGGTCAGCCGGCGCATCCGGCCCTGCAGGCTGTCGTCGGTGACTTCCTCGAGCCCCGCGGTGTCGATCACGGTAAACCGCAGGTCGGCAAGCCGCGCCGCACCCTCGCGCAGGTCGCGGGTCACGCCGGGCTGGTCATCCACCAGCGCAAGGCGTTTGCCCACCAGACGGTTGAACAAAGTGGACTTGCCCACATTGGGTCGGCCCACGATGGCAAGGGTAAAGGACATGGCTCACAACGCTCCGCCGGGGCCGGTGCGGCCCCTGAACTTCGCGCTTTAGACCATTAGCGGTAGGCGTGCAATTGCCCCTTGGTCGACACGACATAGAGCGTGCCACCGGCGACCACGGGAGCGGTTGTCGCCCCGCCGGGAATTTCGACCGTCCCGACGAGGCGGCCATCGGTCGGATCGAAGTTGCGCAGCAGGCCGTCGTTGGAGGCGATGATTACCCGCCCCCCGCGACGACGGGGCCATGGTGGGCCACGACCTCGGACTGGCGCAGCGGCTTTTCCTTGACGAAGTTGGGCAAGGGGATGCCCCAGACCCGGCGGCCATCGGCGGCGTCGAGCCGTACGAGTTCGTTGAGGTCGGTGATCGCGAATACCGAATCCCCGATGGGCCAGACCGGCCCGATGGCGCCGTCCCGCGCGGTCCACCTGCGCTGGCCGCTTTCGGCGTCGAGCGCGGCAAGACGCCCGGAGTGATTGCCGACGTAGACCGTGCCGCCCGACACCACGGGGGCCGATGTCACGTCTGAGACGGAGGACAGCGCCCGGCCCGGCCGTTTGCCGACGACGGAGGCGTTCCAGCGCGGCAGGCCGCCCCGGCGGAACACGCCCTGAACCTCGCCCGTACCGTAGGCGAAGATGACGAACTGGTCGGTGACGGCGGGGGCCGGGGCGCCCAGCACGTTGTTCACGCTGCTGCTGCCGCCCACCTGCCATTCGATGCGGCCGTTGCTCTTGTCGAGCGCCCAGCCGGTGTCGTCCCCCGACGTGACATAGACAAGGTCACCGTAGATCGTGGGCGTGCCGGAGCCGGAAGCCTCGAGCTTTTGCGACCAGCGTTCGCCGCCGGTGGTCACGTCGAGCGCCGCCAGCACGCCGTAGCCGACGGAGACATAAAGCGTGTCGCCGTCCACGGCGAGACCGCCGCCGGTGCCCTGCCCCGAGCGGTCGTTGACGGGCGTGAGGTCGCGGGTCCAGAGCGTCTGGCCCGAGGTGGAGGTCGCGGTCACATGCGCGTCGGCGTCGAGCGTGAAGACACGCCCGCCCGCGACGACGGGGTCGGCGGTGATCCGCTGCTTGCGGCTGTCGCCCGCGCCGATGTCCACCGACCACACGGGCTGCAGCGTGCCGCGCAGCGCGGGATGCGTCGTGCGGTACTGCGCCGTACCGATGCTGTGGGTCCACGAGGCGTTGTTCGTCGCAGCGCCGAGCGCGATCGGACGGCTGGTGTTGACGGTGTCTTCCTCGCCGTCGAGGGGGGCGGCGAGTTCGGGATCCTGCAGGATGGACCGGACCGGCTCACGCTTGCCCGGCAGATAGATTTCCTCTTCGGCGCAGGCGGTCAGCAGCAGCAGCGCCGTCACGGCACCGCCCAGCATCAGGGCCGTGCCGCGGTTTCGATCTTGGATCATGGTTCTGCCCATCTTCGTGCCCTCGCCTCAAACCGGTTTGCCGGTTCTGATCAGTTTCCGACCTGCTGCCCGCCGACCGCGCCATCCGCCGCGACCGCGTCGACATCCAGCTCGGGTTCTCCACCCAGCGCCACAATCACCTGTAGGGCGCGCTGTTGCAAGTCCGAGGTGATTTCGGCGTCCTGCAAAATCGACTGGTAGCGCGCGATAGCGGCGTCCGGCTGATCCTGTTCGATGTCCAGCAGCGCAAGCTGTTCGCTGGCCAGCAGGCGCAGCGGGTTGCCCGGCTGTGCCATCGCCTCGAACGCCTGGCGGCGGTCCTCCACCGACATGTCGGTGTCCGGCAGGGTCAGCGCCTTGAAGTTCGCGAGCTGGCGGTAGATCTGGGGCACCTCGCCATCGGTCGCGACCGTCTCAAGCGTGTCGGCGGCGGCGGCGGTCTCGCCGGCCTCGACCTGTTCGGCGGCCGTCAGCAGGCGCAGCACCGCACCAGCGTCCGGTGACTGGGGCGACACGGCGGAAAGCTGTTCGGCGCGTTGGGCCGCGTCATCGGTGGACAGGGCCGCCAGCATGGCATCGCCCAGTGCCTCGGCCTCCGCCCGCGCCTGGGCCTTGCGGTACTCGTTCCAGGCCGCCCCCGCCACGACCAGCACGATGGCCAGGGCCGCGATCCAGCCATAGCGGCGCAACAAGTGGTACAGCCGGTCGCGGCGCACCTCTTCGTTGACTTCGTCGATAAAGCTGTCTGTGTCGCTCATGCGGCTGCCTCTGATCCCGGGTTTTTCACCTCTTAACGCGCACAAGGGACCAAGCCAAGGGCTAGCGGACTGCCTCAAAAGCGGCATTTCGGGCAATTACCACCAGAAAACCGGCAAAAATGACATAACTAAACTAGTCAGTTCACTTTGAAAGTATTAAATAGCGCAAAACGCGGTTGGCCGGTCTCCGGCCTTCCGCTCCAAGCAAGAGGCCGCGTGATGCGTTTTTTCTCCATCCTTGCTGCAGTCGCCGTGACTGCGATCCTTGCCCTGTCCATTCTCGCCCGTCCCCAGCTCATGGCGCTGGTAGGCATGGATGAACCCCCTGCCCCGGCCGCCTCTGCCGCATCGGAAGAGACCGAAACGCCCGCCGACTCGGCGGCACCCGCGCAGGAAATCCGCCGGGTGAAGGTCAGCGTCAGGCGATTCGATGCCCAGCAGGTGGACAGCGCGGTCGTGTTGCGCGGCCAGACCGAAGCGATCCGGCAGGTCGACGTGCGGGCCGAGACCTCCGCCGTGGTCGCCTCGGCCCCGTTGCGCAAGGGGGCCAAGGTGTCGGAAGGCGATCCTTTGTGCGAACTTGATCCCGGCACGCGGGGCGCGGCCCTGCAGGAGGCGCGTGCCCGCCTGAGCGAGGCGGAAAGCCGCGTTCCCGAGGCCGAGGCGCGGGTCGAACAGGCCCGTGCGCAGCTGGAGGAGGCCCAGATCAACCAGAACGCCGCCTCGCGGCTGAGCGAGGACGGCTTTGCGTCGCAGACGCGCGTGGCCTCGTCGGACGCGGCGGTGGCCACGGCGCGGGCGGCGGTCACATCCGCCACCGCGGGCCTCAGCGCCGCGCAATCCGGCATCGAGGCGGCAACCGCCGCCGTCGCCAGCGCCGAGAAGGAGATCGAGCGCCTGACCATCCTCGCCCCCTTCGAGGGCCTGCTGGAGAGCGACACGGCCGAACTGGGAAGCCTGCTGCAACCCGGCGGGCTGTGCGCGACCATCATCCAGCTCGATCCGATCAAGCTGGTGGGCTTCGTGCCTGAAACCGAAGTGAACCGCGTGAGCCTCGGCGCCCGGGCCGGGGCACGGCTGGCCGCGGGCGGCAACCAGGTGACGGGCGAAGTGATCTTCCTGTCGCGTTCCGCCGATCCGCAGACCCGGACCTTCCGGGTCGAGATCGAGGTGCCGAACCCCGATCTGGAGATCCGCGATGGCCAGACCGCCGAGATCGCCATCGCGTCGGCCGGCGTGCAGGCGCACCTGATCCCGCAAAGCGCGATGACCCTGAACGACGAAGGCGCCCTCGGCGTGCGGACGGTGGACGCGGACGACGTGGTGTCCTTTGTCCCGGTGAGCATCATGCGCGATGCCGCAAACGGCGTCTGGGTGACCGGCCTGCCTGAGACCGCCAACGTGATCGTGGTGGGTCAGGAATACGTGACCGAAGGCGTCACGGTCGATCCGACCTACGAGGAGGTCACCCAATGAGCGGCATCGTCGACTGGGCCGCCGGGCGGGCCAGGATGGTCCTGGCCTTCATCCTGCTGAGCCTTGTTGTCGGCGGCTATGCCTATTCGACCCTGCCCAAGGAAGGCGAGCCCGACATCGAGGTGCCGGCGCTTTTCGTATCGGTGCAGTTCCCCGGCATCTCGGCGGCGGACAGCGAGACGCTGCTGGTCAAGCCGATGGAAACCGAGCTGGCGGATCTCGACGGGTTGAAGACCATGACCGGCACCGCCGCCGAGAACTATGCCGGCGTGGCGCTGGAGTTTGAATTCGGCTGGGACAAGACCAAGATCATGGCCGATGTCCGGGATGCCATGGGCACGGCGCAGGCGGATTTCCCGGAAGGGGCGGAAACCTACACCATCAACGAGATCAACTTCTCGGAATTTCCCATCATCATCGTCAACCTGACCGGGCCGGTGCCAGAACGCACCATGGCCCGCGTGGCCCGCGATCTGCAGGAGGATCTCGAAGGGCTGGACGCGGTGCTGGAAGCCGGGCTGGCGGGCGACCGGGACGAGATGCTCGAAGTGCTGATCGACCCGCTCCGGCTGGAAGCCTACAACGTGACCGCGGGCGAGCTGATCAACGTCGTGCAGAACAACAACCAGCTGATCGCGGCGGGCGAGATCGAGACCGATCAGGGCACCTTCTCGGTCAAGATCCCGTCGTCGTTCGACGATCCGTCCGACATCTACAGCCTGCCGGTCAAGACCAACGGGGACCGGGTCGTCACGCTGGGCGACCTGGCACAGATCAACCTGACCTTCGAGGATCGCAAGGGCACGGCGCGGTTCAACGGGGAAAAGACGCTTGCGCTGCAGGTGGTCAAGCGCAAGGGCTACAACCTGATCGACACCGCCGCGCAGGTCAAGGAGATCGTCGCGCAACGCGCCGCCGACTGGCCGGACGAACTGCGCGCGGCTGTCACGGTGGGGACATCGAACGACCAGAGCCGGATCGTGGACAGCATGGTCCAGCAGCTTCTGGGCAGCGTGTTCACCGCCGTGGCGCTGGTGATGATCGTGGTTCTGGCCGCGCTCGGGATCCGCGCGGCCCTGCTGGTGGGTTTCGCCATCCCCACGTCCTTTCTGCTGTGCTTTGCGTTCCTCGCACTGATGGGGATCTCGATCTCGAACATCGTGATGTTCGGGCTGATCCTGGCGGTGGGGATGCTCGTGGACGGCGCCATCGTGGTGGTCGAATACGCCGACAAGCGCCAGCAGGAGGGCGAGGGCCCGATGCGCGCCTACGTGGAAGCCGCCAAGCGCATGTTCTGGCCGGTGATCTCCTCGACCGCGACAACGCTCTGCGCGTTCCTGCCGATGCTGTTCTGGCCCGGCATCGCGGGGGAGTTCATGGGCATGCTGCCGGTAACGCTCATCTTCGTGCTGTCGGCGTCGCTGCTGGTGGCGCTGATCTACCTGCCCGTGATGGGCGGCGTGACCGGGCGGCTCGAAGTCTGGATGGCCCGCCGGATGCGGGCGGTGGCCGGCCTGCCGTTGCTGCTGCACCTTCTTCTGTTCGTCGGCGCTGCGATCCTCTTCGTGCCCGCGGCGCTGCTGCTGGGGCCTCCGGAACCGGGCCAGCCCGGCCTGCTGTTCCAGTGGATGACGTCCGCGTTCGAGGCCATGGATTCCCTTTCCATCCTTTCGGTTGTCATCACCTTCGCGACGGTCTTTGCGCTGGTGGTGGTGGCGGCGGCGGTCGGCGCGCTGGCCCTGGGCGGCTTTCTGCTGGCGCTCATCAGCCTTTTCGCGCTGATGACGCGGCTGGGCCGTGCGGGCCGCTGGCTGGCCACGCGCATGTTCCGCCGCGAACCCGATCGGATCCACGCCGGCTATCGCCGCAACGGCTTTGGCTACCTGATGGCGTTCATCGCCGGCAACCCGCTGATGCCGCTGGTGATGGCGGGGGCCGTGTTTGTCTTCGTGGGCACGGTGCTGATCTACTTCACCAACAATTCCAAGGGTGTGGAATTCTTCGTGGAGTCCGAACCGGAACAGGCCATCGTGTATGTCCTCGCGCGCGGCAACCTGTCGCTGGAGGAAAAGGATGCGCTGCTGGAACGGGCCGAAAAGGTCGTGCTGGAGAATCCCGGCGTGCAGACCGCCTTTGCCTTTGCTGGGGAAGGCGGGCTCGACAGCAACACCGGCGGCGCGCAGGCGCCCAAGGACAGCATCGGGCAGATCCAGCTTGAAACCATCCCGTGGGAGGACCGCCCCGAGACGGTGGAGCCCTGGTTCACCATTCCGTTTCTGGGGGCGACCGTCACCCGCCACACCCAGGATCCCGCCTATGACGGCGATGTCATCATCGACGATCTGACCGAGCGGCTGCAACAGATCCCCGGGATCCAGACCGAGATCCTTGCGCAGTCGCGCGGCCCCGCGTCGGGCAAACCGGTGCACCTGCGGCTCAAGTCCGACAGCTACACCGATCTTGTCGCCGCTACCGAATCCGTGCGGGCCCAGTACGAGCGGACCCCCGGCCTGACCCTGATCGAGGACACGCGCCCCCTGCCCGGCATCGACTGGCGGATCGATGTCGACGTGGAAAAGGCCGGACGCTACGGCGCCGACGTGGTCACCGTGGGCGCGATGGTGCAACTGGTCACGCGTGGCCTGCTGCTGGACACCATGCGGGTGGACAGTTCCGACGAGGAGATCGAGATCCGCGTGCGCCTGCCCGAGCAGGACCGCGTTCTGTCCACGCTCGATACGCTCAAGGTCCGCACGACCGACGGGCTGGTGCCGCTGTCCAACTTTATCACCCGGACCCCGGTGCCGAAACTGGCCGAGATCAACAGGATCGACCAGAAACGCTATCTCGACGTGAAGGCGGACGTGGCCCCCGGCCTGATGAAGATCGTCGAGGGCGACACCACAAGCGGAACCACCATGGCGACCCTAGAGGCTGCCCCGGCGGGCACCGCGCCGGAGGTGACGGCACTGGACGGTACAGGATACGTCGTGATCGACCGGACCGAGGCGGCCGCGGGCAAGGACCTGCAGGCGAACCTGGCCAGCGGCGACTTCCGGCTCGTGCCGATCAACGCCAACGAACGGATCGCCGAGATCACCAAGTGGCTCGACACCGACCCCCTGCCCGACAGCATCAGCACGGAATGGACCGGCGACCAGGAAGAGCAGGCCGAAAGCGAGGCCTTCCTTTCCTCGGCCTTCACCGCGGCGCTCGGGCTGATGTTCATCATCCTGCTGGCGCAGTTCAACAGCTTCTACAACTCGGTGCTGGTGCTGCTCGCGGTGGTGCTGTCCACCACGGGCGTGCTGATCGGGATGCTGGTGATGGACCAGACCTTCAGCATCATCATGACCGGGACGGGCATCGTGGCGCTGGCGGGGATCGTGGTGAACAACAACATCATCCTGATCGACACCTACCAAGAATTCGAACGCTACATGCCCCGGATCGAGGCGATCATCCGCACCGCGCAGGCGCGCATCCGTCCGGTGCTGCTGACAACGATCACCACGATGGCGGGGCTTGCACCGATGATGTTCGGCCTCAGTCTCGACTTCGCGGCGGGCGGCTATACCATCGACAGCCCTACCGCGCTGTGGTGGAAACAGCTGGCGACGGCGGTGGTCTTCGGGCTGGGGATCGCGACGGTCCTGACGCTTCTGGTGACGCCGTCGATGCTGGCGATCCGGGTCTGGGCCACGACCTACGTCCGCTGGTTCGCCCGGCTTCTGGCGCGGATGTCGCTGGGACGGGCCAGCCGCGCCGCGCAGGACTGGGCGCTCGCCCGGGATGCCCGCCGCACCAAGTTGCAGGAAATCATCTGGGACGACGTGAGCGCGCCGATCGCGGTGGTGCCCCCGCGCCTGTCGGCGGCGGAGTAGAGCGGCCCGAAGCGCCGTCCCGGCGGAAATCGGCAAGGGCGCGCATCGGACCCTCGCTTCGGGGCGTGGCCGGGCTATCCTCTGGTCAGGCCCACAGACAGGAGACCGCCATGATCCGTTCCTTCCTTGCCGCCCCGATCGCGCTGGCCGTGCTTGCGCTGCCCGCCGCTGCCCAGATGATCGACACGCTCAGCCCCCACGCGGTGCACGTGACGATGGACCGGCTGGAGGCAGCGGTGCAGGAGGCAGGGGCCACAGTCTTTGCCCGCGTCGATCATGCCGCCGGCGCGGCAGACGCGGACATGGAACTGCGCCCCACCGAACTGCTGATCTTCGGCAACCCGGCGCTGGGAACCCCGGCGATGCAGGATGGCCAGACGGCCGGCCTCGACCTTCCGATGCGGGTGCTTGCCTTTGCGGATTCCGAAGGGGTGGTGCATGTCACCTACCACGATCCCGCCGCGCTGGCGCTGGCACATGGCCTGCCCGAGGATGCCGCGTACCTGCAGAAGATGACCGACGCGCTGGCGCAGCTGACCGGCAAGGCCACCGCCGAGGAGTAGTTACGACCGGCCTCCGCCGGTTCCCGCGGCGCGGGCCGCTTCGGACAGGTCGTGCCACCACGCGGCGTAGCTGGAATTCTTCGGGTGCTTGCCGCCTTCGTCGGGGCTGCCGTCGTCCCATCATACCGGGCCGCGTTCGCCCAGCCTGCGCTTGGCGGCATCCACGGCCGCACGGGCCTCGGCAGTCTGGGCCTCGCTTTCGGCCTGACCCACGGCGCGGCGTGCCTGCATCAGCGCCTTGACCGCGGCGCGGCGTTCGGTGTCGGACAGCGCCGGGTCGGTGCAGCGCCACAGCCGCGCCTTCGACACGAAATAGCGGCCATCCGGCGTGTGCGGATACTCCTTGCGCGGCATCAGTCCTCTTCCGACTGCTGCCGCTGCCAGAGCTGGGCGTAGCGCCCCTGCCGGGCGAGGAGCGTCTCGTGACTGCCCTGCTCGACGATCTCGCCTTTCTCCAGCACGATGATCCGGTCCGCTTCGGCCACCGTGGACAGGCGGTGTGCGATGGTCAGCACGGTGCGCCCCTGCCCCGCGCGGCGCAGCGCGTCCTGGATCTCGTGTTCGGTATCGCTGTCGAGCGCACTGGTCGCCTCGTCCAGCAGCAGGATCGGCGGATCCTTGAGCAGCGTCCGGGCGATGCCGACGCGCTGTTTCTCGCCGCCGGACAGCTTGAGCCCGCGCTCGCCCACCGCCGTCTCGTAGCCCTGCGGCAGGGACAGGATGAAGTCGTGGATCTGCGCGGCGCGGGCGGCGGCCTCGATCTCGTCCTGTGTCGCCGCATCGCGACCGTAGGCGATGTTGTAGCGGATCGTGTCGTTGAACAGCACCGTGTCCTGCGGCACCACGCCGATGGCCCGGTGCAGGCTGTCCTGGGTGATGTCGCGGATGTCCTGCCCGTCGATCCGCAGCGCGCCGCCCTGCACGTCGTAGAACCGGAACAGCAGACGCCCGATCGTCGACTTTCCCGACCCGGTGGAGCCCACGATGGCCAGTGTCTCGCCCGGTCGCGCCTCGAGACTGATGCCGTTGAGGATCAGCCGGTCGGGATCATAGCCGAAGCGGACATTTTCCAGCGTCACGCGCCCGCCGGTGATCCGGAGGTCGGGCGCGTCCGGCTTGTCCGTGATCTCGGCCGGCTGTTCGAGCAGGCCGAACATCTGGCCCATGTCCACCAGCGCCTGCCGGATCTCGCGGTAGACGGTGCCCAGAAAGTTGAGCGGCACGGTGATCTGGATCATGTAGGCGTTGACCATCACGAAATCGCCCACCGTGAGGGTGCCGTTCTGTACCCCGATGGCCGCCATGACCATCACGCCCACAAGTCCGGCCGTGATGATCAGCGCCTGCCCGAAGTTCAGGAACGCCAGCGAGTAGTTCGTCTTGATCGCCGCTTCCTCGTAGCCCGCCATGGCGTGATCGTAGCGCGCAGCCTCGCGGGCCTCCGCCCCGAAGTATTTGACCGTTTCATAGTTCAAAAGGCTGTCGATGGCTTTTTGGTTCGCATCCGTGTCGCTGTCGTTCATCTGGCGCCGCAGCTTTACGCGCCATTCGGTGACCGCGAACGTGAACCAGACATACAGCGCGATCGTGACCGCCACGACGACCGTGTACCAGATGTCGAAAAGCGCTGTCAGGATGATCGCGATCAGCAGCAGTTCGAGGATCAGCGGCCCGATGGAGAACAGCAGGAACCGCAGCAGGAAGTCCACGCCCTTGACCCCGCGTTCGATGATCCGGCTCAGGCCACCGGTCTTGCGGGTGATGTGATAGCGCAGGGACAGCTTGTGAATGTGCTGGAAGGTTTCCAGCGCCAGCATGCGCAGCGCGCGTTGGCCCACGCGGGCGAATACCGCGTCGCGCAGCTGCTGAAAGCCCACGTTCATCAGGCGCGCCATGCCGTAGGCCAGCGTCAGCGCCACCGCGCCAAGGGCCAGCATCGGCGTGCCCTCTCCCGCCAGCGCGTCGACGGCATCCTTGTAGAACAGCGGCGTGGCGACCGACACCAGCTTGGACGCGACGAGCGCGACCATCGCCCAGACCACCCGACGCTTGACCCATGGCATGTCCCGGGGCCAGAGGTAGGGCGCGACCCTGCGCAGAACCCGCATGGCGGACTGGCGTTCGGCCTGTTCGGCCAGCTGTTCGTCGGTCAGTGGCTTCTTTGGGGGGGCGTCATCCCGATCGGCGGGGCTGGCGGTATTTGCGGACATGGAGCTTCCTGAATGCTTGCGACCCTACATAAGCCGGTCGGGCATGGGTTGCCACAGCAACCGGAGATTTCAGGAACGCGGGGCCGGCTTTTCCCGTGATCCGCGCCGCGGTCACTCCGGAAGGTCGAACACCTGCCCCGGATAGATCAGGTCGGGATCGCGGATGGAATCCGAATTGGCCTCGAACACCCGCACGTAGAGCAGCCCGTCGCCGTAGCGGTCGCGGGCGATGCCCCACAGTGTGTTGCCCTTCTGCACGGTGATCGCCTTGATCGGGCCGTTCTGCCCGGCCGAGGCCGCTTCGAGCGTGGCGACGGATTCGCGCTTGAACGGGGTCTCGACGCGGCTTGACACCGATCCGTCGCGCCCGACCTCGTCCACCCTCAGCGTATAGACGCCGGCATCCACGTTCGGCAGATCGCCGCGCCAACGCCCTTGGTCGTCCACCGGAAGGCTGACGATGGAGCGGTTGTCGAGATACACGCGCACCACCCGCGTGTCGCTGCGCGCACGGCCGGCGAGTTGCACATCGCCCGTGTCCGAATAGCTGATCGTGTCCAGCGCGACCGATTGAAGGGCTTCGGGGCGCGGGGCGTTCAGCAGTTCGACCCCGTCGTCCGTCGCCTTGAGCACGGCGACGGCGGAGGCTGGCTCGGCCGGGGGGGCCGGGCGGGTGATGTCGGTCCCGGCAACCGGCGCGGGCGGGGTTGCCACCACGTCCTGTGCTTCGGGCTGCGGGGTGACCTGCGCAGAGGCCAGAGCCTCTCCCGCACGGGTCGCGACCTGCGGGGGCGCATCGCTGGCCGCTTGCGGGTCGGTCTCCGGCCCTTGCGTTGTCCCGGCCCCGGCGGACACGGCGGCAGCGGTCTGGGTGGCGTCGGCGGCATCGGCGGCATCGGTGGCGCCCTCTTCGGGCGCGGCCGTTCCCTGCGCAAGGTCCGTGCCAGACGGATCGGTGTCGGTCGGGGCTGGGACGGTCGACGCCGAGGTTGCCTCTTCCGGGGCGGTTTCGGGTGCGGCGTCGGCCGTCGTCACCGGCCCGGCAAGGGCGCTGTCGCCGGATGGTTGGGAAGGCGACGTGCCGGCCTCGGCGGTAACGGTATCCGTGGCGACGGACGCCGCGCCGTTGCCTTGCGGGTCGGCGGCGGTATCGCCTGTCTGACTTTCCGCGGCGGGGGGTACGGTATCCTGCGCCTCTGACGCTTCGGCCACGGTGACGGTTCCGGTCTGCGCGCCTGCCGCCGCCTGCCCCGACGCCTCGGCCCCGGAAGGCGCATCGTCGGCATCGTCGGCATCGGCGCGCGCCACCTCTGTCGGCGCAGGCGCGGTGGGCGCGAGGATGATGCTGTCCCGCGATGCGGTTTCGGTTCCATCGGACCCCTTCTGCGAGAGGCTGAGCACGTGGCCGTTGCCGTCGGGCGGGATCATGGCGAGCGTCGCGAACTTGCCGCTGGCATCGGCGCGGGCGGTCGCGACCGCGGACCCGTTCCGAAGGATCTCGACCTCGGTCCCCGGCGCCGCGCGACCGGCGATCACGGTCATGCCCTCCGCCTCCCTGCGCACCTCGTCGAAGGCCGGGGCTGTCTCGTCGCCGCCAGTCTGCGCGTCCTCGGCCGCAGCGGACGCGCTTTCGGACGTCTCGGGGGCACTATCGGACGGTTCGGAGGCGCTTTCAGGGGTCTGGGTCTGCACCGCGGCAGCGGTTTCCGCGTCACCCTGCGCGGGTTCTTCCACATCCTGTGCGGGCTTGTCGGCGGCGGTGGTTTCCGCCTCTGGTGCAGGCTCGGCCGGGTCCGATGCTGTTGACTGCGGCACCAGGCTTGCGCGCGTGTCGGACCCTTCGGGCACCGTCGTTGCGCGGTTCTGGAACAGGGCAACCGCCAAAAGCGCCACGGCAACGGCGGCGAGACCTGTCAGCGCACCCGCCCTGCCGCCGGCACCGGCCAAGAACTTCTTCATGCAAACCATCCTTCCCCAAGGTTGAGCCTTTCTATCAGCCGGGATAACACGGGTCAAAACGCCACCGCCGGTGGCCCCGATTTTTCAAGGAAAGAGGTGCGCAGATGACGCAGAAGCCCCTGAATTCCGTCTGCGTGTACTGCGGGTCGCGCCCCGGTGTCGATCCTGCCTACATCCGCGAGGCAGCGGCATTGGGGAAGGGTCTGGCCGATGCGGGGCTGAGGCTGGTCTATGGCGCGGGTGACGTTGGGCTCATGGGCAGCGTGGCACGCGCGGCCCAGCAAGCGGGTGGAGAGACCTTTGGCGTCATCCCGCAGCATCTGGTCGCCTGGGAGGTCGGCAAAACCGACCTAACCAGCTATGTCGTGACCGAGACGATGCACGAACGCAAGAAGGTGATGTTCATGAACTGCGATGCCGTGGTCGTGCTGCCCGGCGGCGCGGGATCGCTGGACGAATTGTTCGAAGTCCTGACTTGGCGCCAGCTGGGGCTGCATCAGAAGCCCGTTTTCCTTGTGAACACAGGTGACTACTGGGAACCCTTCATGCAGCTTATCAAGCACGTGATCGCGCAAGGCTTTGCCGAGGAAACCTTGCTGGGGTACGTGACCCCCGTTCCAGATGCCGCCGCAGCGCTTGAGGGTCTGGCGGCCCTGCAAAGCTGAAGCGCCGCTTCGCGCGACGCTTCAGCAAAGTTCTTCAAGACCTTGATCAGGCGGCCATTTCACCTGCGACAAGTTTCTCGATCTCGTCGATGGGATGGTTGGTCAGGGTCTTCGGGATTTCGGCCACGATCTTGTCCGCGACTTCCTTGTGGACCTCGCTGCGCAACTCCCCGAGGATCTGGGGCGGTGCGACCACGACGAGCCGGTCGAATTCCCCCCTGTGGGCCCTCCGGTACAGGATGTCGGCCAGGTCCGACGCGAACCGTTCCTTTGCCAACTGGTGCCAGTCCGTGTCCTGCACGGCTGACCGGTGAACGCTGGGGCCGTCGTTGAACCGACCGCGACGGTTCGCGGCCTGATCCCGGTTGGGCGGGTTCTCCTGCTCCTCTTCCCGGAAAACCTCGAGGTAAGGATCTTCGCCGTCCGTCTGGTTGACGAGAAAGATGCCGTAATGGGGCTGTCGGCGAATCGAACACGTTTCGCTTGTCTGTCAGGATGACTTGAAGTGCCGTTGCCCTTGATGCGCCTGCAGCGCGTCTACGAGGTCGTATGTCTCCATGCGCCTCAATTCCTGAGAATAGAAGGGCAACGACATGAATGTATTTATCGGATTGGACGTTTCACTGGCAAGCACTGCGATTTGTGTGCTGGGACCGCAGGGTAAAGTTGTTAAAGAATTCCAAGCGGCCAGCGAGCCTGAAGCCTTGGTGCTTGCAATCGGCTCGCTGCCGTACACGATTGATGCCATCGGGCTTGAAGCCGGACCGCTTTCCCAATGGCTGAGCAAAGGGATCGAAGACGCCGGATTTGACGTGATCCTGATGGAAACGCGGTTGGTAAAAGCCGCCTTGAAAGCAATGCCGATCAAGACCGACAGGCGCGATGCCCAGGGGATTGCTCGATTATTGCAAATGGGTTGGTACCGGCCGGTGCACCGCAAATCTGTGTCCTCCCAGGAAATCCGCGCTCTGCTGACGGCGCGAAAGTCTCTTCAGCAGGCGATCATCAACATCGAACTCTCAATGAGAGGTGTTCTCAGGAACTTTGGCCTGAAGCTCGGACACGTCACCCGAATCAGATACGATGACCGGGTGAGAGAACTGGTTGCCGAGAACAAAATCCTGTCCGCCTCGGCGTCGACGCTTCTGCGTGCACGGGAGCAATTGCGGGCCGAGCTGGCGGCGTTGGACACGATGATCACTGGGTTGGCAAAGCACGACGATGTATGCCGCCTGATGACGACGATGCCGGGTGTCGGCCCAATCGTTGCTCTGACCGTAAGATCCGCGATCGATGACCCGACCCGCTTCGCGCGATCGAAAGACGTCGGTCCGTGGGCGGGTTTGACGCCGAGGCGCACTCAATCGGGGGAAATGGATATCGTCGGACAGATCACCAAAACCGGCGATCGCGGCCTACGCACGGCTCTGTATCAGGCGGCGATGATCCTGATGCATCGAGGCGCTCCGAACTGGCTCCAGGCCTGGGGACGTAGAGTGGCACACAGGCGCGGATCGAAGAGAGCCCTGATTGCTCTCGCTCGACGAATTGGAGTTGTATTGCACCGCATGTGGATCGACGGAACGCCGTTTCGCTACACGCAGAGCTCCGGCGCAATAGCCTGAGCGAGACGTTCCAAGGCTTTTCGAGACGGAGGTATGAGCTGCACCTGACTACAGGTACGTCGAGGTCCCTTGCCGGGACGAGGTTCCTGGAGATGCCGCAGGCCCGCTGGTTATCAGCTAGCGCTGAATACGCGGGAAAGATGGGCACCCAGGGAGCAGAATTGAACCAGGCATAGAGTGGCGGCCGATGGCTGACTACGGACGGAAGAGCGAAGCCCGGACAGGGGGTACCCTTAAGTACTGACGTGCGGTTGCAGTGAAAAAGAAAAAGTAGGCTTTTGAATCTGTGTCTTACAACCGGTGAAGAATGAGTTCTTCGCCGGAGTTCTTGACTTGCCCGATACCCTTGACAGAGGCCCGCCCCATTACGGAAGAGGGCCTTTTCGCCGTCCGCGATCAACACCCAAGTGCCATTGGTCAGCTTGGTCATTCGTCCTCTCCGTGATTGCGTTTGTCCTCGCCGGTGACGCGCGTCACCCCTGCAGGTTTTTCCGTGGCGCGCTTTTTCTCGTCCTGCGTGCCGACGTCCCGTTCGAGGTTTCCGCCCGCGCGGCCCTGCTGGCTGATGTCGGCGGCCTCACCGATGATCTTCTCGGTGTCCCTGCTGCCGTCCTTGGATCTTTTGCGCTCTGCCATGGCGTGCCTCCTGAAAATTGCATGTGGTTGCCCGACCAACGCCCGATTGGCCGCCGTGGTTCCAAACGCGAAACACCCCGCAGAATGAACTGCGGGGTGTAACGGACTGACTTGTCTGGCAATAACGCGGTCGCGCTTACATGCGCGAGGCGACGTTTTCCCAGTCCACAAGGTTGTCGAGGAAGTTCGACAGATAGTCGGGGCGCGCGTTGCGGAAGTCGATGTAGTAGGAGTGTTCCCACACATCGCAACCAAGCAGCGCGGTCTGCCCGAAACAGACGGGGTTCACGCCGTTCTCGGTCTTGGTGACCTTGAGGCTGCCGTCGGTGTCCTTGACCAGCCATGCCCAGCCGGAGCCGAATTGTCCGCCGCCGGCGGCCTTGAACTCGTCCTTGAACTTGTCGACGGAACCGAAGTTCTCGTTCAGCGCCTTTTCCAGCTCGCCGGGCATGCCCTTGTTGTCGGGGGTCATCATTTCCCAGAACTGGTTGTGGTTCCACAGCTGGCTGATGTTGTTGAAGATGCCGCTCTGGGCGACGGCGGAGGCGTCGTAGGTGCCCTTGATGATCTCCTCAAGGGATTTGCCTTCCCATTCCGTGCCCTCGATCGCCTTGTTGCCGTTGGTGACATAGGCGTTGTGGTGCTTGTCGTGGTGGTATTCCAGCGTCTCCTTGGACATGCCCTTGGATGCAAGTGCGTCGTGGGCATAAGGAAGATCGGGGAGAGAAAAAGCCATTTCGGGGGCCTCCTTGAGTGTTATTTCCGCTACGCTACATGAAGCGCGCCAATGCGGTTCGTCAAGGTCGGCAGGCCCGAATAACACCCCATGCCACCCCGGCGCAGGCGGAGTTCAGCGGATCACGGCGATCCGTCGGCGGGTGACGTGTTGCGGGCACGGAAAGGCGGAGCACCGATCAATCGCCGCGCACGGGCGACGCCAGCCGGCTGGAAGGGCGCCCGCGCCGGTGGCGGCTTCAGCCGTAGTGACGGACCTCGGACCCCGGCTGCGCCGCGATTTTCAACAGGTCGAACATGTATTGCGCCACCGATCTGAAGCACACGATCCGAGCGCTGCGGTCGTCCGGCATCCAGAAGGCGGCAGGCACCTGTGCGAACCGGGTCCGACGGAACATGGTGCCGCTGAACTGATCCGGGTGGATGTCCACCGGCGCCAGCTTGGCGATAACCTCGCGCACGTGGTCGCCCGAGATATCGAAAACCGCCCGCGCGTCGGAAACATTGACGGCCAGGAAATGAGGGCCGGCCAGTTTCTCCTGCAGGTCGCCCAGCCTTGCGGGCACCTCGGCGTAAGGGCACATGATGAGCAGTTCATCGGGCGACATCCACGCGATGCCCTGCTCCCCTTCGGTGTTGCAGTGCCGCTGTTCGGGCAGGTTGACGCCGCCCGCGACCACGACGGCCTTGCCCAGCGCCTTGTCCGACAGGTCGCCGCGCAGGGTGATCATGCCCAGCGGGCCGACTTCGCGGATGGTGACCAGCCCGTTGTCGTCGCTGGCGTGGTGCAGTGCGCTCACTGGTTCAGACATTCTGCTTTTCCCCATCCTTGTCGTAGAACACCGGTTCGACGATCCGCGCCTCGTATGTCTTGCCGTCCGTCCCCGGGAACGTCAGTACCTCGCCCATGCGGTCGGGACCGTGGAGAACGAGACCCATGGCGATGCCCCGGTCGAGGTTCGGCGAGTGATAGCTGGAGGTCACGCGGCCCACGGTGTTGCGCTGGCCGTTGTCGTTGGTGCCCTCGCCCACGGCATAGGCGCCGTCTGGCAACGTGCTGCCGTCGGTGGTTTCCAGCCCCACGAGCTTCCAGCGCTGCGGGTCCGTCATGTGGCTGCGGGCCTGCGCGCGTTTGCCGAGGTAGTCTTCCTTCTTCTTGGAAATCGCCCAATCCAGCCCCAGATCCTGCGGGATCACGGTGCCATCGGTCTCGTCCCCGATCATGATGAAGCCCTTTTCGGCCCGCAGGATGTGCAAGGCCTCGGTCCCGTAGGGCATCACGCCCAGATCGGCGCCCACCACCATCAGCGCATCCCAGAGGGCCTGCCCGTGGCTGGCGTCGACCGCGATCTCGTAGCTGAGTTCGCCCGAGAAGGAGATGCGGTAGACCCGGCAGGGATAGCCACCGAGGGTGCCGTCGGCCCAGTCCATGAAGCCAAGGGTTTCCTTGCTGACGTCCATGCCGCCCAGACGCTCCAGCGCGGTGCGGGCATTGGGGCCGACCACGGCGATCTGGGCGTACTGCTCTGTCACGTTGGCGACATAGACATTCCAATCCCACCATTCGGTCTGCAGCCATTCCTCCATGTGGGCATGGATGCTTTCGGCGCCGCCGGTGGTGGTGTGGCACAGCCAGGTGTCCTCGTCGATGCGGGCGACCACGCCATCGTCGATCAGGAAACCGTTCTCGTTGCACATCAGGCCATAGCGGCATTTGCCGGGTTTCAGCGTCGACATCATGTTGGTGTAAAGCATGTCGAGGAAACGGCCCGCGTCGGGCCCCTTGACGATGATCTTGCCCAGCGTCGACGCGTCGAGCAGGCCGAGGTTATCGCGCACGTTCTTCACTTCGCGCATCACGGCGTCATGGGTGCTTTCGCTGCCGCGCCGGAAGGCATAGGGCCTGCGCCACTGGCCGACGGGCTCCCAGACCGCGCCATTGGCGTCGTGCCAGTCGTGCAGCGGCGTGCGGCGCAGCGGCTGGAACGTGGCGCCGCGCGCCTCGCCGCCGATGGCCCCCATCGAGATCGGATGATACGGCGGGCGGAACGTCGTGGTGCCCACGGTCGGTATCTCGGCATCGAGCGCGCCCGCAAGGGTCGCAAGGCCGTTGATGTTGCTCAGCTTGCCCTGATCCGTCGCCATGCCGAGGGTCGTATAGCGCTTGGCATGCTCGACGCTGACGAAACCCTCCTGCGCGGCGAGCCGCACGTCGGAGACCTTGACGTCGTTCTGGTAGTCCAGCCAGCTTTTCTCGCGCAGCTTCGCGCCCGCACCGTGCGGCATCATCCAGACCGGCGCCATCGGCGCTTCCTCGCGTCGTGCGGCATTGGGGGCGGCGATATCGCGCGGGGTCTTGAAGCCCAGCGTGGTCAGCACCCCGTCGGCCGCCGCATGGGCGTCGTGCAGCACGTCGTCCAGCGGGAACATGCCCGAAGCGGCCCCGGCGGTGGTCACGAAACCGATCCCGTCGGCACCTTTCGGCGGATTATCCACATCCGGGCTGAAGCAGGCCCGCTTGCTGTCCCAGCGCAGCTTGCCGCCGCAGTGGGACCACAGGTGCACCACCGGCGACCATCCGCCGGACATGGCGACCGCGTCGCAGGCGATCTCTTCCAGCACCGCGCCCTCGCCCGCCTGCGAGCAGATCGCGACTCCGGTCACGCGCTTGCCGCCCTTGACCGAGGAGATCGCGTGGCTCATCAGGATGCGGATGCCCAGCGCGCGGGCCTGCGCCATCAGTTCGCTGTCCGTCGGCAGCACCCGCGCGTCGATGATCGCGGGCACGTCGAGCCCTGCATGTTTGAGCGCAATTGCCGTAAGGTAAGCATTGTCGTTGTTGGTGACCACCACCGTGCGGTCCCCGACGGAGACGCCGTAGTTCACGAGGTAATCGCGCACGGCACCCGCCAGCATGACGCCGGGAATGTCGTTCCCGGCAAAGCTGAGAGGCCGTTCGATGGCCCCGGTGGCCGTGATCACATGTGCCGCCCGGATGCGCCACAGGCGGTGGCGCGGGCCGGGCTTGCCGGGTGCATGGTCGGTCAGCTGCTCGTAGCCGAGGACATAGCCGTGGTCGTAGACGCCGGCCCCCATGGTGCGCAGGCGAAGCTGGACGTTCTCCATGCCGCGCAATTCGGCGAGGATTTCCTCCACGAACTTGTCCACAGGCGCACCGTCAACGGTTCCACCATCCACCGGCGCGCGTCCGCCGAAATGGTTGGTCTGCTCCAGCAGCAGCACCCGCGCGCCGCTGCGTCCCGCCGTGCGGGCCGCCTCTAGCCCGGCCACACCCCCGCCGATCACCAGCACATCGCAGAAGGCGTGGAAGTGTTCGTAGGTGTCCGCATCGCGGGCCTTGGGCGCCTTGCCCAGACCGGCGGACTGGCGGATGAAGGGCTCGTAGACATGTTTCCAGAAGCTGCGCGGATACATGAACATCTTGTAGTAGAACCCGGCGGGCAGGAAGCGCGACAGCCGCGCGTTGATCGCGCCGACGTCGAATTCGAGGCTCGGCCAGTGGTTCTGGCTCGTCGCTTCCAGGCCTTCGAACAGTTCCGTTGTGGTGACACGCTGGTTCGGCTCGAACCGGCCTTCGCGCCCGAGGTTCACGAGGGCGTTCGGCTCTTCGGGGCCGGCGGCGACAACGCCACGGGGCCGGTGATACTTGAAGGACCGGCCCATCAGCATCTGGTCGTTCGCCAGAAGCGCGGAGGCGAGCGTATCGCCCTCGTAGCCGCGCAGCTGCTTGCCGTTGAAGGTGAAGCTCACGGGTTTGGCGGTGTTCAGCAGGCGGCCGCCTGTGGCCAGTCTGGTGCTCATGAACGCGAACCTTTGTGCAGGGGGAAGCTGCGGGAGCCTCCGGCGGGAGTACTTAGGGGCAAAAAGAAGCGGGGGGCCGTCATGGTCATGCGGCGTCGCTGTCGAAATCGGGGCGACGGTCGCGGATGATCTCGAGGATCTCCTGCGGGGGTTCGGTGGTCTGCGCACTGTAGCTGCCGAACACCTCGAGCGTCATGGTGCAGCGCGCCACGTGAAACCACTTGCCACAGCCGTACTGGTGCCGCCAGCGTTCGAAATGCACGCCCTTGGGGTTCTTGCGCATGAAGAGATAGCTTTCGAAGTCCGCCTCGGTCGATCCGGGGCCGAAGCGTTTGATATGCGCCTCGCCGTGGGCGTGAAATTCCGTCTCTTCCGCGGTCACGCCGCAGTTGGGGCAATGAATGGTCAGCATGGCGATGTCCCGTGAAGATGGGGGGCGTGTGCGCCCGAAGGGGTCGATACAAACGCGAAAAGGCCGATGCCCGGAAGGGCATCAGCCATGAAAACGCGCGTGGGATGCGGTCTATTCGGTTGCGGCAGGCGCCGTTTCGCCACCGCCGTCAGCGGGTGCTGCGGTACCGCTGTCGGCTGCCGGTGCATCGGCAGCCGGTGCCGACGTGTCGGAGCCTTCGACAGTGACGTTGACATCATTGCCGCCCGCGTCGGTGACGCCGGTGCCGCCGTCGATCCCGCCGCCAAAGACGAAATAGGCAAGCACCGCGACGACGAGAACCAGTGCCGCGACGATGATACCGATGTTGTTGCCGCCCGACGTGGTCGTCGTGGTGGTCGTTGTGTGGCGTTCCGTAGAATTGTGTTCAGGCTGTGCCATGAGTCGAACTTTCCTTCGTGTACTTTTTTCAAGGCCTTAACGAAGGTTGCGACATTTTGGTTCCCCGCCCCGACCCGGGTCCGGGGGCGCATCGGCGACTCTTCGCCTGCCGGGAGGAACGGCACGGTCGGCAAGACGCGGCATGACATCAGTGGGCGACCCCGGCGGCCACGGATTCGTCGATGAACCGCCCCTCGGTGAAGCGGTTCAGACCGAAGGCGTCGGTCAGGGGTGACCGGCCCTTTGCCATCAGTTCGGCCATCGCCCAGCCGGAACCCGGAATCGCCTTGAACCCGCCGGTGCCCCAGCCGCAGTTGATGAAAATGCCCTCGACCGGGGTTTTCGACAGGATCGGAGACCGGTCGCCGGTGACGTCGACGATCCCGCCCCACTGCCGCAGCATCTTGAGCCGGCTGATCATCGGGAAGGTTTCGATCAGGGCGCGCACCGTTTCCTCGATGTGGTGGAAACTGCCGCGTTGGGTGTAGTTGTTGTATCCGTCGGTGCCACCGCCGATCACCATCTCTCCCTTGTCGGACTGGCTCATGTAGCCGTGCACGGTGTTGGCCATGACCACCACGTCCATGCAGGGTTTGATCGGCTCGGACACCAGCGCCTGCAGTGCCACGGATTCGATCGGCAGGCGGAAGCCGGCCATGTCGGCGAGGTGGCCCGAGTGGCCCGCCACGACCATGCCGAGCTTGTCGCAGTCGATGTCGCCGCGCGTGGTGCTGACGCCCGTGACCTTGCCGTTCTGCTGGCGGATGCCGGTCACTTCGCACTTCTGGATCACGTCCATGCCCATGTCAGAGCAGGCGCGCGCGTAGCCCCAGGCGACAGCGTCGTGCCGGGCGGTGCCGCCACGCTCCTGCCAGAGCCCGCCCAGCACCGGGTAGCGCGGCCCGTCGAGATCGATGATCGGCACCAGTTCCTTGACCCGCGCGGGGCTGATGAATTCGGTCTTCACGCCCTGAAGCGCGTTGGCATGAGCGGTGCGCTTGTAGCCACGCACCTCGTGCTCCGTCTGGGCCAGCATGATGACGCCGCGCGGGCTGAACATCACGTTGTAGTTCAGATCCTGGCTCATCGTCTCGTACAGGCTGCGCGATTTCTCGTAGATCGCCGCCGACGGGTCTTGCAAATAGTTGGAACGGATGATCGTCGTGTTCCGGCCGGTGTTGCCCCCGCCGAGCCACCCCTTTTCGAGGATGGCGACATTGGTGATGCCGAAGTTCTTGCCGAGGTAGTACGCCGTGGCGAGCCCGTGGCCCCCTGCCCCGATGATGATAACATCGTACCGCCGCTTGGGCTCCGCGTCGCGCCAGGCGCGCTGCCAGCCGGTGTGATGACGCATCGCCTCGCGCGCGACTGCAAAAACGGAATATTTCTTCATGCGCTCAGGGTTCCTGCTGGATGGTTTCGGCAGATTCGGGGCCGCTGCGGTGGCTTACCCCCTTCTGACGGCCTTGGTCAAAAACAAGGATACTGGCCACGGCATTCCTTGGCAATTTTACGACATGGGTCGCAATTGTCGCAGGCGGCTGCCCGGAGGGGCAAAATGTCCCCTTTTGCGACTGCATTCGAATGTCTAGGTAGGCATTAACGGGAATCTGCTGGGGTCTTCATGACATTCTGGATCATCACCTGCGCGATGGCGGCGCTGGTCGCGGGGCTTCTGGCACGGGCGATGGCGCGTGGCGCACAGGGCGCGCCGCAAGATGCGGCTGCCTATGATCTTCGGGTCTACCGCGACCAGCTGGCCGAGGTGGAACGGGACGTGGCACGCGGGGTGGTTCCCGCCGAGGATGCGGAGCGGGCCCGCACCGAGATCTCGCGCCGGATCCTCGCCCTCGACACCGGGCCGGACACCGCCGCCGTGGCCGGTCGCAAATCTCCGGGGGTCGTGGTCTATGCGCTGCTGCTCGTCGTGGTCTTTGCGGGATCGCTGCTGCTTTACCGCGACGTCGGGGCACCGGGGTATGGCGACCTGGGGCTGGAAGACCGTATCGCCTTTGCCGAGCGGATGCACGAGAACCGGCCCGACCAGCAGGCCGCGGAGGCGAGCCTGCCGCCCATGCCCCCGCCCGAGGGCGTGACGGAGGAATTCGAGACCCTGATGACCCGTCTGCGCGACACGGTCGCCGCGCGCCCCGACGACCTGCAGGGCCACCAGCTTCTGGCCACGAACGAGGCACGGCTGGGCAATTTCTCGGCCGCCGCCGCCGCGCAGGCCGATGTGTTGCGGCTCAAGGGCGACAGCGCCACCGCGGCGGATTACAGCGCCTATGGCGAATTCCTCGTGCTGGCCGCGGGCGGCTACGTCTCGCCCGAGTCGGAGCGCGCGCTGCGCGCCGCCCTGGGCCGGGACGAGGCGGACGGTCGGGCGCGCTATTACGTGGGGCTGATGATGGTGCAGACCGGACGGCCGGACATCGCGTTCCGCATCTGGGACGAGCTGCTGCGGCGCGGGCCGGCGGATGCGCCGTGGATCGCGCCGATCCGGGCGCAGATCATGCCGGTCTCGCAGCTGGCCGGGGTGGAGTACGAGATGCCTCAGCCGGGTGGCGCACGCGGCCCCTCCGCCGCTGACATTGAGGCCGCTGGGGACATGACCGCGGAGGACCGGATGGCCATGATCGGCGGCATGGTGGAGGGCCTGTCGAACCGGCTGGCGACGGAGGGAGGCCCGGCAACCGACTGGGCCCGGCTGATCACCTCGCTCGCGGTGCTGGACCGTGCCGAGGAGGCGCGCCGCATCTATGACAACGCGACCGAGGTCTTTGCCGGGGATACCGGATCGCTCGACATCATCCGCCGCGCGGGCCAGCAGGCCGGGGTGGCGGAATGATCTGCGATGACATCGAGACCTTCGCCGCCGCCCTGCCCGCGACGGGCGCGCTGATCGGCCTCGACCTTGGGGAAAAGACGATCGGGGTCGCGGTCAGCGACGGGTTCCGCAGCGTGGCGACCCCGCTGGAGACGGTGCGCCGCAAGAAGTTCGGCCTGGACGCCGCCCGCCTGGTGGAGATCATCAGCGACCGGCGGATCGCGGGACTGGTTCTGGGATTGCCGCGCAACATGGACGGCTCCGAAGGGCCGCGTTGCCAGTCCACCCGCGCCTTCGCGCGCAATTTCGACCGGCTGTCATCGCTTCCGATTACCTTCTGGGACGAACGGCTGAGCACCGTGGCCGCCGAACGCGCGCTGCTGGAGGCGGATACGACACGCAAACGTCGCGCCGAGGTGATCGACCACGTGGCGGCGGGGTATATTCTGCAAGGTGTGTTGGACCGTCTGGCGGTCCTGCGCCGGCAGGGAGCGACGCATGAGTGACAATATCTGGAAGCGGGCCGAGATCGAAAGCCCCTGCGTGAAGATCTGCGTGGTGCATCCCGAAGCGCGCCTGTGCACCGGATGCCTGCGTTCGATCGACGAGATTTCGCGGTGGTCCCGGATGAGCGCGGAAGAGCGACGGGAGATCATGGCGGAATTGCCGGACCGGGCGGGTCGGCTGAAACAACGCCGTGGCGGCCGGGCCGCGCGGCTGGCGCGACAGAACCGCTAAGCCACGCCCCTCAGTGGCCGCCGGCGATCCGGTACAGCAGTTCGAGCCCGCGGTCGGCGGTGATCGCCCCTTCTGCCCCGCTGGGTGCGTGGTTCGCATTCGCGCCGAAGGCACTGAGCCGGGCGAATCCTGTTTCGATGAGCAGCGCGTCGGCCCGTGACGGCCCGAAAAGCGGGACCAGCCGAATCCGGCTTGCCGTGGAGCAGTAGGCGACCGAGCCGCCCTTTGCAGAAAAGATGATCCTCATGTCGACCTCCCGGAGACAACAGTTCATGGGCCATGATCTACACCCGGAAAAGGCGACAATGGGGCAGCGGCAAGGTGATTGTTGGGAAATCCGGGCAAATCTCAGGGAGCGAGCCAGTCGGCCGCACTGATCTGAGGCCGGAAATAGGCGATCATCCTGCCCTCGGCGGGCGCCGTCGCCGCGTCCGACCAGGGGGCCACGCCGTGCAGAAGGTGCCGGTGCAGCAGCACCGCCTGCCCCGGTTCCGCATGGACAGGGACGGGCGCCACCGCGTCGAAGACGGCGCGCCGTGCGTCCGCGTAGGCCTCCGTCAGGTCCACGTCCGCCGGGTCACGCTCTGCCACCGCGTGGCGCAGGGCGTCGCCCATCATCCGGTGACTGCCCGGCCAGACCATCAGGGGCGCGGCCCGCGCCCGGTTCAGCGGCAGGCCGAGAATGAAGCCGTGCGGCTCGCGCAGGTAGCGGCGGCGCGCCGGATCTTCCGGCAGCAGACCGTCGACGTGGGCGGCGTGCCGGATCACGCGAAAGCGGTGATTGGCCTCGCTCTCGTCCGGGTCGCGCCCCGGATAACCCGGATAGACGATGGAAACCTGCGCCGCGTGCCACGCAGCCGGCGGCGTCACCGCCGCGCGCCATGCCCCTGCCAGCGGCACCCCCGCGATGCTGCCGTCGGCAGCATTGGGCAGCACGTCAACCCCGACGAACCACGTGCCGCCATGCCGCAGGTTGCGGGCGCGTATCCCGGGATCGGCGGCAAGCGCCTGCGCCACGCCGTGCGCGGCCTCGGCCCAGCGGCGCGTGGCGGGGTCCGGGTCGAATACCCGGAAGCCGGTCACCAGCCCAATGCCTTGCGGATCATGTTGAGCGCGACGAGGATCAGGAACACGGCGAACACTCTCTTGAGCGGCCTCGGGTCCATCGCATGCGCCAGCCGGACCCCCAGCGGCGCGGTGATCAGCGTCATCGCGATCACGATGCCGAACGCCACGAGGTTCACCGACCCGAGGGTGTAAGGCGGAGGATTCACTGTCATCGGGACCAGCAGGAACCCGATGACCGACGGCACGGCGATCAGCACGCCAAAGCCCGCCGCCGTGGCCACCGCCCGGTGGATCGGCGTGGCATAGAGGCTCATCAGCGGCACGCCGAAGCTGCCGCCGCCGATACCCATCAGAACCGACAGGAAACCGACCGCCGGCGAGAGCACGGCGCGCAGAAGCCCGGTGGGCATCGCCGCCCCCAGCCGCCACTCGGACCGGCCGAGGCCCATGTAGAGCCCCACGACAAGCGCCAAGCCTCCGAAGATGCCCTGCAACGTGCCGGACCGAAGCTGCGCGACCACCAGCATCCCCAGCACGGCACCGATCACGATGCCGGGCGCCCAGCCGCGCAGGATCGCCCAGTCCACCGCCCCTTTCCGGTTGTGGCTCAGCACCGATCGGACGGAGGTCACGATGATGGTCGCCAGCGACGTCGCGAGGCACATCTGCATCAGCTGCGGCCCCTCGTACCCAAGTGTCTGGAACGCGTAGAAGAACGCGGGAACCAATACGATCCCGCCGCCGACACCCAACAGCCCCGCAAGGACGCCGGCGAAGGCCCCGATGAACGCGAGGAGCACCCCCATCTGGATCAGCAACGTGGTATCTGGCATGGGGCTCTCCTTTTCCTTGGCCCCCTGCTACACCGCCTGCGCCTGCTGTGCCAGCGCCTCGATCTCCGCCAGTGCCGCCTCGACAAGCTCCGGTCCCGCACCGGGCCTGGAGGCCCCTTCGGACAGGGCCCGCCGCCACCCGCGCGCACCGGGCCGGCCCGCGAACAGCCCCAGCATGTGCCGCGTGATCTGGTTCAGCTTGCCGCCCGCGACCAGATGCGCGTCGATATAGGGCAGCATGTCGCGCACCGCCTGCTCGGGCGTGCTATCCGGTCCGTCGCCGAACAGGCGCCTGTCCGCAGAGCACAGAATGTCCGCCGGGGTGTGATAGGCCGCACGGCCCACCATGACCCCGTCAAGTCCGCCCGACAGGAACGCTTCGGCCTCGTCGAGGCTGGTGATCCCGCCATTGACGGAGATATGCAGGTTCGGAAAGTACGCCTTCATCCGGTGCACCAGCGGATAGTTGAGCGGCGGGATGTCGCGGTTTTCCTTGGGGCTGAGGCCCTGAAGCCAAGCCATGCGCGCGTGGATGCTGACACGGGTGATTCCCGCCGCCACGATCCGCGCGAGGAACTCCGGCAGGACCTCTTCGGGGTCCTGGTCATCGACCCCGATCCGGCACTTCACCGTCACCTCGACGTCCACGGCCTCGCGCATCGCCGCGACGCACTCGGCCATCCGTGCCGGATCCTTCATCAGCACCGCGCCGAACGTGCCGGATTGCACCCGGTCGGACGGGCAGCCGCAGTTGAGGTTGATCTCGTCGTAGCCCGCCTGCGCACCCAGCCGCGCGGCCTGCGCCAGTTCCATCGGGTCCGATCCGCCGAGCTGAAGCGCCACGGGATGTTCGCTGACGTCATGCGCCAGCAGGTGCACCGCCCCGCCCCGCACCAGCGCCGGCGCCGTGACCATCTCGGTATAAAGCAACGCATGGCGGCTCAACCGCCGGTGAAGATACCTGCAGTGGCGATCTGTCCAGTCCATCATCGGCGCGACTGAGAGGCGCGCTGCCAGTGCGGCTGCGTTCGAGGTCATTCGTGATCTCCTTGGTTCCGCCACCACTTAGGACGGACCAGCCGCCCTCGCAATACGCGCACGAAAGACGTGCCGCCACCCTGCCCCGCGAAAAGGCGAGCGTTCGGCCGGTTTCAGGGTCCGTGATCGCGGGAATTTTTCCGTTGGACGGGACATTCAGGTCGTCGAGGGCGTGCTGTCGACCGGTGCCGTGTCCCTTTCACGCTCCGGCAATTCCTTGATGATCAGGTTCTGGTAGGCATAGGGGATTTCGATGCCCGCCGCGTCGAACCGTTTCTTGACCGCTTCGAGCACGTCGTTCTTTACCCCGGCGGCGATGCCCGAATCCACGCACCAGACCCGCAGGCTGAAATCGACGCTCGAGGCATTGAGCGTGGTGACCGGACAACCTGCGATTTCCTCGATCTGGGGCATCCCCGATGCCACCTCGAGGATGAGCGCGCGGGCCGTGTCGATGTCCGCATCGTAGCTGACCGAGATCGGGATGATGGCCATCGTGCGCAGCTCGCGGGCGGACAGGTTGACCATGGTCGTACTGGAAATGGCGGCGTTCGAGATGATGACACGCCGGTTGTCGTAGGTTTTCAGGATCGTATAGCCGAGCGATACGTCCTCGACCACGCCGGTCTCCACCCCCGTGGGGGCATTGATCTGCAATTTGTCACCCAACCGGAACGGCCTGTAGAAGATCAGGCTGAAGCCCGCCACGAAGTTCGACAGGGTCGATTGCGCGGCCAGGCCAAAGACCACAGACGCCACCGAAACACTGGCCAGCAGCGCCGTGGCAAGCCGGTCGAGTGCCGGGATCATGTGAGCGTAGAACATCAGGATCATGATCCAGACGAAGGCACTTGCCACCTTTGACAGGAAGGCGATCGCCATACGATCCAGCCGATTGTCGTGATCGCGTTCGACCGCGGATCATGTGCCTGATCAGGTGCGACAGGATCACGCCGGCAAGGACGAAAAGCGCCAGAATGATGAGCGCTCCGGACCACTTGTCAGGGTGCAGATGCGTTGCCCAGTCTTGCAGTGTCGTCCAGCTCATCTTGTCCTCATCCGGTGATCCGGGCACGGCCCGCGACCAGACAGAACAAATACCGGTCATCTGAACGCGGGGCGGACCCCGCCTGCGCCAAGAATGCCGAATCTGTCGCAACTGTAAAGTTTCGCGAACACCCGCTGCAGTTTGATCGGTCGGAAACCTTGGTGACACCGGGACCGCAAGCGCACGCCTGCCCCCCTGCGTCTTGCCAAGCCGTCACATCATCCGCGTCATCAGACTGCCGAGGACCCAGACCGTCCCGGCGACCATGATGGCGATGATGAGGACGGTGAACAGGATCAGCTGCAGGTCTTCGCGCTTTTGCCGGGACAGGTCGATGTGCAGGAAGAAGCGGAAATGGACGATGACCTGCGCAATCGCCAAAACCCCGAGGGTGGCAAACAGGCCGACCGGCCCGAAGGGTTGCAGGATTGCGGTCAGAAACGACAGGGCGGTCAGCGTGACTGCAGCCGCAAAGCCGGTGAAATACATGCGCAGATCACGGGCGCGCTGGTCCTTTTCGCTCATGTCAACAATCCCGGCAGAAAGACGATCGAGAATATCCCGATCCAGATGATATCAAGAAAGTGCCAGTAGAGCCCAAGCCTCAGCAGGCGCGTCTTGACGTCAGACGCAAAGCCGAAGATGGCGATCTGCGCACAGAGCACACAGATCATGACGCTGCCCACGGCCACGTGCAGCCCGTGCAACCCCACCAGGGCCCAGAAGGCACTCAGATAGCCGGAGCGCATGGGCACGGCCCCCTTTTCGGCCGCCACGATGAAGTCGCGCAGCTCGAGCCCCAGGAAGCAAAGCCCCAAGGCGAGCGAGGCCAGAAGCCACAGGATCACGGTGCGCGCGGCCGATCCGTGCTTCATCGCCACGGTCGCGATGCCGAACAGCAGGGAGCTGACCAGCAGCGCGCCGGTTTGCAGCGCGATGCTGGTCACATCGACAATGTCCGCGTTGCCCGGCCCCCCGGCGGTTGCCTGAAGAGACGTGGCATAGACGGCAAAGAACATCGCGAAGGTGACGAGGTCGCTCATAAGGAAGATCCAGAACCCGAACATGACAGGTTCCGCATCCTCGTGGGCCTGCCCGTGGGCGGCACCGAGGTTGAGCCCCGGATGACTACTGGAGCAAGAGCTCGATGCGGTCATGTTACGCCTCCCCGATGCGGGCGGAAAAGCCGCGATTGCGCGGTGACACTTCAAGGGTCCGGTCGGTGCCCTGCCCTTGCCGGGCCGCCGCGATCCAGTCGCGTTCGGTGCGTTCAACGACGTCTGCCGGAACAATCTCGCCCGCGTCGCGCACGAAGCCGAGACCGATGGCGTGCGCCAGCACCACGGTGGCGGACAGGACCGCAAGCCACCAGATCCAGAACACCATCGCGAAACCCAGAAGCGTGCCGAACACGATGATCGTCAGGCCGATCCAGCTTTTCGGGGCCAGTTCGATATCCTCGAAATCCTCGCGGTCGATCCGGTAGGCCGTGCCCTGCGCCTTCTCGACCTCGAAGGCATCGAGGCGTTTCACCTCTGGCAGGAAGGCGAAGTTCCATTCCGGCACCGGCGCGGGTGTGGCCCATTCCAGCGTGCGCCCGTCCCACGGATCGCCACCCGGGACCGCCAGTTCGTCGCGCCGCCTCGCGGAGACGATGAAGGTGCCGATCAAGGCGCAGAGCGCCGCCAGCAAGCAGAGCGCCCCGCCCATCGCCACGATCATGTAGGGGATATAGCCGGGATCGTCGAACGCCGGACTGCGGCGCGGCAGCCCCATCAGGCCGACCATGTAAAGCGGCATGAAGGCGAAGGTGAAGCCGACGATAAAGAGCCAGGCGGTCGTGGCCGACCAGCGTTCGTCCAGCCGGAATCCGAAGAACTTGGGGAACCAGACATAGATGCCGGCGAGCACCGCGAAAAGCGTCCCGGGCAGCAGCACGTTGTGGAAATGGGCCACGACGAACTGGCTGTTGTGCACGGTGAAGTTGATCGTCGGATTGGCCAGCAGGATGCCGGTATAGCCGCCGATCGCGAAGAAGAAGATGAACCCGCCGAGATAGATGACCGGCGTGCGCATCCGGATCCGTCCCCCCCAGAGCGTGGCGATCCAGACATAGACCTTCACGCCCGTGGGAATGGCGATCAGCATGGTTGCAATGCCGAAGGCCACGTTGATCGTCGGGCTTTGCCCCATGGTAAAGAAGTGGTGCAGCCAGACGGTGAAGGACAGCACGGCGATCGCCATGGTAGCGATCACCAGCGAGGTATACCCGTATATCCGCTTGCCCGCGAAGATCGCCGTGAACTCGGAGTAGAGGCCGAAGGCGGGCAGGATCAGGATGTAGACCTCGGGATGCCCGAACATCCAGAACAGGTTGGCGAAGTTCATCATGTTTCCACCAAGGTCGTTGGTGAAGAAATGGAAATCGAGGTAGCGATCCAGCGCCTGCATGATGACCACGGCGGTCAACGGCGGCAGCGCGAAGATCAGCAGGATCGAGGTGCAGAGCGCCGTCCAGACAAAGACAGGCATCCGCATGAAGGTCATGCCGGGGCAGCGCATCTTGTAGATGGTCACGGCAAAGTTGATCCCCGTCAGCAGCGACCCGATGCCCGACAGGCCCAGCGACCATATCCAGTAGTCCGGCCCGGTGCCGGGCTGGAAAGCGACGCCCGTGTAAGGCGGATATCCGGTCCAGCCGCCGGTCGAGAACTTCCCGATCACGAGGCTGATCATCAGCAGCATCGCGCCAACGACGGTAAAGGCCAGGCTGATCTGGTTCAGCCGGGGGAACGCCACGTCGCGCGCGCCGATCATCAGCGGCACCAGCAGGTTCATGAACCCGATCAGGAACGGCATCAGCGCAAAGAAGATCATGATCGTGCCGTGGGTCGAGAACAGCTCGGAGAAATGATCGGCCGTCAGGTACCCCCCTTCGAACGCGGTCACGTATTGCGTGCGCATCACCACGCCCTCGGCCACGCCGCGCGCGAACATCACGAGGCCCACGACGATATACATGATCCCGATCTTCTTGTGGTCGGTGGTGGTCAGCCACTCGAACAGCAGCGGCTGCCACCAGCCCCTGACCAACAGAAGGGCGGCCGTGATGATGCCGCCGATGACAACCAGCCATCCGGCGGAACTGCCGACGATGTTGCTGGCCGTCGGATCGCGGAAGACATCGAAAATCGCGATGTCGTCCCAGCCAAGTCGTCCAGAGATCAAATGGTCCATATCGCGTCGCTGTCAGTGGCCAGATCCGCGGGAGGTGTCCTCCCGCGTCGTGGTCATGTCGTGGGTTCGGAAAGAGCGGCCCGCCACCAGCGTGTCACAGGCCCCGGCGGGCAAGGCACCCTTTGCAGGGTCGAAGACCGGGCTGCCCGGTTGGGCTTCTGGCGGAATGGCGCTGCCCTGATGATACCGGGCGACCACGCGGTCGAAGAGACAGGCATCGTCCAGGGGGCGAAGCGTGGGTGTCGGGGCGTGATATTCCGCCGCGCTCTCGCCCGCGACGACCAGTCCCCCGTAGCTTTCGGCATCCATCGGGTCACCCGCCGCCCCCGCGACCCAGGCGTCGAACGCCGCCGCCGGAACGGCCCGCATCGGCACACGCATGTTCGCAAAGCCGGAGCCGTTGAACTGTGTCTGGGTCGCGACCCCTTCCCCCTCCCGATCGGCGACGAGGTTCAAATTGGTGACCATCCCGGGCATGGCGTAGATCTGTCCGGCGAACCCGTTGGGCAGAAAGCTCTGCATCACCGTGTCCGTGGTCAGGCGAAAGGACACGGGTCGGCCCACCGGGATGACGATCTGGTCAAGCGCGGCCACCCGCTGATCGGGATAGACCGCCAGATACCGGAAATCGGTGCCCACGAGGTCGATCCGCAGCGGATCGTCCCCCAATGGGGCATAGGGATCGTACTTGAAGGTGGACTGCGTCAGCCAGAATGCCAGCATGCAGATCACGAGAACCGGTACCCCCCAGATGGCGCCTTCGTACCATTTGTTGAATTCCCAGTCGGGCATGTAGCGGGCCGAGGTGCCGTCGCGATACCGCCAGAGAAGGACCGGCAGCGCGATGATCGCGGGCAGAACGGCAACCAGCGCGATCAGCGCCGACCGCACGAAGTGGGTCGACTGGTCTTCCATCACCGGTCCGGCAGGGCTGAAGAGATCGGCCGCGGCAGCCCAGTCCGGCAGGGCGATCAGGACCGCTGCACCCCACAGGACGGCATGTGCCTGAATGTGATGAAGGCGCGCGCCGCTCATCGGGCCGTCTTGCGCCCTGTCATCGGATCGCCCCCTGTCGCCACGCAACGCGGGTTCTGCACCCGCGCCAGCCGCGTACCAACGACCGCCGCCACCCGTTCTGCGCCAGGCCTTGTCGCGCCTTCAGCAATATTGATCGCGGATAGCGGCACCTGCCCCTCCAGCTCAATCCGGTTTTCAGTCGATGCCCGCGAAGCACCGGACCTGTCCTTCGTACCTGACTCACCCGCGCCAGAACCAGTCCCGTGGCGAAGTTTGGGAAAATTTACTGTCGAAGCGGATCCCCACGGCCCCAACCGGGGAGGCACCCGCGGCCCACGCCCTGCGGCTAGTCCGACATCAGCGACGACAGGGCCTTGCGGTAGGCGGCGAAAACGCTGTCCCGGCGGGGGTGCCGCCCCCCGGTCACGACGTGCCGACCGGCTGACCAGACATCCGTCACCACCCCGTCCCGTGCTGCAAAGACCAGCCCGTCCAGCACCTTGTCGCGCGGCAGGCCGCAGAGCGCGGGCGTCTGGCTGTCGATGGCGACCACATCGGCGAGCCGACCGGGCGCGATTTCCCCCGCGTCGCGGTCCAGTGCGCGCGCGCCGCCCCGCGCGGCCGCGGCATAGAGAAACGCGCCCACGGATCCTTCTCCCGGGATCATCACGTTGCGGCGGGTATCGCGCAGCCTCTGGGAATATTCCAGCGTGCGCAGTTCCTCGGTCAGCGAGATGTTGACGTTGGAATCCGACCCGATCCCGAACCGCCCGCCGGCGGCGACATAGTCCGGACCGTTGAAGGGACCGTCGCCAAGGTTCGCCTCGGTGATGGGACACAGGCCCGCGACGGCCCCCGAACGGGCCATGTCCCGCGTCTCCGCCCGTGTCATGTGGGTGGCATGGATCAGGCACCAGCGGGCATCGACGGGCTGGTTGTCCAGCAGCCACGCGACGGGGCGCGCACCCAGCCAGCCTTCGATGTCGCTCACCTCGCGCGGCTGTTCGGCGATGTGGATGTGGATCGGTCCCTGCCCGTGCGCCGCCACCACCCGCCCGAGGTCGGCAGGCGTGGTCGCGCGCAGCGAATGGGGCGCGATCCCGATGCGGGCGTCGGGCGGCAGGTCGCGCAGGGCGGCGGCCGCACGCCCGGTCAGCCGGGCGAAACGGTCGACGTCATTGCCGAACCGGCGCTGCCCCTCGGACAGCGGCGCCTCCCCCGCCCCGCCGTAAGTATAGAGCACCGGCAGATGGGTCAGCCCGATCCCCGTTTCCGAGGCTGCCGCGAAGATCCGTTCGGACAGTTCCGCGATGTTGTCATAGGGCACGCCACCCGGCTGGTGATGGACATAGTGAAACTCGCCCACGCTGGCGAAGCCCGCCTCCAGCATCTCGACCTGCACCTGCGCGGCGATGGCCTCGATCTGCTCGGGCGTCATGCGGTCCATGAAGCGGTACATCAGCGCGCGCCATGTCCAGAAGCTGTCCTGCCCCGCCTGCCGGTACTCGGTCATGCCGGCCATGGCCCTCTGAAACGCATGGCTGTGCAGATTGCCCAGCGCAGGCAGCAGCGTGTCCACCCGCGTGTCCTCCGCGACGGGGGGCGCGCCCTCCTCGACGCCCTCGATGATCCCGTCCTTCAGCGTCAGCCTGACATCGGTTTTCCAGCCGTCGGCCAGCAAGGCCTGCCCCGCGTGTATCATGATCATATATCCGCGCTTAATAATTTTATGTATAGACATATAAAGGCACGGGCGATAAGAGGAAAGCGTTATTTGGAGGGATGCACGATGACGGACGCCGCGCTGTTGCTGACCCATCTCAACGCCGCCACGCTTTGCGGCAGTGTGCCTTACGGCCTGGTCGAGGACGCGGCCATCGTGGTCCGGGACGGCCGGATCGCGTGGATCGGGCGGCGGGCCGATCTGCCGCGCGAACACGCCGGCATGAAGGCACGCGACATGGGCGGCCGGCTGGTCACGCCGGGCCTGATCGACTGCCACACGCACATCGTCCACGGTGGTGACCGCGCTGCGGAGTTCGAGATGCGCCTGAACGGCGCCAGCTACGAAGAGGTCGCGCGCGCGGGCGGCGGCATCGTCTCGACAGTCACCGCGACCCGTGCGGCGGACGAGGAGACCCTGCTGCGCAATGCCCTGCGCCGGGCCGACACCCTGATCGCCGAAGGGGTCACGACGCTGGAGATCAAGTCGGGCTACGGGCTCGACATCGAGACCGAGCTGCGGATGCTGCGCGTGGCCCGCGCGGTCGGGGCCGCCCGCCCGGTGCGGGTCAAGACCTCCTTCCTCGGGGCCCATGCCGTGCCGGCCGATTACAGGGACCGCGCCGACACCTATATCGACGAGGTCTGCATCCCCGCCCTGCGCGCGGCCCATGCCGAGGGGCTGGTCGATGCGGTGGACGGTTTCTGCGAGGGCATCGCCTTTTCTCCCGCGCAGATCGCCCGCGTCTTCGACGTGGCGAAGGAACTGGCCCTCCCGGTCAAGCTGCACGCCGAACAGCTTTCCAATCTCGGCGGGGCGGCGATGGCGGCGGGCTACGGCGCGCTGTCGGCGGATCATGTCGAGTATTTGGACGAACCCGGCGTCGCCGCGATGGCCGAGGCCGGCACCGTCGCCGTGCTGCTTCCGGGGGCCTTCTACACCCTGCGCGAAACGCAGCTGCCGCCGGTACAGACACTGCGCGACCGGGGCGTGCCCATCGCGCTGGCTACCGACGCCAACCCCGGCTCCTCGCCACTCACCTCGCTGCTGCTGGCGATGAACATGGGGTGCACCCTGTTCCGCCTGACGCCCGAAGAGGCGCTGCGCGGGGTCACCGCCAATGCCGCCCGTGCGCTGGGACTGCGGGATGTCGGCACACTCGCCCCGGGACAGCGGGCGGACCTTGCCGTGTGGGATGTCGAACAGCCGGCGGAACTGTCCTATCGCATCGGTTTCAATCCCCTGCACACCCGCATTTTCGGAGGCGCCGCATGACATCCCTCACGCTGACACCCGGCGCCGCGACACTGGGCGACCTCGCCCGTGTCTACCGTGACGAGGCCGCAGTGCGGCTCGATCCCCAGTGCCATGACGCGATCGCCCAAGCGGCGGCGCGGATCGAGGCCGCCGCAAACGGGGAGGACGCGGTCTATGGCGTCAATACCGGCTTCGGCAAGCTGGCCTCCGTCAAGATCGCGGCCTCGGACACGGCGACCCTGCAACGCAACCTGATCCTGTCCCATTGCTGCGGCGTGGGCGATCCGATCCCGCGCCGCCACGCGCGCCTGATGATGGCGCTCAAGCTGCTGTCGCTGGGCCGCGGCGCGTCGGGCGTGCGGATGGCGCTGATCACCCTGCTGGAACAGATGCTGGCGCGCGGCGTGACCCCGGTGATCCCCGTGCAGGGGTCGGTCGGCGCTTCGGGCGACCTCGCGCCGCTGGCGCATATGGCCGCCGTGATGATGGGCCACGCCGAGGCCGAGTTCGAGGGCGAGACCCTGCCGGGTGCCGAGGCACTGGCGCGCGCGGGGCTGGAGCCGGTCGAACTGGGCGCCAAGGAAGGGCTGGCGCTGATCAACGGCACGCAGTTTTCCACCGCTTTCGCCCTCGCGGGGCTGTTCGATGCCTGGGCCGCGATGCAGTCCGCGCTGGTGACCTCGGCGATGTCGACGGATGCGATCATGAGATCGACCGCGCCGCTGCAACCGGAAATCCACGCCCTGCGCGGCCATGCCGGCCAGATCGAGGCGGCGGCGACCATGCGCGCGCTGCTGGACAACTCCGAGATCCGCGAAAGCCACCGGATCGGCGATACCCGCGTGCAGGATCCCTACTGCATCCGCTGCCAGCCGCAGGTCACGGGCGCGGCGATGGACATGCTGCGCATGGCGGGCCGCACGCTGGAGATCGAGGCGAACGCCGCCACCGACAACCCGCTGGTGCTGAGCGAGGCGGGGCTGATCGTCTCGGGCGGGAATTTCCATGCGGAGCCGGTGGGATTCGCCGCCGACATGATCGCGCTGGCCGTGGCCGAGATCGGGGCCATCGCGCAGCGCCGCATCGCGCTGATCGTGGACCCGACGCTGAGCTTCGACCTGCCCCCCTTCCTCACGCCGAACCCCGGCCTGAATTCGGGCCTGATGATCGCCGAGGTCACGACCGCCGCACTGATGAGCGAGAACAAGCACCTCGCCAATCCCTGCGTCACCGATTCCACCCCGACCTCCGCCAACCAGGAGGATCACGTCAGCATGGCCGCCCACGGCGCCGTGCGGCTGGGACGGATGGTGGCGAACCTGCAACGGATACTCGGGGTCGAACTGCTCTGCGCCGCGCAGGGCATCGAGTTCCGCGCGCCGCTCAGGACCAGCGCGCCGCTTGCCGCCGTGCTGGAGCGCCTGCGCCGGTCCGTGCCCGCGTTGGCCGAAGACCGCTACATGGCGCCCGACCTCGAACGCGCGGCGGAGATGGTGCGCGACGGTGTGCTATGCGAGGTTGCGCAGGTCGCCATGCCGGAACTGGGCGCATGACCCCCGTCGAGGTCACACGCGGCACCGGGCCTGTCGTCCTCGGCCTGCCCCATACCGGCGTCTGGCTGCCCGACGACATCATGGCCCGGCTGAACGACCGGGGCCGCGGGCTGAGCGATACGGACTGGCACATTCACCGGCTCTACGACGGGCTGCTGGAGGGCGTGACCACGGTGCGCGCGACCTTCCACCGCTACGTGATAGACGCCAACCGCGACCCGTCGGGGCATAGCCTCTACCCAGGGCAGAACACCACCGGGTTGGTGCCGCTGACCGACTTCGACGGCGAGCCGGTCTGGCAGGAAGCTCCCACTTCGGAGGAGATCGAGGCGCGGCGGGAGGCCTTTCACGAGCCTTACCACGCCGCGCTGGCGGCCGAGCTCGACCGCGTGCGCGACAGTCACGGCGTGGCGATCCTATACGACTGCCACTCGATCCGCAGCCGCATCCCCTACCTCTTTGACGGCGTCCTGCCGGACTTCAACATCGGCACGAACGGCGGCACGACCTGCGATCCCGCCGTCGAGGCCGCCGTCAAGGCGATCTGCGACCGGGCCGAGGGCTATACCACCGTGCTCAACGGCCGCTTCAAGGGCGGCTGGACGACGCGGCACTATGGCCGCCCCGACGCAGGGCTGCACGCGATCCAGATGGAACTGGCCCAGTCGACCCACCTCGTCCGGGAAAAGGCCCCTTGGGAATTCGACCCGGCCAAGACCGACCGCCTGCGCGGCCATCTTGCGGACATCCTGACCACACTGGCCGATCTGGCCCCGACCCTTGGAGGCAACCGATGACCAACCCCCGCCACAACATCCGCGACGTCTATCCCGACACCGGGCCCGAGATCACCGCGAAAAGCTGGCTGACCGAGGCGCCGATGCGGATGCTGATGAACAACCTGCACCCCGACGTGGCCGAGAATCCGCACGAGCTGGTGGTCTATGGCGGCATCGGCCGGGCGGCGCGGACGTGGCAGGATTTCGACACCATTGTCGCCAGCCTCAAGACGCTGGAAGAGGACGAGACCCTGCTGGTGCAATCCGGCAAGCCGGTCGGCGTCTTCCGCACCCACAAGGATGCGCCGCGCGTGCTGATCGCCAACTCCAACCTCGTGCCGCACTGGGCCACGTGGAAGCATTTCAACGAGCTGGACCGCAAGGGTCTCGCCATGTACGGCCAGATGACCGCCGGTTCGTGGATCTACATCGGGTCGCAAGGGATCGTGCAGGGGACGTATGAGACCTTTGTCGAGGCCGGGCGCCAGCACTACGACGGGAGCCTCAAGGGCCGCTGGATCCTGACCGGGGGCCTTGGCGGGATGGGCGGCGCGCAGCCGCTGGCCGCGGTGATGGCGGGCGCCTGCTGCCTTGCCGTGGAATGCGACGAGACGCGCGCCGACTTCCGCCTGCGCACCCGCTATGTCGACGAGAAGACCCATTCGATCGACGAGGCGCTCGAGATGATCGACCGCTGGACCAAGGCGGGCGAGGCCAAGTCGGTCGCGCTGATCGGCAACGCGGCCGATGTCTTTCCCGAACTGGTCAGGCGCGGCGTGCGGCCCGACATCGTGACCGACCAGACCTCGGCCCATGACCCGGTCCACGGCTACCTGCCGCAGGGCTGGAGCGTGGCCGAATGGCGGGCAAAGCAGGAAAGCGACCCGGACGCGGTCGAAAAGGCCGCGCGCGCGTCGATGAAGGTCCACGTGGCGGCGATGGTGGACTTCTGGAACGCCGGTGTGCCGACGCTCGATTACGGCAACAACATCCGGCAGGTCGCGCTGGAGGAAGGGCTGGAGAACGCCTTTGCCTTCCCGGGTTTCGTGCCCGCCTACATCCGTCCGCTGTTCTGCCGCGGGATCGGGCCGTTCCGCTGGTGCGCGCTGTCGGGCGATCCCGAGGACATCTACAAGACCGACGCCAAGGTGAAGGAACTGGTGGACGATCCGCACCTGCACAACTGGCTCGACATGGCGCGCGCGCGGATCAGCTTTCAGGGTCTGCCGGCGCGGATATGCTGGGTGGGTCTGGGCGTGCGGCACAAGCTGGGGCTGGCGTTCAACGAGATGGTGCGCAACGGCGAGCTGAAGGCGCCGGTGGTGATCGGGCGCGATCACCTCGATTCAGGCTCCGTCGCGTCGCCCAACCGCGAGACCGAAGCGATGAAGGACGGATCCGACGCCGTGTCGGACTGGCCGCTGCTGAACGCGCTTCTGAACACGGCGAGCGGTGCGACCTGGGTCTCGTTGCACCACGGCGGCGGCGTGGGCATGGGTTTTTCCCAGCATTCCGGCATGGTGATCTGCTGCGACGGGACCGAAGACGCCGACCGGCGCCTCGCCCGCGTGCTGTGGAACGATCCGGCCACCGGTGTGATGCGCCACGCCGACGCAGGCTACGAGATCGCGAGGGATTGCGCGCAGGAACATGGGCTCAACCTGCCGGGCATCCTCTGACCACTGCGCGGCGGCTCAGTATCGGGTGGTGATGCGATGCCCCTGCCGGTGGGTCAGACGCACCAGCGTGATCGGCCCATCCGGCAGCCATGTCGTGCGCTCGGTGCGGAAGAGCGCGGTGCCGGGGGCACAGTCGAGGTGATCCGCCAGATCCTGATCCGCTTCGATGGCCATGAAGCTGATTTCAGCGTTGGAAAATGGCACTTCCGCCAGCAGCCATTCGTTCGGCCCGCTGGTCGCGAAGCTGGCCCTGAGGACGCCGGGGACCACCTCGGGATTGATCCAGCGATCCTCGTGCTGGTAGGGCACGCCGTCGGCCCAGTGCATGCAGACCACGTGCACGATCTTCTGCCCGCGCCGCAGGGATAGCCGGGCGCGCAGCCAGTCAGGGACATCCTGCTTGCGATGCTGGATCAGGCTGTAGCGATAGTCGGCGCCCTGCGCTTCGATCTCCTCGCGCACGACGGGAATGGCAAAGCGCGCCTGCCGGATAGGGGCGCTGCGGACGCGGGTGCCCGCCTTGCGCTTGCGCTCGACGATGCCCTCCTCTGCCAGTTCCCGCATCGCGCGGTTCACCGTCGCCCGCGCACAGCCGTACCGGGCTGCCAGATCCGTTTCGTTCGGCAGAAGGCTGCCGGGCGGCATCACGCCCTGCGCGATCTGGTCCAGCAAGTCGGCCTTCACATCCTTGAACGTCACGGTCATCGGTCCGGCCCTTTCCCTTGCGGGCCAGTCCACGGGCAAGGGCCGGGGCCATCCCGCAGCGGGCCGCTGCCGAATAAAGGCATACATAAGCCGTTATGTACAGACAACAGCGATGATCCGGGACGCCCCCCGGGCGGGAATGGGGCGATCAGGCTCTGCCGCAATAGGCCTTCAACGCGGCACGCGTGCCGTCGGCCCAGATCATGCCCAGCCAGTGATCGAAGCGCGCGGCGAATTCCGGCGCCTGCCCGAGGTCGCCGTAGATGCCCGACATTTCGAGCCATGCGGACGGGCGGTGCCGGGCCGCCTGCGCGGTGGTGGTCAGCCGGTCCCAGATCGGGTCGTTCGGTTCGATGACACTGCCGTCTTCCCGCGTGCCTTCGCACATCCGCGCCCAGCACGCCTCCACCAGCGCGAGCCCGTCCAGCGGCAACCCGGCCTCCAGTGCCTTGCGAACCAGCGGCAGCACGAAACCGGTGTGGCGCGCGCTGCCGTCAAAGGCGACGCGACGGGTGGTATCCTCGATCCGGGGATTGGAGAAGCGCCGGTCGATCAGGTCGACGTAGGCCTCGGGCGTCATGTCCGGCACGGGTCGTACATGGGGCACGATCTCTGCCAGCGCCACCTTGCGGAACAGCGCCCCGACGTCCGGGTCGCCCATGCAGGCGGCAATGGTCGGCATCGCAAGCACTTCGCCCGCGTTCGCGATCACCTGGTGCCCGGCGTTCAGGATGCGGATCTTCATCGTCTCGTAGCCGTGAACGTCATCGGTGAACGTGGCCCCGACCCTGTCCCAGTCCGGCCGTCCGGCGCAGAAGGAATCTTCCATTACCCATTGGCGGAAATCTTCGTGACAGACCGGCGCGGCGTCTTCGATGCCAATCGCCCGGGCCTGCGCGATCTGGGCCGGCCCCGTGGCCGGGACGATGGAATCGACCATGGAGTTCGGAAAGGTGCACTGCGCATCGATCCACTCCGCGAGATCCGCGTCCTGCATGCGGGCCAGCCCCACCACCGTCTGGCGCAGGATGTCGCCGTTGCCCTGAAGGTTGTCACAGCTTTGCGCGGTGAAGGGTCCGGTGCCCGCATCCCGGCGCAGCCGCAGGGCTGCGACCATCGCGCCGAAGGCGGTGCGCGGGCTGTCCGGATGCGCCGCATCATGGACGATGTCGGCATGGGACGCGTCGAACGCCTTGGTCACGGGGTCGATGTAATAGCCGCCTTCGGTCACCGTCAGCGCGACGATGCGGATGTCGGGCCGAGCCATGCGGTCGATCAGCGGGCCATGGCCCTCGGCGATGGGGACGTAATCCACCATCGGCCCCACCACCTCGGCGGAAATCGCGTCGGGCGACAGTTCGATCAGCGTGGTCAGGTAGTCCTGCTCGGCCAGACGCAGGCGCATCGCCTCGTCGTAGGGGCGCACGCCCGCGCCGACGATCGCCCAGTCCAGCGCCCTGCCCTGCTGCATCAGACGGTGCAGGTACCACGCCTGGTGCGCCCGGTGAAAATTGCCCACGCCGATATGCAGGATGCCCGGAACAAGCGCCGCGCGGTCGTAGGTCGGACGTGCGATGCCCTCTGGCAATTGCGCCAGTGTCGCGTCGGATAGTTTCATGTCAGCTCATCCATTGGCCGCCGTCGACATTGTATGTCTGGGCGACGATGTAATCGGCCTCGGCAGAGGCGAGGAAAACGGCCATGCCGGTCAGGTCGTCGGCGCGCCCCATGCGGCCATAGGGCACCGCCTGCCCGACTTCGCGTTTCTTCTGGCCCGGTGCCTTGCCCTCGTACTTCGCAAAGAAAGCGTCGACGCCGTCCCAGTGTTCGCCGTCCACCACCCCGGGGGCGATGGCGTTCACGTTGATGCCATGTTCGATCAGGTTCAGCCCCGCGGATTGCGTGAGGCTGATGACCGCCGCCTTGGTCGCGCAATAGACCGCCACCAGAGCTTCGCCTCGGCGGCCCGCCTGGCTGGCGATGTTGATGATCTTGCCGCCGCCGCCCTGCGCGATCATCTGCCGGGCCACCGCCTGCAGGGTGAAAAGGCACCCCGAGACATTGATGTCGAAGGCGCGCTGGTAGTCCTCGCGCGTGATCTCGGCAATCGGCGCCGCCGTGAAGACCGCCGCGTTGTTGACCAGTATGTCGATGCGCCCGAAACGGTCGACCGCCTGGGCCACGCCCGCGTCGATGCTGGCCTGGTCGGCCACGTCCATGACCACGGCGCAGGCGTTTTCGCCCATCGCCGTGGCCGCCTGCTCTGCCCGTTGCCTGTCGATATCCGCGATCACGACCTGCGCCCCCTCGCGCAGGTAGGCCTGCCCAAAGGCATGCCCGATCCCGCGTGCCCCGCCGGTGATGAGCGCTGTCTTGCCTGCCAGACGGTTCATGCGATGCGCAGCCCGGCCTTGTCGAAGCGGTGGATCTCGCCGGTGCGGGGCGACAGATGAATGGTATCGCCGTAACCGAGGCTCACGTCGCCGATGGACCGCACGGTGATGGTTTCGGCCAACCCCGTCCCGTGGACGTGGAAGAACGTGTCGGATCCGAGGTGTTCGGCCACGCCGACGGTGCCTTGCCACGTGCCGCCGCTTTCGACCACGTCGATATGCTCGGGGCGGATGCCGATCGTATGGGCGTCATGCTTGGCCGCTTCCTCGCCGGTGATCAGGTTCATCCGCGGCGAGCCGATGAACCCCGCGACGAAGGTGTTGCGCGGCGTCCGGTAGAGTTCGAGCGGGCTGCCCACCTGTTCGATGTTGCCGGCCTGAAGAACCACGATCTTGTCGGCCATGGTCATCGCTTCGACCTGATCGTGAGTGACATAGATCATCGTCGTGGCCAGCTTCTTGTGCAGTTCGGAAATTTCCATCCGCATCCCCACCCGCAGGGCGGCATCGAGGTTCGACAGCGGCTCATCGAAGAGGAAGGCCGCCGGTTCGCGCACGATGGCGCGCCCGATGGCGACCCTCTGGCGCTGACCGCCGGAAAGCTGGCCGGGGCGGCGGTCGATGTAATCCGTCAGGTTCAGCACCTGCGCCGCCGCCGCCACCCGGCGGTCGATCTCGTCCTGGGGCATCTTGGCCATCTTGAGCGGGAACGCGATGTTCTTGCGCACGGACATGTGCGGATAGAGCGCGTAGGACTGGAACACCATGGCAAGCCCGCGCTTGGCCGGGACCACGTCCGTCGCGTCGCGGCCGTCGATCTCGATATGGCCCGTGGTGATGTCCTCAAGCCCGGCGATCAGCCGCAGCAGGGTGGACTTGCCGCAGCCCGAAGGGCCGACGAACACGGTGAATTCACCGTCGCGTATCGTCAGGTCCAGCGGCGGAATGACCTGCACGTCGCCAAAGGATTTCGTGACCTGCTTGAGTTCGATTTGTCCCATCTGTGCGGTTCCCTATTTCACGGCGCCGAAGGTCAGGCCCCGGACGAGTTGTTTCTGGCTGAACCAGCCGAGGATGAGGATCGGCGCGATCGCCATGGTGGATGCGGCGCTGAGCTTGGCATAGAACAGCCCTTCGGGGCTGGAATAGCTGGCGATGAAGGCGGTCAGCGGGGCGGCCTGAGCCGCGGTGAGGTTCAGCGTCCAGAACGCCTCGTTCCATGCCAGAATGAAGTTCAGCAGCAGGGTGGAGGCGATGCCGGGCACGGCCATCGGGGTCAGCACGTGGAGGATTTCCTCCTTGAGGGTGGCCCCATCCATCCGCGCGGCTTCGAGGATCTCGCCCGGTATCTCGCGGAAGTAGGTGTAGAGCATCCAGACGATGATGGGCAGGTTGATGAGCATGAGCACGACGGTCAGCCCCAGCACGCTGTCGAGCAGCCCCATCCGGATGAACAGCAGGTAGATCGGATAGAGGACGCCCACAGCCGGGAGCATCTTGGTCGACAGCATCCAGAGCAGGATGTCCTTGGTCCGGCGCGAGGGCACGAAGGCCATGGACCACGCCGCCGGCACGGCCACGATGATGCCGAGGACGGTGGAGCCGCCTGCAATGATGATGGAGTTCCACAGGAAGCGGGCATAGTTCGACCGTTCCATCACCGTCGAATAGTTCTCGGTCGTCCAGTCGAAGAACAGGAAGAGCGGCGGATCGTTGATCGCCTGCGCCTCCGTCTTGAAGCTGGTGAGGATCGTCCAGAGGATCGGGAAGAAGATCAGCAGCCCGATGATCCAGGCAGCGGTGGTGTTGATCGTCTTGCGACGCGTGGTGACGGAGCGTGCCATGTGTCGTCCTCCCTCAGGTGTCCAGGTTCTTGCCGACGATGCGCATCAGGAAGATGGCGACGATGTTGGCGAGGATGATGGCATAGACGCCGCCCGCCGACCCCAGGCCGATGTTCTGGCTTTCCAGCACGCGCTGGAAGATCAGGTAGGACAACGTGCGGGTGCCGAAGGCGCCGCCGGTGGTGACGAAGATCTCGGCGAAGATCGCCAGAAGGAAGATCGTCTGGATCAGCAGCACGATGGTGATCGCGCGGGACAGGTGCGGGAGGGTGATGTGGAAGAAGCGCGCGAGCGGCGAAGCGCCGTCCATTTCCGCGGCCTCGAGCTGTTCGCTGTCCAGCGACTGGATCGCCGTCAGCAGGATGAGCGTGGCAAAGGGCAGCCATTGCCAGCTGACGATCAGGATGATCGAGGGTGTCGCCGCATCGGACAACCAGCTGACCGGATCGGCGCCGAAAAAGCGCCACAGGTGTGCAAACAGTCCGTTGGTCGGGTCCATGAAGATGTTCTTCCAGACCAGCGCCGAGACCGTGGGCATGACGAAGAAGGGCGCGATGACAAGGATCCGGACGATCCCCTGCCCCCACATCGGCTGATCGAGAAGGATCGCCAGCAGGACGCCGAAAACGATGGTGATGGCCAGGACCCCCGCCACGATGACGAGCGTGGTCGTGACCGCGGGCCAGAACGAACTGGACGTGACGAACCGCACGTAGTTGTCGAAACCGGTCCACCCCTGATCGCCGCCACGCAGCGGCAGGTAGGTCCGGAACGAGAACCACAGCGTCATCGTGAGCGGCACCAGCATCCAGCCCAGAAGCAGGATCACCGCGGGGGCCATCATCAACCTGGCGGCGGAACGCGAAGCCTTGGTCGCCATCGGGATGTCTCCTTCGTGGACGGACGCCCGCCGGGCCTCCGCAATTAGGGCTTGGTGAAGGTGGTGTGACCGTTGTCCACGGGACGGCGGAGACCGCCCCGTGGGATGGACCCATGGCCCTTAGCGGTAGCCGGCGGCTTCCATCGCCTCGTTGGTGATGTCCTGCGCCTTGGCCAGGGCTTCGTCCACGGACTGCTGACCGGCATAGGCGGCGGAGAATTCCTGGCTCACCTCGGTGGCGACGCCCGCGAACTCCGGGATCGCGGCGAACTGGACCCCGGTATAGGGAACCGGGTCGACCGTGGGGTTGTTCGGGTCGGCCGTCAGGATCGAATCCAGCGTCATCTGGGCGAAGGGCACCTTCTGGTACTCGGGGTTCTCGTAGAGAGAGGTGCGCGCGCCCGGCGGAACGTTGGCCCAGCCTTCGTTCTCGGCCACCAGTTCGATGTAGTCCTTGGAGGTCGCCCATTCGATGAACTGCTTCGCGGCGTCTTCCTTCTGGGTGCCCGCGGGGATCGCCAGCGCCCAGGCCCACAGCCAGTTGCCGTTCTTGTCGATGCCGTCCTTGTGGGGGGCCAGCGCGAAGCCGACGCTGTCCGCCACGGTGGAATCGTTCGGGTTGGTCACGAAGGACGCCGCGACGGTGGCGTCGATCCACATTCCGCACTTGCCCTGCTGGAACAGCGAGAGGTTCTCGTTGAAGCCGTTCGTCGCATAGCCCGCGGGGCCGCTTTCATTCATCATCTCGGTGAAGAACGTCAGCGTCTCGTTCCATGCGGCGGTATCGAACTGCGCGTTCCAGTCCTCGTCGAACCAGCGCGCGCCGAAGGAGTTCGCCATGGCGGTGATGAGCGCGCCACCCTCGCCCCAGCCGGCCTTGCCGCGCAGGCAGATGCCGTTGATGTCGTTGTCGCGGTCGGTCATCTTGGCCGCCGCGTCGCGGATGAAGCCCCAGGTCGGCGAGCCTTCGGGCATTTCCAGCCCGGCCTTTTCCATGAGGTCGGTCCGGTACATGATCATCGAGCTTTCGCCGTAGAACGGTGCCGCGTAGAGCGTGCCATCGCTGCTCAAACCGTTTGCCATGGCCGGCAGGATGTCGTCGACGTCGTAGTCATCCGACAGATCGTCGAGCGCCACCAGCCATCCGTTTGCCCCCCAGATCGGGGTCTCGTACATGCCGATGGTCATGATGTCGAACTGGCCACCCTTGGTGGTGATATCGGTGGTCACGCGCTGGCGCAGGACGTTCTCCTCGAGCGTGACCCACTCGACGCCGATGCCGGTCTCTTCGGTGAAGCGGTCGGTATAGCCCTGCATCCGGATCATGTCGCCGTTGTTGACGGTCGCGATGGTGATCGTTGTGGCGTGGCTGTCTGCGTAGGCGCTGCCGGCTGCGATCAGCCCGAGCGCGGTTGCAGCACGAAGCGTGCTATTCAAAGACATCCGGTATCCTCCCTGATTGGACGTGCTGGCCGGAGCCTAGGCCAGGCATATACGCGGCGTCAACTATAATTTTCCGCGCGTAAAATTTTAACGCATCACGCGGAGTCCCTGAGGATGAGGCGCCCTTCCAGACGGGTGCTGCTCCACGAGGGCACGGTCCCGTTGATGGCGGCAAACAGCGTATCTGCCGCGCGTTTGGAGACCGCGTCGTAGTTGTGCGAGATCGTGGTCAGCGGCGGACAGGTGTAGCGCGAGTGGGGATGGTTGTCCTGCCCCGCCACCCGCACCCGGCAGCCTTCGCCCCGGCCCACGCTCACGCCGTTCTCGTAGCAGGCGGTCAGCAGACCGATGGCCAGCCTGTCGTTGCTGCAAAGGATGGTATTGCTTGCGAACTGGCCCTCGGCAAAGGCCGTGTGGCCGCCCAGCCTGCCGATCTCCTCAAAGTCCCAGCCATCGCCTTCGATGGAAATCACATGGGGTTCGTGGCCGAACTGCGCCATCGCGTTCAGGTAGCTTTGCCTGCGGCGGTGGGCGTTCGGATTGGTCGGGCGCTTCATCTCGAAGAAACAGGGCGGCTCACCGGTGCGGCAGAGGTAGTCGGTGATATGCGACGTGAACTGCATGTTGTCGGAGCCGACGAAAGCGAGGCCCAGCTCATCCACGTTGCTGTCGAACAGGAGCGTGGGCACATCCGCGCAGAACCGCTCGAGGGCCGGACGATCGGACGCGCGGCCCAGTGGCGCCAGAAGCACGCCCGCCGGCTTGATCGCGCGCAAGGTGTTCAGCGCCTCGACCTCGTGGACCGGATCGCCGTGCGAACTGAACAGCGTGGGGTGATATCCCGCCTCGATGCAATGCTGTTCGAGCTTGCGGGCGATTTCAGCGAAATAGGGGTCGGTCAGCAGCGGGACCACGATCCCAACGTTCTTGGTCAACTTGCGATTCTGGTTCATCGCGTAAAGGTTCGGACGGTAGTCGTATCTCTCGATCGCGGTCTCGATCCGCTCGCGCGTGGAGGGGCGGACACTGTCGGGATCGTGGAAATACTTGGATATGGTCGGCCGGGAGATCCCGCTGACGGCGGCGAATTCCTCCATGTTCCTGATGGTCCGGTCAGCCATGCGCGGCCCTTTCGCGATATTTACACGCGCAACTCTGACTTTCCGCGCGGAAAGCTTCAACCTTTCTTTGACAAATTATTGCCAAGCTGACCGCTGCGATGGCGGGCAGACGGCAAAACGCCGAGTTGCCGCTGGCCCCGCGCGCCACTAGACATCGCACATGACCAGCGCTGCGGCAGATTCGACATATCCCCTGACCTCCGCCGCCCGTCGGCGGCGCGGCTCGGGATCGTGAGGCACCCGTCATGATCGTCCGCGACCACCCTTCCGCACTACAGCTCTATATCGTGATGCAGGGGTCGATCGTGCCCCGGATCATCGGCAAGATCGTCGGGATCGCCTTTCTGACCACGGCGGTCGTCGTGATCGACACCCATGTGGTCCGCCTGCCCCATATCTCCATCGCCGCGATGAGCATCTTCGGTATCGCGCTCTCGCTGTTCCTGGGGTTCCGCAACAATGCGGCCTATGACCGCTGGTGGGAGGCCCGCAAGCTGTGGGGCGCGATGATCGCGGACGTCCGCAACCTGGGGCGTCACATGTGCATCTTCGTGGGCAACGGCGCCGACCGGGCGCATATCCTGTCCTGGGCGGTCGCCTTTGCCCACCTGCACCGGGGCGCGCTGCGCGACGTGGACGTGAGCGCGGAGATCACCGGCTGGGTCGGCGCCGAGACCGCGTCGGACCTGCTGGCACACCAGAACCCGGCGGATGCCGCGCTGCGGTCGATGGCCGACCAGATCGGCAGCCTGACGGGCCAGCAGGCGATCAGCGGCTTCGGACAAATGACCATATCGAAGACACTTTCCTCGCTGGCCTTGGCCCAGGCGGGGTGCGAGCGGATCAAATCGACGCCCCTGCCCTTTGTCTATTCGCTCCTGATCCGCAGGACGACCTATCTCTATTGCTGGCTTCTGCCCTTCGCGCTGATCGAACCGACCGGCGCCTTCGCCCCGCTGCTGGCGGCCGTGGTGGCCTACGTCTTCTTTGGATTGCAGACCGTCACGAACGAGCTGGAACTGCCGTTCCAGAACGTGCACAATGGTTTGCCACTGGATGCCATGTGCAGGACGATCGAAATCTCGGTGTCCGAAGCGTTGGGGCAGCCTGCGCCGAAACCGCTGGTGCCCAAGGACTACGTCCTGACCTGAGCGCCGCCTACTTCAGCAGCACGGGAATCTGGATCGGGCCGCGAAAGCCGAAGCCTTTCCAGATGACGTCGTCCCGGTCGGGGATGCTCATCTTCGGGAACCGGTCGAACAGCATCGGCAGCATGATCTGACCGACCGCGCGACGGGCCACATGGGTGCCCTGGCAGAAATGCGGACCGTTGCCGAACGCCTGGTGCGGGGCCTTGTCGCGGTAGACGTTGAAGCTTTCACCGTCGTGATAGATGTCCTCGTCCCGGTTGGCGCTGGCCTGCACCGTCATGACGGTGTCGCCCTTGGGGATCAGGAAGCCGCGCAGTTCGGTGTCCTGCGTGACGAGGCGGGACGACACCTGGATCGGCGCGACCCAGCGCACCGCTTCCTCGAACGCCTGTTCCCAGTGATCGTGGCGGCGCACCTCGGCCAGCTGGTCGGGGTGCGTCAGCAGGCCGTAGATCACGGTATTGAGCGAATCCCGCGGTTCGTTGATGCCGCCGCCGATGGCGATCTTGATATTGGAATAGATCTGCTTTTCCTCGATCGGGTCATCGGCGTTCAGCATCACCGAGAACGCCGAGTTGTCCGGCTCGGCCCGGTGACGCTCCTGTATGTGGTCGAGCAGGGCATGGATCTGCGTATTGGCACGATCGGCCCTTTCGAACGGGGCATCGGCCCAGCCGAAATTGCCGGCGCCTTCGATCAGGGCCTGTGACCATTCCATCATCTCCTCGTCGGAGGCTTCGGGCATGCCGAGCAGGATCGCCAGCCCGCGCGCGGCATAGGCCCCGGACAGGATGGAAAAGAGATCCACGATCTCGCCCCGCGGCAGGCGCGAGACATACTGCTCGGCAATCCGCATGTACTGGGGCATCCAGTCTTCCTTGATGACCCTCGGGGCAAAGGCCGGTGCCATCGCCATCCGCTCGCGCTTGTGGTCCTCGCCGTCCTTGCGCATCAGCGTATGTGCCCAGAACGCCCGCTTCATGGGCGTGTTCGGATCGTCCGAGCTGAAGATCTCGGGCGTGTCCTTGACGTACCTCGTGTCCTCGGCCTTGGTCAGAAGCGTCCGCCCGGCGGATTTGACCCGCAGCACTGGCGCCTCGCGGCGCAGGCGGCGATAGATCGGATAGGGATCCCGATCCAGTTCCTGAAGGGTGATTTTTTCGTCCAGTGGCGCAAGATCAGCCATGTCGGCATGCCCTCGTGATGTCGTGCCGAGGCACTCGGGATCAATCTATCGGTTGGCCCCGCGCCCGCACAAGCCCCGGGGCGCGGGCGTTCCGCGCAGTCTCAGGCGGTTTCGCCCAGCAGCCGCATCGCGTTTTCCTTGAGGATCAGCGGACGCACCTCGTCCTTGAAGGGCGCGGCGTCGAAATCCTTGAGCCAGCGGTCGGGCGTGATCGCGGGCCAGTCCGAGCCGAACAGCATCTTCTTCCTGAGGATGGAGTTGGCGTACTTGATGAAGATCTCGGGAAAATACTTGGGCGACCAGCCGGACATGTCGAAGTAGACGTTGGGTTTGTGCTGCGCGACCGCCAGCCCCTCTTCGGTCCAGGGAAAGCTGGGATGTGCCAGAATGATCTTGAGGTCCGGGAAATCGACCGCGACATCGTCGAGGTGCATCGGGTTCGAATACTTGAGCCGCATGCCCATGCCGCCCCGCATGCCGGAGCCGACGCCGGTCTGACCGGTGTGGAACAGGGTGATGACCCCCTCCTCCGCGCAAGCCTCCAGCACGGTGTAGCAGGCCTCGCGGTCGTTGGGGTAGAAGCCCTGCATCGTGGGATGGAACTTGAACCCGCGCACCCCGAATTCGCGCACCAGCCTGCGCACCTCGCGCGCGCCGGCCTTGCCCTTGTGCGGATCGACCGAGGCGAAGGGGATCAGGATGTCGTCGTTCTCGGCACAGATCCGGGCGACTTCCTCGTTCGAATACCGGCGGAACCCGGTTTCGCGCTCCGCGTCCACGGGAAAGATCACGGCGGCGATGTTGCGTTCACGGTAGTAGCTGGCGGTGTCCTGAACGGTGGGCAACATCCCCTCGGCGCCGGCCGGGTTCTTGAAATAGGCGGCCATCCCCGCCTGGAACTCGTTGTAGCCATCGTCGCGGTGATCGCAGCAGGGTTCCTCTGCATGGGTGTGAAAATCGATCGCTTTCACCTTGCTGAAATCGACCATCGCTTTCTCCTCCCAGAACCGTTGGCTGCAAAAACCGCTATACAAGAAAACTGTTAATCTGTACAACAGAAATTCAGATCAGGCACGAGGGGAGAATCCGATGCAGCCACGCCAGACAAGCGGCAAGGCCACCCGCGTGGAGATCGACGGCGACATCGCCACGATCATTTTCGACCGTCCCGACAAGCGAAACGCGATGAACGACGCGCTGATCGACGACCTCGACGCCTTCTTTTCCAACCCGCCCGAAGGCGTGAACGCCGCGATCCTGACGGGCGCGGGCGGGCATTTCTGTTCGGGTCTCGACCTTGCGGAGCACGAACAGCGCGCGCCGGTCGCGGGCGTCCACCATTCGCGGAACTGGCACCGGGTGGCCGACCTGATCGAATTCGGCCCCCTGCCCGTGATTTCCGCCATGACCGGCGCCGTGATCGGCGGCGGGCTCGAGATCGCGACGGCGACGCATGTGCGCATCGCGGAACCCGACGTGCGGTTCCAGTTGCCGGAAGGGCGGCGCGGCATCTTCGTCGGCGGCGGCGCCACCGTCCGGGTGAGCCGGATCATCGGGGCCGACCGGATGCGCGAGATGATGCTGACCGGGCGCAACTACGGGGCCGAGGAAGGGCTGGCGCTGGGGCTGGCGCACTACAGCGTCGGCACCGGCGAGGCGCTGCCGCTGGCGCGCGACCTCGCGCGCAAGATCGCGGACAATGCGCCGTTCTCCAACTACCTGATGATACAGGCAATCTCGCGCATCGGCGACATGTCCCGCGGCGACGGCCTGTTCACCGAGAGCCTTGCCGCGGCGATGTCGCAGACATCCGACGGGGCCAGGGAAGGGCTGCGGGCGTTTCTTGAGAAACGGGAGCCCAAATTCAGATGACGCCCGCCGGGAGGGAGCCCGGCGGCGCGTTCAGCAAAAACAGGGAGGAAGACCAATGAAGAGAAGAGAGTTTCTGAAAACCACCGCCGCCGGCACGGCGCTGATGGCTGCCATGCCCGGTGCGGCGCTGGCGCAGGACGTGACCCTGCGGCTGCACCAGTTCCTGCCGCCGGTGGCGACGGTGCCGGCGAAGATCCTCAAGCCCTGGGGCGAGCGCCTTGCCGAAGCGTCGGGCGGGCGGCTGAACGTGCAGCACTTCGACGCCATGTCACTGGGCGGACGGCCACCCGAACTGATGGACCAGGCCCGCGACGGGGTGGTGGACCTGTCGATGACGGTGGTGGGCTACACGCCCGGCCGCTTCCCGCGCACCGAGGTGTTCGAGCTGCCGTTCATGATGACCAGCCCGGTGGCGACCTCGCTGGCCTTCTGGCAGATGGTCGAGGACGATTTCCAGTCCAACGAATACGCCGAATTCAAGGTGCTGGGCGCCTGGGTTCACGGACCCGGCGTGATCCATTCCATCGACCCCATCGAGAAGCTGGAGGACATGAAGGGCAAGACGGTGCGCGGCCCGACCCGCGTGATCAACGACATGCTGTCCGAACTGGGGGCGACCCCCGTCGGCATGCCGCTGCCCGCGATCCCGGAGGCGCTGTCAAAGGGTGTGATCAACGCCACCGTGATCCCGTGGGAAGTCACGCCCGCCGTCCGCCTGACCGAACTGGTGTCCAACCACACGGAATTCTCGGGCGCTGAATCGCTCTATACCGCGACCATCGTGCTGGTGATGAACAAGGCCAAGTACGACGCCCTGCCGGATGACCTGAAGGCCATTCTGGACGCGGAATCGGGTGCGAAGCTGTCGGAGTTCGCCGCACAGGTGATGTGGGATAACGACGCGCCGGGCCGTGAACTGGCCGTGCAGAACGGCAATACCATCATCCAGCTCGACGAGGCCGAAGTCGCCCGCTGGAAGGAAGCGGCGCAGCCCGTGATCGACCGCTGGGTCGCCGAGATGGACGGCAAGGGGCTGGACGGACAGGGCCTGATCGACAGGGCCAAGGCCCTGATCGCCGAAAAGACCTCCTGACCTCACGCAGCGATACCGGAGGGCCCGCGGGCCCTCCGCTTTGTCCGGGGAGCGGTCCGATGTACGCGGCAAGTTACAAGGTGGCGGATTTCATCGCGCGTGGGCTGGCCTATGCGGGGGGTAGGATCCTGATCGTCATTACACTGCTCACATGCGCGTCCATCGCCGGGCGGGCCTTCGTGCCGCTCGACGTCGGCATCGGCCCGATCCGCGGCATCTACGACATCACAGAGATCGGCATGGCCGCCGCCGTCTTTGCCTTCCTCCCCTGGGCGCAGCTGCGCGAGACCCACGCGCGGGTCGACCTGTTTCAGGCAGCCCTGCCCCGGTGGACGGACCTGGCTTTGGACCTGCTGTTCAACGTCGGCATGGCCTTCGTCGCCGCCATCGGCACCTGGCGGTTGTATCTCGGGATGCTCGACAAGCTGTCGTACGGCGAGACGACGCTGATCGCCCAGATCCCGGTCTGGCAGGGCTTCGCGGCCTCGCTGATCGGGGCAGTCGGTTTCGTCGTCGTCTCGCTTTTTTGCATATGGCGCTCGGCCCGCAGGCTGACCGGGCGGGAACGGCGGGTATAGCCATGTCGAACTTCGAACTCGCGCTCTGGTCCTTTCCGGTCCTGCTGATCCTTGTTTTCCTGCGTGCGCCCATTGCGTTGGCGATGATCGGCGTCGGCGTGGGCGGCACGTACCTGGTAATCGGCACGCCCATGATGACGCTGAACCAGCTCAAGACCCTGACCTACGGGACGTTTTCCAACTATTCGTTCTCCATCATCCCGCTGTTCCTGCTGATGGGCCAGTTCGCGACCCTCTCGGGGATGAGCGCCTCGCTGTTCCGGGCCGCCGAGAGCTTTCTGGGGCACCGGCGCGGCGGGGTGGCCATGTCGGCCGTGGGGGCCTGCGCGGGGTTCGGCGCGATCTGCGGGTCGTCACTGGCCACCGCCGCGACCATGGGTCAGGTCGCCCTGCCGGAACTGCGACGCTACGGCTATCCGGGCAGCCTCGCAACGGGGGCGCTCGCCGCCGGCGGCACGCTGGGCATCCTGATCCCGCCCTCGGTGATCCTCGTGATCTACGCCATCCTGGCCGAGCAAAACATCGAGAAGCTGTTCGTCGCGGCGCTGATCCCCGGCATCCTTGCCGCCGTCGGGTACATGGTCGCCATTTCGATCTGGGTCCGGGTTTCGCCCAATTCCGCTGCCGTCCGGGACCGCGTGCCATGGGGTGAACGCATGGTTGCCCTGGGCAAGGTCTGGCCGGTGATCACGATCTTCGTGGTCGTGGTCGGTGGCATCTACGCGGGCATCTTCACCCCGACCGAGGCCGCCGCCGTGGGGGCGGCGGGCACCGGTCTGGTGGCGGTGGTTTCGGGGCAGATGTCGCTGGACCGCCTGCGCGAGGCGGTCCTGTCCACGGCGGGGTCGACCGCGATGATCTTTCTCATCATCCTCGGGGCCGGGATATACAACAACTTCCTGTCGCTTACCCAGCTGCCGCAATCCGCCTCGGCCTGGGTCGGGGCGCAGGGGTTCTCGCCGTGGTTCGTGCTGACGATCGTGCTGCTGATGTACCTTGTCTTTGGCTGCGTGATGGATTCGCTGTCCATGGTCCTGCTGACCGTGCCGATCATCTTTCCGATCATGGTGGCGCTGGATTTCGGCATGTCCGCCGATGATTTCGGCCTGTGGTTCGGCATCCTTGTGCTGATCGTGGTCGAAGTGGGGCTGATCACGCCGCCCGTGGGCATGAACCTGTTCATCATCAACTCGATGGCAGAGCGGACGCCGATCTCCGAAACCTACCGGGGTGCCCTGCCCTTCGTGCTGACGGATATCGTCCGGGTCGCGATCCTCGCGACATTTCCCGCCATCACGCTTTGGCTGGTGTGGTTCGTCGACAGCCTCGGTTGAGGCGCGGGACGCCGGGACGCTGGCCCCGGCACGGCAGGGCTGCTAGGACAGCCCCAACCCAACCGACCCGAGGCCTGCCGGGATGTCCCGAAAGCTGATCTTTCCGCTCTACTACGCCGCGATCCTTTTCCAAGCGGGCGCCTACGGGCTGACCTTCATGCTGCCGCGTCTCTACGACGGGTTCGGCGCCAACGAGAAAGTGGTGGGCACGACGCTCTTGCTGACGACGGTGGCCACGGTGGTGACGGTCTATTTCTCGGGGCATCTGTCCGACCTGATGGGCCGTTTGCGCACGCTGGGCATGGCCTGCGTCGCGATCTCGGCAGCGCTGATGCTCTATGCCACGGCCGATGGGGTCGGTCCCGGACTGATGGCGGCAAGCGTGCTGCTAGGCTTTGGCTGGGGGCTGACCTATTCGCTTGGGCCCATCGTCATGTCGCGGCTCGTGCGCGCGGACGAGAGGGTGCGCTATTTCACGTTGCTGTCGGTCTTCGTCATGGGCGGCTTCGGATTCGCGCCGGTGATCGCGTCGGCGCTGGAGAACGCGGGCTTCGCCGTGCGCGATGCCTTTGCGCTGAACAGCGTGCTCTGCCTGATCAGCGCGGCGCTGTTCTTCGGGCTTGACCGTCCGATCAGGCTGCAGGCGGTGAACGCGCGCCCCGAGGCGCCCTCGCGCATCACGCGCGCGGCGGTGCGCGGGGTGTTGCGGTCGCCTGCGCGGCTGCCGGTATTCATGGTGTTCCTCGGCGCGAGCATCTTTGCCGGCCTGAACAACTTCCAGACCGTGTTCGCCGATGCACGGGGGCTGGACTACGCCTGGTTCTTCACCACCTACACGCTGACGTCGGTGATCTTCCGTCTGGTGATGGCGCGGTTCACCGGGGGGCCGAACCCCTATCTGACGATCGCGCTCCTGCAATGCCTGATGTGCGTGGGACTGGGGCTGTTCGTGGTCAGCGGCGACAGCCTGCCGCTCTATCTACTGGTCGCCGTGCTGTTCGGCCTCGGCTACGGCGTGTCCTACCCTGTTCTCGTTGCGATGGCTGCGGACGATGCGGACGAGGAGCTGGGCGCGCAGACCCTGCAGCTTTTTGCGCTGACGTATTTCATCGGCATCTTCGGGTTTCCGCTGGTCGCCGGCTGGATGATCGTGGAGGTGGGCACCCGCCCCCTGCTGATCCTGATCACGGCGCTCGCGGTGTTGGAGACGGGTCTGGCGCTGCGCCGGGGGCTGGCGCGGCGCAACGGCGTCCCGCGGCGCGCCTGACCTGTCAGACAGCGATGACGTCCGCGTCGGGATCGGGGACATGCATCCGCGCGATCAGGTCGGCGTTGCCGTCGCGCATGGCCCGCTGGTTCAGGGATCCCTTTTCGGTCACTTCCCCGCGGTCGAAACTGGGCTCACGCGACAGCACGACGGCGCGTCTCACCCGTGCGGCGGAGCCGGTGGCGGCCCCCGCGGCTGCGGCGAGCCTTTCGGTCAATGCCTGCCGCAGTGCCGCAGGCTCGAGCTTCTGCGCCTTGTCCGACAACAGCAGCAGCGCCCCGAGTTCATGGCGATCCTCGCCGGTGATGACGGCATCGCGCACCAACCCGTCGAGGGCATCCACCACCGCGGCCCGCACCGCCCCCACGGCAACCCAGGTGCCGGTGGCCAGCTTGAAATTTTCCGCGATGCGCCCGTCAAAGAAGAACCCCTTGGAGAAATCCTCGGGGTCGGCCGGGCGCAGCGCGTCGCCGAAGCGGTAGAAGCCCTCGTCGTCGAAGGCTTCCGCCGTCTTGCGGGGGTCCGCGTAGTAGCCCGGCGTGATCGTCGGCCCCTTCAGCCGCGCTTCCAGCTTGCCGCCGTTGGGGACCAGTTTCAGGGTCAGTCCCGGTGCGGGCACCCCGACGTTCCCGGACCTTTCCTGAATCTCGGTACAAGCGAGAGCAAAGGGGGCCGTCTCGGTCGCACCCAGCCCCGTTGCGAGCAGCACTTCGCGGCCCGTCGCGGCGCGGCCCACGGCGCGAAGCCTGTCCCAGGTTCGTTGCGCCATGCCCGCACCGGCGTAGAACATCATGCCGAGATCGCGAAAGAAGGTTTCCGCAAGGGTCGGATCGTTCTCCAGCGCGGTGACCAGCATGTCGTAGCCGACCGGCACGTTGAAGTACCACGTGCACGAGACGTCACGCAGATTGCGCAGGGTTTCGTCGAACCGGCCCGCCACGGGCCGCCCGTCGTCGATGTAATAGGTGCCGCCGTTGGTGGTGACCATGTAGAACACCTTGTTGCCCGCAGCGGTATGGTTCCACGGCGCCCAGTCCAGCACCACCGGCGGCCGGCGCACGAGGAACCGGTAGCAGTCGCGGATCATCGCCTGACTGGCGCAGATCATGCCGTTGGTGTTGATCACGGCCTTGGGCGAGCCGGTCGAGCCCGACGTGAAAAGGTACTTGAGCACCGTATCGGCGTTCAGCGCCGCCCGTGCGGCGCGCGCCGCTGCCGGGTCTCCGGCCAGCAGGCTGTCGAAGGTGACGGCCCCCGGCGGGTCGTTTCGCAGGGTAATGACCTGCCGAGCCTCCCTCGCGATGGCCGTCAGCGCGGGCGCAAAGGCTGCGCCATCATCCGCAAACAGCGCGCCCGGCGCGAGCGTGGCGGCGATGTCCCTGAGCTTGGCATGGTCCTGCGACACGAGCGAGTATGCCGGCGACACCGGCGCGAAAGGGACGCCGACATAGGCGCAGGCCATGCCCAGAAGCGCGTGCTCGAGGCTGTTCTCCGACAGGATCAGCAGCGGGCGGTCTGGCCCGAGCCCCATGGTCAGCAAGGACGCGGCGATCGCCTGCACCTGCGCACGCGCCGCGCCGTAGGTGATCCGCCGCCACGCGCCGCCGGCCTCCCGCCGGGCGATCCAGGATTGATCCGGCGTGGTGTCGGCCCAATGGTCGAAATAATCCGCAAGTCTCGGGTGAAAATCGCCCAACGGCGCGCGCTGGCGCATCAGGACCGTACCGTCGGGCCGGGTTTCGTAGGCGAACGCCGGCTGCCAGAAATCCGATCGGCTTATCCCGGGAGCAGCGGCCATGTCAGCCATCTCACTGCGGCGCCGCGCCAGAACCGGCGGCCCTGCAAGCAACCCGGGCGCCGTGACCGCGCCGGCCCCGAAGGCTCATTCCGTCTCTCCCTTGACACGGATACGGCGCAGCAGGCTGATGAGCGTGCGCCGTTCCTCCTTGGTCAGATCGGCCAGCAGCGCCTTCTCGTGGGCGCGCACGGTCGCCAGCGCTTCGGCATAGGCCTGTCGGCCCTTCTCCGTCGGAACGAGCGCCTGAATGCGCCTGTCACCGGGCACGGTGTCGCGCGACAGGTAGCCAAGCCCCTCGAGCTCGTCCACGATGGCCACGAGGCCGGAGCGTTCGATGCCCAGATGGCGGGCCAGCTTGCTCTGGGAGATGTGGGGAAACTGCACGACCAGCGACAGGGCCGAGAAGACACGTGGCGCAAGGGAATCCTGCCCCAGCGCATTGCGGAAATCGGCCTGCACGATGACATAAGCCCGCTTCAGATTGTAGCCCACGAACTGCTCGAGGTCGGAAATCGCGTGCGTGTCGTCCCGCTCCTCGTCGCTGGGTCTTGGCTGTGCCGGCATCGCGCGCTCCCCTCCTCTGGCTTGCCAAGAAAGTTTACAGGATATTGTTTATCTGGCAAACAGTTTAATGCCATAAGGATCATATCATGCGGTTGCCCCTTCCCACCCTTGAACATGCCTGCGACCTGACCGTCGATCTCGACCCGATCCGCGAGATGGGGCCGGGCCGTGCGGGGCAGCGCCGCATCGTCCCGATCGTGGGCGGCAGTGTCACCGGCCCTATGCTGCAGGGGCGGCTTCTGAACCTTGGTGCCGACTGGCAGACCGTGTTCGCCGACGGACTGGCCGAGCTGGATACACGCTACGCCATGGAGACGACGGACGGCGCGACCATCGAGATCGTCAACTACGGGCTGCGCCACGGTCCGCCGGAGGTTCTGGCCGCGATCATGCGCGGCGAAGAGGTGCCGCCCGACAGCTACTACATGCGCACGCATGCCCGGCTGGAAACCGGCGACGACCGATATGCCTGGGTGAACCGGACGCTGTTTCTCGGCGTGGGGGCGCGGCATCTCCAGCAGGTGCAGATCAGGCTTTACGCGATCCTTTAGGCCACGCGCCACCGCAGGCCGATTGCCCCGACGGCGGGGGTGGCGGGCACGCCGCTTGCCGCGCTCACCCCCACAGGGAGACCGGGTCGGGTCAGGCCCCGCCGCTCCTTGCCGCCAGTCCCGCCGCACGCATCTGCGACAACGTCATGCGGGGGGTCAGTGCTTCGGCCGAGACGTTCAGATCCAGAACCGCCCCCGTCTCGGAGGCCAGCGCCCGGTCAAAGGCCGCCTGGAAATCGGCGGTGGTTTCCACCCGCTCGGCATGGAAGCCATAGGCGCGTGCGAGTGACGTGAAGTCCGGGTTCACCATGGTGGTGCCCGATACCCGCTCGGGGTAGTGACGCTCCTGGTGGGCCCGGATGGTGCCGTAGATGCCGTTGTTGACGATCAGCACGATAGGCTGCGCGCGAGCCTGCGCGGCGGTCGCGAGTTCCTGGCAGTTCATCTGGAAGTCGCCGTCACCGGCAAAGCAGACGACGCACCGGTCGGGATGCGCGACCTTGGCCGCGACGGCGGCAGGCAGCCCGTAGCCCATCGCGCCGGATTGCGGCGCCAGAAGGCGCGCCTCGGGACCGTACTTGAAGAACTTGTTCGGCCAGACGGTGAAGTTGCCGGCGCCGTTGGTCAGGATCGCGTCCTCGGGCAGCACCTCGCGCAGGTAGGCGGTGGCCTGCACCATATCGACGGGCGAGGGCTGTTCGGGCGCGTCGAAACCCGCCTCCCATGCCGCACGACCCTGCGCACGCCAGTCGGCCCAGCCGCCCTTTACCGGGCGCAGGGCCGTGGCAAAGGCATTCGGTCCCGCCGTGATGCCCAGGGCCGGCACGTAGACCTTTCCGATCTCTTCGCTGGACCCGTGCACGTGGATGACCTTCTGCTTCGGGTGGGGCACGTCCAGAAGGGTGTAGGCATCCGTCGTCATCTCGCCGAAGCGCACGTTGACGGCGAGGATCGTGTCGGCCTGCGTGATCAGATCCTTCACGTGGGCCGGCATGCCGACGCCCGCCTCGCCGCAATAGACCTCGGAATGGTTGTTGAACCGGTCTTGGAACCGGAACGCCACGATGGCCGGGATGTCAGAGGCCTCGGCGAAGTGTTCGATCGCGGCCTTGCCTTCGGGCGTCCAGTTGCAGCCGCCGATCAGGATCAGCGGGCGTTCGGCGCCGGAGAGCATCGCCAGCGCCTCCTCCATCGCCGCGGGGCTCGGTGCCGGCTCCTCGATCCGGGCCGGACCGGCAAGCGGCGCGGCATCGGACAGGCTGGTCAGCATGTCTTCGGGCAGTGCCACCACGACCGGTCCCGGACGGCCCGTAGTGGCCATGGTCCAGGCGCGGGCGAGGATCTCGGGGATGCGGTCCACGTGATCGATCTCGACCGCCCATTTGGCGAGAGGGCCGAAAAAGGCCCGGTAGTCCACTTCCTGAAAGGCTTCGCGACCGCGCATGTCGGTGCCCACCTGCCCCACGAACAGGATCATCGGCGCGCTGTCCTGAAAGGCGGTGTGCACGCCGATGGAGGCATTCGTCGCCCCCGGACCGCGTGTCACCATGCAGATGCCGGGACTGCCCGTCAGCTTGCCCCATGCCGCGGCCATGAAGGCGGCGCCACCCTCGTTGCGGCACAGGACGAAGTCGAACTTGCCGTTGCTGTCGTGCATGCCGTCCAGAACGGCGAGATAGCTTTCCCCCGGCACGCCGAAACTCTTGGTCGCGCCCAGCGCAACCAGGCTTTCCACCAGCAATTGTCCCCCGTGTCGTGCCATGATGCGCCTTTCCTTTCCGCTTGCCGCTCGTGATTCTCAGGTTCGCCACAAGCTGCCCGCAAAGCCATGCCGATGAAACCGCGAAATCCCGATCCGCCGCCGCTTATTTGTCCGGGACAGGAACCATAAGCATCCGGTAGCGGTTGAATAGATTGTTACGTAATGAGTGCGCCTGACCTGCCATCGCCGGAGACCCACTTGGACAACCTCACATCGATCCGCCGCTCGCTGCAATTCCTCGTGCTCGTGGCGCTCTTCGGAACCTGCTATTTCGCGCGCGACCTGATCCTGCCGATCCTGCTGGGATTCCTGCTGGCACTGACCCTCAGCCCGCTTGTGCGAGGCTTCTATCGCGCCGGGATTCCCCACGCGGTCTCGGCCGGGGTGCTGGTGACGCTGACCGCGCTCATCATCATGGCCGTCGTTTTCGGCTCCGCCGGAACCGTCGCTCTGTGGAGCGACGAACTGCCCAGCATGGGCGCCGAGATCCAGCAGAAGCTGCGCGTGATGTCGGACGCGATGGAAGGTGTGCGCAATGCCACCGAGGAGGTCGAGAAGATCACCAAGGCCGAGGACGGCAGCCAGGAGGTCATCGTCCAGCAACCGGGCCTGCTGGACACCGCGATGGACACGGTGACACGCATCGGCGCATCGCTGATCGTGACGCTGGTGCTGGCGATGTTCCTTCTGTCCTCGGGGGAACTGTTCTACCTCAAGATGGTGCAGGCCTTTCCGACGCTGGCGGGCAAGAAACGCATCCTGTCCACGGTCTACAACATCGAACGGCGGGTATCGCGCTACCTGCTGACCATCACGGTCATCAACGCGGGGCTCGGACTGTGTCTCTTTGCCTACCTGACCGCGCTCGGCATGCCGCAGGCCTACGTCTGGGGCATCGCCGCCTTCCTGCTCAATTTCCTGCCCTACCTCGGCGGGATCATCGGGACGGTGCTGGTCGGCGCGTTCGCGATCGTGACGTTCGACACCGTCAGCTACGCCCTGCTTGCGCCCCTGGGCTATCTGGCCCTGACCAGCCTCGAAGGTCAGATTCTCACGCCATTCCTCGTGGGCCGGCGGCTGGCCATGAACACGGTCGCGGTGTTCCTGACGGTGGTGTTCTGGGGATGGCTCTGGGGTGTGCCCGGCGCGCTTGTGGCGGTCCCGTTCCTTGTCGTTTTCAAGGCCGTGTGCGAGAACTTCGAGCCGCTGCAGACCATCGGGCTTTTCCTGTCGTCAGAGGACAGGCATCTGCCCGAACACGAAGATGAAAAGGCCGAAACCTGACGCGGCGCGCCGACTGGGCCCGAGCCCGAGGCGGCGCCGCCTCCCGGCGTGGTCCTGTCCGCGCAAGCGCTTTACATCAACCGGCATGAAAAAGCGCGGATATTTGCAGCCACGCCGTGCGACGTTTACAAACGCGCTGGATGCAGGGAAATAGTTTTACAACGAAATCAAGCCATTCCAAATGGTTATTTCAATCCTTACACAGGACGCTATGATCCCGCGCAGGAGGAGACGTGCGTTTGACAGGCCCCGGCCGGATCGCGCGCCGAAAGTGAAGATCAAGGAGGAGCCCCGAATGTCCGACGCCAGAACCTATCCGCCATCCGAAGCCATGGTCAAAGGCGCGCATGTCAACGCCGAGCAGTATGCGCAGATGTACGAGGCCTCGATCGGCGACCCCGAAGCGTTCTGGGCCGAACAGGGCAAGCGGGTCGACTGGATCAAGCCCTTCACGCAGGTCAAGGACGTCGACTTCACGCTCGGCAAGGTCAAGATCAACTGGTACGCCGACGGCCAGCTGAACGTCAGCGCCAACTGCATCGACCGTCACCTCGACACCCGCGGCGAGCAGACCGCGATCATCTGGGAACCGGACAACCCCGAAGAGGACGCGCAGCACGTCACCTATCGTGAGTTGCACGCGCAGACCTGCAAGATGGCCAACGTCCTGCGCGACCAGGGCGTCGGCAAGGGGGATCGCGTGATCATCTACATGCCGATGATCCCCGAGGCCGCCTATGCCATGCTGGCCTGCGCCCGCATCGGGGCCATCCATTCCATCGTCTTCGCGGGGTTCTCGCCCGATGCGCTGGCGGCGCGGATCAAGGGGTCCGAGGCCAAGGTGGTCATCACCGCGGACGAGGCACCGCGCGGCGGGCGGAACACACCGCTCAAGACCAATGCGGACAAGGCGCTGGCCTCGTGCGATGCCGCCGTCAAATGCCTCGTGGTGCGGCGTACCGGGGCGGACGTGCCCTGGGACGAGGCGCGAGACGTGGACTACACCGCACTGGCCAAGACGACCCCGGACACCTGCGAGCCGGAAGTCATGGGCGCGGAGGATCCACTGTTCATCCTCTACACCTCCGGTTCCACAGGGCAGCCCAAGGGCGTGGTCCATACCACCGGCGGCTACCTCGTCTATGCCGCCATGACGCACGAAATCACCTTCGACTACCATGACGGCGACATCTACTGGTGTACCGCGGACGTCGGCTGGGTCACCGGGCACAGCTACATCGTCTACGGCCCGCTCGCCAACGGGGCGACCACCCTCATGTTCGAAGGCGTGCCGACCTATCCAGATGCCAGCCGCTTCTGGCAAGTCTGCGAAAAGCACAAGGTGAACCAGTTCTACACCGCTCCGACGGCGATCCGCGCCCTGATGGGCCAGGGCAACGAATTCGTCACCCGCTGCGACCTGTCGAGCCTCAAGCTGCTCGGCACGGTGGGAGAACCGATCAACCCCGAGGCCTGGACCTGGTACCACGAGGTCGTGGGTCAGGGCCGCTGCCCGATCGTGGACACATGGTGGCAGACCGAAACCGGCGGTCACCTGATGACCCCCCTGCCCGGCGCCCACGACATGAAGCCCGGCGCGGCGATGAAGCCCTTCTTCGGGATCAGGCCCGTGGTGCTGGAGCCCACCTCGGCAGAGATCATCGAGGACAACCCCGCCGAAGGTGTGCTGTGCATCGCGGACAGCTGGCCGGGCCAGATGCGGACCGTCTGGGGCGATCACGAACGGTTCGAAAAGACCTATTTTTCGGATTATCCCGGCTACTACTTCACCGGGGACGGCTGCAAGCGCGATGCCGACGGCGACTACTGGATCACCGGGCGCGTCGACGATGTCATCAACGTCTCGGGCCACCGCATGGGCACGGCGGAGGTCGAAAGCGCCCTCGTCGCGCACAAGAAGGTCGCCGAGGCCGCCGTGGTCGGCTACCCGCACAAGGTCAAGGGTCAGGGCATCTACTGCTACGTCACCCTGATGGGCGGCGAGGAGCCTTCGGAGGATCTGCGCAAGGAGCTCGAGGCGTGGGTCCGCAACGAGATCGGCCCGATCGCCAAGCCCGACCTCATCCAGTGGGCACCGGGCCTGCCCAAGACGCGGTCCGGCAAGATCATGCGCCGCATCCTGCGCAAGATCGCCGAGAACGATTATGGTGCGCTCGGCGACACTTCGACCCTTGCGGACCCGTCCGTCGTGGACGACCTGATCGAAAACCGCATGAACCGCTGACAGGATCGGGCCGCGCGCGACGCGGCCCGCATCACATTTGCAAGGCAGTCCATTTCCCCTTTCCGCCGAACGCTCTAGTTAGCTGTCAGCAATGCGACTCGGAAAGGTATTTCTATGGCACGGCACAGCACCCGAACCGTAGGTGTGATCGGATTGGGAAACTTCGGCAGCACGGTCGCAACCGAACTGCAGAGGTTCGGAAACCACGTGATCGGCGTCGACACGGATGAAAAGCGCGTGTCGGCCCACGCCGAGCAGCTCAGCCAGGCCGTGATCGTGGACGCACGGGACGACCTCGCCCTGCGCGAGGCGGGTTTCGCGGAATGCGACATCGGCGTCGTCGCCATGGGCTCGGACCTCGAGGCCAGCATCCTCAGCGCGATGAACCTCAAGCTGATCGGCGTGTCGCAGATCTGGGCCAAGGCCAAGACCAAGACCCATCACCGCATCCTGTCCAAGCTGGGTGTGGACCGGGTCATCCATCCCGAGATCGAGGTGGGCCAGCATATCGCCCAGGTGCTGCACAACCCGCTGGTGCGCGATTACGTCAGTCTCGGCAATGGCTACCACGTCGTGAACTTCCGCATTCCCGAAAGCCTTGAAGGCAAGCGGCTGGAAGACCTGCCGCACACCGAGAAATTCAAGCTGCGCTGCATCGGGGTCATGCGCGGCACCGAGTTCGTCGGCCAGGACGGCAACTCCTGCACCTTGCAGAGCGACGACCTGCTGCTGCTTCTGGGTCAGCGCAAGGACCTGCGCAGCTTCGCCGCAAGTCTCTGACATGGCCAGGGGCGCACAACGGGTCAAGGCGCACCGCGTCGGACTGTCCCTGCCGCCGCCGGCGGTGCTGGGGCTGCTCTATCTGGTCTTCATCGTGATCGGGGGCCTGCTGTTGTGGCTGCCGGTCTCGCACCACGGCGACATCGGCCTGTCCGAGGCGCTGTTCACCTCGACCTCGGCTGTCACCGTGACCGGGCTGGTGCTGGCCGACACGGGTGCGGCCTTCACCGGCTTCGGCCAGGCGGTAATCGCGCTGCTGATCCAGTTCGGCGGGCTGGGGCTGATGACTTTTGCCGTCCTTGTCCTCAGCGCTCTTGGTATCCCCGTGGGGATGCCGCAGCGCCTGATCCTGCGCGAGGATCTCAACCAGACCTCGATCAGCAACCTGACCGTTCTGGTGCGCGTCATCATCGTTGTCGCGCTCGTCTGCGAAGGCGTCGGCGCGCTGCTGCTGGCCTTCGTCTTCGTGCCCGAATACGGGCTGAACGGCATCTGGCAGGCGATCTTCCACTCGGTCAGCGCCTTCAACAACGCGGGCTTTGCCCTGCATCCCGACAGCCTGTCGCAATGGGTCGGCAATCCGCTCATCAACATCGTGATCACGCTCCTGTTCATCATGGGGGGCATCGGCTTCATCGTTGTCGGCGACATCTACCAGGCCCGACGCTGGCGGCAGCTGACCCTCCATTCCAAGCTGATGCTGGTCGGCACCGCCTTTCTCATCGTCTGGGGCTGCGTCTGGTTCGCCCTGCTGGAATGGACCAATCCCGCCACGCTGGGCAATCTTTCGGTCGGCGACAAGTTGTGGGCAAGCTGGTTCCAGGGGGTCACCCCGCGCACCGCGGGGTTCAACACCATCGACACGGCGGGCATGCACGATTCGACCACGGTCATGACCATGACGCTGATGCTGGTCGGGGGCGGCAGCACCTCGACCGCCGGCGGCATCAAGGTGACGACCTTTGCCGTTCTGCTGCTCGCCACGGTCGCCTTTTTCCGGCGGCAGACCACGCTGCACGCCTTCGGCCGGGCGCTGGGGGTCGAGGAAGTGCTGAAGGTGCTTGCGCTGACGATGATCTCCATGCTGCTGGTGCTCTCGGGCATCTTCGTGACCGCGATCAGCCACGACGGGCAGTTCCTCGACCTCGCGTTCGAGGTCACCTCCGCCTTCGGGACCGTGGGCCTGTCGCGTGGTGCCACCGGAGAGCTCGACGGTGTCGGTCGGGCGCTGATCATGGTGATCATGTTCATCGGTCGGGTCGGCCCGCTGGCGCTGGGGTTCTTCCTGGCGACCCGCACGGTGCCGAGGGTGAAATATCCGCCGGGTCAGGTCTACCTCGGCTAGAACCTGCCCGCCACGCCGCGAGGACGGAGCATCATGTCAGACCGACGCGACCAGCACGTCATCCTGTCGGGGTGTTCGGGGGGTGGCAAGACGACCCTGCTGGCCGAACTGGCGCGGCGGGGCCATGCCACCGTCCCGGAGCCCGGTCGCCGCATCGTGGCCGAAGAGATGGCGTGCGGCGGCACCGCCCTGCCCTGGACCGACCTTGCCGCCTTTGCCCGCCGCGCGCTTGCGCTGGCGACCGCCGACCGGGCGGCGTTGGAGCCACGGAAGGGCTGGGTCTTCTTCGACCGTGGCGTGATAGACGCGGCGGTGGCGCTGAGCCATGCGACAGGGCAACCCCTCGCCACGCTGCTGCAAGGGCAGCCGCTGTTTCATCCCCGTGTTTTCCTCGTCCCGCCGTGGCGCGAAATCTTCGAGGCCGATGCGGAACGCCGGCACGACATGGAAGAAGGCCTGCGCGAATATCACAGGCTGAAGGCCGCCTATCGACGGCTGGGATACGACCCGCTGGTGCTCCCCCGCACGTCCACCGCGATGCGGGCCGACCTTGTTCTGGACCGGCTGGGGCCCCCGCCGGTCTGACCTGCACAATCGCACGGACGAAAAAAAGCCCCCTCGGAAGGGGGCCTTTCGCAAGATGTTTCGGGGTTGTCAGCCTTCGACACGGGTGAGGTTGATCTCGCCCACACCGACGGCAAAGTTCACGCCGGTCTGCGTGTTCACGCTGATCGGTTGCAGGGCCAGCGTATTCTCGGAGCCGCCGGTCATGGCATTGGCGCCAAGACCTACGCCCAGCGTCGCTTCTGCGGACACGCCCTTGTAGCTGCCGTTCAGGCCGCCCTCACGGTATTCGGATTCCGTGGGTGCCAGCACCAGCCATGCCATCTGGCCGTTCTGGGTCTTGCCGATATCGATCCCGTAGCGGTTGATCTGGCCCACGTAGGTTTCATCGGCCAGACCTTCCTCGACAGGGTTGAAGGTGCAGGTCAGTTCGCGCGTGGAGCCGAAGACGTAGCCCGTCCCGTCACCCACGTCGCAGGACAGCGATCCGATCTCGGTGTGATCAACCGTTTCCTGATCGTCGGCGAAGGCGGTCGTGCCGGCGGACATCCCGATGATCAGTGCGGCGGCGGTGAATTTCGTGGTCGATTTCATGGTCTTCTCCTGTTGGGCATTCTGCAACGCCCGGTCATTGCGGCATTCGGGTGCCTGGGTTATCGGCATGACGGGATGCCATGCCGCTCTCTCCGACAGCCAGCGTCGCGCGGAACCGGGCGACGATGCCTCTCTTGACGGGACAACCCCCGCCGCAGAAGCCTGTTCCGGGATGATCCCGCCTGTTGCGATCGTCCGCGGGATTCCGCGCGGCTGACGCGTTCCCGCCACGCTTTGGCCGCGATGGAACGCTAGGCGGAAGCGATGAAAGACACCTTGCACATCACATTCGAGCGATTGCCTTGATGGGCGCTGCTGGACAAATCGGCAGGGCCGTGGCACCCGTGAGCCGGATGGATGATGATTTGATTTCCTTTGCGCCCGAGGCGGAAGACGGCGCCCGGCTGCGCGCGGCATTCGGCCGTTTCGGCACGGGTGTCACCGTCATAACGACCCAGACGGAAACCGGCCCGCTGGGCATGACCGCCAACTCGTTCTCGTCCGTCTCGCTTGATCCGCCGCTCGTTCTGTGGTCCGCCGCGCTGCGGTCCAAGAGACACGACGCCTTCGCCCGTGCGCAGCATTTCTGCATCCACATCCTCGGGGAGGATCAGGGGCCGCTGGCGCTGCATTTCGCGGGCCAGGGGCACGATTTCTCCGGGTTCGACTGGCACCCCGGCCCGGATGGCGCCCCGACACTGTCAGGCGTGCTCGCCACCTTCCACTGCGACACCCACGCCGTTCATCCGGCAGGAGATCACTCCATCATCTTGGGCCGCATCCGCCACGCGGCCCAGCGCCGGGGGGACGGCGCGGGGCTCCTGTTCGATCGGGGCCGGTTCGGCACCTTTGCGCCGCAGTCCGGTCAGTAGTCCCTTTCAAAGAACAGACCGATACCGCTGTTTCCATCCGACCCGAGGGTCGCCTTGCCGGTGAGGTTCGGCGTGATGTCGATGTTCAGCGAGATATCCGCGGACCCGTCCGAGGCGGCGGTCACGTCGGAATAGACGTTCTCCGAAATGTACTTGCCCGCGCGGACCGCGGTCGAGCCGTCCTCCGTCGTCGTTACGTCGAGATCGTCGAGGCCGAAGTTGTCGCGCAGGTTGCCGATCACGCCGTTGCCGCCGCGTCCCGCCAGCGTCGCCACGGCAGAGGCCAGCTGCAGCGCCTGGAATGCCGAGATGTCGGCGATGTTGCGGCCGAAGAGGAGCTGGGCCAGCACCTCGTCCTGCGGGGCGGCCGGGGTCGCCTCGAACAGGACCTCGGGCGAATCCGCCGGGCCTTGCACGATCACCCGCACCTCGCCCGCGTTGGTCGTGGTGGAAGACACGAAGCGCAGGTAGGGGATCAGGTCGCCCTGGAACTGCACGGAACCTTCGACAAGGTTGAACCGGCGGCCCAGGATGTCGAGGCGGCCGCGGATAAGTTCGAAGCGTCCGGCCGAGATGATGTTGTTGGTGGTGCCGGTCAGCGTCAAGCCGCCGCCCAGCTCGGCGTCGAGCCCCCTGCCCCGTACGAAGATGCGGTTCGGCGCGTTGACTTCGAGGTTGAGGCCGAAGCCGCCGCCGGGATTGTCCGCAGCCGGATCGGTGCCCGCTTCGGCCCCGGTCAGCCCGGCCTTGCGGCGGGTGGCGATCACCGCGGGATCCGCCCCGATGTGGGTGATTTGCGGAATGTCCCCGATCGTGGTCATCCCGGTGGAGGGCACGTTCACGTTGGTTTCGCCGACATTGATCCGGCCACTGATCACCGCGCCCCCGGCCAGCGGCCCCGCGATGCGCAGGTTGCCGCCAAGGCTGGTGCGGTAGAGCTTGGGATCGGTCAGGACCAGCCCCTCCAGCGCGACCTGCAGATCGGCGGGGAGCGACCCTGTCAGGGTCACGCCGCCACCAACGCGCAGGCGGCCGCCGCCGACGGCATTGGCGCTGAGGTCGATGTCGGCGCGGTTGTTGCCCAACCGGATGTTCGCGTCGATCCCTTCCAGCGCGATACGCAGGTTCGGCGCGGTCAGTGCCGCGTCCGATGTCGTGACCGTGCCGCTCAGCGAAGACAGCGCGGGCGGCCCGTTGACCGTCAGGTCGAACCGCGCCAGCCCCTGCAGGATACGCGGTTCAAGGAACGGGCGGCTGAGACCCAGGGGCGCGGTGCCGGCGATATCGAGGTTGAGGTTACCGCTTTCGGCCACCTGCCCCGAAACGGTCGCCTGCGTGCCCCCCGGCCCGCGTGCGTCGGTGTCGATCTGCCACGCGCTGCCCTGCCGCCGCGCCGAGCCGTCGACGTTCAGCGGCCCGTTCAGCTGCGGCACCAGCGCGGCGACATTGGGCACCGCGAGGGTGAAATCCACGTCCGCGTTCGGGCCGGTGACCACGCCGTTCACCGTGGCGCGCGCCGAATAGGGGCCGCTTGCCTGCGTGTCGACCGCGAGCCCGTCCGGCGTCTGGTAAAGCTTGCCGGTAGCGGACAGCGGGCCGTTCACCGAGGGCACCAACGGGTTCACGTTGGGCACGGAAACGTTGAAGTTCAGCGACATGTTCGGCCCGGTGGCCAGCCCCGCCACCGTCACTTGCGCGCCGTAGGGGCCTGTCGCCTGCGTGTCCACCACGAAGCCGTCGTCGGTCTGGCGCAGGGTGCCGGTGGCGTTGAGCGGCCCGTTCACCTGCGGCACCACGGGCTGCACGTTGGGCACCGACACGTCGAAACGGATATCGAGCGCCGGGGTCAGCGCCCCCTGCACCGCCGCGCGGACGTCGTACGGGCCGTTGGCCGTGGTGTCGATCACGAAGCCTTCGGCTGTCTGGCGCAGGTTGCCCTGTGCCGACAGCGGGCCGCTGACCTGCGGCACCAGCGGATTGACCTGCGGCATGGACAGGTCGAAATCGACGTCCAGCGTCGGGCTGACCAGCCCTTCGACCGCGGCGGTCACATCGTAGGGGCCGGTGGCATCGGTACGGATGCGCCAGCCGTCCGGGGTCTGGCTGAGGGTGCCGCGGGCGCGCACCGGGCCCTCGATCTGCTCGGCAAAGGGTTTGACGTCGGGCACATCGGCGGTGAAGGTGATCTCCGCGTTCGGGCCGGTTGCCAGGCCCTGCGCCGTCAGCGCCGCACCGTAGGGGCCATCGGTCACCGCATCGACGACCCAGCCACGGGTGTCCTGCGTGGCGGTCGCGCTCACGGTGACGGGCCCGTCGTATTGCGGCAGAACGAGCCCCACGTCCTCCAGCCGGAAATCGGCCTGCACGCGGCTGTCGTCCGTGCGCAGTTCGGCGGAACCGGTCAGGCTCAGCGCATCGTTGCGCAACGACAGGTCGCGCAGGAAGGTGCCGGTCTCGTTCCGGGTGGCCTGCATGTTCAGTTCCGTCCGGCCTTCGAGCACGGCATCCGCCTGTGGGATGCCCAGCACAAGGTTTTCCGTGCTGCCCGTCGCCCGCAGATCGAACATGCCGCCCAGCGGCGTGACACTGCCGTTCAGCGCCAGTTCGCTGCGCCCGTCCAGTTCGCGCCCGGCGAGCGCCGAAAACCGGCTGAGATCGTCGGCGTTGAGCCGCACGTCCAGTTCGGTCCGGAAGTTGTTCTCCAGCCCCGCGATGACGATGTCACCGGCAAGGCCGTAATCGGTCCCGGTCAGGTCCAGTCCCGTGATCCGGGTCGGCTGCCCTTCGACGTAGTTGATGTTGGCACTGCCGGTGATCCGGCTGCCGATCGCCTCGGCGCTTGCCGGATTGGTCAACGCCAGCCCCTCTGCGCTGAAGGTCACATCGCCCAGGAATTCACCCAGGGTGCCGACGTCGCCGCGCAGCGTGCCGTCCAGGCCAAGCTGCGTGCTGTCGATGGACAGCCCGGCCATCTGAAGCGCATCGATGTCGAAGGCCGCATCCAGCGCCTCGCCGTCCGCCGCGTCGTAGTTGACCCGGAGCCCGACACGTTCGACCGTGGTGCCCTCGCCGCCCACGGGCAGCAGGATCGTGGTGCCGTCGGGATTCGCCACGGTGCCCGTGACGTCGATGAAGGTCGGCCATTTCTCGGCGTTCAGGGTGACGCGCCCCGCAATGTCGGCGGCCTGCGCGTCGAGCGAGAAATCGCTGACCTCGATCGCGCCGGTGCTTTCGAGCAGCGCATCGAGCGTGAGGCGGACGTTCTCGCCGAAGAATTCGCGGAAACGCGGGGCGAAAAGCGCCGTCACGTCGCCGCCGATATCGCCCTGAACCCGGCGATCAGGTGTGTCCGAGCCGCTGCCCGACTCTTGAGTGCCCAGGGTGATCTGCCCTGCCAGCCGCTCCTGACCGTCGGTGGACAGGTTCAGGTCGGTGACAAAATCGCTCAACGGGCCATTCCCCTCGACCGTCAGGTTGACCGAAGGTTGGTCGGGCAGGCTCATCAGCTTGGCCACGATCCCTTCCTCGCCCTCGCTGAGCCGCACGAGCAGGTCGAGGACATTGTCGGTCCGCTCAAGGTTCGCGCGAATGGCGAATTCGCCCTGTTTCGCATCGGTCCGGTTGGCGGTGATGTCGACGTCCAGCAGCTCATCGGTATATTGCGCCTTGGCCTGAAGGGTCAGCTGCGCGGCCTCGCCCAGCAGTGGCGCGCCAAGGTTGATCTCGTCCACGCCGAAATCAGCGATGTTAATGGCAACCGGCAGTTCCGGAAGGCTGAACGGCTGCGCCTCGGCGTCGGGCAGGTCGACTTCGCCGGATGGGACCGGGAGGCGCGGCAGATCCAGCCGCGCGGCGGTCAGGCTTTGCACTTCGAGCCGTCCGCGCAGCAGCGCGGAGCGGGTCCAGTCCAGCGTGACGTCTTCGAGGGTGAGCCAGACGCCCTCGTCGTCCGCGATGGTCATCCGGTCGAAGCTGGCCGTCGAACTGAGCGCACCGCGAAACCCGTCGATCCGTACAGTCCGCCCGGCGCCGCTGAGCGCATCCTGGATCGTGCGAGTCAGGAACCCCTTGTCGTCCTCGCCTTCCTGCGCCCGGAGGTCTCCGGGAACGGCGAGAAGGACGGTGATCGCGGTCAGAAAGGAAAGAAGGAACCGCATCAGAACGCCTGCCCTATGCCGATGTATACCTGGAAGTTCTCGCCCGTTTCGGGGCCGGACGTCGGCACCGCGAGATCCAGCCGGATCGGCCCGATCCCCGTGGCGTACCGCAAGCCGAGGCCCGCGCCGGAGTGCCATTCGCCCGATCCATCGTAGAATTCCTCAGCACCGATGTAGCCCGCGTCGGCAAAGCCCACGATGCCGATGGCATCCGTGACCTGTACCCGCGCCTCGGCGGAAACCCCGACGAACGACCGACCGCCGACGGTCTGCCCGCCGCCGAGGTCCACGCCCAGCGACTGGTAGGGCTGTCCCCTCACCGTGCCGCCGCCGCCGGAGTAGAAGAGATAGTCGGCCGGGGCGACCGACAGGTCAGGCCCGTAAACCGATCCGAGCTGACCGCGAAGCGCGAAGGTCACCGGGCGCTCGGTTCCGAATGACTTGTAGTAACGCGCGTCGAGATAGCTGCGCACGCCGTTGTCGGCCCCGCTGATGGCGACGAAGGGCGTCACGGTCGCGTTGATGTAGTACCCTTCCTTCGCATCCAGTTCCTTGTCGCGGTAGTCGAACTCGACCCCCAGCGGCAGGGTCAGCAGCGTGTAACGGTTGGTGCCGAAGGCATCGCGTGTCTCGGCGCGGCGCAGACCGACGCCCAGCCGGTAGGTGCGTTGCTCGCTGGCGATCCGGGTGATGCCGGCTTCGATGTCGATCTGGCGCGAGAAGAAATTCACCTCGTCGAGCTGTTCGATCACCGTCAGCGCGTAGAAATTCGTGTCCTCGTTGAACGTCGCGGGACGGTCAAAGCGGGCCGACAGGCGATAGTCCTCGCCGCCGGAATTTCCGCCGATGCCGCGCACTTCCGCTTCGAGTCTCAGCCGTTCGGCCCCGCCCAGCAGGTTGCGGTGCATCCAGTAGGTGGACAGCGTCAATCCTTCGAGCGAGGACAGTTCCCCCCCGAACCCGAAGCGGCGCTTGGGCGCCTCGGTGACAAGTGCTGTGATCGGCAGCGTCTCGCCGGGGCCGATCTGCTCGGCCTCCTGCAGGGCCACGGCATTGAATGCGCCGGTGCGCCGCAGCCTTTCCCGCGCGAGCCGCAGTTCCTCGGGCGAATACACCTGCCCCTCCGGCAGGCCGGCGATGTCGATGATCCGCTGGGTGCGGACGTCCTCGTTGCCCTCCACGATCAGCGGGCCGAACCGCAGGCGTGGACCGGGATCCAGTCGCAGGTCGGCCGAGATGGTGCGTTCCTGGTGCCGGGCGGTCAGTTCCTGACTGGCGAGCTCGGCCTTGGCATGGCCCTGCTCCCGCCAGCCGTCGATGCCCGCGCCCACGGTATCCTTCAGCACCCCGAGGCTTGCGGTCTGGCCGGTGGCGAATTCCTCGGGCAGTTCGGTGCCCGGCGCCACGGGTGCGATGCGGGTCGGGCCGAAAACGAACCGGGGCCCCGGCTCGATCGCGATGACGGCCTGCCGGATCTGACTCGGCGGGTTCACCGGCGGAATATCAACCGCATCCACCCCGTCGAGCGTGATCCGGATCACCGGGCCGAAGTAGCCGTTGTCGTAGAGGACGGCGAGGATCCGTTCGTAATCCGCCTGCGCCGCCGCGACCACTTCCTGCGGGCTGGGGTCGGCATCGTCAGCCGTCTGTTCGACCAGCAGCGACCCGCCCGCGAGCGTCTCGTACAGTTCGCTGCCTTCCTCGATCCCTGTTATCCTGAGATCCGCCGCCGATGCGATCTGCGCCGCTGCCGCGAACACGACCCCGATGATTGCGCCTGCCGTCCTGAAGCCGCCCTTGAAAGGTACCCTCGATTGCGTCACGTCAACGCCCCCCACTCACACCGTCGTTCCCGCGAAAAGCGCGGGCCGTTCTTTTGAACGTTTTCTCCAGTAAGCGATATTTCGGCTTTGGCTGCAATCCGACTCTGGTGGCGGACGGGCCATGGGACCGCATTATCTGGTGTTACGCCGGAAATCGTGATCGATCCGGCGCGCATGAGCGAATTCATGCCAACGTGCGGCCTGGCGACCCCTGCCGTCAGGGGGTCGCGCTGGCCAGATCGGACAGCTGTGCGCGCATGACGGACAGGAAATCGCCCTCGGCGGGCCGCGTGGCAAGCGGCGCGACCACGACGGACCTCAGCCCCAGTGCCGCGGCACGCGCGACAGCCGCGTCGGGTGGCGCCGCTTCCCAGATCAGCAGTGTCGCTCCGGTCCCTTCGACGCGCGACACGAGCGCCTGCCACTGGTCGTCATCGGGCATGGCGCCGGCCTCCCATTCCAGCGCCTCGATCTCGAGACCGTAGGCGCGCGCGAGGTACTGGTAGCGCGGGTGCGTGGCAAGGATCGTCGTTCCCTGCAGCGCGACGAGGCTGTCGCGCGCTTCTGCATCCAGCGCCTCCAGATCGTCAACCAATTTGGGAAGTGCCTCTGCCACGCTGTCGCTTACAGCCGGGATGCGGCGCTGCATCGCTTCCGCCAGCGCCTCCGCCTGACGGGCGGCCTGCGCGAAATCGAGCCACGTGTAGCTGGCGGTGCCGGTGTGCGAATGTTCTCCGTCCGCGCCATGACTGTGGGTGACGGATTCGGTCGCGATATAGGCATCCGAGAAACCGGCCGACGTATCGACCAGCCGCGACCGCGGCAGCGAGGCACGGGTCGTCCACCCGGCGAAACCGGCCCCGTTCAGCGCGATGACATCCGCCTGCTGTATCGCCGCGATGTCGGACAGGCCCGGCCGCCAGTACGACGGGTCGCTGCCCCGGGGAACCGGGAACATGACATCGACGGCCGATCCGCCCAACCGCTCGGCCATCCACGCCAGCGGGTAGTTGACGGCGGCGACCACGGGCTTTTCCTGCGCGGCTGCGGCCCCGGCCAGCAGGGCAAGCGACAGGGCGAGAGGTTTCAGCATCAGTCCGCCCCCTGCCCGTGGGCGATATCGTCCGGCGTCAGCACCCAGTAATCCGAGTGCCCTTCGCTCACATCCACCTCGATGGTCAGCCCGCTGCGCGCCACGCCCTCGGGCAGCGGGAATTCCGTCTTGCCCTCGTCCCCGATCGGCAGCGTCATCAAAAGCTTGTTGTCCGCATCCAGCACGCGGACCTCGCCCCCGGTCGGGACCCGACCGGAGGAAAAGGTGGATTCGACGGTCACCGTATCGCCCGCAACGGATGCGAAGACACGCAGGTCATGCGCGACGGCCGGAACGGCCGCGAGACAGAGCGCAAGCGCCAGCGCCCGGATCATTCCGCGCCCCAGGCCTCGAAATGGACCCAGATGACCGCGCCCAGTTCATGCGCCTTGTCCTCACCCTCGTGCTGCATCGGTTCCTCGGCGGTATTCAGCGCGGCAAAGCCCCACCAGCCGGCGGTCGGAACCGCATAGCTGAAGACGCCGTCGGCATCCGCCTTGATCGTCTGGGTAATCATCAGGTCCGAAGGCGCGGCGGCGGTGCCGTTCTCGTCATAGTACTCGACCTCGACCTCGGCATAGGGGACCGCCTCGCCATCCAGCTTCACGATCCCCTGGAACAGGTTGCCTTCCCAGAGGGCGAAGGGTTTCGACAGGGGCACGATCTCGGTCTTGAGGCCCAACTCCATGTCCCAGCCCTCGTCATCGCCGTAGGCGGCCACGTAGGTCTTCGTGAAATGGGTGATGAACGCATCCTCTTCGGGCTCCCAGTAGGGCTGCGGGGTCATGGCGAACACATGCGTGCCCGGACGCTCCAGCCGGTACTCCGTCGAGAAGCCCGCATGATCCATCACCTGCGTTTCCTCGAGACTGTCGAGCAGGTTGGTGGTTTCTCCGCCGTGGGTCAGGGTAAAGGCCTCGGGACGGTCGAGCACCATGCCGATGCCCTCGAACGGGTGCGAAAAGGACAGGGTCAGGTCGATGCTGCGACCGTCCTCCTGGCTGACCATGTTGTCGGAGGGAATGATCATCCCGTAATGGGCCGATGCCGTCGAGGCGAGGGTGGCGATCGTCGCGGCGGTCAAGAATGTCTTCACTGGTAAATCTCCTGTCGGTTGGTCAAAGGGTAGTCAGTTACATCGCGAGCAGCCAAGACACGATTCCGTCAGAACGGCGCGTCACGAAGGTCACGATGGCGGCGGCGAGCCCCGTCGAGAGGACGAGCAGAATGGCGATCTCGGCGAGCGCCAGTTGACCGATCACGAAGCGCCCCGCGCCGAGGCGGCGTGCCGTCTGCATCTCGGGCGCGCGCAATGTCCACGCGAGATAGAGCGCGAGGCCCACCGCCCCCAGCGCCGCGATGCCGATCACCAGCGTCACGGCGTCGAGCAACGCCGCGATCCGGAAGATCCTGTCGACCAGCCCCGCCACGACCTCGGCCGGGACCGTCACCTGCACCGGATTCTCGGGGTCCAGATACCGGCCCCGCAGGATCGTACCGGAGCGCGCGTCATCGGGAACCACCACGACAGCGGACAGGGGATAGTCGCTGGCCGCACCGTGGAAATGGAAGCTGTCGATGTTCTCGGGCGTGATGCGCTGGAATTCGGTGATGGCGGCATTGGCGGTGACATTGCCCTGATCGTCCGCCACCACCACGTCGTCGTGGCCGTGACCGATACCCGCGATGACCCAGGATGTCTTGATGTCGGTGAAGATCGCCTCGTCGTCCGGGGTGCCGGTCGGCGCGAGGACGCCGGTGATCTCGAGCTCCAGCGGATAGATCCCGTCGAGATCGAACAGGTTCTCGGGCGCCGATACCACCGTGTCGCCGGGGCCGAGGCCCAGCCGTTCGGCGACCTGTGCCCCGAGAACGGCCTCGCCCAGAAGTGCGATCTGCCGCCCCGTTTCGACCTTCAGCCCCCGAAAGTCGAAATAGTCGAGCGAGGTGCCCACGATCCGTGCGCCATTGCTCTGGAAAGCGGTATGCAGGGGGATCGGCAACGCCAGCCCGCTGTCCCAGACCGCATCTTCGGCAGCGCGGGTCACCGGCGGCGCACGGTCCGCGGAAAAGTAGACCGCATTCATGACGAGGTCGGTCTGGCTGCCGCGCGCGCCCAGCACCAGCGGTGTCGCTTCGGCCCGGCGGGTCAGCGCGTCCTCGGAGCCGCGCAGCAGGACCTGCGTGACCATCGGCACGGACAGGATCAGCGCGCCGACGATCACCAGCACCGTGCTGCGCACCCAGGTCCAGCGCAGATGCGCAAAGGCGAGGAAAAGCGCGTTCATGCGGCCTGCCGAAGCGTGGAAAAGTCGATCACCCGGTCGAAGCGCGGCAACAGGTCGTGGTCGTGGGTGACTGCCAGCACCGTCGCCTCCATCTCCGCCGCGCGCGCGAACAGCAGGTCGAGAATGACCTCCTTGGTCTCGGGATCGAGGTTCCCCGTCGCTTCGTCCGCGAGGATCAGCCGGGGCCGGGTGACCAGCGCACGGCAGATCGCGACACGCTGCTGTTCGCCGCCTGACAATGCCTGTGGGTGGCTCTTGAGCCGGTTCGCAATGCCGCAGGCATCGGCCAGCGCATGGGCGCGCTCCCGCACCTGGGAGTCGAGCTTGAGGCCAAGGCCGACGCGGTAGGGATAGAGGATGTTCTCGTAGGCGTTCAGGTAATCGACCAGAGCGAAATTCTGAAAGATGAACCCCACGTGCGTCGCGCGGAACCGCCGGCGACCCGCCTCCCCGAGCGCGGTCAGATCGGTGCCGGCGACGCTGAGGGTGCCCGCATCGGGCCGTGAAAGGCCGGCGAGCAGGTTCAGCAGCGTCGTCTTGCCGGTCCCGCTTGGCCCGATCACGCCCACCCGTTCCGCAGGGGCCACGTCAAGCTGCGACACCTTGAGGGCAAAGCCGCCGCGCGGGTAGGCAAAGGCGATGTCGCGCGCCGCGATCACCCTTCTTCCTCCGCCATGGAAGCGGCCTGCGGGGCATCGGCGTTCCGCTCCAACGTGCCGGCATCGCTGCGGTCCACGTCCGTGAGGGTGAAGCCGTCGATCTTCCATGTGCCGCCGTCCGGCGCCATCACCAGATCGGCGGCATAGGCATTGCCGCGCATGTGCATGTGTTCGGAATGGCCGACCACGCCCAGAACGCGCCATTTCGCCGTGATTTCCACTGTGTCACCCTTGGGGCGGGCGCTCAGCCCCGAAAGCGAGACTTCATGAATTTCCTGGTCCGGGTTCAGGCCGCCGCCCGCCATGGCGCCGACGCGTTCAAGGTAGAGCTGTTCCAGCGCCGGGCCGCTGGCGACATCCGCCAGCCGGTCGTAGATCGCCGTCTCGTCGGTCTCGCCGAATGCTTCGTAGACCGTGGCGAGGATGCCGGGCAGCAGCAGCGGGCTTTCGCTTGAGAATTCCTGCGCCGACATGCCATCCGCAGAGGCCGCGCGATCCTGACCGGACCCTGCGAAGGACCAGCCGAGAATGGCAAGGCCGCCGATCAACAGGCCCGCGACGACGAGGTTCCTCAACATTTTACGACAACACCGCCTTACTGGTTCACCGGCAGAAGCATAGAGCGCTCGTTGCGACATGCAACGTCAGGTCCGCCGACCGGCGGGGACCGCGACCGTTCGGCCTTGCCGCGCCCCGCACCCGCTGCTAGCAGAAAGGCGTCGGTTTCCTTCGGGATGAAAAGGGAATCCGTACCGGCCCCGGCCGGGAAACGGAACTGCCCCCGCAACTGTAGGCGGCGAGCGCCTCTCAACAGCCACTGGGCCACGCCCGGGAAGGCGAGAGGTGCCGCGACCCGCCAGTCAGGAGACCTGCCGACACGAGAGAAATCACGACCGGACGGGGTGTGCCGGAGCGGGAAACCTGACGTGGTCATCCGGCCATCCCTTGTTTCGCGTACATCCCTGCCGGTCCATCTGACGGGACGGATTGGATGAAGAATACCCTGATCGCCGGCATCTTGCTGGCCGCTGCCGCGCTGCCGCTTCATGCGCAGGACACGGATTACCCCCTGAACCTCGTGAACTGCGGCGTCGATCTGACGTTCGCGGCCCCGCCGGAAAGCGCCGTCACCATCGGCCAGGCCGCGACGGAAATTCTCTATGCGCTGGGCCTTGCGCCCAAGGTGTCTGGCACGGCGGCCTGGTTCACCCCGGTCCTGCCCGAATATGCAGAGGTGGACGCCCGGATCGAACGACTCGCCGACAACGATCCCGGCTTCGAAAGCGTGGTCGCGAAAAAGCCCGGTCTGGTGGCGGCGCAATATGAATGGCACGTGGGCCCCACCGGCAGCGTCGGCACGCGCGGGATGTTCCATGATCTGGGGATCCCGACGTATGTCCTGCCCGCCGACTGCGATACCAAGGACAACCGCACCGGCGGCGACGGGACGCGGACCGGCGCGTTCCAGCCTGCGGCGATCTACAAGGGCATCCGCGAACTCGCGGCGATCTTCGATGTCGGGCCCGCGGGCGAACGGCTCGTCAAGGAATTGCAGGCGACGGAGAGCGCCGCGATCGGCAAAGCGGCGGCACTGGACCTGCCCGAGGGTCTGTCGGCCGTGTTCTGGTTTTCCTCGCCCGAGGTCGAGAGCGATCCCTACGTGGCGGGGCGACTCGGCGCGCCGGGCTACATGATGTCCAAGCTGGGGATCGAGAATGTCATCGCCTCGGACGAGGAATGGCCCACGGTGGGCTGGGAAAGCATCGCGCGCAGCGATCCCGATATCATCGTCGTCGCCTACATGGATCGACGCCGCTACCCGGCGGACGACGTCGACCGGAAGCTCGACTTTCTGCGCACCGATCCGGTTGCAAGCCGGATGACGGCGGTTCGGAATGGCCGGATCGTGCAGATGGACGCGCACGCGATGAGCGCCACGATGCGCTCGATCCGCGGGCTCGCCGCCCTTTCCGACGCGCTGTCCCGGATGACGTTCGAATGATGCGGGCGCGGACCGGCGCCGGTCTTGGCCTCTGGCTCGCACCCGTTTTGCTGGCGGCGACCATACTGATCGGCACCGCGGTCGGGGAGACACCGCTGACGCTTTCTACGGTCTTTCGGACACTGGCGAACCATTTCTGGCAGGCGGATTATCCCGTCGACGCGATCGACGCCGGCATTGTCTGGAGCTACCGCTTCCCCCGGGCGATCGTCGCGGCCTGCTGCGGCGCGGGGCTGGCGCTGACCGGAGTCGTCCTTCAGGCGCTGTTGCGCAATCCGCTTGCCGATCCCTACCTGATGGGCCTGTCGGCCGGTGCCTCCACCGGCGCGGTTCTGGTGGCGGTGGCGGGCGTGGGGGGCGGCGCCGTCTCCATGTCGATGGGCGCGCTGACCGGGGCGCTGCTGGCGTTCGGTTGCGTCGTGGCCCTGGCACATGCGGCCAGCGGTGCCGCGGGCGGCGGCCGCGCGACACAGGCGGCGGCGGCCATGATCCTCGCCGGGATCGCGGGATCGCAGATGTTCAACGCCCTGACGGCCTTCACGATCGCCCGCTCGGCCAATGCCGAACAGGCGCGGGGCATCATGTTCTGGATGATGGGCAATCTCTCCGGCATCCGCTGGGAAGACGTGGCCCCCTGCGCGGCAGTCTCGCTCGCGGGCGGCGCGCTGTGCCTGTGGCACCGGCGCGGGCTCGACGCCTTCACCTTCGGAACGCACGGCGCCGCCTCGCTCGGGATCAATGTCCCGGTCCTGCGCGGCAGCCTGATCGCCGCCACTGCCATCATGGTCGGGGTTCTGGTATCCAAGGTGGGCGCGATCGGTTTCGTGGGACTGGTCGTGCCCCATGCCATGCGTTTTCTGGTCGGCGCCCGGCATGACAGGCTCGTCCCGGCCTCCGCCCTCGCCGGGGCGGTCTTTCTGGTGGCCGCCGACGTCATCAGCCGGATCCTTGTCGCCGGGCAGGTGCTGCCCATCGGGGTGGTGACAGCGCTCGTGGGCGCCCCGGCGTTCGCACTGGTCCTGCTGAGAGGTGCGCGGACATGAGGCTGGAGGCCGAGACCCTGTCGGCGCGTGTCCACCGCACGCCGCTGTTGGCCGACGTGTCGATCAGGATCGCGGCGGGCGAACTGTTCGGCCTCGTCGGTCCGAACGGATCGGGCAAATCGACGTTGATGCGCTGCCTCGCCGGATTGCAACGCGCGACCGCCGGCCGGGTCATGGCCGACGGCATCGACCTGGGCCGGATTGCGGGAAGGGAGCGGGCCCGACGGATCGCCTTCGTCGAACAGCAGGCCGACACGACCGATCGTCTGACGGTACGCGACGTGGTGGAATTGGGGCGTATCCCCTACCAGTCGGCGCTGCGCGGTCCGGACCGATCCGACCACGCGGCGGTCCACGACGCTCTGAAGTCGGTAGAGATGGACGGGCTCGCCGACCGGCTCTGGCACACGCTGTCGGGTGGTGAACGCCAGCGCGTCCATATCGCACGGGCCCTCGCCCAGGCCCCGGAGGTGCTCCTGCTTGACGAGCCGACGAACCATCTGGACATCCGGCATCAGCTTTCCCTGATGGCGCTGATCCAGTCGCTGCCCATCACCCGCATTGTGGCGCTTCACGACCTGAACCAGGCGATGGCCTGCGATAGGCTGGCGATCCTGCACGAGGGCCGCGTCGTTGCGATCGGCCCGCCCGATCGCGAACTGCACACTGACCGGCTCGCCGCGATCTTCGGTGTCGCCGCCACCCGCGAAACGGGCCCCGACGGCAGACCGAGGTTGCGGTTCTCGCACGCGCTCTGACGGAGAGCGGCTGCGTCCCGCGCCCTTCGACGGAAAGATACAAAATTAACACTTCACAATGATATTGGTATTTTGCTACCAATCGGGGCAGGCAATCCAACAGGAGACAACGAATGACCCCAAGAAAAATCATCCCCGCCGCGGCGGCGCTGATGTTATCCACGACGGTTCTGTCGGCCCAGGATGCAATCCGAATCGCGTCGCCCAACAAGGTCACCGTGCTGGACCCGATCGTGTCGGCCGCGGGCGGCAACATCGAAGCCTATGGTCAGCTTTATGCCCGTCTCCTGCGGCGCGGCGCTGACGGCGCGCTCGAACCGGGCCTCGCCGAAAGCTGGGAGATTTCCGAAGACGGCCTGACCTACACCTTCGAGATGCGGGACGCCAAGTTCTCCGACGGCAGCCCGATCACCGCCGAAGACGCGGCCTTCAGCCTCACGCGGGTCGCCAAGGACGAGGCATCCGCCTACCCCGCCGGCTTTGCGCCGATCAAGGAAGTGACCGCCGTGGACGAGGACACGCTGCAGATCACGCTGGAGCATCCCAGCGCACCGATGCTGTCGAACCTCGAGATCTTCAATGCGGGCATCGTCAGCAAGGACGATGTCGACGCGCGCGGTGTCGAAGGCGCCTTTGCGTCGGATCCGGTCACGTCCGGTCCCTACATGGTCGAGGACTGGAAACCGAACGACCGCATCACGCTGACGGCCAACCCGAATTTCTGGCGCGAAGGCCTGCCGAAGATACAGAAGGTCGAACTGATCGAAGTCAGCGATGACAACGCCCGCGCGACCATGGCGATGGCGGGCGAGATCGACGTGAACCGGTCCGTTCCCTGGGCCCAGGTCGAGGAAGTGAACGCCACCGAAGGTGTCTCCGTCGCGCTTGAGCCGTCGACGGTGATGTATCTGGTGTTGCCGAACCACGACAAGGCACCCTTCGACGATCTGAACGTGCGCAAGGCCGCCGCCATGGCGTTGGATCGCGCGGCGATCACCGAAGCGGTGACACGGGGCAATGCCGAGGTGGCGAACAGCACCTTCTCGAACGCGCTGAACTATCACGACGCGTCGCTTCAGCCGCCCGCCTATGACCCCGCCGCGGCGCGCAAGCTGCTGGAAGACAACGGGCTGACGGGGACGGAGATCAACATGATGATCACGCCGTCCTTCGAACAGCTTGCCACCCTGCTGAAGGCGCAGTGGGATGCCGTCGGCTTCAAGACCACGGTGGAGCGGGTCGATGCGGGGTTGTGGTGGTCCAAACTCGCCGAGGGCGACTACCAGGTGACCGTCAACTGGTACTACAACGAGACGGAAGACCCGGACCTCGCGGTGCGTTGGGCGCTTTGCGACACCTGCGGCAGCGACTCCTACTACACCAACTACCACAACGAGGAAGTGAACAGGCTGACAGACGAGGCGCTGCGCGAACTGGACGACGACAAGCGCGCCGAACTCTACAGCCGCATCCAGCAGATCACCCTCGACGAACTGGCGCAGATCCCGCTCTACTACGCGCCGTTCTCCATCGCCTACGCGGACCGCGTCAAGGGGCTGACCCTGACCCCGGCCCTGCAATGGACGCTGGAAGAGGCGGAACTGACCGCCGACTGAGCATGCCCGGTCCGGGCGCCCCGCGCGTAGCGGGCCGCCCGGACCTCGCGCCCACGCCTCACCCCTTTCCTCTTCTCCCGACCAAGGACAGCTCGTGGATACCTTGCGTTACATCGCCTACCGGCTTCTTCAGGCGGTTCCTGTCCTGCTGGGCGTCAGCATCATCACGTTCACGCTGATGGCCGCGACGCCCGGCGATCCCGTGCGCCTGCTGGTGGGCGACCGCGCCAGCGCCGAAACCATCGCCCTGATCCGCGACCGCTACGGTCTGGATGAGCCCGTGCTGGTCCAGTATTTCACCTATCTCAAGAACCTGCTCGCGGGCGATCTGGGCGCCTCGCTGCGCTACCGGGTGCCGGTCTCGCAACTGATCGCGCAGCATTACCCGGTGACGCTGTTCCTTGTCGTCTACACGGTCGTGCTGACGCTGCCGCCCGTGATCGCCCTCGCGGTCTGGTCGGCCCGGCGCCAAAACGGGCCGGCGGACCAGGTGATCCGCCTGCTGGGCGTGCTGGGTCTCGCGGTTCCGGTGTTCTGGCTGGCGCTGCTCTTTGCCCGGTTCTTCGGCGTGACCCTCGGATGGTTCCCGGTCAGCGGCTTCGGAGACACCCTGCCCGATCATTTCCTGCACCTCTTTCTGCCCGCGCTGTCGACGTCCATCTGGGTAGTCCCGATCCTCGTACGGACCCTGCGCGCCGCCCTCCTCGAGGAAATGGGCCGTGACTACGTGCTCACCGGTCAGTCCAAGGGGCTGGGCGACCGGCAGATCTTCCGAAGCCATATCTTCCCGAATTCGGTCCTGCCGACGCTGAACCTCTTTGCCGTGATCGTGGCCTACCTGCTGGGCGGCTCGGTGATCGTCGAGACGGTCTATGCCGTCCCCGGCATGGGCAAGCTGATGGTCGACAGCATCCTGGCGCGCGACTACTTCGTGGTGCAGGGCGCCACGCTGGTCTTTGCCCTGACGACCATCTTCGTGATGCTGGCGGTCGATCTGCTGTCGGCCCTGATCGACCCGCGGGTGACGCCATGAAACTGTCCCCGATGTTCGTGACCGGTGTGGTCCTGGTTCTGGTCTGGGGGCTGGTCGCAGCCGCCGCGCCGCTTCTGGCGACCCACGATCCCTTTGCCATCGACTTTGCCGCCATCCTGCAACCGCCGGGGGCCGACCATTGGTTCGGCACCGACAACGTCGGCCGCGACACCTACAGCCGGGTCGTCTACGGTGCGCGGCTCGCGCTCTACATCGGGTTGCTGGGGGTGGTCGCGCCGCTGGTGATCGGCATGACCATCGGGCTGACGGCGGGGTACTTCGGCGGTTGGGTCGACACGCTGGCCATGCGGCTGGTGGACATCACCGTGCCCTTCCCCTTCTTCGTGCTGGTGCTTTCAATCGTGGCCGTGCTGGGACCGGGGATCGAGAACTATTTCATTGCCCTCGCCCTTGTCGGATGGGTCGGCTATGCGCGCCTCGCACGCGCCGAGGCACTGGTGCTCAGGCAATCGGAGTTCGTGCTGGCGGCCCGGACGATGGGTTTCTCGCACGGGTACATCCTGCTGCGCCACGTTCTGCCGAACGCGCTGTCGCCCGTCGTGGTCTACCTGATGACCGACGTGACGCTGGTGATCCTCTTCGGTGCCGCGCTCGGCTTTCTCGGGATGGGGGTGTCGCCACCCGCTGCCGAATGGGGCGTGATGATCGCGGAGGGGCAGACCTATATCTCCACCGCATGGTGGATCAGCTTTTTCCCGGGACTGGCCATGGTGCTGATCGGCGTCGGGTTCGCATTGATCGGCGATGGACTCGCCCGGATGTTGAGGATCGAGCGATGAGCCCCTTGTTATCGGTACGCGACCTGTCGGTCCGCTTCGGCCAGACCACCGCGGTCGACGGCATCTCCTTCGACGTCGAACGGGGGTCCGCCCTCGGGATCGTGGGGGAAAGCGGCTCGGGCAAATCGGTCACCTGCAGGGCCCTGATGCGGCTCTTGCCCCCGGCGGCCCGGATCGAGGGGACCGCGACCTATGATGGTCAGGATCTGCTGGAAATGCCCCTGCCCGCGCTCAACCGCATCCGGGGCAAGCGCATCGCGATGATCTTCCAAAGCCCCGCCTCGCACCTCGATCCGCTGATGCGGATCGGCGATCAGGTGGCCGAAACGCTGCGCAAGCACACCACGATGAAGGGCCAGGCGGTTCGCGACGAAGTGGTGCGTCTGCTCGATGTGGTGCGGATCCCCGATCCCGAACGCTGGGCCCGGGCCTTTCCGCATCAGCTTTCGGGCGGGATGAAGCAGCGTGCGATGATCGCTGGGGCGCTGGCGTGCCAGCCGGACCTGCTGCTGGCCGATGAGCCGACCACCGCGCTGGACGCGACCGTGCAGAAAAGCGTGCTGGACCTGCTTGCACAGCTGCGGCGCGAACAGAACCTGTCGATGATCTTTGTCAGTCATGACCTGGGCGCGGTCGCGCAGGTCTGCGACGACCTGCTGGTGATGCGGCGGTCGAAGCTGATGGAAAGCGGCCCGGTCGCGCGGATCATCGACGCGCCGCAGCATGAGTATACCCGCCAGCTGATCGCCTCGCACCCCGACCGGTTGGCGCTGCGCCCCGTGGCCGACGCCGGAACCGGCGCGCCCCTGATCGAAGCGCGCGGCCTGCGGGTCCGCTACGGCGGGCGCAGCCTGGCCGACCTGGTCTCGGGCCGGGAGGGCGGCTTCGTCGCGGTGGAGAACGCGGATCTCGCGGTGCGACCGGGGGAAACGCTGGGAATCGTCGGCGAAAGCGGATCCGGCAAGAGCACCCTCGCCCGTGCCCTCGTCGGTCTGGTGAAACCGCGCGAAGGGACGGTTCATTTCGATGGCGCGCCCGCCGACCCGGCGGGCCGCGGGCGGGTCGCCTACCTTCGCGACGTGCAGCTGATCTACCAGCACCCGTTCGAAGCCCTGAGCCCGCGCATGACGGTGACGCAGGCCATTGCCGAACCCCTGCGCAGACACCGTCTGTGCCCCGCACGGGAGATCGGGACAAGGGTGGCGGACCTGATGGAACAGGTCGGGCTGCCCGGAAAACTGGCCGACCGCCATCCGCGTCAGCTTTCCGGCGGCGAATGTCAGCGGGTCGCGATCGCGCGCGCGCTCGCCTTCGATCCGCGCGTCCTGATCGCGGACGAGGTGACTTCGGCGCTTGACGTGACCCTGCAGGCGCAGGTGATGGACCTGTTGCTGAAACTGCAGAAGGAACGGGGACTTTCCATGATATTCATCAGCCATGACCTGGCCGTGATCCGCAGGCTGTGCAATTCGGTGATCGTGATGCGGCGGGGCCGGATCGTCGAGAGCGGCCAGACGGCTGCCGTCTTCGACGACCCCAAGGAAGCCTATACCCGCCAACTGATCGACGCGATCCCGCATCTGCGCGCGGGGGCGGCATGAAGAAACAGGCCCCGCCCCCTACCGGCCCCGCCCGCGCCCGCGTGACCAACGCGCGCAACCTGTCGAAGGCGGAAAGCGAGGTCGCGCTCTGGGTCGAGCGCAACTTCGACAACCTCCCGTTCGAGACGGCGGCGGATCTGGCGCTTGGCGCGGGTGTCAGCGAAATGACGGTCAGCCGCTTCGTGCGACGCCTCGGGTACGTCAACTTCAAGGCCTTCAAGGAAGCCGTCAACGCGGAATTCCGCAAGGGCGACAGCGACGCGGGCAGCCTTCGGTCCCGCCGTATCGCGATCCCGGACGGGACGGGGTCCGAACTGGATGCCCAGTTGCAACTGGAACTGGATGCGATCGTCGATGTCTACCGGATGGCGGGCACGCCGCAATGGAGCGCCGCGCTCGACGTGGTTCAGAAGGCCCGGCAGGTCAACATCACCGGCTTTCAGGGCGTCAAGGGCATGGCGATGGATTTCGCCACACGGCTGAAATACGCCCGCCCCGGTGTCCGCTTTGCCGACGGGCGGACGGGCAACTGGTCGGAGCTGTTCATCGAGGAACCGGAAACCTCCTGCGTCATCATGGTCGAAGTGGTGCCCTACGCCCATGAAGCGGTGAAGGTGGCCGAACTGTGCCTGCGGCGCGATGTGCCGCTTGTCATGATCACGGACCAGTACAGCGCGTGGCCCCGCAAGTACACGCCGCACGTTCTGTCGGTCGCGACCTCGACCCGGACGTTCCTCGACAGCACGGCGGGAATCGCGGCGCTGCTGGGCCTGTTCCTCAGCGGGATCACCGCCCGTGTCGGCGCGCGCGCGCAGGACCGCCTGCGCGAGATGCGCGAACTCGCCGCGCATTTCGATCCCTTTTCCTACGAGCCGGGCAGCCAGATGCGCCCGATCCTGTCCCGCGACCAGAAGGACGACGGCTGATGTCAACGCCTCCCCGCGCCCGCGACCTGGGCCTCCCGTTCTCCGGCAGCCCCGGTCCCTGCAATGCCATCACGGACGTTCCCGGCGTGACCGTCGGTTTCGCCACCGTGATCGAGGACCCGGTGCCGGGCCGGCACCGCGGGCTGTGCACCGGCGTGACCGCGATCCTGCCGCGCGGCACCAGCGGAGAGATCACGCCGGTCTGGGCCGGGCTGCATTCCTTCAACGGCAACGGCGAGCTGACCGGTGGGCACCACATCGCCGACCTCGGATGGTTCCTCGGGCCGGTGATGCTGACAAACAGCCACGGCGTCGGAATGACAAGTCACGCGACCGTCGGCTGGATGATCGACCGGCATCCGGACGTGTTCGAACACGATCACATGTGGTGCCTGCCGGTCGTGGGCGAGACCTACGACGGCGTGCTGAACGACATCAACGCGCGTGGCGTGACCGAGGCCCACGCGCGCGCCGCCCTCGACACCGCGGCGCCGGGGCCGGTGGCCGAGGGAAATGTCGGCGGCGGCACGGGCATGATCGCCTACGAGTTCAAGGGCGGCACCGGCACCGCTTCCCGCCGGATCACCGTCGCGGGGTTGGACTGCACGCTGGGCGTGCTGGTGCAGGCCAACCACGGCACGCGCGCGGCCTTCGAAGTGGCGGGAATTCCGGTTGGCCGCGAAATGCCCGAAAACCCCGTCTTCGAGTCCGAAACAGGATCGATCATCGTGGTGATCGCCACCGATGCGCCGCTCCTGCCGCACCAGCTCAACCGGCTCGCGCGGCGCGGCGCGATCGGGATCGGCCGGAACGGCACCACCGGCGGGCACAATTCGGGCGATATCTTTATCGCCTTCAGTACCGCCAATCCGCAGCAGAATCCGTGGCACGCGCCGGACGTCATGTCGCTGTCGGCGCTCAAGGACAGCCATCTCGATGCCTTCTATACCGCAGCGGTGCAGGCGACGGAGGAGGCGGTGCTGAACGCGATGGTCGCGGCCACGGACCGCATTGCCGTCAAGCCGAAGGGCAAGCTCGTGCAGGCCATCGACCACGACCGTCTGCGCGCTGTCATGGCCGCCGCAGGCCGCAACTGAAAGGACCCCCTGAATGGATATCGTGGATTGCTTCGGCCCACCGGCCCAACGCGGCCAGGCCCATGGCGAGACGCTCCGCACGCGGATTGCCAGCGCGCTCGACAAGTGGGAGGCCGCCACCATGGCCAGCCTCGGCGCCCGGGCCCCCGAAAGCATCGACCGCTACTGCGACGATTTCCTGTCGGGGACCGGTCTGCTCGGGCGCGCGGAGGCTGTGACCCCGGATCTGGTGACCGAACTGCGGGGAATCGCCGACGGCGCCGGTCAGAGTTTCGCGCGGATCGCGGTCTACAACCTGATGGACGAACAATGGTGGCACGACGCCAGCCTGACCTCGCCGCCGGGATGCAGTCTCGTGGCACAACCGGTCGCCGGCGGGCACGTTCTGGCCCAGAACATGGACCTGCCCGCGCACATGGACGGCTCGCAGGTGATCCTGCGGCTTGGCGGCCCCGACATTCCCCGGACGCTGCTGCTCAGCGCTGCCGGCATGATCGGCCTGACCGGCGCCAATGCGGACGGCCTTGCTGTCGGGGTCAATACCCTGCTGATGCTGGAACATGCGTCGGACGGTCTCCCGGTGGCCTTTGCCCTGCGCCACGCGCTGGGCGCGGGCACCCGCGCCGCGGCCGAAGCCCGGCTGGCGGAGACCGGACATGCCAGCGGGCAGCACTACGCACTGGTCACCCGCGACGGCATCGTTTCGCTGGAGTACTCGGCACGGTCCGGCACGCCTGTCCCCCTTCCCGCGTCGGGTCGGCTGTTGCATACCAACCACCCGCTGGCATCCGGTGACATTGATTCCGCCGCCATGAAACGGCTCCATGAGACGGGGGCCAACGCCTGTTCGGGGGACCGGCTGGGCTGGTTGGAGGCACGTCAGGACGACATCGCCACATCGGCAGAGGTCCGGGCGCTGTTCGACGACCCCGAGGCCCCGATCTGCATGCGCGCGGAGACCCACCGCGGCTCCATCACCTTCGGAAGCGTGCACTATACGCTCACCGACCGGACCGCCGTCGCCATGCGTCAGGGAATCACCGGTACCAACGATTGGCAGGTCTGCGACTTCGGCGAGGCCGGATAGGACGGCTTGATGCCGCCCCATCGCGCGACAAGGCCATCGAAGCGGATGCGCTGATTTCCGGCGCTACCAGCGACTGCCGGCACTTTCTGAGCAACGATTTCTAGGATGTCGGTTTCCGGAAGCCCGCGTTCACAAGGCTGTTCCAGTGATCCCGAGGGAGGAAGATGGTGCGGTCGGAGAGACTCGAACTCTCACGGGTGTTACCCCACAGCGACCTCAACGCTGCGCGTCTACCATTCCGCCACGACCGCACGCCATGGATGGTGAAGGCGGTTTAGACAAAGCGTGGCGGCTTGTGAAGAGGAAAATCAAACAAAAAAGGCCCCTGCAGCCAATCGGCGGCAAGGGCCCGTTTCACCGGCTGCCGGGGCCGTCCTATTCGCTGATGGAGAAGCTCGGCAGGGCGCTGCCCGAGGCCGGCTGCGGCGTCGGCAGGGCCGTGCCGTTGCCATTGCCCATCGCGGCGGCGCGGATCAGTTCGGTCCGTTCCGGCTGCCCCGGGACGAACACCGCGGCGGCGCCGGAATCGGCGGCGGCAAGGCCCGCCTCGTACCAGCTTTGGGCCATGTCGGCGCGTTTGGCGGGGCCGAAGCCCTGGCTCAGGTGGTGACCCATCAGTTCGCCATAGACGCCCTCACCCAGCGCGTAGAGCAGCAGGGCCGACCCCACGGCCACATCCATGTTGTCCGTCCGGTAGCCGACACCGAGGCAGATCTTGGCCGTCCCCTGAAGCTGCGCGGGCGACATGCCGGTGGTCAGCACGAAAGACGACACGTCCTGCACCACGGCATCGCGCGGCTTGAGCGACAGGGCCGCGACCTTGTCCTTCATCGCGGGACCGAAACCCGCGCATTGCTGGGCGATCTGGTCGGGGGTAAAGCCCTGAACCTGGCTTGCCAGTTCTTCGGACTTGGCGATGGCATAGGTCCGCGCGAGGCAGAACTGTTCGTTCAGCGCCACGTTGGGGTCGGTCATGCTTGCCAGCGTGGTAAAGCCGCCGTTGGTATTGGTGATCAGCGAAACGGTGTTGCAGTGCGAGGCCAGCGACGCCTGCGTTCCCGCGCCGAGGAAATTGGGCAGCCCGCCGGCCGTCGGCGCCGGGTCCGGCGCCACTGCGGCGGCAAGTGCCGCGGCACCGCCGAGCGGCGCCGCCGCCGCTGCTGCCGTCGCCGCCGTTGCCATCTGGGGCGCCTGCTGCGGGGCCACGACGATGGTCGTCGTGGGTGCGGTGCCCTGCCCCGCCGGCGACTGGCCCGCCATTTCCGCGCGGTAGGTCTTGAGCAGACCACGCGTCCCGTCCGGTGTCGCGGCGACCTGCTGCTGCACGGCATAGCCGCCCGCCTGCGCCCGGTTGTAGCTGGAGATCAGCAGGTTCTGTTCGAAAGCGGACAGCTGCCCCGTCACCGGATAACCCAGATAGGCCTGGTATTGCGATACCGCGTTGCGCGTGCGCCGCCCCAGTTGGCCATCCACCGTGCCGGCGTCGAACCCGAAGTAATTCAGGGACGCCTGGATGTTGCGCCCCTCCTGCGTGGACGGCAGCGACGAGCGGGCGGATTTCGTCGACTTCTTGCGGTAGGTCCGCTTGGTCGTGGTGCGGCGCTGCTTGTTGGCGTTCGCGCCGACGATACCGCCGATGATCGCGCCCGCGATGAAATCGCCCGCGTCCGCCTCGACCCGGTCCGCCGGGATCACCGCCACCGAAAGGGCCAGCACCGCCCCTGTCATTGCCTTGTAAATCATCAATCCGCTCCGAAAATGAATCGTTCTTGTGAGTATGCCCCGGCAGGCTAACACAACATAATTCGCCGCAGGAAACCTTTTTGTCCCAATTGGCCGGCGATACCTTGAAAAACCTGCGGTTCGGGCAGATGTGTTTATGTCAGCCCGTCGAAAGGATGCCGCTCATGACAGTCTCTTCAATGCCATCGCAGGACAAGGTCGTGCAGGTCGATATCGTCTCCGACGTCATGTGCCCCTGGTGCATCGTGGGCTACAAGCAGCTGGAACAGGCGCTTGGCTTCGTCGGGGCCGGTGCCTATCTGCGCTGGCACCCGTTCGAGCTGAACCCCGACATGCCGGCCGAGGGTCAGAACCTGACCGAACACATCGCCGAGAAATACGGCGCCACCCCCGCGCAATCCGCCGAGAACCGCAAACGTCTCGTGCAGATCGGGGAGGAATTGGGCTTCACCTTCGCGTTCGACGCGGACAGCCGGATCGTGAACACGTTCGAAGCGCACCAATTGCTGGACTGGGCGCTCGAGGCCGACCTCCAGCATCCGCTGAAGATGGCGCTTTTCGACGCGCACTTCACCGAAGGGCGCGATGTGTCGGACCGGCAGGTGCTGGTCGATGTCGCGGAAAGCGTGGGCCTGAAGCCCGGCGCGGCCCGAGAGGTGCTGGAATCGGGCAGCCACGCCGACCAGACCCGCGCGCGGCAGGCGTTCTGGACGTCCCGAGGGATTTCGGGCGTGCCGTCGATGGTGTTCGACGGGCGCTACCTGCTGACCGGAGCACAGGGCGTGCAGAACTACGCGCAGATGCTGACCCGCGTGCTGCAGGAAAAGGACGCCGCCTGATCCGTCCCGCCGGTCAGATGCCGTTGACCGGCACCTTGAGCATCAGATTGCCGTCCTTGTCGCGAGGCAGCGCGCCCGCGCGCATGTTGACCTGAAGTGACGGGATGATCAGCTTGGGCACCGCCAACTGCGCGTCGCGTTCCGTCCGGAACTTGATGAACTCCTCGCGGGTTTTGCCGCCCCCCACGTGGATGTTGTGCGCGCGCTCTTCGGCCACGGTGGTCTGCCACTGGATGTCGCGGCCGTTCGGCCCATAGTCGTGGCACATGAAAAGCCGCATGTCGTCCGGCAGCGTCAGCACCTTCTGGATGCTGTCGTACAGCTGTCCCGCATCACCGCCCGGAAAATCCGCCCGTGCGGATCCGCCGTCCGGCATGAACAACGTGTCGCCGACAAAGGCCGCGTCCCCCATCACATGCACCATGCAGGCGGGTGTGTGACCGGGCGTGTAGATGGCGAAACAGGTCATCTCGCCGACGCGGTAGGTGTCCTTGTCCCTGAACAGCGCGTCGAACTGCGAACCGTCGCGCTGAAACTCGGTGCCTTCGTTGAAGATCTTGCCGAAGGTTTCCTGCACGACCATGATCTTTTCGCCCACGCCGATCCTGCCACCCAGTTTCTGCTGGATATAGGGTGCCGCGCTCAGGTGGTCGGCGTGCACATGGGTTTCGATGATCCAGTCGAGCGTGAGGCCCCGCGCTTCGATCTCGGCGATCAGCGCGTCGGCGTGATCGTAGGTGATGCGCCCGGCGGCGTAATCGATGTCCATCACGCTGTCGATGATCGCGCAATGATCGCTGGCGGGGTCCTTGACGATGTAACTGATGGTGTTCGTCGCCTCGTCGAAATGCGCCGAAACCTCGGGGCTGACGGTCATGTCCACGGGATAGGTCATGGGAAATCCTCCAATAGGCCACGTCCCGCCGCGCAGGGCGGCGGCACGGCACCATGATAAACCCGTTTCGCATCCCCGCAAGCGGCACGCCGTGCCGACGATCTTGCCGCTGCGCCCGATCGGGCATAGACATCGCGCATGGTGGAATGGATCGTCACGGACGGATTGACCGACTACCGCGCCGCAGAGGCGTGGATGGAGGCGCGCGTGGCCGCGATCTCGGCTGGCATGGCGGATGAATGCATCTGGCTGCTCGAGCATCCGCCCCTCTATACCGCTGGCACCTCGGCGCGGCCGGAACACCTGACCGATCCGGCCCGCTTTCCGGTGCACGAGACCCGGCGCGGGGGGCAGTACACCTATCATGGCCCCGGCCAGAGGGTCGCCTACGTGATGCTGGACGTGGCCGCGCGCGGAAGGGACGTGCGCTGTTTCGTGCGGCAACTGGAGGATTGGGTGATCGCGACGCTGGGCCAGTTCAACGTGACCGGCGAAATCCGCGCGGGCCGGGTCGGCGTCTGGGTGCAGCGCCCCGAAAAGCCGCCACAGCCCGATGGCACCCCCGCCGAAGACAAGATCGCCGCGATCGGCATCCGCCTGCGCAAGTGGATCAGCTTTCACGGCATCAGCATCAACGTGGAGCCGGATCTTGGCCATTTCTCGGGCATCGTGCCCTGCGGGATCAGCGATCATGGCGTGACCTCGCTGGTGGATCTCGGACTGCCCGTCAGCATGGCGGACGTGGACGTGGCGTTGCATGCGTCTTTCGATCAGGTCTTCGGCAGGCCCGCGCGCCGCTGCGCCGCGTCCTGAGCGGGGTCCGGATGCTGCCGGGGAGATGATTCCCCCGTTTCGATCGAGCGCGCCCGCTTCACCCCCCTCGTCCGTCCCCTGCTGCGGCGTCAGGGCGGCGTTACATGAACGAAAAACGCGCGCCTGCGACACCTCGCCCATTGCCCCCATGCCCAAGCCGCTTTAGAACGGCCCCAATCCGCACCACGTGACAGCCAACAGGCGTGGTGCGCCCCATGAGTTCAAGTTTCAGGAGGCACCGCATGGCAGACGCAGCCATTCAAGGCCATGACCATCACGACGACCGCGGTTTCTTCACCCGCTGGTTCATGTCAACCAACCACAAAGACATCGGCATTCTTTACCTGATCGTTTCCGCGCTTGCCGGTTTCGTGTCGGTGGCCTTCACGGTCTACATGCGCCTCGAGCTGATGAACCCCGGTGTGCAGTACATGTGCATGGAAGGGGCCCGGATGTTCGCCGACGCCTCGGCACCCTGTACGCCGAACGGGCACCTCTGGAACGTGCTCATCACCGGCCACGGTATCCTGATGATGTTCTTCGTCGTGATTCCCGCGCTTTTCGGTGGTTTCGGCAACTATTTCATGCCCTTGCAGATCGGTGCGCCGGACATGGCGTTCCCGCGGCTGAACAACCTGTCCTTCTGGCTGTACGTGGCGGGCACGACGCTTGCGGTATGCTCGGTGCTGGCACCGGGCGGCAACGGTCAGGCGGGTTCCGGCGTGGGCTGGGTGCTCTATCCGCCGCTGTCCGTGAAGGAAGGCGGCATGTCCATGGACCTCGCGATCTTCGCGGTCCACGTCTCGGGCGCCTCGTCGATCCTCGGCGCGATCAACATGATCACGACTTTCCTGAACATGCGCGCCCCCGGCATGACCCTGTTCAAGGTGCCGCTGTTCTCCTGGTCGATCTTCGTCACGAGCTGGCTGATCCTGCTGTCGCTGCCGGTTCTGGCGGGCGCCATCACCATGCTGCTGATGGACCGCAACTTCGGCTTTGCCTTCTTCGACCCCGCGGGCGGCGGTGACCCGGTTCTGTACCAGCACATCCTGTGGTTCTTCGGCCACCCGGAAGTGTACATCATCATCCTGCCGGGCTTCGGCATCATCAGCCACGTGATCGCGACCTTCTCGCGCAAGCCGATCTTCGGCTACCTGCCGATGGTCTGGGCGATCATCGCCATCGGTGCGCTGGGTTTCGTCGTCTGGGCGCACCACATGTACACCGTGGGGATGACCCTGAACCAGCAGGCCTACTTCATGCTGGCGACCATGGTCATCGCGGTGCCGACAGGTGTGAAAGTGTTCAGCTGGATCGCGACGATGTGGGGCGGCTCCATCGAGTTCAGGACGCCCATGCTCTGGGCGTTCGGCTTCCTGTTCCTCTTCACCGTGGGCGGTGTTACCGGTATCGTGCTGTCGCAGGCCGCCGTGGACCGCTACTACCATGACACCTACTACGTCGTGGCGCACTTCCACTACGTGATGAGCCTTGGCGCCGTGTTCGCGATCTTCGCGGGGATCTACTTCTACTTCCCCAAGATGACCGGCAAGATGTATCCTGAATGGGCCGGCAAGCTGCACTTCTGGGCGATGTTCATCGGGGCTAACCTGACGTTCTTCCCGCAGCACTTCCTGGGCCGTCAGGGCATGCCCCGCCGCTACATCGACTACCCCGAGGCATTCGCCTACTGGAACCACTGGTCGTCGCTGGGTGCCTTCCTGAGCTTCGCATCGTTCCTCTTCTTCTTCGGGATCATCGCCTATTCGCTGGCCCGCGGTGCGAAGGTGACGGCGAACAACCCCTGGAACGAGTACGCCGACACGCTCGAGTGGACCCTGCCCAGCCCGCCGCCCGAACATACGTTCGAGCAGCTGCCGAAGCGGGAAGACTGGGACAAGCAGCCCAGCCACTGAGCCGGCAAGATCTTCGAGAGGCCCCGACCACCGTCGGGGCCTTTTGCATTTGGAGACGGATCAAAGCAGATTGACAGGTGACCGCCGCTGGCCGAACGTGAAGGCACATTATCGGAGTGCCTTTCATGAAACAGTCATTTCTCGCTGCCGTCTGCATCCTTTCCGCCGGTCCCGCCCTCGCCTTTGACATCGGCTTCGACTGGTCCGGGCTGAAATCCTGTACCAGCGGCAGACCCAACACCGTCGCCAATCCCGCCTTTGCACTGCGGGACGTGCCCGCCGGAACGAAATTCATCCGCTTCAGGATGACCGATCGCGACGTGCCCAATTACAATCACGGCGGCGGCGTGGTGGCCTACAACGGCCAGCAGGTCATCGCGCCGGGCGCCTTCAAGTACAAGAGCCCCTGCCCCCCAACGGCATTCACACCTACGAGTGGACGGCGACGGCCCAAACCAAGAAGAACGGCGGGGCATTGGCCACCGCGCGCGCGGCACGCAAGTATCCCTAAGATGCAGGTCACGCTCACGTCGCTCTATGCCGGAATGCTGGCATTGGTGTTTCTCGTGCTGAGTGCACGGGTGATCCTGTATCGCCGGGCGCATCTGATTTCGCTGGGTGACACCGGCGACAAGGCATTGCTGAAACGGATACGTGCGCAGGCCAACTGGGCGGAATATGCGCCCCTGGGCCTGCTGCTGATGCTGCTGGCCGAACTGAACGGCGCCCCCGCGATGGCGCTGCACATGATGGGTCTGGCCCTGCTATCAGGCAGGGTGCTGCACGGCGTCGGTTTCTCCTGCACCCCGCAGAAGATGATGCTGCGACAGGCCGGTATGGTCCTCACCCTGGGCATGATCGGACTGAGCGCCCTTGGCCTTATCGGCCACGCGCTGTTCTGAACTTTGCGCCTGCGAAAAAATTCGTCGCAATCCGTCATTTCCCCCTTGCAGCGGAGCGCGGGGATGGGTATCTCCCCCTCACCCAAGGATGCGGGCGTAGCTCAGGGGTAGAGCATAACCTTGCCAAGGTTAGGGTCGGGCGTTCGAATCGCCTCGCCCGCTCCAATTGGGTCCTGTACCCCACAGGATATACAAGGCCGCCTTTCGGGGCGGCCATTGTATTTCCGGCGCTTCCTTTGCCAGCTGTCATCGCATTCTGCAGTCCTGCCCCCACAGCGCGGGGCATCGCCTCATGCGCTCCCGTGAACTGCAGGCGGCCTTCCGAAACCTCGCGCGAACCTTACCCGAATGGCCACCGGCATCTGACGAATGTTGTCTTTTGCAAGGCGGACGCGATGGGCGGATCCTCGCCGCCGCAGTCCCGCCACAGCGAAAAGCGCCGATATCATACAATCTTTAATTGCATTTCCGTCATAATTTCGCCCGCTTTTCCGCGTTAGCTGATGACATCCCGACGAACGGGAGCTGCACGATAACAACCGCACCCCTGACTTGAAAAAGGTGACCTATGCGACTTCTCGCCGTTGATGATGATCCAGTAGTGCTCGATCTGCTGAGTGTCGTGTTCGGCCAGGAGAACATGCCGGATATCACCTGCGCCCAGTCCGCCGAGCAGGCGCTGACGATCCTCAAGGAAGACGAGGACGGATTCGATTGCCTGGTCCTCGACATCGAGATGCCCGGCATGAACGGCATCACGCTGTGCCGCGAGGCACGCAAGATTTCCGGTTACCGTGACACCCCGATCGTGATGCTGACGTCGGTCAGGGAACGGATCGCGATCGAGAGCGCCTTTGCCGCCGGCGCGACGGACTACGTGACAAAGCCGTTCGACGTGAAGGAGATCACCACCCGGATCCGCGTGGCCAAGCGCATGTCAGAGACCACCGAGCGTGCGCCGCGGCTCGACCCGCTCGCGCCGCAGCACGACGCCGAAAAGGGTGTCCATGACTTCGAGATCACCTGCCCCGTGCGCCTGAACCAGCAGGAACAGCTGATCCTCCCGTTCTCCCTGGGCAATTACCTGTCGCAGCTTTCGCGGCAGGCGCTGGACAATTGCTGTGTCTTCGCCGTCAAGATCGAAGGCATCGACAAGCTCTATGCCAATTGCACGACGCAGGAATACGCCATCGCCCTGTCCGAGATCGTGGATGCCATCGTAGAGGTGGTGGACCATCCGAACCTGCTCATGGCCTATGAAGGCAACGGCATCCTGCTGGCGATCAGCCAGGGGGCAGAACCCCCGGAATGGCCCCTTATCGAAGACCGCACGCATAGCTTGCTGAACGAGGGATCGGCGATCTATGCCGACGGCACACCGATGGACCTGCGCGTGTCGATCGGGAACCCGATTCCTCCCTATACCAACCGCAACCAGCGGGTGAAAAAGACGTTCGACAGGGCCATCGACAGGGCCATGATGCGCAGTCGCAGCAACGCGGCCCTGCGGCAGAAGAACGGCAAGGGATCGCCGGCTGGCATCCTTTGACCCGCGCCCCGGCGGACGCCGGCGTCAATTGATCGGGAATTGTCCAAGGCAGCGCGCGGCGTTGCGCTGGTAATCGTCCAGCGTCGCCCTGACCGTCCGGCGATCGCGCACGACGGCCATCGCCGCTTTTTTCTGCGCCCAGGTGCCGCTCACATGGCGTTCGAGGATCAGGATGGTCACGCCCAGCATGACCTCCTTTTCCTCGTCGCTGATCAGGTCGGCGCCGGCCAGCGCAACGGCGGTCAGTGCAAGCGTGTTGGAACACCTCAGCGCCGCCGCCTCGCGCCCTTCGTAGACCTTTTCGGCGGCCACAGCAGGCGGCGCGAAAACCGAGGCGAGGCCGATGACCGCGGCGAAGATCCCGGGTCGGCTCATCAGAAGACCTTGAATGTCATCGTGGTGAGCGACCTTTCGATGCCGTCGATGGTCAGCAGGTTGTCATTGATGAAAACGCCCACGTCCTCCCCCTTGGGAATGTAGAGCTTCATCAGCAGGTCATAGTCGCCCGATGTCGAATAGAGCTCGGAATGGATCTCGCGCAGGGCGATTTCCTCTGCCACGCGGTAGGTTGTGCCGGGTCGGCATCTGATCTGGACAAAAACGCAGGTGGTCATCGGACCCTCGGAAACTGGATGACCCTGACGGTCGCACATGGCCCCGGCGCCTGCAATCCCTGATCCGGTCTTGGCGTCCCGGCGTGCCCTGCTATAAGGCTGCTGACGCCAGCCAGAGAGGCCCCCATGCGCCAGACCAGCCTGACCCGCAAGACCGCGGAGACCGATGTCAGCGTCGAGATCAATCTTGACGGCACCGGAACCTACGACAACCAGACCGGCGTGGGATTCTTCGATCACATGCTCGACCAGCTTGCGCGGCATTCGCTGATCGACATGAAGGTGCGGGCGACCGGCGACCTGCACATCGACGATCACCACACGGTCGAGGACGTGGGCATCACGCTGGGACAGGCCTTGGCCAAGGCGCTTGGCGACAAGCGCGGCATCCGCCGGTACGGCGCCTGCCTGCTGCCCATGGATGACGCACTGGTCCGGACGGCCCTGGACCTGTCGGCACGCCCCTACCTCGTATGGCAGGTCGATCTGCCGACCGCGAAGATCGGCACGTTCGACACCGAACTGGTGCGCGAGTTCTTTCAGGCCTTCGCCACGCAGGGCGGCATCACGCTGCACGTGGACATGCTGCACGGGCTGAACAGCCATCACATCGTCGAGGCGGCCTTCAAATCCGTCGCGCGCGCGCTTCGCGAGGCGGTGGAAGTCGATCAGCGCAAGTCCGGCGACATTCCGTCGACGAAAGGCGCGCTCTGATGGCGATGCTCCCTGTCCCCGGCGCGCCATGCTGACCGCCATAATCGACTATGAAAGCGGCAACCTGCATTCCGCGCACAAGGCTTTCGAGCGCATGGCGCGGGAGGTCGGCGCAGGCGATGTCGTCGTAACGGCGGACGCCGGCGTGGTCGCCCGTGCGGACCGCATCGTGCTGCCCGGTGACGGCGCCTTTCCGGCCTGCATGGCGGCGCTGCAGGGTGCCGGCGGGGTCTACGACGCCATGGTCGAGGCGGTCGAGGTAAAGGGCCGGCCCTTCCTCGGCATCTGCGTCGGCATGCAATTGATGGCCAGCATGGGCCGGGAATACCGCGACACGCCGGGACTGGACTGGATCGCGGGGGATGTTACCCGGATCACCCCGTCCGATCCCACGCTGAAGGTGCCCCACATGGGGTGGAACGACCTTGTCATCGATCACCCCCACCCGGTCTTCGACGGGGTCACCACGGGCGATCACGCCTATTTCGTCCATTCCTACCACATGGCGGTCGACAACCCGGCGCAGCGCCTTGCGCATGTCGACTATGCGGAGGAGGTGACGGCGATCATCGGGCGCGACACGATGCTGGGCATGCAGTTTCACCCGGAAAAGTCGCAGACCACGGGCCTGCGACTGATCGCCAATTTCCTGTCATGGACCCCCTAGCCTAGGCTTTCAGGAAAGCCAGCATGTCCTGTGTCAGCCTGTCCGCGTGGGTGGCGGTCAGCCCGTGCGGCGCGCCTTCGTATTCCTTCAGGCCGGCGTTTTCGATCATCTTGGCGGCCTGTCTGCCGGAGGTATCGATCGGCACCGTCTGGTCGGCGGTGCCGTGCACCACCAGCGTCGGCACGTCGAAGGCCGTCATGTCGGCGCGCATGTCGGTCTTGCCAAAGGCATCGACGCAGTCGAGCGTCGCCTTCGGGCTGGCCATCATCGCCATGTTCCAGGTCCAGCGCAGCACGGGGTCGCTGACCCCGCCACCCTTGGTCCCCTGCCCGTAGAAATCCTTGAAGAAACCGTTGAGGAACCCGGCCCGGTCGTCCCGAAGGCCTGCCTTGATGTCGCTGAACACGTCGTCCGGTACGCCGTCGGGGTTGTCCTCCGCCTTGCCCATGAACGGCGCGACGGACGAGATCAGCATCGCCTTCGCGACCCCGCGCCCCTCGTGCCGGGACATGTAGCGGGCGACCTCGCCCCCGCCCATCGAGAATCCAGCGATGGCCGCGTTCTTCAGGTCCAGACCGCCGATCACCGCCGCCAGATCGTCGGAGAGCGTGTCGTAATCGTAGCCGTCATAGGGTTGCCCCGAGCGACCGAACCCGCGGCGGTCGTAGCTCACCACCCGGTATCCGGCCTCGGCCAGTCCCAGCGCTTGCGTTTCCCAGGAATCGGCGTTCAGGGGCCAGCCGTGGATCAGTACCACCGGCTGTCCGGTGCCCCAATCCTTGACGTAAAGCTGGGTCTGATCGGTGGTCGTGACAACGGGCATTGAAGTTCTCCTTGGCTATGTACCAGGGAGGAAACGACCGCGCCCGTGCCAATGTTCCGACCGGTTACTTGACCCGCTGCCAGGTCTGCTTGGAACAGATCAGCCCGCCGGCCACGCATCCCGACAGCTGCAGGGAATTGCCTGAAACGGACATCTTGCCGATGTAGACTTTGTTGTTCGACGGCCGCCAGACCTTGCCGGCGTACTTGCCGCCGCCTTCGGGTGTCATGTCGATCACCAGGGTCTTGCCCAGGTTGGGCGACTTGTATTCGCCGCTGTCGTTGAATGTCCGGGCGATGGTGCCGCAGATCGCTGCCCCGCAGGGCGCCATCTTGACATGGGCATAGGCGCCGTCGTCCACCTGCGTCTGCCAGGTGCCGACCGCCGGGTCGGCCGCCTGTGCCGCACCGGCGAGGCCCAGCGCGAACAGGGTCGCTGTGATCAGTTTCTTCATGAAAGGTTCCTCCCTTTGCAGGGCAGTCTGGATCAGGCCCGGTTTTCTGACAAGGCTGACCTCGGGTCGCGTTGCAAATCGGCTCGGCCCGTGCAAAACCGCATCACGCCACAGTTCGGAACACGCACATGATCCTCTACCCCGCGATAGACCTCAAGGACGGACAGGCCGTGCGCCTGGTTCACGGCGACATGGACCGCTCGACCGTGTTCAATGACGACCCCGCCGCCCAGGCCTGTGCCTTTGTCGACGCGGGCTGCCAGTGGCTCCACCTGGTGGACCTCAACGGCGCATTTGCCGGCGCCCCGGTCAACGCCGCCCCGGTGGAGGCGATCCTCAAGGCCTGCGACGTGCCCGCACAGCTCGGCGGCGGAATCCGCGACATGGCCACCATCGAAAGCTGGCTCGACAAGGGGCTGGCACGCGTGATCCTCGGCACCGTCGCGGTGGAAAGCCCAAACCTGGTGCGCGAGGCCGCCCGCGCCTTTCCCGGCCGGGTGGCCGTCGGCATCGACGCCCGCAACGGCAGGGTCGCAACAAAGGGCTGGGCGGAAGAGACCGACGTTCAGGTCACGGACCTCGCCAGGTCTTTCGAGGACGCCGGCGTGGCGGCGATCATCTATACCGACATCAACCGCGACGGCGCCATGGGCGGCCCCAACATCGACGCAACAGCCGCCCTCGCCCGCGCGGTCGACATCCCGGTCATCGCCTCCGGGGGCGTGTCATCGCTCGATGATCTGATCGCCCTGCGCGACACCGGCGTGATCGAAGGTGCCATTTCCGGCCGCGCCCTCTATGACGGGGCCATCGACCTTGCCACCGCGCTGAAGGCCCTGTCCCGATGATGCCGGTGTTCCCGAAATACACGATCGGCCTTTGCGGCGTGTCCGGATCAGAGACATGCTGAAGACCCGTATCATTCCCTGCCTCGACGTGGCCGACGGTCGCGTGGTCAAGGGCGTCAACTTCGTCGGCCTGCGCGATGCGGGCGATCCGGTGGACGCCGCCATCGCCTACGATGCCGCGGGCGCGGACGAACTGTGCTTTCTCGACATCCACGCCACGCACGAGAATCGCGGCACGATGTTCGATCTGGTCCGCCGCACCGCCGAACACTGCTACATTCCGCTCACCGTCGGCGGCGGTGTACGCACCGTGGTCGACGTGCGTGCCCTGCTTCTGGCGGGGGCGGACAAGGTCAGCTTCAACTCGGCTGCCGTGGCCAACCCCGACGTGGTGGCCGACGCCGCCGACCATTTCGGCAGCCAGTGCATCGTCGTCGCCATCGACGCCAAGACCGTAAGCCCCGGCAAGTGGGAGATCTTCACCCACGGCGGCCGCAGGCCCACCGGCATCGACGCCGTCGACTTCGCCGGCACCGTCACCGCCAAGGGAGCGGGGGAAATCCTGCTGACGTCGATGGACCGTGACGGCACCCGGTCCGGTTTCAACCTGCCCCTGACCCGCGCGATCTCGGATGCGGTCGAGGTGCCTGTCATCGCCTCCGGCGGCGTGGGCACGCTCGACCATCTGGTCGAGGGCGTGCTCGAGGGCGGCGCGTCGGCCGTTCTGGCCGCGTCGATCTTCCACTTCGGCGAATTCACCATCCACGAGGCCAAACAACACATGGCCGCCGCCGGCATCCCGATGAGACTGACATGACCCTCGACGACCTCTACGCGACAATTCTCAGCCGCAAGAACGCCGCCCCCGACAGCAGCTGGACGGCGCAGCTCCTGGCAAAAGGCCCCGAGAAATGCGCCGAGAAATTCGGCGAGGAAGCGGTGGAGGCGATCATCGAAGCCGTCAAGGGCGACCGCGCCGCGCTCACGTCGGAGGCCGCGGACGTGCTCTATCACCTGCTGGTCATGCTCGCCGCCCGCGAGGTTCCCCTCGACGACGTGTTGGCCGAACTCGACCGCCGCCAGTCGCAATCCGGCCTGGCCGAAAAAGCCTCCCGCTGACCTTCACCCCCTGTCTTCTTTATGCCGGAAATACTCGGGGGAGTTTGAGGGGGCAAAGCCCCCTCATCCAAAAAATGGATCGTGTCGCGCGCAGCGCGGCCAGTCGGCACCGACCGCCGCGCTCCCTACAGCTTGCTGGATATCCGCCCGGTCGCGAAGCCACCCATCCTCAGTTCGCCGTGCAGACGCTGGTACTCGATCTTCGGACAGCGATTCTGGATCACGGTCACCCCCCGCGCCTCCGCCTTGGCCGCCGCCTCCGCATGTTCGACGCCGATCTGCATCCAGATGGTCTGCAGGCCGGGAAAGGCGGCCAGCGCCTCGTCCACGATCTCGGGCACGGCTTCCGAGCGGCGAAAGATGTCGACCATGTCCACACCGCCTTCGATCGCCGAAAGCGACCCCCGCACGCGACGGCCAAACACCGTCTCGCCCTCGTGCAGCGGGTTCACCGGGATCACATCGTATCCTCTCAGCCCCAGGTAGCGCGCGACGTAATAGCTCGGCCGCACCGGGTTGAGCGACACCCCCACCACCGCGATCCGCCGCGTGCGGGCCAGGATGTCTCTGAGCAATGTGTCGGAATAGGTCATCTGGCGAGTCTACCCCGGAAATCCGTGCCATTTCGACATAAAAAAGCGCCCTCCTGAATGAATCAGGGGGCGCATCAGGTACGGAACGAGGGACAGTACAGTGACGCCGGGCGTTCCGTGCCCGCCGTCCTGCACTCTACATAGGAAGCCGCGCGGCGCATTAAAGGGGATGCGCGCGGTCGTGACACGCCGGGCCGATCCCGGCATCTTTCCGCCTGCGCCCGTCAATCGAAGATATCCTCGACCACGTCGAACGCCTCTTCCGCCATCCTGCGCCAGAGCGACTTGCGCGGTTTGCGCGGCCTTGATTTTGCCGGCTTGCGGCGCGCGTTCGCCTGCGGTTCAGGGGCGGCGGGAAACCGGCGCAGGCCGGGTTGGTGACTGATACCGGTCTTGCGGGGTTTTTCCTTCACCGGCAGGGACTTGAGATCATGCAGCGGTGCCGCGCATTGCGCGCAGGACAGCTCGTGCCGTCCCCGGTCCAGCGTCAGTGCCGCCCGGGTCCCGCAATAGCAGCAGGTCGCGATCTTGGTCGGGTAGGTCAGAGGTCCGCTCCGTCAGCCGTTCACTCTGGCCGCATATAGGGCAATCGCGGCCGCATTTGAAACGTTGAGCGACCCGAACTGCCCGGCTGCGTCAATCCGTACCAGCGCATCGACCGTCTCGCGGGTCTTTTCGCGCAGGCCCGGTCCCTCGGCGCCAAGGACCAGCGCCACCGGGCGGTCCCGGCGCCCCGCAACGGCGGCCTCGATGGTCGTGTCGGCCTCTCCGTCCAATCCCAGCACGAGGTACCCCATGCCCTGCAACGCCCGGATGGCGTCGGCAAGGTTGCGCACCCGGAGGTAGGGCTGGCGTTCCAGCGCGCCCGAAGCGGTCTTGGCCAGCGCGCCGGTTTCGGGGGCCGAGTGGTGGCGGGTGCCGATCACGGCGGAGGCACCAAGGACCTCGGCCGACCGCAGGATCGCGCCGACGTTGTGCGGATCGGTCACCCGGTCCAGCATCAGGACACGGGGGGCGGCACTATCGCCGATGCAGACGTCTTCCAGCCGGCCCCAGTTCAGGGGTTTGACTTCCAGCACCGCGCCTTGGTGCACCGACGCCGGGTCGAGCGGCGGACGGAACTTGCGCGGGTCCACCACCTGCGGCTCCATGCCCGCGGCGGCGACCGCATCCTCCAGCTTGGCCAGCGCATTGGGCGTGACCATCAGCGTCAGTTTCTCGCGGGCCGGGTTGACCAGCGCGTCACGGACGGCGTGCAGCCCGAACAGCCAGACCGTGGCTTGCGCCTCGGCCTTCTTGTCCTGTTCCTTCTGGACCACCCATTTCGGCTTTTTCATCTCGTTTTCCCCGTTCGGACCGGCAGGCCGGTCCGGCACTAATTTCGCCTTGACGCCTCTCAGGGTCGCTTGTAATCACGCCCCCACGTCGGGCGCAATGCACCAGGCGTAAGTGGGCGACAGGCCGCAAGGTGTGGCAGGGGACTGTAACTCCCTCGCGGAGACGCACGCCTGGTTCGATTCCAGGGTCGCCCACCACTTTCCCTTACCGAATATGACGAAAGTCGTGGCGCCGGCGGCAACTGCCGCATCGGCGACAAGCAGGCCGCGACATTCTGCGGGGCGTCTCAGGGCATCAGCACCGCGGAACGCTCGAACGTCTGCGCGTCCATGCTCAGGTCGTCATAAACGATCTGCACCGTGATGCGCGCGACCCCGCCCCCCCGCAGGGACAGATAGGGCAGCCCGTCCGTTTCGGTGATGGCGTTGGGCGTGGCGGTCTGCAGGTGGCAGGGCGGCAGCGGCCAGTTCTGCATCGGCTCGTCGTTGACCGAAATGGCGAGCGCCGACAGGCCGCAGCGCCAGCTCCACAGGTGCGTGACATAGAGAAGATCCTTGCCGTCGTACTCCCGCAGCGCGACCCAGTTGCCCCGCGTCGCGTTCAGGATCGGCTTGACCTCGGCCGCTGTCGTGAACCGCCCGCCGGGCGTCTGGTTTTCGGCGACCAGTCCCGCGGGAACGACGGCCATATTGAACCCGGCCCCGCTTGCGGACGGCGGCGTATCCGCGGCAGCCGTGGCCCCGCCACTGACGGCGCCCTGCCCGACCGCGTCCGCCGCCTGCCCCGCCGATGGCGCCGACACCGGTGCAACGGCCGGGGCCACTTCGGCCGTGGTGGCACCGCCATTGCCTGGCCCACCGGCGTCCGCCCCGTTGATACCCGCCGCCAGAATGGCAAAAAAGAAATCCAACATCGCTCAAATCCCCCGATTGCGGCCGAAATGCCGTCTTTTTCAACAATACATAAGCTCCTATACTGGACCAAAGAAAAACGGGCAGGTCACAGGGGCAGTCGAAGAATGGCACGCAAACCCGTGCAAGCGCAGACCTACAACATTGCCGTCGTGGGCCAGGGCGGGCGGCTGTCCTACGAGGCGCTGATCTTTGCCGCGTCGCTGCGCGAGATGAGTCCCGGCTTCTCGGGGCGGCTCCTCGTGATGGAACCGCAGCCCGGCCCGCTCTGGAAGGGCGATCCGAGGATCCAGCAGACCGACGTGCGCGCGGCGCTTGCCGATCTCGGGGCGGAGATCATACCCTTCGAGACGCGCCATTTCGGCAGCAGCTATCCCTACGGCAACAAGATCGAGATGCTGACCGCCCTGCCGCCGGACGAACCTTTCGTGTTCTTCGACACCGATACGCTGGTCACCGGCGACCTTGGGCAGGTGCCGTTCGATTTCGACCGGCCAAGCGCCTCGCTCAGGCGCGAGGGCACCTGGCCCATTCCGCAGCTTTACGGCCCCGGCTACACCGGCCTGTGGCAAAGCCTCTACGACAAGTTCGGGCTCGATTTCGACAGCAGCCTGGATCTGAGCCAGCCGGACGAATACTGGCAGCGGTATCTCTATTTCAACGCCGGTTTCTTCTTCTACCGATGTCCTCGTGTCTTCGGAGAAAAATTCCTCGAATACGCGCTGGCGATCCGCGACACGCCTCCCGTCGCCCTTTGCGCGCAAAGCTTCGATCCGTGGCTCGATCAGGTCGCCCTGCCACTGGTCATTCATGCCCTCGGCGGGGGGCGCGACACGCTGCCGCCGGGATTGCTCGACGGCAGCGTGACCTGCCACTATCGCCTGCTGCCCCTGCTCTACGCCCGGGAAAGCACCCGCGCCATCGAGGTGCTGGAACGGGTCACGGCGCCCAACAGGCTCAAGAAGGTTCTGAAGGGATCGGAGGCGGTCAAGCGCACCGTCTACCAGGGCCGGGGCCACAAGGTGCGCGCGCTTTTCGACCAGAACGATCTGCCGCGCAAGGAACAGGCGATCCGCAACCGGATCAAGAAGAACGGCTTCTGGATTCGCTGACCGTCCGGGGGGAGCCGGGGGGCGCCGCTCCCTTGTGCGGTCAGGTCCGATCGCTTACCCATGTCGCGAACATCTTGGGAGAGAGACCATGACCGACGAACCCACCTACGGCTTCGACACGCTGCAAATCCATGCCGGCGCCCGCCCCGACCCCGCCACGGGCGCGCGCCAGACGCCGATCTACCAGACCACCGCCTATGTCTTCCGCGACGCGGACCATGCCGCGGCTCTCTTCAATCTGCAGGAAGTCGGCTTCATCTACTCGCGCCTGACCAACCCCACGGTCGCGGTCCTGCAGGAGCGCATGGCCACGCTGGAAGGCGGCGTTGGCGCGGTCTGCTGTTCCTCCGGCCACGCCGCGCAGATCATGGCGCTGTTCCCGCTCATGGGGCCGGGCAAGAACATCATCGCTTCCACGCGGCTCTACGGCGGCACGGTCACGCAGTTCAGCCAGACGATCAAGCGCTTCGGCTGGGAGTGCAAGTTCGTGGACTTCGACGATCTCGATGCCGTCCGCGCCGCGGTCGACGACAATACCCGCGCCATCTTTGGCGAGGCCATCGCCAACCCCGGCGGCTATATCATGGACGTGCGCGCGGTGGCCGACATCGCGGACGAAGCGGGCGTGCCGCTGATCATCGACAACACGTCAGCCACCCCCTACCTGTGCCGTCCGATCGAACATGGCGCCACGCTGGTGGTTCACTCCATGACCAAGTACCTGACCGGCAACGGCACCGTGACCGGTGGCTGCGTGATCGATTCAGGCAAGTTCGACTGGTCCGCGAACGACAAGTTCCCCTCTCTCAGCCAGCCCGAACCCGCCTATCACGGGCTCAAGTTCCACGAGACCTTCGGCGCGCTGGCCTTCACCTTCCACGGCATCGCCATCGGGCTGCGCGATCTCGGCATGACGCTGAACCCGCAGGCCGCGCATTACACGCTGATGGGCATCGAAACCCTGTCGCTGCGCATGGACCGGCACGTGGCGAACGCCAGCAAGATCGCCAAGTGGCTCGAGCAGGACGACCGGATCGAGGCGGTGACCTACGCGGGGCTCGAATCGTCGCCCTACTACGACCGGGTCGCCAAGGTCTGCCCCAAGGGGGCCGGGGCGCTGTTCACGATCGAGGTAAAGGGCGGTTACGAATCCTGCGTCAAGTTGGTCGAGTCACTCGAGATCTTCAGCCATGTCGCGAACCTGGGCGATACGCGGTCGCTGGTCATCCACTCCGCTTCGACCACGCACCGGCAGCTGAGCGAGGCACAGCAGGTCGCGGCCGGCGCCGGACCCAACGTGGTGCGAATCTCCATCGGGACGGAGGACGCGGACGACCTGATCGCGGACCTCGACCAGGCGCTCAGCAAGGCCGTGGGCTGACCCTTTCGGGGACGGTGGCGCCCATCCGCCCTGCCGTCCCCGAGCTTCTTGCGCGGGACCCTGCCCTGACCTAGGCTTGACCGGCAAGCCGCCTGTAAAGCGCCGAAACCATGTGTTATTGTTGTGACGATGAAGCCTGATTTTGCACTTTCGCTGTCTTTTGAAGGGATTCGCCTGCTGCATCGCGCAGCGGGGGGATGGCGCATTGTCGGCGAGGCCGCGCTGGACTCGGACGATCTGAACGCCGATCTGGCCGTCCTGCGGAAATCCGCCACCGCGCTGGAACCCGGCGGCCTGCGCACCAAGCTGCTGTTGCCGGACGAGCAGATCAAGTACCTGACCATCGACACCCCGGACATGGATCAGGCCGCCCGCCGCGAGGCCGCCCGCGCCGCGCTGGACGGGGCCACGCCCTATCCGGTGGACGACCTGTCCTTCGACATCAGCCTCGACGGCCCCCGCACCCATATCGCCGCCGTCGCGCGCGAGACCCTCGCCGAAGCCGAAGCATTCGCGGTGGAGCATCGTTTTCACCCGGTCAGCTTTGCCGCGGTGCCCGGCACGCATCCCTATCTCGGGGAGCCGTTCTTCGGCCAGACCGAGGCGGCGGAACAGCTGCTGGACGATGGCGAGACGGTGGAGGCCGATGGCATCGCCGTGGTGGTGATCGGCGACGTCAAGGTGCCGGACGGACCTGTCGCTGCGTCCGACCCCGACACCGCCACGCTGCCCGAGAAGGGTGACACGCCCGCCCCCGTCGAAACGCCCGAACCCGTCGCAAAGCGCGAACCCGTCACGACGCCTGAACCCGAAAAGGCAACGGTGCCCGAAAAGCCGGCGGAGCCCGAAAAGGCGACGGCGCCCGAAAAGCCGGCGAAGGCGAAGGAGCCTACGCCCGCCGAGGCCGCACCTGCCGCTCCATCTACCGCTAAAGGCGAGGTTGTACCTGCCGGGATGTCTCCCGCGACATCAGCGGAGCAGCCTCCGGCGGACGCCGCGAAGGCGGAGGCGCAAGAGGCGGAGGTAGTCGCACCGGCCAAGGCTGCGCCGGCCGCACCCGTGGCGAAAACCGATCCCAAGCCCGACACGTCATCGGATCTGCCCAAGCCTGACGCATCCAAGCCCGAGACGTCAAAGCCCGACACCCCGGAAATGACATCGCCCGCGCCCGCTCCGGAGCCAAAGCAGACGTCGCCCCGGAAGGACGCCGGTACCGCGGCTGACAAAGCCAAACCCGAAAGGACCGAGCCGGCCATTTCATCGCCGCCGAAAGCCGGGCCCGCTAAGCCCGCCGAGCAGACCGAACCGGCTGACGATGTATCGGTCAAGATCCCGGCGGCACCAGTTGCAGCCCCCGCCGCGGCGGCCCGCCCCATCGGCGCGCCCCCGGTGGTCACGACCCCGGATCAGGAGACTGGCAGCGACCTGCCCGCGACCGGAAAGGAAACGCCGCAGGACACCTCGCCCGGGGCAGACATTCCGGTCATGCCCCCGTTGCGCGCCGATCGGATCGAGAAAAAGCCGATCGCAGCGCCCTTGCCGCCATTGCGGGCGGAACCCGCCGCCGGTTTTTCCAGCCGCCGCGCGTCCGCCACGCCGGGCAAGGCACCCGCCCGCCGTGAACCGCAGGTCGCCGCGCCGCCCGCCGCGTCAGCACCCGCCGCCGTTGCGGCACATGCCGCGGCACGCGCCGCGACAGACGACGCCGTGGTCCGCCCGGACAGCTCGTCGCTCGACAGCCCCGCGGCCCCATTGGACGCGCAGGCAGGCACCAGTGCGACGGCCAAGACGGGTTTCCTCAGCCGCCGCCGGAAATCGACGTCCGACGCCGGAAAGCGCCCGCCGTCCCGCCCCGCGCCGCAACCGGCAGGCGCCGCCGTGTCCGAAGCGGAGCGCATGACGATTTTCGGCGCCCGGAGAACCGAAGTCGGTGGCAAGCCGCGCTTCCTCGGTCTGATCCTGACCGCCGCCTTGCTGGTCTTCCTTGCCGGGGTCGCTGCATGGGCATCGGTTTTTCTCGATGATGGCCTGAGCCTGTCGCGGCTGTTCGGGCCGCGCACGACGCCCGAAGTCGCGGCAGCCCCGGACACCCCCGTTCCGGAGGAACCCGCTGCCGAAACCGAAGACCCGGTGCAGACCGCCGCACTGGACAGCGGCCTGACCGAAGAGGATGGCGCGGTGCTCGACGCCTTGCGCGACCCCGCGCCAGCGGCGGATACGGACCTGACGGAGGCGGAGCTCGAGGCGAAATACGCGGCGACGGGCATCTGGCCGCGCGCGCCCGTGCTGCCGCCGGAGCCTGCGGGCGAGGTCGCGATAGAGGATCTGTACCTGACCAGCATTGATCCCGTCAGCACGGCAGCAGATGCCATCGCCCTGCCGACGGTGGAGGAGATGCTCACCGACGCGGCGCTCGACGACATTCCGAATCCCGCCGCGGCGGGCACGCGCTTTGCCTTCGGGCCGAACGGGCTGGTGATCCCGACGGCGGCGGGCACCGTGAACCCGGAGGGGGTGACGGTCTATCTCGGCCGGCCCGAGGTCATGCCGCCCGATGCCATCATGGCGCGTTACCAGCCTCAGACGGGCGACGCCGACGCCGCGACCGAAGCCACGCCCGAACTGGATATCCTCGCCGGCGTCCGCCCCCGGACCAGACCGGGCGACCTTGTGGAAACAGCCGAACGCGCGCAGTTCGACGGCCTAACCCTCGACGAACTGGCGCAGTACCGCCCCGCGCTGCGCCCGCAATCCCTGCAGGAGCAGGCCGCGGCGGCGGCGGCGCCCGCCGTGGATCCGACCGATACGGCGGAAGCGGTGGCCGAAGCGATGGAAACCCCGGCGCAGCCCGCCGCCTTCGAGAATCCGACCCGATTCGCGGTCGCGGCCTCGCAGCGGCCGGACACGCGTCCGCGCAATTTCGACCGTATCGTGCGCCGCGCGGAGCGGGCCCAGCCCGCAGAGGAAACCCGCGTGGCGAGCGCGGCAACCACGGCACCGCGCACGGTCGCGCCGAGCATTCCCTCCAAGACCTCGGTGGCCAAGCAGGCAACGGTGTCGAACGCCATCAACCTGCGCCGGGTGAACCTGATCGGCGTCTATGGCAAGCCATCCAACCGGCGCGCGCTGGTCCGGCTCAGCAACGGCCGCTACCAGAAGGTGGTCGTGGGTGACCGGATCGACGGCGGTCGCGTCTCCGCCATCGGCGACAGCGAACTGCGCTATACCAAGGGTGGCCGGTCCGTCGTGCTGACCATGCCGCGCGGCTGACGACCGTCGGGAAATGGCGACTAGGGCCTTCCCGCCCCATCCTTTCCACTCCGATCCCCGCGGCTTGCGCGCACCGCAATGACCTCGATCTGTCGTGGCAACGCGATCGTGATCCCCGAAAGCAGGAAACGCGCTGGAAATGGACGCGTGAACTCCGCATAGCTGGGCGCAGACGCGCGAGGAACACGCAGCATGCTCGATGAAATGGACACCCGCCTTCTTGCGGCCCTTCAACGGGACGCGCATCTGACCGCGCAGCAGCTGGGCGAGGCGCTCAACCTGTCGCCATCCCAGGCCGGCCGCCGCCGGCAAAGGCTAGAGGCCGAAGGCTACATACAGGGATATTTCGCCCGCGTGGATCCCGTGCGCCTCGGGCTGAACGTACAGGGTTTCGTTCAGGTCCACCTCGGCACCCACGGTCCGGACCATTCCCGAAGCTTTGCGCGCCTGATGGACAGCCGGGCAGAGATTGTCAGCGTCTGGACCATGACGGGGGATGCGGATTACCTGCTGCGTGTTTATTGTGAGGACTTACCCAGCCTCAACCGGCTGATTCACGAGGTGCTGCTGGCGCATCCGGCCGTTTCGAGGGTGCACAGCCAGATCGTGATGGACCAGCTCAAACAGGATGGGCCGCTGCCCACCTGAACCCGTTCGAAAGGACCGAAATGGAAGGTTTCCTGTTCCAGGCATCGATCTACCTCGCCGCAGCCGTGATCGCGGTGCCCCTCGCCGCGCGGCTCGGGCTGGGTTCGGTGCTGGGATACCTTGCTGCCGGAATCCTGATCGGGCCGGTGCTGGGACTTGTCGGGTCAGAGACCAAGGACGTGCAGCACTTCGCCGAATTCGGCGTGGTCATGATGCTGTTCCTGATCGGACTGGAGCTCGAACCGCGGGCATTGTGGGACATGCGGCACCGGCTGCTGGGTCTCGGCGGGTTGCAGGTGATCCTGACCACCGCCGCCCTCATGGGCGTGGCCATCGCCTATGGGCAGCCGTGGAACGTGTCGCTGGCGGTGGGCCTGACGCTGGCACTGTCCTCGACCGCGATCGTGCTGCAGACACTGTCGGAAAAGAACCTGATGAGGACCAGCGGGGGCAGGAGCGTATTTTCCGTGCTCCTGACGCAGGACATCGCCGTGATCCCGATCCTCGCCCTTCTGCCGCTGCTGGCCACCGGCAACATGGGCGGCATCCTGCCCGACGGGTCGATCTCGCTCAGTGCGGAACAGGTCGAAGCGGCGCACGGCGCGGACGCTGGCGATCACGGCCCGGCGGCGGCCAGCGCCGCCTTCGACTTCGTTCAGAGCCTGCCGGGCTGGGGCGTCACCCTCGTGACGATCGGCGCGGTCCTGTCCATCATCATCGTCGGCGTGTTCTTTACCCGGCCGGTGTTCCGTTTCATCCACTCGGCCAACCTGCGCGAAATGTACACGGCGCTGGCGCTGCTGATCGTGGTCGGAATCTCGTTCCTGATGATGCTCGTGGGCCTGTCCCCCGCGCTGGGGGCCTTCCTCGCCGGGGTGGTGCTGGCATCGTCCGAGTTCCGCCACGAGCTGGAGACCGACCTCGAGCCCTTCAAGGGTCTGCTGCTGGGACTGTTCTTCGTGACCGTGGGGGCCGGGATCAACTTTGAATTGCTGTTCAGCCGCCCGATCCTGCTGGTGGGCATGGCGGTGCTCGTGATCGTGGTAAAGGGCGCGATCCTGGGAGTGCTGGGCCGGTTGTTCCGGCTCAAGGGGCGGGACCAGTGGCTTTTCGCGCTGAGCCTTGCACAGGCGGGGGAATTCGGCTTCGTGCTTGTCAGCTTTTCGGTGGCGACAGGGGTAATGCCGGACGACATCGCCGAAACGCTCCTGCTGGTGATTGCGCTGTCGATGCTGATCACGCCGCTTCTTTTCATCCTGTACGACCGGATCAGCCGCCGCATGGACGAAAAACACGGGCCGCTCACGCCAGACGAGATCGACGAATCCGGGCCCGTCATCATCGCGGGAATCGGGCGCTTCGGCCAGATCGTGAACAGGCTGGTGCAGGCCAGCGGCTTTCAGACGGTGGTGCTGGATCACAACCCCGACACCATCGCGGTCATGCGCCGCTTCGGGTTCAAGGCGTTCCTTGGCGACCCCACGCGCCCGGACATCCTGCGCAAGGCCGGCCTGCGGGACGCAAGCGTACTGGTGGTGGCGCTGGACGATCAGAAGTCGGCGCTTCAGCTGATCACCTACGCCCGCAAGGAGCGCCCGGACCTGCACATCGTGGCGCGCGCCCACGACCGCACGGACGTGTACCGCCAGTTCCAGGCGGGGGCGAACGACATCGTGCGCGAGATGTTCGACAGTTCGCTGCGTGCGGGGCGCTATGTGCTGGAGAACCTCGGGCTGTCGGAATACGAGGCTGCCGAAGCCCAGCGGATGTTCTACGCCCATGACCGCAAGTCGGTGCGGGAGCTGGCCGCGCTCTGGCGGCCCGACGTCGACCCCTCGCAGAACAAGGCCTATGTGGCGCGTGCGAAGGAATTGCAGAAGGATCTCGAGACCGCGTTTCTCAACCGCGGTGACGAGGACGAGGAAAAGAAGCGGGCCTGAGCCGCCGCACCCTCAGCCGTCGCTGACGCCGGCTTGCGCAAAGGTGGCCATGCCCGCGTGGCAGGCCAGCGCGCCCTTGAGCACCGGGATCGCAAGGGTCGCGCCGGAAGCTTCACCCAAGCGCAGACCCAGCTGCAACAGCGGTGTCTTGCCCATCGCCTCCAGCAGGCGGGCGTGGCCGTTCTCGGTGCTCAGGTGCCCCGCGACGGCATGATCGAGCGCGCCGCCTTCGGTTTTCTGCAGGCACAGCGCGGCGGCGCAGCAGATGAACCCATCCAGAATGACCGGGATCCGCAGGCTGCGTGCCCGTGCCATCGCCCCGGCCATGCCGGCCAGTTCACGGCCCCCCAGCCTGCGCAATGTCTCGAGACCGTCGCCCTGCCCGCCGTGCCGCGCCACACCCTCGCGCACCACCTCTGTCTTGAGCGCCAGTGCCGCGTCATCGACGCCCGTGCCGCGCCCGGTCCAGTCCGCCGCGTCGCCCCCCAGCAGGGCACAGGCGATGGCGGCGGCGCTGGTGGTGTTCGCGATACCCATCTCGCCCACGACCAGCAGGTCGGCGGCGGCGTCGACTGCCTGCCAGCCGGCGGTCAGGGCGGCGCACAGATCTTCTTCGCTCAGGGCGGGCTCTTGCGTGAAATCCGCGGTGGGACGGTCGAGGTCCAGCGGAACGACCGTCATGGCCGCCCCGGCATTGCGGGCCAACTGGTTGACCGCGGCACCGCCCGCCTGAAAATTCATGACCATCTGGCCCGTGACCTCTGCCGGAAAGGCGGAGACCCCGCGGGAGGCGACGCCGTGGTTGCCCGCAAAGACGATCACCTGCGGGGCCGTGATCTCGGCCCGCTGCCCGCCACGCCAGCCCCGATACCAGATGGCGAGTTCCTCCAGCCGGCCCAACGACGCGGGAGGCTTGGTCAGTTGCCCGTTGTGCGACGCGGCATCGTCGGCTGCCTGCCGATCCATCCCTGGCATGTCCGCGAGAAGGCCGCGAAAGGCGGTGAGGCTTGCAAATGGCTGGGTCATGGGCATGCTCGGCTTGATTTCGGTGCTGGCCCTGTCTAGCGACAGCGCCAGGGGCTGGAAAGGGCGCAAAGGGCGGAATGGTGGACAGAAGCGACATATCCGGCCCGTGGCAGGCCTACCGGCCCGGTGACGTGGTCATCGCACTGGGGTTGTTGACCCGCCTGCCGCTGCCGGCATCTGCCTTTGCATCGCTGTCCGGACGTGCGCCCGCCCGCGCCGCCTGGGCCTATCCGCTGGTAGGCTTGGTGATCGGCGGTGCAGGGGTGGCCGCGGCCGCGCTTGCCACGGGCGTCGGGCTTGCGCCCGGGGTGTCCGCCATTTTCGGGCTCGGGGTCATGGTGCTGCTGACCGGGGCGATGCACGAGGACGGGCTGGCGGACTGTGCGGACGGTTTCTGGGGCGGCTGGACGCGGGAGCGGCGGCTGGAAATCATGAAGGACAGCCAGATCGGGACCTACGGCGTGATCGCCCTGACGCTTGGCCTGCTCCTGCGCTGGCAACTCATCGCGACATTGATCGGCGCCGGAACGCTCGCGGCGGGCCTGATCCCGGCGGCGATGGTGTCGCGCGGCTGCATGGTCTGGATCATGTATCGTCTGCCTCATGCCCGGTCCGGCGGCCTTTCGCGGCAGACGGGCACGCCGCCCCGGTTGGCGATGGTCGGCGCGCTGATCCTTGGCGCGGTCGCGGCCCTTTTCACCGGCGCCTGGGTGTGCGTCATCGGGGCGAGCCTTGCCGTGACCCTTGCCAGCGGCGCGCTCGCACAGGCAAAGATCGGCGGCCAGACCGGCGACGTCCTCGGTGCCACGCAGCAGGTGGTGGAAATCACGGTCCTGACGGCGATCACCGCCGCGACACTGTCCTGACATGCGAAAACGCCGCGTTCCCGGCAGGAACGCGGCGCAATCACTGAATGTCAGGAAGGATCAGGCCGCGACGCGGCTGTCCAGAACGTCGCCGACCTGCTTTGCCGCCGCGTTCTCGTCACCGCCGCTGACAGCGGCCACTTCGCGGGTCAGGCGTTCGAGCGCAGCCTCGTAGAGCTGGCGTTCGGAATAGCTCTGCTCGCGCTGATCGTCGGTGCGGTGCAGGTCGCGGACGACTTCGGCGATCGCGATCAGGTCGCCGGAATTGATCTTCTGCTCGTATTCCTGCGCACGGCGAGACCACATGGCACGCTTGACCTTTGCCTTGCCCTTGAGCGTCTTCATGGCGTGGCTGATGACATCGGGCGACGACAGGGCGCGCATCCCGATCTCGGACGCCTTGTGGGTCGGCACCCGCAGGGTCATCTTGTCCTTTTCAAAGGAAATCACGAACAGCTCCAGCGCGATGCCGGCGACTTCCTGCTCTTCGATCGAGATGATCTGTCCCACGCCATGGGCGGGGTAGACGACGAACTCGTTCGGGCGGAAATCGTGCTTTTTCGATTTTGTCATTTGGCGGCTCCTGAAGCGCGGGGTTCACCCGCTGTTGATCTTGGTGCTGTTCCGACGGTCAAAAGCGCAATCGCGATGCGGCGGCATCTGTCCGCATCCGGCTGCGCTTGATGGTGATGTACTGCTTTGAACCCCTGATGGCGGCAGAATGATCGTGCGTCCGCATCCAAAGAGTTGACCGTCGTTTTCAGCGTTGCCGTATCATAGCACAAAATTGGGGCATCCGAAAGATGACCCTGGGTAAAGGGGCAATCAGTCCAACAAGCTCAGATAGTTACGCGGGTTTCTTCGTGTAAAGCATGAAGAAACGGAGCGAATCACCCGCCCTCGCCCGGTCTTTCCGAAAAGTACTTCTCCAGCTTGCCGCTCTCGCCATCGCGTTCCTCGGCTTCAGGCAACGGATCCTTCTTGGTGATGATCACCGGCCAAAGCTCTGAATACTTTCGGTTAAACTCGACCCACTTTTCCATGTCCGGCTCGGTATCCGGACGGATCGCGTCGGCAGGACATTCCGGTTCGCAGACGCCGCAATCAATGCATTCGTCGGGGTGGATCACCAGCATGTTCTCACCCTCGTAGAAACAGTCCACCGGGCATACCTCGACACAGTCGGTGTATTTGCAGGCAATGCAGGAGTCGTTCACGATGTAGGTCATGCGGGGATCTCTGTCAGGGTCGCTGTGGGTCTGAGTAAATCAGCATCCGGGATCATTCAAGGTGCCGGGACTTAGAAAGATCAAGCTTGCGCCGGTCCTTCTTGGTCGGACGACCTTTTCCGTCGTAGGACGGATTTTCGGGCATTCTGTCCCTGATCTCGGCGGCTGGCGGGGACAGGTCGGTATAGAGCGCCTCTGCCTCCGGCGCCGGGCCGCGACGGGTTCCCAGCGCTTCGATCCGGATGACCCTTACCCGGTCGCCCACCGAAAAGGTCAGCACGTCGCCGGGCCCCACCATGCTCGCACGTTTCCTGGCCGCCGTGCCGTTGATGCGCACCGCGCCGTCGCCCACGCGGGTCGCCGCAAGGGATCGTGTCTTGAAAAAGCGCGCGTGCCACAGCCATTTGTCGATGCGAAGCTTGGGCGCGGCGCCGTTCACCTATTTGTTGTCCTTCAGCCCCATCAGGGCGGCCGCAAAGGGGTTGTCGGGATCGATCTGCTTTTCCTTGCGGGGAGGACGCGCGGAAAAGTTCTGGGCCTTGCCGCCCCGGTCCGGCTTGTTACCGCGAGGGCCGCCCTTCCGGGGTTTGCCCCGCCCCTTCGGCTTGTCGCCGGCGCCATGGCGGCGCTGCGTGTTCGCCGCGCGGCCGCCGCGGCCCCAGGTGAAGGTATAGAACACCTCCGTTTCGGGGCCTGCGACCTCCGCGTCGGGCGCGGTGCCCTGCGGGGTCTCCTCTGCCGGCACGTCGGGAATGCGATCGTCCTCCAGCGGTGTCTCGGCAGGCTCTTCCGCGACGGGCGCGACGCCATCGTCGGACATCTCCGATATCGCACCCGGCGTGTCATCGGGTGTCGCCGGCGCGGGCGCGTCGATGATGCCGCCCGCCGGTTCTTCGGCGGCCACGTCCATGACCGGCTTATCCGGCGCGTCGTCCGCCGCGGTGTCGAGGTCCGTTTTCTCGGGCACCTCGGTGTCCGCAGTCTCGTCCATGACCTTGTGCGTGCCATCCTTGGGGGTCGTGGTGTCCACCGGCTTGACCTTCTCGCGCTCCCCCTTCTCGGCCTTGTAGCCAAGGCCCTGCATCAGGTCGGCGAACTGTTCGAGCGTCATCCCCGTGATCGACAGCATGTCAGCCTTGGCTTCGAAACCGCCGCGTGAGTACTCGGCACGCAGCATGTCGGCCAGCCGTTCGAGCATGTCGATGCGGATCGCGCGGGTGCCTGCGTTGCGGTAGCCCGACATGGTGTCCGCGCCCTGGGGCGCGTCGGCCTCGACCGGGATCGTGACCAGCCCCGGCGGCGGCGATTCCGGAAACTCGTTCAGGCCCTTCGACAGGGACCAGAGCACCAGTCGCAACCGGGTCGGCGCCGGCTTCAAAAGAAGGGGCATGAAGATCGTGAACTGGCCGAAACGGATACCGTGCTTGCGCAGCGCCCCGCGCGCATCCTGATCCAGCGCTTTGACGTCGTCGGCCACGGCCGCGCGCGGCAGGATCCCGAGGTTTTCAACCAGTTGGAACGCAAAGCCGCGTGCGAGGCCCGTCAGGCTTTCATCCTTGGACAGACCGATCAGCGGCTCGAACAGCGCAGCGATCTTGCGATCGATGAAGTGCTGGAGCCTGCGCTGCACCTTCTGGGCGACCTCCGGCCCGGCAACGTCGTCCACGAAGACGTCGACTTGCGGCTTGAGGGGATCGCTGCCCGCCACCAGCTTGCCCACCGCGGCGGAGCCCCACATGAGGCCCCCCTGCTCGGTAAAGTCGATCTCGGTGTCGGGGGCGTTGTAGAAACGATCCGCGCGCAGGTGGAACTGCGGCGCCAGTGCCTGCAGGGCGGCAGACTTGATCGTCTTTTCCTCGGCGCCACCCGCGCCCTTGTCGGCGCGGAAACGGAAACCGTCCAGCTTGCCCACGTATTCACCTTCGACGGTGACTTCACCGGTCTCGTTTACTTCGGCCACCATGGCTTCCTTCTGTCCTAGCCGGCGCAAGAGCACGGATGTGCGCCGGTCTACAAATCTCTGGGTCAGGCGCTCGTGCAATGCGTCCGACAGTCGGTCTTCTACGACACGGGTCGCCCCGCGCCAATGGCTTTCGTCCCCCGTCCACCCCTTGCGCTGCGCGACATAGGTCCACGTCCGGATGAAGGCCAGTCGTTTCGACAACGCATCAATGTCCCCATCGGTTCGATCTATGCGCTTGATTTGTCGCGCGAGCCAGTCTTCGGGGATGCGCCCCACCTGATGCAGGTCGCAGAAGATCCGCTCCAGAAGGTCCGCGTGCTCCGCGTGGCTTATCCCGCGGAAATCGGGGATGCGGCAGACATCCCACAGCAAGCGGACGGAAGGACCGTCGGTGCATCGCGCAAAGACTTCGTCCACCTGCCCAAGCGCCTTGAGCGCGCGCAGGTCGTCGGCCTCCCGCGCCCGGACAAGCCGTTCTTCCTCCGGTTTCGCCTCGAGCGTCTCGATGAGCCGGTCGATCGAGCCGAACTGCAGCGCGTGATTGCGCCAGTTGATCTTGCTCAGCGGCGTGAACTGGTGGTCCATGATGGCACGCGCGACGCCGTCGTCGAGGGCCGGCGCATCCCCGGTCGTGCCGAAGGTGCCCGACTTGAACCCGCGGCCCGCGCGGCCCGCGATCTGCGCCAGCTCGTTCGGGGCCAGTTGACGCATCCGGCGGCCGTCGAACTTCGTCAGGCTGGAAAACGCGATATGGTCGACATCCAGGTTCAGGCCCATGCCGATGGCGTCGGTCGCCACCAGGAAATCAACCTCGCCATTCTGGTACATCTCGACCTGGGCGTTGCGCGTCCGCGGGGAAAGCGCGCCCATCACGACCGCCGCACCACCCTTCTGGCGGCGGATCAGCTCGGCAATCGCATATACATTCTCAACCGAAAATCCGACAATGGCGCTTCTCGGGCGCATGCGGCTTATCTTTTTCTGACCGGAATAGACCAATTCGGACATCCGCTCGCGCCGCATGAACTGCACCTTGGGGACAAGCGCCGCGATGGTCCCGCGCATCGTGTCCGACCCCATGAACAGCGTTTCGTGCAGGCCCCTCATCCGCAACAGCCGGTCGGTAAAGACATGCCCCCGCTCCGGATCGGCGCAAAGCTGGATCTCATCCACCGCGGCGAAGTCAGCCCCCATGCCCTCGGGCATGGCCTCTACCGTACAGACCCAATACTGGGTGCGCGGGGGTACGATGCGTTCTTCGCCCGTGACCAGCGCGACCACGGACGGGCCGCGCAACGCGACGATGCGATCGTAAACCTCTCGCGCCAGCAGGCGCAGCGGCAACCCGATGACACCCGTGCGATGGGCCAGCATCCGCTCGATGGCATAAGTCGTCTTGCCGGTATTGGTCGGGCCCAGAACGGCCACGATCCGCGAGTCGGTCGCCACAGAAATCTCCGATCAGAGTTCGCGCCCGATCCCGTCACGGCGCAGCCGCGTCAGCGCCTCGCCGGCGTGGGGATGGTGGGGGTAAATGGCAAGGACACGGCGGTAGAGTTCGGCGGCGCGGCCCGGATCACCGAATTCCTGGATCATGACGCCCAGGCCGAAGATCGCCTCGTAGTTTTCGGGGTTCAGCGCCAAGGCCGTTTCAAGGTCTGCCAACGCCATGCCATACCGGCCCGACCGGAAGAACGCCTCGGCCCGTGCGTGGTAGCCTTCGGCGAATTCGGGGGCGTGATCCGTCAGCGCGGTAAAGTGTTCGATCGCGTGAAGGTAATCCTCTTCCTCCATCGCGTCGCGCCCCCGCTTGAGCAGCAGATCCATCGCAGCCGACCCCGACCTGCCCCAGATGGTTTCCACCTCGCGCGCGATGCGGGGGGCTTCCTGTTCGGGGGCGGTACGCAGCCGTTCCATGAGTTCGGGGGGCACGGTTTCCGCCATCACCATGCCGCTGAGCAACACTGAGGCGCCAAGTGCCGCAAGGTGATGTTTGAGGTTGACGGTGAACATACGCATAACAAAGGTGAATGTAACAGGCTGCCGCCGCAATTCCAGACGTGACGGAGCCGATTTGCCAAAAAGGGCCCCAAATGAGCGATATTGTGAACCAGGCGGTTGTCATCCTGAACGAGAAACTGTCCACGGCGGACTTCGACGGAACCGCGAAATTCGACATCACGGGCGAAGGGTCGATCATGATGGACAGTTCCGGCGCGCGGGCGGGCGACGAGCCCGCCGACGTCACGCTGAGTGCAGATGCCGATACTTTCCAGTCGATTCTCGATGGTGACACGAACCCGACCGCCGCCTTCATGTCCGGCAAGCTGGGCGTTGACGGCGACATGGGCATGGCGATGAAGCTGGCCTCCGTTCTGGCCTGATGCAGCTGGAGCCCGCCCCCCTTTTCACGGATGTGATGCCGGGGCCTGACAGCGGTCAGGCCCATTGGGCCACCACTTCCGATGGCAAGCGGATCAGGGTGGGTTCCTGGCCACTGGATCGCGCCAAGGGGACGGTGCTGCTGTTCCCGGGCCGCACCGAATACATCGAGAAATACGGCGTGACGGCCAGCGAGCTCGCCGCACGCGGCCTAGCCACCATGACGATAGACTGGCGCGGCCAGGGGCTGGCCGACAGGCTGGCCGAGGATCCGCTGGTGGGTCACGTGGATGCCTTTCAGGACTATCAGAAAGACGTGTCGGCGATGATGCGCGCCGCGCGGGAACTGGGCCTGCCCCGGCCGTATTTCCTGCTTGCCCATTCGATGGGCGGCTGCATCGGCCTGCGGGCGGTGATGGAAGGGCTGGGCGTGCAGGCGGCGGCCTTTACCGGCCCGATGTGGGGCATCTACATCAAGCCGCAGCTTCGCTTCCTTGCAGGGGTGCTTGCCCGCAACATGCCACGGATCGGTCGCGGGCTCGATCTGCCGCCCGGCACGGCGCGCGACCCCTACGTGCTGTCGGCGCCTTTCGAGGACAACATGCTGACGCCGGATCAGCAGATGTACGACATGATGCGCGACCAGTTGCGCGCACATCCGGAGCTTTCGCTGGGAGGTCCGACCTATGTCTGGCTGCGCGAAGCGCTGGCAGAGACCCAGCATCTGGCCGGCCGCGCGGCCCCCAGCCTGCCCGCCGTGACATGGCTGGGCAACAATGAACGCATCGTCAACACCGCTCATGTCCATGCCCGGATGGAAAACTGGAAAGGCGGGCGGCTGGAAATGGTCGAAGGCGCCGAGCACGAGGTGCTGATGGGCACCGATGACCAGCGCAGCGCCATCATGGACGGCATGGAAAAGCTGTTTCTCGGCACGGTGACTCGCTAAGCCCGACCGCACGCCTACATAGGCGGACATGGCACGCGACCCGGTCCTCACCTTCACCGAAAAGGGCATCTATTGCCCGGCAGGAGATTTCTACATCGACCCCTGGCGGCCGGTGGACAGGGCGCTCATCACGCATGGGCACGCCGATCACGCGCGCGGCGGCATGGGGCGTTACCTCGCCACCCATGCAGCCCTGCCCGTGATGCGCCACAGGCTGGGTGACATCACCGCCGAGGGTATCGCCTTTGAGGAGGTGCGCAGGATCGGCGGTGCCGACGTGTCCTTCCATCCCGCCGGACATGTGCCCGGTTCCGCGCAGATCAGGGTGGCGGTCGGTGGAGAGGTCTGGGTCGTCTCCGGCGACTACAAGGTGATCGACGACGGTTTCTCCGAACCCTTCTCCCCGGTCAGGTGCCACCATTTCATCACCGAAAGCACCTTTGGCCTGCCGGTGTTCCGCTGGGCACCGCAAGACGTCGTCGCGGCCGAGATCAACGGCTGGTGGTCGGCCTGCGCCGCCGCCGGCAAGACGGCGTTTCTCGGGGCCTATGCCCTGGGCAAGGCGCAAAGACTGCTGTCGATGCTCGACCCCGACATCGGGCCCATCCTGACACACGGGGCGGTCGAGGCGACGAATGCCGTTCTCCGCGACCAGGGCATGACCCTGCCCGACACCACGCACGCGACGGCGGAGATCGACCCCAAGGCCTATTCCGGTGCCATCGTGATATCGCCGCCCTCCGCCCTTGGCAGCAAATGGGCACGCCGCTTCGGACCGCAGGAGACCGCATTCGCCTCGGGGTGGATGGCGCTGCGCGGGGTCCGCAGACGGCGGGCGGGTGATCGCGGCTTCGTCATCTCGGACCATGCAGACTGGCTGGGACTGCTGACCGCGATCAACGAAACCGAAGCAGAAAACATATATTTAACGCACGGTTACACCGATATATTCACGCGATACCTTAACGATAGCGGATGGCGCGCGCAGGTCGTCCCGACGGAATTCGAAGGCGAGAGCCTTGAGTCGGGAGACGGCGAATGAAGCGCTTTGCGGCCCTCTTCAACACCATCGACCAAAGCACCAAGATCACGGTGAAGGTTACCGCGCTGGCTGAGTATTTCAGCGTGGCATCGGACGAGGACCGGCTGTGGACCGTGGCGCTTTTCTCGGGTCGCCGGCCCAAGCGTGCGGTCACCACCACGCGGCTTCGGGAATGGGCGGCCGAGGTCGCGGAGATCCCCCTATGGCTTTTCGAGGACAGCTACGCCATCGTCGGCGACCTCGCCGAGACCATCGCGCTGGTGCTGCCGCCCAACCGGTCGACCGAGGATCGTTCGCTGACGCACTGGATCACCGAGTTGCGCTCCCTCGCGCAGCTGGAGGAGGCGGAGCGCAAGGCGTTCGTCATGTCAGCCTGGCAGGCTCTCGGGGGGACGGAGCGGTTCCTGTTCAACAAGCTCATCACCGGGGGGTTCCGGGTCGGGGTCAGTCAGAAGCTCATGACCCGTGCGCTGGCCCAGGCGACGGACAAGCCCGAGACGGAACTGGCCCACCGGCTGATGGGCAACTGGCACCCTGATGACACCACGTGGCATGCGTTGATCGAGGCGGAGGACGCCTCTGCCGACGCGTCCCGCCCCTACCCTTTCTACCTCGCCTATGCGCTGGAGGACGGCCCCGAAACCTTGGGCGAGCCGGCCCCATGGCGCGCGGAGTGGAAGTGGGACGGCATTCGCGGCCAGCTCATCCTGCGCGACGGCGACTACTATGTCTGGTCACGGGGCGAGGAATTGATGACCGACCGGTTTCCGGAACTCGCCCGCGCGATCGATCACCTGCCCTCCGGCACGGTGCTGGACGGGGAATTGCTGGTCTGGCTTCCCGACAGTGATGCGCCCTCGACCTTCAATGCGCTCCAGGCCCGGATCGGCCGCAAGACCGTGCCGAAGAAGCTGCTGCGCGAGGCGCCCGTGGTCCTGCATGCCTATGACCTGCTGGAATGGCAGGGCGAGGACATACGCCACCGGCCTTTCGCGGAGCGTCGCAGGATGCTGGAAGACGCCTGCGCCGACCTGCCGCCGGATGCGCCCATTCGCCTGTCCCCGCAGATCCCCTTCGACACCTGGCAGGAACTGGCGGAACGCCGCGCCACCGCGCGGGAGGCTCAGGCCGAGGGACTGATGCTGAAACGGGCGGAAAGCCCCTACCTCGCCGGACGCAAGAAGGGCGACTGGTGGAAGTGGAAGCTGGACCCGCTGACCATCGACGCGGTCATGATCTATGCGCAGTCGGGATCCGGCCGCCGCGCAAACCTGTTCACCGATTTCACCTTTGCCGTCTGGAACGGCAATGACCTCGTGCCTTTCACCAAGGCCTATTCGGGCCTGACGGACGCCGAGTTTCGCCAGATCACCGCCTGGGTCCGCAAGAACACGCTGGAACGGTTCGGCCCGGTGCGCCGCGTCACCCCGCACCACGTTTTCGAGATCGCCTTTGAAGGCATCCAACCCAGCCCAAGGCACAAATCCGGCGTGGCCCTGCGGTTTCCACGCATGAAGCGCTGGCGCAAGGACAAGCCCCTGCAGGAAGCGAACACACTGGACGACCTGAACGAGATGCTGCGCCAATATGGATGAGACCCCCGAAACCTCCTCGACCCCCGCGCGGCTGCGGCGCAGGCTGATCGACCTCACCCTCTGGGTCCGCCGGAACGCGGAACTGGGCACCCTGCTGTTCACCGCGGCGGCAATCGCGGCGATCTGGGGCTTTGCCGAACTGGCGGGCGAGGTTGTCGAAGGGGGCACCCAGAGCATCGACAGGTCGCTCCTCCTGCTTCTGCGGACGCCCGGTGACCTGACCGATCCGATCGGCCCGCCCTATCTGGAGGAGATCGGCCGCGACATGACTGCGCTCGGAGGTGTCGCCGTGCTGAGCCTCGCCACCTGCGTGGCGGCGGGCTTCTTCGCCATCCTCAGGAGCTACGGCACCATGCTCTACGTCTTTGCCGCGACCGGCGGCGGGATCGTTTTCTCGACCGTGTTCAAGCAGCTGTTCGACCGGGCGCGACCCGATCTCGTGCCGCACGGATCGATGGTCTATACCGCCAGCTTTCCCTCCGGGCATTCGATGATGGCGGCGGTGGTCTATCTGACGCTTGGCGCGCTGATCGCGCGGGTGCTGCCGCAGAGGCGCCTGAAAGTCTACGTCCTGAGCGTGGCAATGCTGGTGACCGTCGTGGTGGGCGTCAGCCGCGTCTACCTTGGCGTTCACTGGCCGACGGACGTGCTGGCGGGCTGGCTGGTCGGGGCGGCTTGGGCCATCGCCTGCCTGCTCGTCGCCCGCCACCTGGCCGACAGGGGCCATGTGGCGCGCGAAAACGCGGATTGACGCCGCGACCGCTGCACCTTGCGCCACGGCGCGACGGGACCTAGATGTCCCTTGATACACAAGAAAGGTCCGCCATGTTCCAGCTTCCCCATCCCGTCCGTGACGCCAATGCCACCAGCGGCAACAAGAACCTGGGAGACCTGCCGGAATGGGACCTGAGCGACCTCTACACCGGCGAGGATGCGCCGGAGCTCAAGCGTGACCTCGACTGGCTGGAGGAAGCCTGCGCGAGTTTCGCGGCCGACTACGAGGGCAAGCTGGCGGATCTGGACGCCGCGGGTCTGCTGGACTGCATCCTGCGCAACGAGAAGATCAATCAGGTCGCCGGGCGGATCATGTCCTTTGCCGGGCTGCGCTACTACCAGCTGACCACCGACGCGGGCCGGGCCAAGTTCATGTCCGACCTGCAGGAAAAGATCACGAATTTCACGACGCCGCTGGTCTTTTTCACGCTGGAACTGAACAAGCTGCCGGACGACCATCTGGACAAGCTGCTGGACCAGAACGCCGAGCTGGCGCGCTACAAGCCGGTGTTCGACCGGATCCGGGCGATGAAGCCCTATCAGCTGTCGGACGAACTGGAACGCTTCCTGCACGATCTGGGCGTCGTCGGCGACGCCTGGGAGCGGATATTCGATGAAACCATCGCCAGCCTCGAATTCGAGGTGCAGGGCGAGGTGCTGGGGATCGAAGGGACGCTGAATCTTCTGACCGACCCCGACCGCGAGACCCGCGAGGCGGCGGCGCGGGCGCTGGCCGAGGTGTTCACCGCCCGGATCAAGACATTCGCCCGCGTGCACAATACTCAGGCCAAGGAAAAGGAAGTCATCGACCGCTGGCGCGGGATGGAGACCGCCCAGACCGCCCGTCACCTTGCCAACCACGTCGAACCCGAAGTGGTCGAGGCGTTGCGGAACGCGGTGGTCGAAGCCTACCCGCGTCTCAGCCATCGCTACTACGAGCTCAAGCGCAAGTGGCTTGGCCTCGACAAGATGCAGGTCTGGGATCGCAACGCCCCGCTGCCCATGGACGATCCCCGGATCGTGGACTGGGCCCAGGCGGAAAAGACCGTGATGGACGCCTACAACGCGTTCGATCCCCGCATGGGTGAACTGGCCGAGCCGTTCTTCCGCAAGGGCTGGATCGATGCGGGCGTGAAGCCGGGCAAGGCACCCGGCGCTTTCGCCCACCCGACGGTCACCGACGTGCACCCTTACGTCATGTTGAACTACCTCGGCAAACCGCGCGACGTGATGACGCTGGCGCATGAACTGGGTCACGGCGTCCACCAGGTGCTCGCTGCCGGTCAGGGCGAGATGCTGTCCTCCACCCCGCTGACGCTGGCGGAAACGGCCTCGGTGTTCGGCGAGATGCTGACATTCCGCAAACTGCTGGACGGCGCAAAGACCGATGCCGAACGCAAGGTGCTGCTGGCCGGCAAGGTAGAGGACATGATCAACACGGTCGTGCGGCAGATCGCCTTCTACGATTTCGAATGCAAGCTGCACGCCGCGCGTCGCGGGGGGAACTGACCCCCGAGGACATCAACGACCTGTGGATGAGCGTGCAGGCCGAAAGCCTGGGGCCGGCCTTCGAATTCATGGAAGGGTACGAGACGTTCTGGGCCTACATCCCGCACTTCGTCCATTCGCCGTTCTATGTCTACGCCTATGCCTTCGGCGACGGTCTGGTGAACGCGCTTTATGCCGTCTACACGGAAGGCGAGCCCGGCTTTCAGGAAAAATACTTCGACATGCTCAAGGCGGGCGGTTCAAAGCACCACAAGGAGCTTCTGGCGCCGTTTGGCCTCGACGCGTCGGATCCCGCTTTCTGGGACAAGGGCCTCAGCATGATCTCGGGCTTCATCGACGAGCTGGAAGCGATGGAAGACTGAAGGTCACCGCCGCGATTGGTTGCCGGCGCAGCCGGGCCGACCCGCTAGGCCAAAAGTCGCCGGTCACGGTGACACCGCAGAACCGCAGGCCGGCCCACGGTGTTGGGCCGGGCAGCAAACAGGGCGCAAATGGGCATGAACCGTTACATCAGAGAACTTTACCGGGTTCACTTCAGAAAGCGGCTTCTGCGGGTGCTGATCTGGGTGCGCCTTCATGTGCCGCCCGGCATGCGCCTGTTTCTGGGAATACTGCTGATGATCGGCGGGGTGTTCAGCATCCTGCCCTTCCTCGGCCTCTGGATGCTGCCCGCGGGCTTCTACGTCGCCGCGCTGGACGTCGTCCCGATGTGGCGCTGGCTGCGCGGACGGCGGCAGCCCGCCGTCATTTCAGCTGCGAATCCTTCGATCCCCGTCGATTTATCCCGCCCCGCGTCTGCACCTGTGCCGCCCGCTCCTGAGCACAGTCCACGCAAAGCTTGACGCCCGGCAGCGCCTCGCGCCTGCGCTCGGGAATTTCCTCCTCGCATTCCGCACAGTAGGTCAGGCTTTCACCCGTCGGCTGCCTGCGTGCCTTGAGCCGCGCCAACTCGTCGCTGATCGACGCTTCGATCTGTTCCGATACCGCGCCGTCGCGCGCCCATCCTCCGGCCATGTCCAGTCCTCCTTGTCCATGGGCAAGATAGCACCGCGCGGCGCAACGTCACCCCTTTGACTGTTCTGCAGGCCTGCTAGGGTAGGCACGACATCTGCCGAAGGAGACCCCATGCGTATCATCAAGCGACTTCTTGCCGCCGTTCTGGCCCTCGTGGTGGTTGCGCTGGTCGGCTTTTTCGCCTTCGCCCCGGCCTACGTGGAAAAGTCGCGCAACGCGGTCCTGCCGCACGACCCCTACCCCGTTTCCGATGCGGCGCGGGCGTTGCACGCGGGCCTGACCATCGGCGATCTTCACGCGGACCCGCTGCTTTGGAACCGCGACCTGTCGGAGCGTGGCACCTACGGGCAGGTCGACGTGCCCCGCCTTCGCGAAGGTAACGTGGCGATACAGGTCTTCACCGCGGTCACGAAGTCGCCGGCCGGCCAGAACTACGAGGAAAATTCGGCCGAAACCTTCGACAACGTGACCGCCCTGGCGATCGGCCAGCTCTGGCCGCCCCGCACGTGGCAAAGCCTGCTGCAACGGGCGCTGTACCAGGCGGAAAAGCTGGAGGCGGTCGCAGAGGCGGTGCCCGGCCAGTTCCGGATCCTGCGGACCCGCGCGGATCTGGACAGGCTGCTTGAGGACCGGGCAGCGGGCGACAAGGTGGTCGGAGGGCTCCTCGGCATCGAGGGCGCACATGCGCTGGAGGGCGACCTCGGCAATCTGAACGTGCTCGAACGCGCGGGTTACCGGGTCATCGGTCTCCACCACTTTTTCGACAATGCCCTCGGCGGGTCGTTGCACGGTCAGGGCGATGCGGGCCTGACAGACTTCGGGCGGGACGTGGTGCGCGAGGTCGCCGGGCGCGGCTTGGTGCTTGACCTCGCCCATTCAAGCCCTGCCGTCGCGCGCGAGGTGCTGGACATGACGGATATCCCCCTGATCGTCAGCCACAGCGGCGTGACCGCGCATTGCGAGACGCCCCGCAACTTTCCCGATGATCTGATGCGCGCGATCGCCGCCACGGGGGGAGTCGTGGGGATGGGCTATTGGGACGAGGTCACCTGCGGCGATTTCGATCCAGCGGGCGTGGCACGGATGGTCCGAACCGCCATCGACCTTCTGGGCGAGGACCACGTGGCGCTGGGATCGGATTTCGACGGCTCCGTCACCACCGCCTTCGATACCTCCGAACTGGCCGCGCTGACCCATGCCCTTCTGGCCGAGGGGCTTGGCGAGGATCAGATCGCCAAGGTCATGGGCGACAACATGGTCCGCGTGCTGCGTGCCCGGCTGAACTGATCACCGCTTGCCCGCGTCGTAGACCATGTCGATCATCCGCTGCGTGCCCCTGCTGAATTCCAGAGGACAGGGATAATCCGCCCCCTCCGAAACGCTGCGGCAGAAGGCTTCGACCTGCAGAACGTAGTGATTCACGTTCGGAAACCGCTCCACCGACCGCGTGCCGACCGTCGTTTCAAGGTGCAATTCGGCCTGGTCGTAGACGCCCGCGTTGAAGGGGCAGGTCAGACGCAGCACCCCCTTGTCGCCGTGCAGGACCACCTCCTGCCGGGGCGCCATGCGGGTGGACACCATGCCACTGTAGGTGAATGTTCCGAAATCCGCGTCGACGCACACCTTGGTGTCGACCCCGTTGTCCCAGTCGATCCCGGCGTAGGGGATGGCCTCGGGTTCCGCCCCGGTCAGCAGCCGCACGACGCCGCAGGCATAGACGCCGATATCCGGCATCGCACCGCCCCCGGCACCGGCCTGATTGCGGATGTTGTCCGGATCATCGTTGAAGAAGGAGAAGGCCACCGTGACGTGGCGCAGATCTCCGAGCGCACCGTCTATTACCAGCTCGCGCGCCCGGTGCATCTGCGGATGATGGGCGATCATGAAGCCTTCGGCGCAGAGCAGGCCGGTGCGGTCGCGCGCGTCGATGACCGGATCGAAATCGGCGGCCTTCAGGCCCAGCGGCTTCTCGCACAGCACGTGCTTGCCCGCTTCCAACGCCTTGATCGCCCATTCCACGTGCAGGTGATTGGGCAGCGGGATGTAGACAGCATCGATTTCGCCGTCCTCCAGCAGGGCGTCGTATCCCTCGTGCACCCGCAGCTCCGGTGCAAAGGCCCGGAAACCGTCCGCCTTTTCCGGCGAGGACGTCGCCAGCGCCGCCAGCTCCGCCCCTTTCGCCGCGTGGATGGCCGGGGCCATCTGCTGCCTTGCAAAGTTCGACGCCCCGAGAACGCCCCACCGCACATGTGTCATGCTCACCTCCGATTTCCGTTGACCCGACCCTAGCGCGCTCGGTCCGCGCGGCAAGCGGGGGAAGGAAATCCGAAGGCCCCCGCCGTCGGGGCGGGGGTCCGGAGGTCGGTGTCAGGCGTCGGCCAGCATGCCCTTCTCACGGGCCAGTTCGCGCATGCGCTTCTGCAGTTTCTCGAAGGCGCGCACCTCGATCTGGCGAATCCGTTCGCGGCTGACGTCGTATTGCGCCGAGAGGTCCTCCAGCGTGACGGTCTCGTCGCTCAACCGGCGCTGGGTCAGGATATCCTTCTCCCGGTCGTTCAGCACCTCGAGGGCTTCGGCCAGCATCTCACGCCGGGTTTCCAGCTCGTCCCGCTCGGCGTAGTCGCCCGCCTGGTCGGCGTCCTCGTCCTCCAGCCAGTCCTGCCATTGCATGGTCCCTTCGCCTTCGGTGCCGACCGTGGCGTTCAGCGACGCATCGCCGCCCGACATGCGCCGGTTCATCGAGATCACCTCGTCCTCGGTCACGCCGAGCTGGGTCGCGATCTCCGTCACGTTCTCGGGCCGCAGGTCGCCGTCTTCCAGCGCGCCGATCTTGTTCTTGGCCTTGCGCAGGTTGAAGAACAGCTTTTTCTGACCGGATGTCGTGCCGAGCTTGACCAGCGACCACGACCGCAGGATGTACTCCTGGATCGACGCCCGGATCCACCACATCGCGTAGGTCGCAAGGCGGAAGCCCTTTTCGGGGTCGAACCGCTTGACCGCCTGCATCAGGCCGACATTCGCCTCCGAGATCACCTCGGCCTGCGGCAGGCCGTAGCCGCGATAGCCCATGGCGATCTTGGCCGCGAGCCGCAGGTGGCTGGTGACCATCTTGTGCGCGGCCTCGGTGTCCTGTTCCTCGACCCAGCGCTTGGCCAGCATGTATTCCTCTTCCGGTTCCAGCAGGGGGAACTTGCGGATTTCCTGCATGTAGCGGTTCAGTCCGCCTTCAGGTGTCGGTGCCGGCAGATTCGCGTAATTTGCCATCAATTGTCCCTTTCCCAGTCTCGGGGGCCCCTTGGTCCACTTATGTTTAAGGCCTTAACATCCATATGGTCGGCGCACTTCGTGGTTTCAAGTCAGGCAGATGCGGTTTTCCGCCACATCTGCCCGACGGCGTTCATCATTGCACAAGATAGGTGAAGAGAACGTTATCCTGCAAACCTCTCACGGTGTTGTGTCCGCCGGTGCGCGTCATTGCGCCTGCTGCACCGTTCCGAGCCTCTCCAGCAGGTCCGCCATGTCCGGCGGCAGCGGGGCTTCGAAGCGCAGGGGCGCGCCGGACACCGGGTGCACGAACCCCAGCACAGCCGCGTGCAACGCCTGCCGGGGGAAGGCGCGGACGGCCTCCGCCACCGGTTCGGGCAGGGCCGCCTTTGGCAGCTTTCGCTTGCCGCCATAGGTCTGGTCGCCCACCAGCGCGTGACCCGCGTGGGTCATGTGCACCCTGATCTGATGCGTGCGCCCCGTCTCCAGCCAGCATTCCATCAAGGCGAGGACCGGCGGATTGCCGTATGTCTCGACCCGGCGCGCACGTGTCACCGCGTGCCGGCCGCCCTGGAAAAGCACCGCCTGCCGCTGCCGGTCGGTGCGGTGCCGCGCAAGCTGCGTCGTCAGTTTCAGGATGTCCCCCGGCTCGAAGGACGCGCCCCGCACCCCGCGCAGCCGCGGGTCACCCGCCAGCGGAACGCCGTAGACGAGCGCGAGGTAGTAGCGTTCGACGGTGTGCTTCTCGAACTGCGCGGCCAGCCCGTGATGGGCGGCGTCCGACTTGGCCACCACCAGCAACCCGCTCGTATCCTTGTCGATCCGGTGCACGATGCCCGGCCGCTTCATCCCGCCCACGCCCGAAAGATTGTCGCCGCAATGCGCCATCAGCGCGTTCACGAGCGTGCCCGAAGGGGTACCGGGTGCCGGGTGGACGACCATGCCCGCCGGCTTGTTGACGACAACGAGGTCGGCATCCTCGTACACGATGTCGAGGTCCATCTCCTCGGGGAGGATATGGCTTTCTTCCGCCTCCTCCACGTCGATGTCCACCTGTGCGCCCGCCGCGACCTGCGCGCGCGGATCGCGCAGCACCTGCCCGTCGATGCGGACGGCCCCCTGCTCGATCAGCCGCGCCAGCCGGGTGCGCGACAGCGCCGCATCCTCTGGCACATCGCGGGCCAGCGCCTTATCAAGGCGCGACGGCGGGCTGTCCGCCAGGATGAAGGTGATGATCCGGTGCGTCATGAATGAACCCGATGAACAAGTGAAGGAACCGGCAAACCTGCGCTTCCTGCGGCGGCTGGTCACGGTCCTGACCGTGGTGATGATCTGCGGCGTTCTAGTGGTGATCGGCCTGCTTGTCACCCGCCTTGGTCGCGACGCGCCGGTGCTGCCCGCCAGCATCAGCCTCCCCGACGGCGCCGCCCCGCGCGCCTTCACCCAGGGTGAGGGGTGGTACGCCGTGGTGACGGACCGGAACCAGATCGTGATCTTCGACCGCCTCACCGGCAAGATCACCCAGACGGTCGAAATTGGTCCCGACTGACTTCTTTATGCCCGAAATACTCCGGGGTTTGGGGCAGCGCCCCAAGTCTCGCCACCAACACGGCCCATCGGGCATGGGCTGCGACCGCGCCACGGGGCCGTGCCCGCCCGCGACGATCTCGGACTTTCCGTGAGTGGCTTTCCGTGAGTTGAGGGGGGGTGGTACCACCTCCTGGTCTCGAACCAGGGACCTCTTGATCCACAATCAAGCGCTCTAACCAACTGAGCTAAGGCGGCACTGGGGCCGATTTAGCCAAGCGGGCCACGGATTGCAAGACCCAAGGTCGGCGATCCGCCGACCGTTTTCAGAGGTCGATGGACCAGTGCTGTTCCACGTTCGGCTGGCCGAAAGAGACAACCGGTGTGCGGCTCACCAGGCTCCAGCCGTTCCGGGCATAGAGCGCGCCCGCGGCCCGGTGCGACTCGTGCGTCCAGAGCGTCATGCGCCGGTAGCCCGCATCGCGCGCAAAGCCCATGCAGGTTTCGAGCAGCCGCCGCCCAAGCCCCCTGCCCCGCGCCTCGGGCGTCAGCAGGAAAAGCCGCAGCTTGGCCGTGTCATCGTCCAGCCGCACGCAGAAGATGGAGCCCAGCCGGCGCCCCTCCGCCCAGGCGATCCAGCCGCGTTCGCGGGCCGGGTCGTTCTTGGCAAGAAACGCGTCGAGGATTTCCGCCACGAGCGTGCCGAAGCTTTCGTCGAAACCCTCCTCCCGCGCGTAGTGGACGCTGTGCTGTTCCACCAGCCAGTCCCGGTCGTCGGCGCCGAATCCGCGCAGTTCGATGTTCTCCATTCCTGTGCCTCCTGGGCGGACGCTTGCCAATCAAGCCCTCTCGGGATAGCCCTGCTTCCCATCATCGGCGGAGAGCACAATGGGAATCAACACGGAACGCGATATCGAGGCAAATCTGCAGATCGGACCTACCGACGCAGGCATGGTGCGGCTTTTCGTCGAAGGGGCCGGGATCGAGATTCCGATGGATTTCACGCCCGAGGAAGCCATGGAGATCGCGGAGGAGATCATGGCCGCCGCGCATCGTGCGGACGGGGGCAAGGGCAAGCAGCGCAAGCGCTGAAGGTCAGTCCCAAGCCGGCATCATGTCCGGGTCGCGCAGCATCTGCAGCCGGCGCGCCGCGCAAGAGGCGAATTTCTGGATCATCGCCTTGCGCCGCGCGGGCGCCAGCCGGGACTCCGGCCCCATGCGGACGATCTCCGCGCCGTAGGCGTCTCCTATCATCAGCCCGGTCTCGTCAGGCAGGAGCTCGGTCGGAAAATCGGCATCCACGGCCCAGAAGAACCGGTCGGCCCATTCGACATAGCCCTCCCACTTGGCGTCCGACATGAAGTCCGCGCGCGAGGACTTGCACTCCACGATCCAGATTTCTCCCTTCGGCCCCAGCGCCATCACGTCCACCCGCAGGCCCCGTGCCGGGACGAGTTCCTCCACGCAGGCAAAGCCGTGTTCGGCAAGGTGCCGACAGACGCCCCGCGCCAGAAGCTGGCCGGGCTGCGGCGCCGGAGGGGGCGGTGACAGATCGATCTGGGTCATACCAAAATAATGAACAATTCGTGAACATTTGCAACCCCCCGTGCCGGGCAATGGCAAAACCGGCGGAGCGGCCCTATCTTGAAAGGCGGTGGGTGCAGCAGGGAGCGGCGGAATGGACGAACGGCAACCGATGGATCAGGCGCAGGCGCGCGGCGTGCGGTACGCGCGCGAGCTTGAAGGGCACCTGACGTGGCTCGATACCTTTTCCGGCACGGCGCTTGGCGTGCTCGCCGTCGCCTCGGGGATTTACACCTATCTCGGAGTTTCTTCGCTGCTGGACGACAACGGGGCGATGTCCGCCTTCGCCGCCATCGCCTACTCCGTCGCCGTTTCCGTCGGCATTTTCGTGTTCTGGTCCTACATGTTGCGGCTTTTCCCCGCCGTGCGGACGGTCCGCGCCCGCGCCGGGCTGCTTGGGGCGATGGGCCTGGGGTCGGTCGCCATCGTCGCGATGTCGAGCTGGCTGAACGCCGCGGCCCTCGCGGGGTCGGCGGCCGTCGAACAGCATCTGGCCGAGACCGTGCAGGACTATCAGGGCTCGCTGGAGCGCGCGCACGAGATCGCCCTGTCGGCGCAGGGGCTGGAACGCGACGTTGCCCGCGTGCGGCAATCCTTCGAGGACCTGAGCGAACAGGAGGCAACGGGCAACCTTTCGGGCCTTGCGGGACGCGGCGCCGTGTTCCGCGTGCTGCGGCAGAAATCATCCGAACTGGCGGCACTGGAAGCGCAGATCGCCACCCAGACCCCGCTGGTGGCGACCGCGTTCGCGGAGGGCAACCAGATCCTCAGCCGCATGCGCGCCCTGACGGTCGAGCCGGGACCGGTCGAGGCACGGTCGGTCGAGTTTTCCGAGCAGGCGGTGCGCCTCGCGGGCCTGATAACCCAGCTGCGCCAACTCTCCGTCGCCTCGCTGGTGGAGCGCGCGGCGCAGGATCTGTCCGCCTCCGTCGTTCTGCCGGAGCTTGACGCGAGCAGCGCCGAAAACCGCACCGCGCAGGGCGCCACCATCACCTCGGTGCTCGAAGTCCTCGCCCAGCGGGCCACCACGCTTGAGCGCGCGGCACAGGCGGTGCTGGCGATGCCGCCCCCGTCCGAGACGACATACACGCCCGTTTCCAGCGCCGATGCGGTCATTCTCTATGCCCGGAACTTCGTGCCGTCATGGGCCGGGGCCATCGCCATCGACCTGCTGCCGGCGGTGCTGGTCCTGATTCTCGCCATCACGCAGACGGCGATCCGGTCCGGCCGCGAAGGTGCGGCCATCGAGGATTCCCTGACGCTTGCCGAAATCCGGGCTGCCTTGGCCGCCATGCGCGAAATGGACGAGGTGCCGCGCCCCGCTTCCGCCGCCGCCCCCGGTAACGAGGAAAGCGACGCCCCGACGGACACGGTGCGCGTCACGCCGTTGAAGTCCACGTGAGCACGGTACGCCGCAACCCCGTTGCCCGCGTGCTGACGGGCATTCTGGTGTTCCAGCTCGGTTTAGGCGTCCTGCTGTTCTGGGGCGATTTGCGCGACGATCTGCGTCTGCCGGGGTTCGGGCCGCGTGCGCCGTCCCTGACCGAACCAATCCGTCCGGGCGATCAGACCCGACGGTACCGCCCCGACCGTGCCCCCCCGCCGGGCCGTCCGATACCCAGCAGCCCCTTGCCGGACCGTCTTGTCCTGACCCAGATCGAAGCGGGCCGCACGATCCTGCTGGAGGGCGCCATCGGCGAGGGGGACGCCGCCCGCATCGCGCAGCAGATCGAGGAGTTGGCCCAGGCCCCCGAACGGGTCATTCTGAATTCACCCGGCGGATCGGTCCGCGATGCGCTGGATCTGGGCCGCAGCCTGCGGTCCGCGGGATTTTCCACCGCCCTGCGCGATGGCGACATCTGCTATTCCGCCTGCCCCTACCTGCTGGCCGCAGGCGTCACGCGGGACATTCCCGAAGGGGGGTCCGTCGGGGTGCACCAGCACTATTTCGGAGAGAGCACGATCCTGCCCGCTTTTGTCGCGGTGGAGAACATCCAGCGCGGCCAGGGAGAGGTGATGGCGTACCTCGACGACATGGGGATCGACCCGTTGGTCATGCGGCACGCGCTGGTCACCCCCCCGGACGAAATCTACGTTCTGTTGCCGGAGGAATTGCGCGCCTACGGCTTCCTGCAGGAAATCGACGACGAATGACACCGGCCCCCTTGTCGGTGGGGCAGCCGACCTCTATCTCAGGGCTGTGGCGGGTTCTGCCCTGTTCGTGTGACGTAGCATTCCAGTGGCCTTAAGCAAATCCGAGGGAGCTGGCTCTGTCCGGGCCCTGGTCCGGTTAACCGGCGCCCACCTGTAGTAACAGGTCCTCGGGAATCAAGACTGACCGGCAGGTGTGGTCCCGTCACGCCTTTCCAGATTTCAGCGGCGCGCGGACGCGGAGCGCGACAGCCCGAGTTGCGCGGCGAAAAGCGCCTGTATCTCGGCCTTGGTCACGCGGTCGCCGCGCGGTTTTTCTTCGCGAACGGCTTTCTTCAAACCCAATTTTATCAGCAATCCGGCCATGACAGTCTCCTATTGGCTGGCTGCCCCCACGCCATCATCCACGCGGCAAGGGTGCGGAAGTTTCACGGGTTCCGACACTTTCCCGGTTCCGACGCGCGACGATTAACCGGATGTTAATCAACGCAACCCCAACTGAACCACGCCGCCACGGTGGGTTGGACCGCCACGGCCATGCCGAGAACCGGGGGAAAGATGAACAGAACCACGACGCTTCACCGCCATGCCGTCAGCGCGCCACTGATGACCGCTTTGGCTGCCTGCACCATCCCGGCGACGCCGATCGTTTCGGAATTCAACGGCGACAGTGTGACCATCGTGACGTCCGCCTTTGCGGATCCGGCCAGCGTGCGGCAGAAAAGCCAGGAGGAAGCATCGCGCATCTGTGCGAAGGGCCCCAAGAAAAAGGCCGAATACGCGTCGACAAGAACCAATCAGCAGACCTACGAGCAAAGCCACCTGTTCCTGTGCCTGAACTGACGGCAGGGCTGCGGTTCAGAACGCCTCGGGGCGGGCTTCACGCGCCATGTGGTCCAGCACCGCGTTCACGAACATGGGTTCTTTCCCGTCTGGAAAGAACGCGCGGGCGACCTCGACGTATTCATTGATGACAACGCGCGGCGGGGTTCCGTCATCCCGGAACTCGGCGCCCGCCGCCCGGAAAAGCGCCCTCAGCGTGGGGTCGATGCGCGCGATCGGCCATTTGGCGACCAACGCGCGGTCGGTCATCTGGTCGATGGAAGCCTGGTAATTCACGGCGGTGTCGAGCACGCGGGAGAAATGATCCACGTCGCCGTCCTGCATCTCGTCGCCTTCGTAGACGGCGCCGAAGCGATGTTCCAGAAATTCGCGCCGCACCAGTTCCACGGTAAGGCTGGAGTGTTCCATCTGGAAAAGGGCCTGCACGGCATAAAGCCGCGAGGCCGACTTCATCTTGCGCTTCTGGTTGCCCGACAGTGAGGTGTTCATGCGATGCCGTTTCCGTCGGACTCCCCCGCCAACAGCGTATCCTCGCCGCGTGGTTTGAAGCCGATGCCCTTGCTTGTTTGCGCCCACTTACGGGCGAGCGCGATCAGATGCAAGGCCGCCGCGGCCGCCCCGCCGCCCTTGTTCTGCCCGGCGGGATCGGCGCGCACTTCGGCCTGCGCCTTGTTTTCCACCGTCAGGATGCCGTTGCCGATGCAAAGCCCCTGAAGGCCGAGCAATTGCAGGGCGCGGCTGCTGTCGTTGCAGACGGTTTCGTAGTGGGTCGTCTCGCCACGGATCACGCAGCCCAGCGCCACGTAGCCGTCGAAATTGCTGCGCCGGTCGCTGATCCCGATGGCGGTCGGGATCTCCAGCGCACCGGGCATCTCCACTACGTCGTAATCCGCGCCCGCCGCCTCCAGCTCGGCCTTGGCGCCTTCCAGCAGCCCCTTGGCGATGTCGCTGTAATACGGAGAGAGCACGATCAACACCTTGACCGGACGGTCGAAGACGGGGCGCGGCAGGACGGTGTGATCTTCGGACGAGGCCATGATCTAGTTCTCCGTGATGGGGCGGGTGCCCACGATTTCGATGGCATAGGGGTCGAGGCCCACGTAGCGGGTACCGGGGTTGTCGGTCAGCAGTACCAGCTTGTGCAGCCCGAGTTCGGCCAGGATCTGCGCGCCGAGGCCGGTGCGCTTGACGGTGCGGGGGCCTTCGTCTTCGTCGTCGTCCAATCGCAGGCGCGGATAGGGATCGCGGAACAGGATCACCGCCCCGCGCCCCTCTTCGGCGATGATCTGCATCGCGCGGGGCAGTTCGTCGGCGGGGCTGGGGCCAAGGCCAAGGATATCTTCCAGCGCGTTGATGGCGTGGGTCCGCACCAGCACCGGCTCGGGCGTGGTGATATCCCCCTTGACCAGCGCGACATGGTCCGTCCCGGTGATCTCGTCGGCAAAGATGCGCATCTGCCATGCCCCGCCGTAGGCCGAGGTGACCTCGCGCACGTCCCGTTCCACCAACAGGTTGTCATGCTTGTGCCGGTAGGCGATGAGATCGCTGATCGTGCCGATCTTCAGCCCGTGACGCGCGCCGAACTCGATCATGTCGGGCAGACGCGCCATGGTGCCGTCGTCCTTCATGATCTCGCAGATCACCCCAGATGGATGCAGCCCCGCGAGACGGCTGATGTCCACGGCCGCCTCCGTGTGGCCCGCGCGGACCAGCACGCCGCCGTCCCGGGCCCGGAGCGGAAAGATGTGCCCGGGGGTGGCGATGTCCGCCTGCCCTGCGCGTTCGTCGATGGCCACCGCCACGGTGCGCGCGCGGTCGGCGGCGGAAATCCCCGTGGTCACCCCCTCGCGGGCCTCGATGCTGACGGTAAAGGCGGTCTCGTGCCGCGAGGAATTGTTCACGGCCATCATCGGCAGCCCCAGCGCCGCCACCCGCTCCGCCGTCATCGGCAGGCAGATCAGACCGCGCCCGTGGGTCGCCATGAAGTTGATCGCCGCCGCGTCCGCGTGGACCGCCGGGATCACGAGGTCACCCTCGTTCTCGCGGTCCTCGTGGTCGACCAGGATGAACATGCGGCCCTGACGCGCCTCTTCTATGATCTCCTCGATCGGGGCGATGGCCGAAGAAAGTTCTTCCTCCACGGGTCCCGGTTTTTCGTAGTTCATCGCATGTCCTCACGTGTGGCAGGCCTCCACATAGCCCAGCGGGAAAGGCTTGACCAGACTGCGCTCCGCCCCGCTTCTTTATGCTGCAAATACTCCGGCCCGGCGCCTGCCGCCTCGCGGTGCCGACGGCAATGGCGCGGGACCGCCGCCCTCAGGAAAAGTAGCGCCCGGCCTCGAGGTAGCCCGCCGCCCGTGCCGCCGCGGTCCATTCGCGTTCCATCCCGGTATCGCCGATGATCAGCACCTGGTCGCGCAGCAGCCCCTGCGCGGTGATCACCGCGCCGAGATGGCCGCGCATGTCGGCCCAGCTGTCGGTGAATTTCGGCGCGGGCGACGCGGCGTCCAGCACCGGGTTGGCGGTGGCGACAAGGGAGGATTCCAGCGGAGCGTGAACCAGCGCCAGCTTGCGGGCACCCTCCAGCGCCGCGAGCTTGTCCTCGATCGCGACGGGCATGCGCGGCGCCGCGGCCCGGACGACCCTGAGCGCGTTGGACGAAAACAGCAGCCCCATGATGTCGCGCCCCGTCGCCTTTCGCACGGCGGCGTATGTCGGATAATCCAGCCCCAGCGCGCGGGCGCGGGCCACGTGCATCCGGACCACCATGAGCGGGATTGCCTTGGGCATGGCCGCATCGCGCGCCTTCTGCCACTGAAAAGTGCGCCATTTGTGCCCCCCCTCCAGCGTCGGCCCCTGGTTGTGACCGATCCCCGCCGTCATGACATTTCTCCAAGGCGCGCGACGTAGCGCGCCAGGGTGTCGATCTCGAGGTTCACGCGGTCGCCCACCGCCACGTCCCCCCATGTCGTCGCTTCCTTGGTATGGGGGATGAAGTTGATGCCGAAATCGCAGCCATCGACCGCGTTCACCGTCAGCGACGTCCCGTTCAGGGCGACCGACCCCTTGGGCGCGATGAAACGGGCCAGCGCTTCGGGCGCGCGCAGGGTCACCCGCGTGCTGTCTCCCTCGTCAGACAGGGCGATCACCTCGGCCACGCCATCGACATGGCCCGACACGATATGCCCGCCCAGCTCGTCGCCGACCTTGAGGGCCCGCTCGAGGTTCACGCGCTTGCCGATCTCCCAGGTGCCGAGGTTGGTCTTGTCCACGGTCTCGGCGCTGATCTGCACCTCGTACCAGTCCGGCCCCAAGGCCACGACCGTCAGGCACACCCCGTCACTGGCGATGGAGGCGCCCATGTCGATCCGATCCGTCGCATAGGCCGTCCGGATGCGCGCCCGCAGGTCGCCTTCCTGCTCCAGCGCGACGACGGTTCCGATATCGGTTATGATGCCTGTGAACATGGCCCGCTCCTTGACTGTTGCCGGAACCGGCGTAACGCCGCGCCGACCGGACAGCAAGTGGCGGCTGCGCCACATTTTCGCCCCCATTGCGTGCCATTACCGTTCCGATCTGATCTGCCAGAGGATTCATATGACACCCGCCGCCCCTGAAAAAAGGGTATTCCTGTTCCTGCAGGGGCCGCACGGCCCCTTTTTCAACCGCCTGGGCAAGATGCTGCGGCTGACGGGGGCGGAAGTCTGGCGCGTGGGGTTCAATGCGGGCGACAGGGCGTTCTGGTTTCATCCGCGCAGCTACATCCCCTTTCGCGGCACGGCCGATGACTGGCCCGAGACGTTCTGCGCGCTGGTGGCCGAAAAGCAGGTGACGGACATCGTGCTTTACGGCGACACCCGCCCGATCCACGCGCAGGCGGTGGCCGAGGCGCGCGCACGCGGGCTGACGATTCACGTGTTCGAGGAAGGCTACATGCGCCCCTACTGGGTCACCTACGAACGGGACGGTTCCAACGGAAATTCGCGTCTGATGGACATGAGCATCCCGCAGATGCAGGCGGCGCTGGCCAATTCCGACATGGAGGCGCCCCTGCCGCCGGGCCATTGGGGCGACATGCGGCAGCATATCTTCTACGGCGCCCTCTATCACTGGTTCGTGATGTTCCGAAACGGCGATTACCGGAATTTCCGCCCCCACCGGAGCCTGCCGGTCACCAAGGAGTTCCAGCTCTACCTCAAGCGGCTGGTGCTGATGCCGGCACTGTCGGCGGACCGCCTTGCGGCAACCCTGCGCATTCGGCTGGGCGGCTTTCCCTATCATCTGGCGCTGCTGCAGCTGGAACACGACAGTTCCTTCCAGATGCATTCGCCGTTCGACACCATGGGCGATTTCCTCGAACTGGTGATCGACGGGTTCGCCAAGGGCGCGCCGAAGCATCACCACCTGGTGGTCAAGGCGCATCCGCTGGAAGATGGCCGCGTGCCGGTGCGCCGCGACCTGAAGCGCCTCGCCCGCAAGCTGGGCGTCGCGGACCGTGTCCATTATGTCCGGGGCGGAAAGCTGGCCCAGCTTCTGAACGACGCCCGCAGTGCGGTCACGGTCAACTCCACCGCGGGACAGCAGGTGCTGTGGCGCGGAATTCCGCTCAAGGTCTTCGGGCGGGCCGTCTATGCCAAGCCGGAGTTCGTGTCGGACCAGCCCCTGCCCGAGTTCTTTGCCCGCGCCAGCCGGCCGGACAACAAGGCCTACAAGGATTTCCGGCGCTATCTTCTTGAAACTTCGCAAATTCCCGGCGGCTTCTACGCCGCCCGGGGGCGCCGGCAGCTGCTGCGGCAGGTCGTGGACATGATGCTCGCCGACGAAGACCCCTACCAAGCGCTCGAACTTGGAACCGCGGCCCCAAGGCAACAGTTGCGCGCCGTTACCTGACCTAACCTGCACGCCTGTCTGGATTTTCAAATACACCTGACGTAACCTCGGCCCAAATACGCCGAAAAAACCGGCGAAAATCGAGGCAGATAAAACAGGTCGAGGAGACCGGGCAGTGAAAACCAGAAAATTCCGGTGGGCGCGACCCATCGCGGTGCTTGCGGCGTTGGCCGTGATCTCATCCTGCGGCTTGCCACAGGCAGGTCCGAACAAGCGGCAGATCTTTTCGGGTTCTGTGCAGAAGGAAGGCGACGCCTTTGTCGTTTCCGTGAACGACAGGGTGACACGGGCCACCGGCGTCGTGCCGGCACTCGGGTTCTCCGAGGAATTCAAGAACGCGGCACAACTGGGATCCGACACGATCCGCCCCGGCGACGTGCTGGGCATCACCGTCTACGAGAACGTGGATGATCCGTTGCTGGGCGTCGAGGGCGCCCCCGCCACCCTGCTGGAAGAAGTGCAGGTTGATGGCGCCGGTTTCATCTTCATCCCCTACGCGGGCCGCATCAAGGCCGCGGGCAACACGCCCGACGCGATCCGCCGCATCATCACGAACCGGCTGGGCGAACAGACCCCGGACCCGCAGGTCGAAGTCCGCCGCGCCGCCGGCGACGGATCCACCGTGTCGCTGGTGGGCGGCATCGGGGCGCAGGGCGTCTACCCGATCGAGCGGCCCACGCGCACCCTGTCCACCATGCTGGCCCGCGCGGGCGGCGTGGCGATCGAGCCGGAGATCGCACAGATTACTGTGATACGCGGCGGCATGCGCGGCAAGATCTGGTTCCAGGACCTTTACGAGCATCCCGAACTCGACATCGCCCTGCGCGCGGGCGACCGCATCCTTGTCGAAGCCGACACCCGCGCCTTTACCGCGCTGGGGGCCACCGGCGGACAGGCGCGGGTGCCCTTCGAGACGCAGAACCTGTCGGCGCTGGAAGGCATCGCGCAGGTCGGCGGCCTGAATGCCGGCCTTGCCGACCCCACGGGCGTCTTCGTGTTCCGCAACGAACCCGAGGAAATCGCGGAACAGGTATTGGGCCGCACCGACCTGCAGGGCGTGCAGCGGATGGTCTACGTGCTGGACCTGACGCAGCCCAACGGCATGTTCATGGCCCGCGACTTCGTGATCCGCGACGGCGATACGATCTACGTGACCGAAGCGCCCTTCGCACAGTGGAGCAAGGTGATCTCTGCCATCACCGGTACCGCAGGATCGGTCAGCAGCCTCAGCACGCTGGCCTCAAGCGACTGATCCCGCGCCGTGGGCCTCGGGCCTGAGACATACGACACCCCCGCCGCCGGTCCTGGGAAGGTCCGGCGGCTTTTCGTCTACAACGGCGGTTTCCTGACCCAGCGCCGGGTGCGCCGCATCCTGCGGCTGTCGGGCTATTCGCTGCACCTCGGCCTGCCCCGCGCAGGCGACCACGTCGCGGTCTGGGGAAATTCCCCCACCGCGCACCGGGGCCTCGCCGTGGCGAACAAACATGGTGCGCCGGTCGTCCGGGTAGAAGATGCCCTGCTGCGATCCGTCCACCCGGGACGGACCGGGCAAGAGCCACCGCTGGGGCTGTTGATCGACCACCGGGGCATGCATTTCGACCCCGCCCAGCCCTCCGACCTCGAAGAGATCCTGAGCAGCCATCCACTGGACGACACCAACCTGCTGAACCGCGCGCGCGGCGCCATCGCACGTATGCAGGAGGCACATCTGACGAAATACACGGGCTTCGACCCGGAGGCGGAGGTGCCCGCACCGGGATACGTCTTGGTAATCGACCAGACACGCGGCGATGCCTCCGTCACGGCATCGGGCGCGGACAGGGCGCGCTTTCTCGAGATGCTCGTTTTCGCCCAGGAGGAACATCCCGGCTGCCCGGTCGTGATCAAGTGCCACCCGGAGACGGCGCAGGGGCACCGGGCGGGCCATTTCGGCCCCGAGGACACCAACGCCCGCGTCCGGCTGCTTGATGCGCCGGTAAGCCCGTGGAGGCTCTTCGAAGGGGCGGTCGGGGTCTATACCGTGTCGTCCCAGCTGGGGTTCGAGGCGATCTACGCGGGCCACAAACCGCGCGTCTTCGGCCAGCCCTTCTATGCCGGGTGGGGGCTGACCACCGACGAATTCCCGGTCGCCCGGCGGCAGCGCAGGCTGACACGCGCGCAGTTGTTCGCCGCAGCGATGATCCTCTACCCCAAGTGGTACGACCCCTACCGCGATCGGCTCGCGACCCTCGAAGAGGCGATGGAGACGCTGGCGGCACAGACCAGGGCCTGGCGCGAGGACCACCTCGGCTGGGTCGGATCGAAGATCAGCCTCTGGAAGCGCAAACCGTTGCAGCAATTCTTTGGAAGCACGCTGCCGATGCGGTTCGAGGACGACCCGGCCCGCGCCCGTGCCGCCGCGCCGCGCCGCTGGCTGGTCTGGGCGGGCAAGGCGGAGGTTGGCCACGGGGATGCCTGCCGCATCGAGGACGGTTTCCTGCGGTCGCGCGGGCTGGGCGCGGAACTGGTGCCGCCCCTGTCGCTCGTCTGCGACGATCTCGGCATCTATTATGACCCCGCGCGACCCAGCCGGTTGGAAAAATGGATCGAGAAACGGGCAGAGCTGCGCCCCGACCAGCAGCGCCGTGCCCGAGCCCTGATAGACACCATCCGGGCGGCGGGGTTGAGCAAGTACAACCTTCGAGGCGAAACGGACCTGTCCGACCTGCCGGCAGGGCGGCGTATCCTTGTGCCGGGGCAAGTGGAGGACGACGCGTCGATCCGCACCGGAACAGAGCACGTTCGCACCAACGCGGACCTCTTGCGCGCCGTAAGATCGGCCGAACCCGATGCACTGATCCTCTACAAGCCGCATCCGGACGTCGAGGCTGGTCTGCGCGCGGGCGGCGACGATGCGGCGGCGCTGGCGGATCGCGTGTTGCGGCATGCCGACCCGATCGCGCTGCTGGCGCAGGTTGATGCGGTCTGGACCATGACCTCTTTGCTGGGCTTCGAGGCCCTGTTGCGCGGCGTTTCCGTCACGACCCTCGGCGCGCCGTTCTACGCGGGATGGGGGCTGACACACGACTTGGGCGACATACCGCCCCGCAGGCGCGCGACCCCGACGCTGGAGGGGCTGGTTCACGCCACCCTTATCGACTACCCGCGCTACGTCGATCCCGTGACCCGCCTGCCCTGCCCGGTCGAGGTTGTGGCGGAACGGCTTGCCTCCGGCCGGCTGCCCCGTGCGGGGATCGGCAACCGCGCCTTATCCAAGTTGCAGGGGGTTTTCGCCAGCCAGAGCCATCTCTGGCGCCGGCGGTGAGCCGAAGCCTCAGGCGCGGTCCCAGATGTGCAGCGCGTCCGCGCCGACGCGGCGGGTCTCCACCAAGCTGAAACGCGGCGCCTCGGCCAGCCGCGACAGGCCCATCGCCCCGATACCGGGCAGCCCCTCGGCCCCGATGATGATACCGGCACTGAAGCCCACGAGGCGGTCCACCAGGTCCGCTTCGATCAGCGAGGCCGCCAGCGCGCTGCCGCCTTCGCAGAAGACACGGGTCAGCCCGTGGTCGCCCAGCCGCCGCAGCACATCGACAGGGTCCAGTTGCCCGCCCCGCGCCGCGCAGGGCAAGAGGGTGGCGCCCAGATCCCGCCAGGTCCGCTCGAGGGTCGGGTCGGCGTCATGCCCGTGGCAGAGGATCAGCGGCACCTCCGCCGCCGTTCGGGCGAGCCGGCTCATCAGCGGCAGGTCCAGCCGACGCGACACGACGACACGCGCCGGTTGCCAGCCGATGCCGAGGTCGCGCACCGTCAGGCTCGGATCGTCCTTGCGGGCCGTGCCGCCGCCCACCATCACCGCATCGTGACGCGCGCGCATGGCGTGGGTGGCGCGCCGCGCCTCGGGCCCGGTGATCCACCGGCTTTCGCCCGTGCCAGTCGCGATGCGCCCGTCAAAGGTCTGCGCCAGTTTCAGCGTCACCAGCGGACGGCCATGCTCCACCCGGCTGAAGAAGCCCGCATGGTCGCGACCGGCCTCATCGGCCAGAACGCCCTGAACGACCTCGATACCGGCGTCCCGCAGCATCGCCGCACCCCGGCCATCGACACGGTCGTCGCGATCCTGCGCCGCGATGACGACCCGCGCCACACCCGCATCGATCAGGGCCTGCGCGCAGGGCGGGGTCTGCCCGTGGTGGGCGCAGGGTTCGAGGGTGACATAGACATCCGCCCCCCGCGCCGCCGCCCCGGCCTGGCGCAGCGCCTCGGTCTCGGCATGGGGTCTGCCGCCGGGTTGGGTCCAGCCGCGCCCGACGATCCGGCCGGCCGCGACGATCACGCAGCCCACCGCGGGGTTGGGCCAGACACGACCCTGCCCGCGCCGCCCCAGCGACAGGGCTTGGGCCATGTAACGCGGATCGGTGTCAGCCGGGCGGGTCACTCTTCCTTGGGCAGATCGGGGCGCAGTTCCGCGACAAACTTGTCGAAATCGTCCGGCGCCTGGAAATTCTTGTAGACGCTCGCAAAGCGCACGTAGGCCACGGTGTCAATCCGGTTCAGCGCCTCCATCACGATCTCGCCGATCTGCTTGGACGGAATGTCGGTTTCACCCATGCTTTCCAGACGACGCACGATGCCGCTGATCATCTGGTCGATGCGTTCGGGCTCGATGGGACGTTTCTGCATGGAGATCCGGATCGACCGTTCGAGCTTGTCACGGTCGAAGTCCTCGCGCTTGCCGTTCGTCTTGATGACGACAAGGTCACGCAACTGCACGCGTTCGTAGGTCGTGAACCGCCCGCCGCAGGCCGGGCAGAAGCGCCTGCGCCGGATGGATACGTGATCCTCCGCCGGGCGGCTGTCCTTGACCTGGGTATCTATATTTCCGCAAAACGGGCAGCGCATCGGCCATCCCCCTTTTCTACCTGCCTCACTGGTGGGGCTATCCGCCCTCTTGGCGAAACTTATAGGGGCAACGCGAGGTCTTGGGTAGAGGCGAATTGCCTCGCAAGATGTTGTGTCCAAAGCTGTGACCTGAACCCAACGCTTCACCCGTGCGTTGGCCCCCTTTCAGACAGAAAGGACAATCGGATGACACAAACCCTTTTCATCACCGGCGCCTCCAGCGGGATCGGGGCAGCCACCGCCAAGGCAGCCGCGAAGGCGGGCTGGAACGTGGCCCTTTTCGCGCGCAGCGAGGACAAGCTGCAGACGCTGGCGGACGAGATCGGCGACGCCGCGCTGGCCCTGCCCGGGGATGCCACCGACTACGACGCCCAGAAGGAAGCGATGGACAAGGCGGCCAACAAGTTCGGCCAGATCGACGCTGTCTTTGCCAATGCCGGGCGCGGAACATCGCAGGCCGGCACCGAGAACGGGAACCCGGAGGACTGGAAGGGCATGGTGGACCTGAACGTCATGGGTGCACTTTACACCGCGCACGCGGCGATGCCGCACCTGCGCAAGACGACCGGCCAATACGTGGTGACCGGATCGGCAGCGGGGCGCAAGCACATCCAAGGGTCCATCTACGGCGCGACCAAGTGGTTCATTCACGGTTTCGCCGGAAACCTGGCTGAGGAAATGGCCGAGTGGGGCGGACGGTGCATGGTGGTCTCTCCCGGCATGGTGAACACCGCGTTCTTCGACGAGGCCAAGCCGGACAAACTGGCCCCCGAGGACGTGGCGGACGCCGTCATGCACGCGCTGCAATCTCCCCAGCGTGCCAGTGTGCGCGAAATCCACCTCATGCCGACCGGCTGACTCGTCAGTCCGGCCTGAAATGCGCCGCCACCGTCCGCCGGTGGGGCGCATCCCGATGTTCGAAGACGTATATGCCCTGCCACGTTCCCAGTTGCAGCCGCCCGCTCGTTACCGGAACGGAAAGGCTGACCGGCAACATGGCAGCCTTGATGTGCGCGGGCATGTCGTCCGGCCCTTCCATCCGGTGACGCAGGTACGACATCGACGGATCATCCGCGGCAGGCACCAGCCGCTGGTAAAAGGCGAGAAGGTCGGTCTGGACGTCCGGGTCCGCATTTTCCTGTATCAGCAACGAGGCAGAGGTATGCCGGATAAGCAGGGTCAGCAGCCCGTCCGGCTGACCTTCGATCCAGTCGGCGACCGGCCGCGTGATCTCGTAAAGCCCCTGACCCTGTGTCGGGACGGGGAACTGCGTCTGCATCCTGGAATCCTTGCCGCGTGATTGCGGCCTATTTCGTCGACCGCGTGAACGTGTCCCGACAATAGCGCCGCGCCTGATAGGATTTCAACGTCGCCCCGGCGCGGTCCACCGTCAGGGTGACCCGGTTCGGATCCGCGGCGGGAAGACCCTCGGCGCTGGTGGAAAAGACGACGCTGTCCCGCCCCGCGACGGTCTGACTGGGGCCGCGGGGCGATTTGACAAAGATCGGGGTGGTCTGAGGCTGGCCGGTGCGCCGCTCCACGTAGGTCGCCGCGCCGCACCAGAATTCGGCAGCGCCGAAGTTCACACCCTGCACGACTTCGAATTCCGTCGGACCAAGGCGATTGATGACGATGGTGTCTTCCTCCGCCGCCGTCGAGGCCATGGACGACCCTGCCCCGACTGTCAGCGCCGCCAGCAGGACCCAGAATGGCCCGCGCCGGTCAGTACCGGCCATGACGGAACAAGATACGGTCGAGTTCGATTTCGTAATCCCTGCAAAACTGGTTGGCGTGGTAGATCGGCAGCCCTTCTCCCGGTGTCTCCACGCTCACGGAGACGGAGCGGGACGGCTGCACCGACAGGCTGCTTGCATCGGTCGTGAAAACAACGCCGACCCGCCCTGCCCCGGTCTGCGACCGCCCGCGCGGGGATTTCACGTAGAATCGGGTGGTGCGCGGCACACCCAACCGGTTGATGGCGTAGTCGGCAGCGGCGCACCACATGCCGCGTGCCCCTTCGCCGTGGTCCTCGATCACCTCGAAGGACGTGGGGCTCAGGCCATAGACCTTCAGGTGGTTGATCGCTTCGTAGGATTGCGATGCCGCGACGCTGGGGATGCCAGCGGCCAGGACGACCGCCGACAGGGCGGCAAAACTCGATGATCGCATGTCGCGTCCTTTCCTTGGGGTTCGAGGAAAGATTTAAGCTGGACGACGCCCAAGTCCAATCACAGCCCCGTCACCGTCGGCACATGGAAAAGCCCGGTGGATGGGATCCACCGGGCTTGATGCCTTAGCGGCGTCGGTAACGCTGTCTATTGGTCGAGGAAGGACCGCAGCTTGCGGGACCGGCTGGGATGCTTGAGCTTGCGCAGCGCCTTGGCCTCGATCTGGCGGATCCGTTCGCGGGTGACCGAGAACTGCTGGCCGACCTCCTCGAGGGTGTGGTCGGTGTTCATGCCGATGCCGAAGCGCATGCGGAGCACGCGCTCCTCGCGCGGTGTGAGCGATGCCAGCACCCGCGTCGTGGTTTCCTTGAGGTTCTCCTGAATGGCGGAATCCAGCGGCAGGACCGCGTTCTTGTCCTCGATGAAATCGCCGAGCTGGCTGTCTTCCTCGTCCCCGATGGGCGTCTCGAGCGAGATCGGCTCCTTGGCGATCTTCATCACCTTGCGGACCTTCTCGAGCGGCATCTGCAGCTTTTCCGCCAGTTCTTCCGGCGTCGGCTCGCGGCCGATTTCGTGCAGCATCTGACGGCCGGTACGGACCAGCTTGTTGATCGTCTCGATCATGTGGACCGGGATGCGGATCGTGCGGGCCTGATCGGCGATGGACCGGGTGATCGCCTGCCGGATCCACCATGTCGCGTAGGTCGAGAACTTGTAGCCGCGGCGGTACTCGAACTTGTCCACGGCCTTCATCAGGCCGATGTTGCCTTCCTGGATCAGGTCGAGGAACTGCAGGCCGCGGTTCGTGTACTTCTTGGCGATGGAGATCACGAGACGCAGGTTCGCCTCGACCATTTCCTTCTTGGCCTGACGGGCCTCTTTCTCGCCCTTCTGGACCTGGCTGACGATGCGGCGGAATTCGCTGATATCCAGCCCGACATACTGGCCGACCTGCGCCATGTCGGCCCGAAGCTCTTCGACCTTGTCGGCGGAGCGGTCGATGAACATCTGCCATCCCCGGCCCGATTTTTCGGCCATCCGCTCCATCCAGTTCGGGTCGAGCTCGTATCCACGGTAGGCGTCCACGAACTCCTTGCGGTTGATGCGCGCCTGATCGGCCAGTTTTACCATGGCGCTGTCGATCTGCATGATCCGGCGGTTGATCCCGTAAAGCTGGTCGATCAGCGCTTCGATGCGGTTGTTGTGCAGGTGCAGATCGTTGACGAGAAGCACGATCTCGGAGCGCAGCTTCTGATAGGTCTCTTCCTGAGCGTGGCTGAACGAACCGTCCTCGTTCAGCGTGGCCGAGATCCGGCTGTCCTGCATCTCGCTCAGCTTGGCGTAGTCGGCGGCGATGATGTCGAGCGATTCGAGAACCTGCGGCTTCAGCGCAGCTTCCATCGCGGCGAGGCTCATGTTGGCCTGTTCATCCTCGTCCTCGTCATCGTCCGAGGTGATCGGGTTGCCGTCGGCGTCCAGTTCCTGCTTGTCGTCATCGGATTTCGTTTCGGCCTGGTTGCCTGAGCTGACGACCGGCGCGGTATCGTCTTCGTCCCCAAGCTGATTGCCGAAGGTCGCCTCGAGGTCGATCACGTCGCGCAGCAGGATGTCCTCGGACAGAAGTTCGTCGCGCCAGATGGTGATCGCTTGAAAGGTCAGCGGGCTTTCGCAAAGACCCGCGATCATGGTGTTCCGGCCCGCTTCGATCCGTTTGGCGATGGCAATCTCGCCCTCGCGCGACAGCAGTTCCACGCTGCCCATCTCGCGCAGGTACATGCGGACGGGATCGTCGGTGCGGTCCAGCTTCTCGGCGGTGCCGGAAGAAAGCGCGACTTCCTTGTTGCTGTCCGTGGTGGCCAGCTCGGTGGACCCCTTCGCGTCCTCCTCTTCGGCCTCCTCGTCCTCGATGATGTTGATGCCCATCTCGGACAGCATCGACATCACGTCCTCGATCTGCTCGGACGACACCTGGTCGGGCGGCAGGACCGTGTTCAGCTGGTCGTAGGTGATGTAACCCTTTTCGCGCGCCTCCGAGATCATCTTCTTCACGGCGGCCTGGCTCATGTCCAGCGAATGACCGCTGTCGGCATCGTCCGCTTTGGTGTCTTCGTTGGTGTCCTTAGCGGCCATAGAAAGTCCTCCAGCGCGTTGGCGCGAATCAGCGTGGGTGATTCGACTGGCACGAATCATGCGGGGTTTGCGGCGATTCTTAAACCCGTGGTCCTGCTTTTTCCTCAAGGGCCCGCCAAAAAGACACGGCTCAGTTTCGGCCCTTGGGTTTCTCATACGTAATGTTCTGCAGCAGCGCGTCCAACGCGCTGCGCTCGTCGCGGGAGATGCGCGCGCCATTGTCGCTCACCTCGTACTCCGCCTTGTCTTCCTGACCGGATCTCCGGGCTTGGTCGGCGCTGCGCACAGCCTCGCTCAGGCGCCATGTCAGACCTTCGTCCGCCGCCCCTGCCATGTCTTCCTCGGCTTCGGCGATCTCCTCGCTCAGTCCCCTTGCCGCCGCCAGCTTGGCCAGTTCCTCGGCCACTGTCATGGTGGCCATTTCGATGTCGCCCGGATTGCGGATGCACGGAGTGATGGCGACATGGCGCTGCGAGGTCAGGTTTTCAAGAGCGTCCGGTCCCAGTGCGGCGGAAATCTTTTCGCGCAACACCCCGGCGCCCTCATGCGCGTGACGCAGGATCAGATCGCGCATCACCGCGTGGTTGCGGTCGCGACAGGGCATCCCTTCCAGCCCGCTTTCGAATTCCGCCGCGATTTCCGGACAACCGGTGATGGCCGCCAAGATCACCGCCTCCCGCAGGTGGTCCGTCACGGCCTGATCACCGCCCACCAGAACCGATGCCTTGGTGCTTGGAAGAGGCGCCATCGGCGCCTGCTGCCACTTGCCACCGGGGCGGAAGGCCGGTCGCGCACCGCCCCGCGGGGCGGGCTGGGGCCGGCGGAAGAGCTGCCAGCGAAGGTCCTTGATTTCCTGCCCGTAATGGCTGCGGATCGACGGGTCCTTGATCTGCATGATCTTCTCGCGCAGCGCCTTGTCCAGTGCCGCCTTGCGCTCCGGACTGTCGAACACCCGGCCTTCCGTCTCGCGCTGCCAGAGCAGGCGCACCATCGGCACCGCCTCGTCGATCAGCTTCTGGAACGCACCCGGCCCGGAGGCTTTCAGCAGATCGTCGGGGTCCTGCCCCTCCGGCATCATGGCAAAGCGCAGCGACCGCCCGGCCTCCAGCAGCGGCAGCGCCAGATCGATCAGGCGCAGCGCCGCGCGTTGGCCGGCGCTGTCCCCGTCGAGCGTGATGATCGGCTCGGGGTCGATGCGCCATAGCATCTGCAACTGGTTTTCGGTGATCGCGGTGCCCAGCGGCGCGACCGCCGCCTCGAATCCTGCCCGGTGCAAGGCAATGACGTCCATGTAGCCCTCGGCCACCAGCAAGGGCTGCCCCTTGCCTGCGGCCACCCGCGCCTCGCGCACGTTATAGAGGCTGCGGCCCTTGTCGAAGAGGGCGGTTTCGGGCGAGTTGAGGTACTTGGCATTGTCGTTCGGGTCCATCGCCCGCCCGCCGAAGGCGATCGCGCGGCCCTGCGCGTCGCGGATCGGGAACATGATGCGGCCGCGAAAGGTATCGTAGGGTTTGCCGCCCTTCGACGATGGCTTGGCCAGACCGGCATCGAGGATCATCTGGTCCGACACGCCCTTGCCCTTCAGCGCGTCCCAAAGCCCCTGCCACGCATCCGGGGCAAAGCCGATTTCCCAGTGATCGCGGCTCTTTTCGTCCAGCCCGCGACGGTCGAGATACGCACGCGCCTCTGCCGCGGCCCCCGTCTGCAGCTGAAGCCGGAACCAGCGCACGGCCAGTTCCATCACCTCGGCAAGATCGTTGCGCTTGTCCGCCTTCTCGGCCGCCTTCGGGTCGCGGGCGGGCATCGTCATCCCCGCTTCCCCGGCGAGGATTTCGACCGCTTCCATGAAGCCGACGTTCTCCGTCTCCCGGACAAACGAGATCGCGTCGCCCTTGGCGTGACAGCCGAAGCAGTAGTAGAACCCCTTGCGGTCATCCACGTGAAAGCTGGCGGATTTTTCCTGATGGAAGGGGCAAGGCGCCCACATGTCGCCCTTGCCCTGGTTCGACTTGCGCTGATCCCACGTGACCTTCCGGCCGACGACCTGTGACAGGCTCGCTCGGCTGCGCAATTCGTCCAGGAATCCGGGTGGCAGGCTCATACCCCATCCTAATCTCACCGCGCGGGATGGTCCAGCGGGAGCCACCGGGCCCGCGCCGGTCCCGACCGGGCCGCAGAGGCTTGCAGCGCAGGCGCTCAGCGCGCCATGCACATCTCCTGCCAGGCCGCGGCGAGGTCCTGTGTCTTCACGTCGCGCATCTTCATCTCGTAGACCCAGGGCGTGACGAGCGGAATCGCCGTGTTGTACCGCTCCGGCCAGCTCGCCTTGGCGGCCACATGGGCGGGCACCTTGCGTTCGCCGACCCGTTCCAGCCGCGCCTGCTGCACCGCCGCGACGACCGCGGCCTGATACCCGCAATCCATTTCCTTTTTGCTGGCCGCCGCCACCGGCCCGGCCAAAGCGGCAACCGCCGCAGACAATACCAGATACTTCATAGCCACATCACTCCACTCAAGCTGTGCCGCGAACCCCGGCCCGCGCACGCACGGCTTCCATCGCGGTCTTGATATCATGAACCAATGTGGATGCCATCGACCTGAAGACAAGGATCATGAAACGGTCGTCGCCGGTCCGGGTGATGGACGCGGACATGTGGAAAAGCTGCGTGCGCAGGGTGTGATCGCGCGCGAAGCGGTCCGCCCGCAGGTCCACCGGCACAAGCCGTGCCAGCACATCGACCGCGGCGGCACCCTCCAACTGGACGACGGCCCAACCGTCGGACTGGTCCACGACGGCGGCGTGTTCCGTCAACGTGGTATCCGGGACGGACCCCATCAGGAGGACCTGATCGCGCCCGAACCAGATGCAGCGCGCGCCCGCGCCACCGGTGGCGCGCAGCGGGTCCGGCAAGGTCATGCCGTGCGCGCGTTCCAGCGCGGCACCCAAACCCGCCCGGTCGCCCAGCGGCGACAGCATGCTCAGCACACCCGGATCCAGTTCCGTCAGTTCCGCCGCGCCGATCCGGATCGGCAGCAGCCCGTCGCATGGCGACTTCGCCTTCAGTTCAGCCACGTACACGCTCCCCTTCGCGGTCCAGGAATACCGGATGACAGATTTCCACGTCCGCTTCCAAACCGCGCAAGTGGTCGACCATGCGGATCACCTCCCCCTCGCGGGCCATGCCCCGCTTGACGAAGCCCAGGCCGATCATGTGCCCCAGATCGGGCGAGAACGCCACCGAGGTCACGTAACCCTGGTCGTTCTCGCGCACCGCCTCCGCGCCGGCATCGAACAGGTGCGCCCCGGCGCTGATCTGTTTCACCGCGCCGACCGGCTTCAGCCCCACCAGTTGCTCGCGGGTGCCGTCCGCCAATCCCGGACGCGCAGCCATCGTCTTGCCGATGCAGTCCTTCTTGGCCGAGATCATGCGGCCCATCCCAATGTCGAAAGCGGTCGTGCGGCCGTGAATCTCGGAATGGGTGATAAAGCCCTTCTCGATGCGCAGCACGTTCAGCGCCTCCATGCCGTAGGCGCCGCCGCCCAGCGCCTCCGCCCGCTCGACCAGCAGGTCGAACAGGCTGGCCCCGTAGCGTGCGGGCACCGCCACCTCGTAGGCGTGCTCACCGGAAAAGGAGATCCGGAACAGCCGTCCGGCCACGCCGCACACCTCGACCGGGCCACAAGCCATGAAGGGCCAGCTGTCGCCGTCGATCTCTTCGCCGAGGATGCCATTCAGCAACGCGCGCGATTTCGGACCGGCCACGGCGAACTGCGCCCACTGCTCGGTGACCGAGGTGCAGGAAACCCGCCATTCGGGGTGCAGGCACTGGGTCACGAAATCCAGATGCCGCATCACCTGTCCGGCTGCGGCGGTGGTGGTTGTCATCACGAAATGCCGCTCCCCCAGCCGCGCCGTGGTGCCATCGTCCATCACGTGTCCGTCTTCGCGCAACATCAGACCATAGCGCACGCGCCCGACACCGAGCGTGGAAAAGGTATTCGCATAGACAAAGTCCAGCAGCGCCGCCGCGTCCGGCCCCTGGATGTCGATCTTCCCCAGCGTGGACACATCGCAGACCCCGACCGCCTCGCGCACGTGGCGCACCTCCCGGTCGCAGGATTGCCGCCAGGTCGTCTCTCCCGCGCGGGGGAAATAGCTGGGGCGGTACCAAAGACCCGCTTCGATCATCGGCGCCCCCATCTTCACCGATGCCGCGTGCGAGGTCGTGAAGCGTTGCGGCGCAAACCCCTTGCCCTGCGCGCCCGCGCCCATGGCCGCGACGGAGACCGGCACGAAGGGCGGGCGGAACGTGGTTGTGCCCGTCTCGGGGATGCCCCGTCCGGTCGCGTCCGCCAGGATCGCAAGCGCCGCCACGTTGGAATTCTTGCCCTGATCGGTCGCCATGCCCTGGGTCGTGTAGCGCTTCATGTGTTCGACCGATCGGAAGTTCTCGGTGGCCGCCTGCTTCACGTCCTTGACCGACACGTCGTTCTGGAAATCCAGCCAGGCCCGCCCCTTGCCCGGCACCACCCAAAGCGGCTCCAGCGCATAGGCGCCGTCGTCCGCGCGGGGCAGGTCCACCGCGCCGGCCGTCCGGCCCAGCGCATCCAACGCGTCCCTCGCTGCCGCCACGCCGGCGCTCAGGCACCCGGCGGTCGAAAAGACGCCGTTGCAGGCTCCGGCCACCGTCATGCCCGGCACCGCGCCGGGGGTCGGGACGAAGGCCTGGATTTCCGCGTTCCAGGTCGGGCGTCCGTTCAGATGGCAGGTGAGGTGGACGGTCGGGTTCCATCCGCCGGACACCGCGAGGCAGTCGGTCTGGATCGCCTTTTCACCCTGCGCGGTCCGCACCGTGATCGAGTCGAGCTCCTTGCGACCTGCCGCATTGCATACGACTGCGCCGGTATGGACCGGGAAATCGGCCCCCTCCACCGTCACGTCGGGCCGGCTGTCGATCAGCGCCGCCACATGGACGCCCGCCGCCACCAGATCGCGGGCGGTGCGGTGTGCATCGTCGTTGTTGCCGAAGACCGTCACATGCTTGCCGGGGCTGACGCCCCAGCGGTTCAGATAGGCGCGCACCGAGCCGGCCGTCATGATACCGGGCCGATCGTTGTTGCGGAAGGCAACGGGCCGTTCGATCGCGCCGGCGGCCAGGATGCTGCGCTGGGCATGGATGCGCCAGAAGGTCTCGAGCGGCAGGTCACCGACACGCGGCGCGTGGTGGTTCACCCGCTCCAGCGCGCCATACATCCCGCCGTCGTAAACGCCGGTGACCGTCGTCCGGGGCATCAGGCGCACGTTGGGCATGTCCGCCAGCTCCGCCACCACGGCAGCGGCCCAGGCATGCCCCGGCTGGTGACCGACCGCGCCGGTTTCGGCATTCAGCCGCCCGCCCATGCGCGAATCCTCGTCGGCCAGTATCACGTCGGCCCCGGCCCGCGCAGCCGTCAGGGCCGCCATCAGGCCCGTCGGCCCCGCCCCGATCACCAGCAGGTCGCAGAAGGCAAAGGCGCGTTCGTACCTGTCCGGGTTGTTGTGACCGCTGAGCGCGCCCAGCCCCGCCGCCCGCCGGATCAACGGCTCATAGACGGCTTCCCAGAACTTGCGGGGCCACATGAAAGTCTTGTAATAGAAGCCCGCCCCGAGGAAGGGCGCCGCGAGATCATTGACCGCCATCACGTCCAGACCGAGCGAGGGCCAGGCGTTCTGGCTGCGGACCTCCAGCCCCTCGTAAAGCTCCTGCACGGTGGCGCGCACGTTCGGTTCCGCCGCAGCGCCCCGCCCCACGGTAACAAGCGCGTTCGGTTCCTCGGACCCGGCGGTCAGCACGCCGCGCGGGCGGTGGTACTTGAACGACCGGCCCATCAGCTTCTGCCCGTTCGCCAACAGCGCGGATGCGACCGTATCGCCTGCGAACCCCCCGTAGGTCGCCCCGTCGAAACGGAAGCTGACCGGCCTGCCCCGGTCGACGAGCCCCTTCCCCGCGATCCTCATGCCGTCGCCTTTCCCGCGGCTAGGGTCACGTCGGAAATCGCGTGGCTCACCGTGTCGCGCGTCACCTCCAGCCAGGCCGAACAGCCCGCCTCGTGATGCCACAACTCGCGTGTGGGCCCCGCCGGGTTGTCGCGCAGGTGCACGTAGTCGTCCCAGGCCGCCTCCCCCGCATCCGGCGCAGGCCGCGTCAGCGCAACCGCATCGCCCTGGTAGTAGAACTCTCGCCGGTCCCGCGACCCGCACAACGGACAGTCGATCCTCATGCCATCATCTCCGACAGGGTGCCGTCGCCCCGTTTCATTGTTCCAAAAATACACGTCGCGACATGAACCATCCGCGCGGCGCCGCCGGGGTGTCTAGTGAAGGTTGTGCTGCGCACCGGTGCCCTCCTCGTCCATCAGGCCGCGCCCGGTGCGGAACCGGTCCAGCCGGAACTTTGCCGCCGGTGCGTGGTGGTTGCCGGTCGCCATCAGGTGGGCAAAGGAATAGCCCGACCCCGGCACCGCCTTGAACCCGCCGTAGCACCAGCCGCAATCGATGAAGAGCCCCTCGGTATCGGTCTTGTCGATGATGGGAGAGCCGTCGGGCGTCATGTCCATGATCCCGCCCCAGGAGCGCAGCACCTTGGCCTTGCCGATCATGGGCATCAGGGTCATGCCCGCCTCCATCACGTGTTCCATCATCGGCATGTTGCCGCGCGCGGCGTAGGAGGCGTAGAAATCCAGATCGCCGCCAAAGACCAGCCCGCCCTTGTCCGACTGGCTGATGTAGAAGTGCCCCATGCCGAAGCTGACCACGTGGTCGATGCAGGGTTTCAGCCCCTCGGTGACGAAGGCCTGCAGGATGTGGCTCTCGATCGGCAGGCGCATGCCGGCCATCGCAGCCACCTGCCCCGAGCGTCCGGCGACCACGATGCCGACCTTCTTGGCGCGGATCGGGCCGCGCGTGGTCTGCACGCCGCGCACGCGCCCGTTCTCGATGTCGATGCCGGTGACCTCGCACTGCTGGATCAGGTCCACGCCCCGCTGGTCCGCCCCGCGCGCATAGCCCCAGGCCACCGCGTCATGCCGCGCCGTGCCGCCGCGCGGATGCAGCAGCCCGCCGTAGATCGGAAAGCGGACGTTGTCGAAGTCGAGGTACGGCAGGTACTTGCGCACGCCCTCGCGGTCCAGCAGCACCGCGTCGTCGCCCTGGTTGATCATGGCGTTGCCGCGCCGGGCAAAGGCGTCGCGCTGCCCGTCGGAGTGAAACAGGTTGATGAGCCCGCGCTGCGAATGCATCGCGTTGTAGTTCAGGTCCTCCTCCATCCCCTCCCAGAGCTTGAGCGAATGGGAATAGAACTCGGAATTGCCAGGCAGGAAGTAGTTGGCGCGCACGATGGTCGTGTTGCGGCCCACGTTGCCGCCGCCGAGGTAGCCCTTCTCGAGCACCGCGACATTGGTGATGCCGTGGTTCTTGGCGAGGTAATACGCTGTCGACAAGCCGTGGCCGCCGCCCCCGATGATGACGACGTCGTATTCCGCCTTTGGTTCGGGATCACGCCAGTGCGGTTTCCAACCCGTGTTGCCGGTAAGCCCCTCGCGCAGCACGCGACATCCTGAAAACCGCATCTGAACTCCCCTTGGCCTGGCCCCGGAGTGAACCAAGTCCAACGCCTAGGTGCAATGCCTGCCCTTCCGATGCGCCGCCCTTTTCGACACAAACTGTTCCCCCGGCGACGCCCCTGACGCGAAGGCGGAAACGCGAAAGGCGGCCACGGGGGCCGCCTTGGGTTGTCTTGAGGCCGGATTGTCGCTCAGCGCCGTTCGGTCGAGGCTTCCGTGCGGGCGACCGGGACGCTTTCGGCCGGTGTGCTAAGCTTTCCGACCTGCCGGCGCAGGAATTCCTGCTGATCGACGCGGATATTGCGCTGGATCTGCCGGCTGTCCGGTCGTGTCTTGGTACCGAAGTCATGATGCTGTCGGGTCATCGTCTGCTCCGTTCTCTGGGGATGGCGCGACCGGGACAACCCCGGCCGCTGCCTTCGTATCCTCAACTCTGGCGGGAGCCTGCGGTTCCCCGGTTCGGAGCGTAATCAGGCGCTTTCGGCGGAATGCCGCGCGCCGTGTCAGATCCCCTTGGCCCGGTAGCTGGCGGCGACCTTGCCGATGGCCGAAATATACGCCGCGGTCCGCAGGTCATCGACGTCGTCGCGGCTGTGCCAGATCTCGGCCATCGCCTGGTAGGCGGTCTGCATCGTATCGTCGAGACCCGAGCGCACCAGCTCCAGTTCGCCTGCCCCGCGAAGGTACTTCTCCTTGAAGTTGGGGCTCAGCTGCCAGCCGATTCCTGTGTCGGCACTCAGCCGTTCCAGTTCGTCCACGACCAGTTGGTGCCGCGCCTCTTCCTGCCGGCGCTGCATCCGGCCGAACCGGATATGGCTCAGGTTCTTGACCCATTCGAAGTAGGACACGGTGACGCCGCCCGCGTTGGCATACATGTCGGGAATGATGACCACGCCCTTCTCGCGCAGGATTTCGTCCGCCCCGGCGGTCACGGGGCCGTTCGCGGCCTCGACGATCAGCGGCGCCTTGATCCTGTGGGCATTCGACAGGTTGATCACCCCTTCAAGCGCCGCGGGGATCAGGATATCGCATTCCGCCTCGAGCAGCTTGGCGCCATCGGTCTCGAGCGGCGCGTCGGGATAGCCCTTTACCGTGCCATGCTTGGAAATCCACCGATGGACCTCTTCCACGTCCAGCCCCTTGTCGTCGAACAACGCGCCGTCGCGTTCGATGATCGCGGTGACGAGGCAGCCGTCCTCGTCGCTCAGAAACTTGGCCGCATGATACCCAACGTTGCCAAGACCCTGGATGACGACCCTCTTGCCGTCGAGTTCCCCGGTCAGCCCCGCGCGCTCCATGCCCTTGGGGTCCCGGAAGAAGGCGTGAAGCGCGTATTGCACCCCGCGTCCCGTCGCCTCCGTCCGGCCCTGGATCCCCCCCGCGTGGGTCGGTTTGCCGGTGACACAGGCGACACCGTTGATGTCGGTGGTGTTCATGCGCTTGTACTGGTCCGCGATCCAGGCCATCTCGCGTTCTCCCGTACCCATGTCGGGCGCGGGCACGTTCTGCGCGGGGTTGATCATGTCGCGCTTGATCAGCTCGTAGGCGAACCGCCGGGTGATGAGCTCCAGCTCGTGTTCGTCGTATTCGCGCGGGTCGATGCACAGCCCCCCCTTCGACCCGCCGAACGGCGCTTCGACGAGGGCGCACTTGTAGGTCATCAGCGCTGCCAGCGCCTCGACCTCGTCCTGGTTCACCCCCAGCGAGTAGCGGATGCCGCCCTTGACCGGCTCCATGTGTTCGGAGTGGACGGACCGGTAGCCGGTGAAGGTGTGGATCGTTCCCCGCAGCCGGACCCCGAACCTGACCGTGTACGTGGCGTTGCAGACCCTGATCTTTTCCTCCAGCCCCGGAGAAAGGTCCATCAGCGCCACGGCGCGGTTGTACATCATGTCGACGCTCTCGCGGAAACTCGGCTCATTGGATGGGGTCATCGTCTTCTCCAGTCGTTGCTGTCCGGTTCCGGGCGCGACTCGTCCGTGCCGCGGTCCGGCAGCCCCACCCTAAGGGCGGTTTTTTCAAAGTGCGACCCAAATGACCAAGCCGCCTGCAGGACAGGCGGTTGACCCGATTCGCAACCCCAGCGGGATGATCGTTCACCGTTCGGAGACAGTGCCGGCCCAGCGACACCACTGAACACGATTTCCCCTTTGAATCTGGTTGTTTAGGCATTTTTCCGCCCAATTTTCGCCATCTTGCCGGGGCACAAGAAGCCAATGGCAAACCCTGCCCGAAGTCCGGCACGCGAAGTGTGTCTCGGTAAGAAAGGTTAACAAATATGAAACGTTCTACACGTGAAAATCGCCTGACAGCCGGGGACCTCTTGGCACTGTCGCGCCATTTCTCGAAGGATCAGGACGGATCGATCACGATTTTCGCCTGCTTCATGGTCGTCATCATGCTGATGATCGGCGGCATCGGCGTCGACATGATGCGCCACGAGATGGAGCGTACGCGCCTGCAGGCGGTCTCGGACCGCGCCGTGCTGGCCGCCGCCGACCTCGACCAGACGCTCGACCCCGAGGCCGTGGTGCGCGACTACTTCGCCAAGTCCGGCATGGCCGAATACGTGTCGGCAGTGAACGTCGATGAAGGTCTCAACTACCGGACCGTCACGGTGGACGCCACCAACACGATCAAGACGCAGTTCATGGACACGCTGGGCGTGTCGGACCTGACGGTGCCCGCCCGTGCCAAGGCCGAGGAAAAGATCCAGAAAGTCGAAATCTCGCTCGTCGTCGACATCTCGGGCTCGATGAAGGACAACGGCAAGATGCAGAACCTCAAGAACGCCGCGGGCGTTTTTGTCGATACCGTGCTGAAGCCGGAAAACGAGAACCTGATCTCGGTGTCGCTCATCCCCTACTCGGAACACGTGAACGCCGGGCCCGCGATCTTCAACCAGCTCAACGTCAATCGCGTGCACCCCTGGTCGCACTGCATCGAGATCCCGGATTCGGAGTTCGACAATCTGCGGTTCAACCGTTCGCGCACCTACGACCAGATGCAGCACTTCCAGTGGAACACCTATTCCATCGAAAGCGGCAGCTACCAGAACACGCTGTATGACACCGTCTGCCCGCGCAATGGCGACCGGAACGGAGACACCGGCGAGGATTACGAGGCAATCACGGCCTTCAGCCAGAACGCCTATGCGCTCAAGTCCCAGATCAACAAGTTCAAGCCGCGCGCCGGTACGTCGATCTTCCTCGGGATGAAGTGGGCCGTGGGCATGCTCGATCCGGACTTCCGCCCGATCATCAGCAACCTGGCCGGAATGGGCAAGGCCGACCCCGCCTTTTCCAACCGTCCTTCGGCGCTGGACGACCCCGAAACGCTCAAGACCGTCATCCTGATGACGGACGGGCAGAACGACCGGTCGATGCGCATCCCTGACTGGTACTACGACAGCGACAGCGAGATCGTGCACTGGAGCCGCTACAACCTTCAGTACTACATGAACCGCTACGTGAACTACTACTACCGCTCGAACTTCTACTACGAGAAGTACAACGCATCCCAGGGCGACCGGCTGCTGTCGAACATCTGTGACGCGGCCAAGCAGGCACGGATCGTGATCTGGTCGATCGGCTTCGAAGTCACCGACCACGGCGCCAACGTGATGCGCGACTGCGCTTCGTCGCCCAGCCACTTCTTCCGCGTCGAAGGAGTGGAGATCGAGGACGCCTTCGAAGCCATCGCACGCCAGATCAACCAGCTGAGGCTGACACAATGAAACCTTCACTCATGAGGCGCCTGTTCCGGTTCCGCCGGGACGAAGAAGGCGGGATCTTCCTGATCGAATTCTGCATCCTGGTGCCGATCCTGTTCGGTGCATTCATGATGGCGGTCGAGATGGGTCTCTATTCCATGCGGCAGATGTACCTTGACCGGGGCGTGGACATCGCGGTGCGTTACATCCGCCTGAGCACCAACACCCCCATCGCCCACGACCAGATCAAGCAGATCGTCTGCGACAACGCCGGCTTCATCGAAGATTGCGACAGCACCCTGCGGCTCGAGATGATCCCGCTGCTCCCCCGTGCCTTCGCGACCTTCGACCAGACGCCGGACTGCGTCGACACCTCGGCGCCGGCCAGCCCGGTACGGGGCTTCGTCCTGGGCCGTGAACACGAGGTGATGATCATGCGGGCCTGCGTGAAGTTCAAGCCGGTCTTCGCCACCACCGGCCTCGGCAAGTCGCTCGAGAAGGATGGCAGTGGACGGGCGCGGCTGATCGCGGTCTCCGCCTTTGTGCAGGAGCCAAAATGATGGGTGCAACCTTGATCAAGCTCAGGATGCAGCAGATCCTGCGGTGCGATTTCCTTCGCAAGCAGGACGGGTCGATCTCCATCGAGGCGATGATCGTGCTGCCGGTGATGTTCTGGGCCTTCCTCGCGATGTTCTCGATCTTCGATGCGTTCCGCATGTACGGGATCAACCAGAAGGCCGCCTTCACCGTGGGCGACGCGATCTCGCGCGAGACGCTGCCGCTGGACGACGACTATCTCGACGGGATGCACAGCCTGTTCGAATACCTCTCTCTCAGCGAGGGGCAGTCCGCGATGCGGGTCAGTTCGATCTGGTTCGATGCCGACAACAACCGGTACCGCACCGACTGGTCGCGCACCCGGGGTGACGTCGCCGCACTGACCAGCAGCACCGTGCGGAACTGGCACAACCGTCTGCCGGTCATGCCAGACAACGAACGCGTGGTACTGGTGGAGACCTGGAGCGACTATACCCCACCCTTCGCAACCGGGCTGGAAGAGCGCGAAATCCAGAATTTCGTGTTCACGCGGCCCCGGTACGCGCCGCGCGTGTGCTGGGAATACTGCAACTGACCCTGCCCATCGCGGCAGGCAGCGGACCCGCCTGACCTCAGTCCGGCGGGTTTCTCTGTGCCAGAAGGGCGCTCAGCACCTCGGACATGAACTTGGTCTGGCTGCCGGGTGTCATGCCGCCGATGCCGATGCGCCGGCCCACCCGCCACCACAGACCCGGCCGCCACGCACGACCGCCGGGGGTGTCCAGCTTGAGCAAGAAGCCGTTGGACGGCTTGAAGGCAAAGAAACCCCGGTCGATTCCGCTGATCCCGTCGACCTGCGCGATCACGGTCCCGTCGGCGTCCCGCAGAACCAGCGGGGTCAGTTCGACCCGGCTGGCGGTCGCACGCCGCATCGCATCCGCGCACCACAAGGCCCCCGCCCCCACGAGGATCAGGAACGCCTGCCAGGGCAGCGACGGAGGCGTGGCGAAAGCGAGGTAGATCAGCAGGACACCCAGCACCAGAAGGCAGCCGATGCCCAGGATACGCCGCCCGGCAGAGGCCTGCACGGTGGCCAGCACTTCGTTTTCGTCGTCAAGGTTCATGCGATGTCCTTCGGGCTTTGGCACTGCCTAGGCGATTTCACGCGCCTTGGAAACGGAAAGTGACGGCGCAGGCCAAAGCGCCGGCAAGAGCCCTGCCCTGAACATCGACGGGCCGGACCGGCCCTTCCCCGCGATGGATCAGTCCGGGGTATTGCCGGTGACCCGAAATCTTGGACAACCCTGCGGATCGGCGCCGCCAGCGCGCTTCAGCGGTCCGCATCCTCATCCCGCGCCTTCTTGCCCCGTTTGCCGGGGCGACGTGCCAGTTCCTCCGCCACCCGGTCGGCATAGGCCGCGCGGTCGGCGGGAGACATCGCCGTCACCGTCGCCAGCCACGCCCCCTCCGCCGCGGTCTGAAGCTGGACCGCGATGCGTCCCTGTTCCCGCAGCACCGACTGCACGGCATCGGCCTCGAAAGGCTCCGCCCGCAGGGCAGCGAGCACCCGATCGTAAAGGGCGCGCCGTTCTTCCCGGCTGGGCATGCCGCTGCCGGATCGCCGCAGGTCGCGGAACAGGGCGCGGCGCGTCTCTCGGGGCAATGCCCGCACGTAGGGTGTCGCGTAGCTGCGTGCGCCGGGGCCGCCGCCATGGTCGCGCGCGCCGGGCCCTCCCGCGTGGCGGTAGGCAGCGCCGGCGATCAGCCCGACGAACACGAGGTTCAGCGCCAGCGAGGCCACCAGCACCCAGCGCCAGCGGCGTCCTGCGGGTTTGCGTGCATCATCCATTTCTCAACCCTCTTCGCTGTCCCACCCGAAGGCGGAAAGGTCCGGCGCCGTCTGGTCGACCGACACCGCTTCGTCCATGAACTGCCCGGCCACGTCCGGCACCCCGTCCGGCGGCGCCACGCCCAGCCAGAAGCCCACGCAGGTGGCGGTGACAAGGCCGCCCATGCCGGGCAGGCCGCCCAGCAAGCGCCACCATCCCCGCCATGCCGGCGTCCCGCGCGGCTGTAACCGGCGCGCGTCATCTTCCACCCGCGCCAGCAGCGCGTCGGATGCCCGGGGCGGATCCGCCCGCGCCCCGGCAAAGAGCGCCTCAAGTCCTGCGTCGTCTTGATCGGTATCAATCATCTCTCATATCCCAACGCTTCTTTCTGATCGGCCAGCGCCGCCGCGAGCCCGCGTTTGCCCCGCGCCGTCAGGCTTTCCACCGCCTCGACCCCGATCTCGAGGATCTCGGCGATCTCCGGGTTCGACAGGCCCTCGATGTGGCGCAGCACCACCGCCTGCCGCTGGCGGTCAGGCAGGCTTTGCAATGCGGCCTGCAAAGCGTCGGTCCGCGCCCGCTGCTGCATGCGATCCGCCACATCGGGCCGCGGGTCTTCCGGTTCGGCCACGGCCTCCAGCGGGACGGCGCGACGGCGGCGCAACCGGTCCATACACAGGTTCGCGACGACCCGGTAGCACCACGTCGCGACCCGTGCCTCGCCAGGCCGCCACTCCGGCGCGATCTTCCACAGCCGCAGCAGTGCCTCCTGTGTCACGTCCTCGGCCTCCGCCCCCTCTCCCAGCACCCGGTAGGCATGGGCGTAGAGCCTCGGCGTCAGCCGGGCCGTCAGCAACCGCGCAGCGGCGGCATCGCCAGCCGCGTAGCGTGCCAGCAGCGCGGCCTCCGCGTCGGAGGCAGGGTCGGACGAAGCCTGATGCATCGCGTCAGCGGTTAGCCCGGCCGGACCCGCGAAGCAAGCGGACCCGACCGGTACCCCCATCCCGATCTCAGCCCTTGTCGGCGTCGTCGCGGCCGTGGCCACGGTGCTTCCTGCCGCCGTGGCCGCGCATCTTGCCGAACTCCTCGGTGGTCAGCGCCCCGTCGCCGTCCGCATCCAGCCGGTCGAACATCTTCCGCATGTCGCGCCGGGCAGACATCTCGGCGCGGCTCAGCCTGCCGTCGTCGTCACTGTCCATGCGGTCGATCATGCGCGCCTGCCAGCGCTCCGCGCGATCACCGTCGCCCCGTTTCTGCCCGCGCGCGGCCAGTTCCGCCGCCGTCAGCGCGCCATCACCATCGGTGTCCAGTTCCTCGACCATGCGTGCCGCCCTTTCCTGACGCCGCGCATCGCGGGCCGCCGCCATTTCATCGGCGGTCAGGAACCCGTCGCCATCCGCGTCCACCCGGTCGAACCGTGCGGCCGCATGCGCCTCGATCTCCTCGCGGGTGATCGCGCCGTTGCCGTCCGCGTCGATCTCGCCGAACATGGCGGCACGGTCGCCGGGCTTCGCACTGGCGCCCGCCACGGCACCGACCGCGATCAGCGTGCTCAGGGTGGCCAGTTGAACTGTTGCTCGAAATTTCATGTGATCTCTCCTCTTTTCGACGCCCCTTCGTGCGGCGCGATATCCCTTGTACGGAGCAGGCTAGCGGTTCCGTCGCGGTTCCGGCGGATTTTCCGGCCACCGTCACAGGCCGACTTTGCGACACACCGCCGCAAGCCCTGCCTTGCCTCTTTCATTTTCGACCCGCCGGGCGCATCTAGGGACAGCAACGAGGACCCGACCATGACCATAGATTCAAACATCGCCCATATCGAGCCGCAGGACCGTGCGCGTTGGCCCGCGATGCGCCGTGGCTGGCGTGGCAAATGCCCGAATTGCGGTTCGGGGCCGTTGCTCAAGAGCTATCTTAAGGTCAATCACGACTGCGCCGTCTGCCGCGAGGAATTCTATCACCACCGGGCCGATGACGGTCCGGCGTACCTGACGATCCTTTTCGTCGGTCACCTGATGGCGCCCCTGCTGCATCTGGTCTTCGTCACCTGGCGGCCCGCGCCGCTGACGCTGTTCACCATTTTTGCGGTTGGCTGCGTCGGCCTGTCGCTTTACCTTCTGCCCAGACTGAAGGGGGCCATGATCGGCTTTCAATGGGCCAAGGGCATGGGCGGCTTCGCATCCTCGGCCTGATCCCCTTTCAGCGCCGCTGAACCGAGGGACGCCATGACGATCGACAAAAGCCAGATCCGCAACGCCGCCACCGTGATCGTGCTGCGCGACAGGTTCGATGCGCCCCGCATCCTGATGGGACAACGCGGCGCAAAGGCCGTGTTCATGCCGAACAAGTTCGTCTTTCCGGGCGGCGCGGTCGACCCCGGCGACGCGCATGTGCCGCTTGCCAGCCCCCTGCCGGAAACCTGCGCCGCGCGCATGTCGGAAGATGCCGATCCGGGCCTCGTCCATGCCATCGCCGTTGCCGCGATCCGTGAACTGTGGGAGGAAACCGGCCTGATCCTCGGGCGGCCCGGAACATGGGACACCCCGCCGCCGCCGGACTGGGAAACCTTTGCCGCCACCGGCCACGTCCCCCATGCCGCGCCATTGCAATTCACTTTCCGGGCGCTGACCCCGCCGGGCCGGCCGCGCCGCTTCGACGCGCGCTTCTTCCTGGTCGACGCGGACGACATTGCCTCGGATCTCGACGATTTCGACGCGGCCTGCGACGAGTTGAGCCACCTTCAGTGGGTGCCGCTGTCAGAGGCGCGCTCCTTCGACATGCCCTTCATCACGGAGGTGGTGATGGCCGAAGTGGAGGCCCGCGCCCGCGAACGGACACCGCCCGATTCCGTCCCCTTCTTCAAGAATAACGACGAGGAAAGCCTGTTCCTGCGCCTGCGCGGCAGGCCGATGGAAGGCTAGATCACCAGCACCAGCAGCAGGATCGACACCACCAGAACGGCCATCCCCGCCCATTCCCGACCGCTGATGCGCTCGTGAAAGAAAAGCGTGCTCGCTGCGACGCTCAGGATCAGTTCAACCTGTCCGAGCGCCTTGACATAGGCGGCATTCTGCAAGGTGAAGGCGATGAACCAGCAGAGGGAGCCGCCCATCGAGGTCAGCCCGATCCACAGCGCCACCCGCCGCGCCGCCCAGACCGCGCCGATCTGCCCCGGCTCGCGCAGGCGCAGCCAGACCAGCATGATGACGGTCTGCATCGCCACCACCGCCGCAAGGGTGACCGCGGCACGCAGCACCGGATCGGCCTCCGCCACACCCAGCGAGGCGCCCCGGTAGCTGACCGCGGACACCGCGAACAGGATGCCTGAGGCGATGCCCAGACCCGCCGCCCGATTGCGCAGATGGCGCAACCGCAGCCCGCGCACCTCCGCCCCTCCGGAAAGCAGCAGCAGGCCGATGATACCCAGCGCGATGGCCGCGAACCCCGGCCAGGACACGCCTTCGCCCAGCACCAGCCAGCCCACCAGCACCGTCTGGATCACTTCCGTCTTCTTGAAGGTGATCCCCACCGCGAAGTTGCGCTGCTTGAACAGCAGGACCACGCAGACCGTGGCAAGGATCTGGGCCGAGGCCCCGACAAGACCGAACAGCCAGAAACCGGGCGCGACTTGCGGCAGCGGCTTGCCCGCCGCACCGAGGTAGAGCGCGAGAAGCCCGAGGATGAGCGGCGCGGAATAGAAAAACCTCGAGAACGTCGCCCCGGCTGCCGAAAGCGTCGCCGTCGCCAGGTGTTTTTGCAGCATGAAGCGCACCGTCTGGAACGCGGCAGCAGCGAGGGTCACGTAGACCCATGGATCGGGCAAGGACGCGGTCATGCCCGCGCTTTAGGTCAATCGCCGGTGCCGCGCCAGAGCGGATGCGCCACCGGATCCTTGGCCACGAAGAGGTAACGACGGAAAACCTCCGCGTAGGACCGGAAGACATATCCCTGGTTGCGGCGCAGGAACTTGTCCCGCCGCGCGGCGTAGACCGCCGGCAGCCGGTACCACGGCACCTGCGGATGCATGTGATGAACCACGTGGAAATTGTTGTTGAGAAACAGCAGGGCCAGCAGGCCCCTGTCCTCCACCACCGCCGTCCGCGCGGACGCCCGCGCATGCGCCTGATGTTCGAGAAAGGTGCGGATCTTGAGCACCGACAGCGCACCGTAGCACGCGGCGAGGTAGGTCCATACCGACAGCGGCGCCACGGTCACGACCACCAGCGTGGCGACCACCCCCGGCAGGTGCAGCGCCCAATGCAGGGCGACATCCGGCTCACCCGAACGGATGCGGCGGATCTCGTCCCGCAGGAAGGCGGCGGTTCCGATCAGCGGTCCGACCAGCATCCGCCCCGACAGCGTGTTGTTCCAGCGCAGTACCGCACGGTGCCAGCGCGGCAGCGTATCCCAGAGGTCCGGGTCGAGGTAATTGCTCTCGGGATCGTCATAAGGATCCGTCAGGCGCGAGTCGTGATGGTGCGCAAGATGCAGCGTCTTGAACCGCAGGTAGGGAACGAAAAGGCCGGGCTGGAACAGGCCCAGCACCGTTGCCGCCCGCGCTGACCGGAACGGCCCGCCATGCAGGATCTCGTGACTGAGCGAAGAGTGCAGCGTGAGCGCCAGCACCAGCAGCACGAAAGATACGGCCCCGCCCGTCAGCATCAGCGCAACCCCCATCAGCGCATAGGCGGCGAGGAAAAGCCCGATGGTCGGCCATTCCCATCGCGCGGCAGCGCGCAGGATGGTGTGAAGGCCGGCGATACTCGGGGGGGCCAGTGTCTGGCCCGTCTGGCTGTGCTGCATATGTCCCTCTTGGCGTCTTTTTTCGCCAAGATGATCGGTCTTGATCCGTGCCGCCATTCAGATAATGGTGAACAAACCGGACAATCCGTGATAAAAAACAACACATGCCGAAGATAAACGACAAGACATCCCGCGCCCGCACTTTTCGTGCTCGCCTTACCCAGGCGATTGCCGACGCGGGTAGCAGCCAAAGCGCATTGGCGCGCGCCATCGGTGCCGACCGTTCGACCCTGTCACAGGTGCTGTCCGCCAGCGGCGCACGGCTGCCGGGCGCGCATGTGGTCGGCGCCTGTGCCCAGGCGCTCGGGGTGTCCGCCGACTGGCTGCTGGGCCTCTCGGACCGGCCCGAATCCGCCGCGGACCTGATGTCCAACAGCATCTCGATGTCGCAGGCTCCCCGCGCCTACGTCGACGACCAGCTTTTCGTCTGGCACCAGGAGGCGCGCGGCTACAAGATCCGTCACGTTCCCGCGGCCCTGCCCGACATGCTCAAGACCGACGACATGCTCGCATGGGAATACGGGCCCCATTTGCGGCGCACCGCGCAGCAGGCGATCAACGCGTCCCGCGACCGCCTCGACCTCATGCTGGACGCCACGTCGGAATACGAGATCGCGCTGCCGCTGTTCGAACTCGACTGTTTCATGCGCGGCGTCGGCTACTATCACGGCCTGTCCGCGTCCGTGCGGCGCACGCAATGCGACCGCATGATCGCCCTCTCGCGGCAACTCTATCCGCGCCTGAGGCTCTACCAGTTCGACGCCCGCCGGCTCTATTCGGCGCCGGTCACCATTTTCGGCCCGCTCATCGCCGTGCTTTACACCGGCGGCCATTACATCGCGTTCCGGGACCGCGCCCGGATCGAGCTCTTTACCCGAGACTTCGATACGCTGGTGCGAGAGTCCTCGGCCACGGCCCGCGACTTTCCCGACCTTCTGTCGGAGATGCGCGAGCTTATCCGCTGATCCGCCCCCTTCCAGCCCCCTCCCCGTCGCGGCCCTCGACAGGCTAGAGCTTCGGGTCGGGGTTCTCGGTATGCCCGTCCACGGCGATCACCTGTCCGGAGACCCGCCGCGCGGCGTCCGAGGCAAGGAATACCGCCATGTCGGCCACGTCCCGCGCTTCGACGAAAGAGCGCATGGAGGTGCCGGCCGCGTAGCCCGCATAGACCTGATCGCGGGTCATGCCCTTGGCGGCGGCCTCGCGCTCCAGCACGCCTTCCATGCGCGGCCCCTCCACCGCGCCCGGGCAGATCGCGTTGGCCCTGATCCCGTGCGGACCCAGCTCCATGGCAAGCGTCTTCATCAGGCCGATGACACCCCATTTCGCCGCGGCGTAGGGCGCGCGGTTGGGATAGCCGAATATCCCGGCGGTTGAGGACGTCAGGATCATCGCGCCCTGTCCCGCCCGCTTCATGAGCGGGGCTGCATGTTTGGCGGCGAGAAATGCCCCGTCCAGATTCACGCCGACACAGGCCCGCCAGTCCTCCAGAAGGACGTTCTCGACCAAGGCCGTCGGTCCGGCGATCCCCGCATTGGCGCACAACACGTCAAGCCGGTCGATCCTTTCAAAGACCGCGCGCACCTCTTCCTCGTTACCGGCATCGGCGAGATGGCCGTGCCAGCCCGCCGGACAGCCCGCCAGCGCGTCCTTGTCCACGTCCGTCACCCAGACCTCGTAGCCCGCGGCGGCAAAGGCCTCGCCCATGGCCCGCCCAATGCCGGACGCGCCGGCGGTGATGAGGACCCGTTTCACCGGGGCGCGCCGATTGCCCGGCCCAGGCCCTGCGGTCGGGGCAGCGCCGCGTGACCTTCGGCGAACCGGACGAGCGCCGCCTCGACCTCGGGTGACGGCGCGCTCGGCTTGCGGGTCTCCAACGAGACATGCAGCAGGAAATGCTCTCCCGTGGCCAACAGCCTGCCACCTTCCACCATCTCGTGGAACAGGTGCATCTTCTTGCCCGCCCCGGCGATCACCTGTGTGCGTATCTCGATCACCGACCCGGCGTGAACCTCGTCGAGGTGCCGGATATGCGTCTCGGCGGTGAAGTAGCTGCCGCCATTGGCGATGTAATCGGCGTCGCAGCCGATGATCTCCATGAAACGGTCGGTAGCGTCGGCAAACGCGTGGAGATAGCGCGATTCCGTCATGTGACCGTTGTAGTCGGTCCAGTCCAGCGGCACGGTGCGCCGCGCCGTCATCACCGGCGCATCGGCAGGCAGGTCTTCCGCGCGCACGCCCATGGGCGTGCCGGCGCGCATCAGCTTTTCCTGGGCGTTCAGCAGCGCACCCGCACCCCAGTCCTGTGCCTTGAGCCCGCGCATCATCGTCACGAGGTTGTTGTCCCGGATGCGTTCCAGCTCGCGAATGCTGTAGGCGCCGGATTGCGCGTCGGACTGGCCCGCGATCAGGTCCACCAGTTCATCGGTGAACTCGGGCACGTCCATCAGCCTGGTCCAGGGCCAGCTCAGCGCGGGGCCGAACTGCGCCATGAAGTGCTTCATGCCCGCCTCGCCACCCGCGACGCGATAGGTCTCGAACAGGCCCATCTGCGCCCAGCGGATGCCGAACCCGTAGCGTATCGCGTTGTCGATCTCCTCGGTCGTGGCGATGCCGTCCTTGACCAGCCAGAGGGCCTCGCGCCACACGGCCTCGAGGAAACGGTCGGCGACGTGGGCGTCGATCTCCTTGCGCAGGTGCAACGGGTACATGCCCAGCCCCGTGAGGGTCTCCTTGGCACGTGCCACCATGGGGCCGTCGTTGCCCTCGCCCGGCACCAGTTCCACCAATGGCAGCAGGTAGACCGGATTGAACGGATGCGCGACCATGATCTGTTCCGGCCGGGCAGCGCCCTGCTGCAACTCGCTCGGCTTGAAACCCGATGTGGACGAGCCGATGACGGCCTCCGGATCGCAGGCCTGCTGGATCGCGCCGAAGGTCGCATGTTTCAGGTCGAGCCTTTCGGGAACGCTTTCCTGGATCCAGGCGGCACCTTCCACGGCCTCGGCAATGGAGTCGTGAAAACTGATCGGGCCCTCCGCGGGCAAGGCCACGTCGGTCAGTCCCGGCAGCGACCGGCGGGCGTTGGCCATGACCTCGCCGATCTTGCGCTCCGCCTGCGGATCGGGGTCATGCACCCGCACCGTCCAACCGTTGAGCGCAAAGCGCGCGGCCCAGCCGCCGCCGATCACACCGCCGCCGATGATTGCCACCGTTCCCGTCATTGCAAAACCTCCAGCCTTTCCAGGTCGTATCCGTTGAAATCCAGTATTTCCTTTGCCGCCGCCAGCCTGTCACGGGGGATGCGGGGGTCGCGGTTCAGGATCCAGCCGGCGCGGCCGTTGGGCGTGCCCACCACGGCGGTACGGTAGCCCTCATCCACCCAGAGCACCCAGTAGTCCGCGGCGACGAAGGGCACCGCGCCGAAGCGCACCTTGAGGCGGCCCGGCCCGACCACCTCTGCCGTGCCGGTGATGCTGCTCACCACCGCGCCTTCGGCGTTGCGGCAGATGTTGCGCACACCGATCAGCCCGTCGGCACGGGCGGTGTATTCCGCCGTCACGCCCCGGCAGCCAGTCTCGAATGGCACCGGGTAGCGCGCCACCTCGTGCCACAGGCCGAGATAGCGGTCGGGCGCGAAACTGGCGATCGCCCCGATCGGCGCGTCCCGGTCCCGGTAGACAGGGAACAGCGCGAAGGGATCCTCGGGCGTTCCGGCGCATCCCCCCAGCAGCGCCGCAAACGCCACCGGCAGCAGCCGCCTCATGCCTTGGGCGCTCGCTTCGTCAGCCCCAGCTTCTCGCGCACCTCGGCCGGGCCGATGACCCGGGCGCCCATGTTCTCGATGATGCTGCCCGCGCGTTCCACGAGCTGCCAGTTTTCCGCCAGCACGCCCTTGTCCAGCCAGAGATTGTCCTCGAGCCCCACGCGCACGTTGCCGCCCGCCAGCACGCTGGCCGCGACATAGGCCATCTGGTTGCGGCCCAGCGCGAAGGCGGAAAAGGTCCAGTCCTCCGGCACGTTGTTGACCATCGCCATGAAGGTGTTCAGGTCATCGGGGGCGCCCCATGGCACCCCCATGCAGAGCTGCACCAGCGCCGGCGCGTCGAGAACGCCGTCCTTGACCAGCTGCTTGGCGTACCACAGGTGCCCGGTGTCGAAAGCCTCGATCTCGGGCTTGACCCCCAGCCCCGTCATCATCGACCCCATCGCGGTCAACATGCCCGGCGTGTTGGTCATCACGTAGTCGGCCTCGGCGAAGTTCATCGTGCCGCAATCCAGCGTGCAGATCTCGGGCAGGCATTCCGCGATGTGCTGCACCCGTTCGGAGGCGCCGATCATGTCGGTGCCCTCGACCGGGGGCATCGGTTTTTCGGTGGGGCCGAAGATGATGTCTCCGCCCATGCCGGCGGTCAGGTTCAGGACCACGTCGGTTTCGGATTCGCGGATGCGCTCCGTCACCTCGCGGTAGTACGCGAGGTCGCGGCTGGGCTTGCCGGTCTCGGGATCGCGCACGTGGCAGTGCACCACCGCCGCGCCCGCCTTTGCCGCGGCGATGGCGCTTTCGGCGATCTGAGCGGGGCTGCGCGGCACATGGGGGCTGCGATCCTGCGTGCCGCCCGATCCGGTCACGGCACAGGTGATGAAGACATCGCGGTTCATGGTCAGCGGCATGGGTCATCCTTTCTGTCAGCTTGGCCGGATCATGACGGGTCTTGGCAGCGACCGCTTTACGCAATACGAAATCAAGTTGATGAAATCCGCAGAAATCACCCATACCACCCTGCTTGTTCTTGACGGGTGCAATACGCTCACGCTGGCGGCGGCGGTGGACCCGCTGCGCGCGGCGAACCGGCAGGCGGGCCGCGCCCTCTATGAATGGCATTTCGCCACCCCGACGGACCGCCCCGTCCAGCTGACCAGCGGGCTGCAGATCCCGGCGGCCGCGATCCACAAGATGCCGGTCACCGATCTGCTGATCATCGTCGCGGGCTTCGCGGTGGAAGCCCAGACCACCCCGCAGCTCACCGCGAGCCTGCGGCGGATCGCGGCCCAGGGGGCGACGGTCGCGGGCATCGACGGCGGGCCCTGGGTGATGGCGCGTGCCGGGATCCTCGACGGACACCGCGCCACCAGCCACTGGGAGGATTTCGAACGCTTCTCGCAGCAATTTCCGGCGGTGGAGCTGATCAACACAAGGTACGAGGTCAGCGGCAAACGCCTCACCTCGGCAGGCGCCGCCCCCGCGCTCGAGATGATGCTGCACCTGATCGGTGACCGCCACGGTGCGGCGCTCGCCGGGCGCATCGCCACCGCTTTCATCTTCGACCCGGCGCCCCCGCGCCCGCAAAGCCGGGCGCAGAACCCGCGCCACTCCCGGCTGACCGCCCGGGCCCAGCAGCGGATGGAAGCGGCGCTGGACGCCCCCTTGCGCCTGCGCGAGATCGCGGCGGGACTGGGGGTGTCGGAACGGGCGCTTCAGCAGCAGTTCAGGATGCACCTGGGCGTCACGCCACAGGCGCATTACCTCGCGTTGCGGCTGGCGCAGGCGGAGCGGATGGTCCGCGACAGCCCTCTGCCTCTGAACGAGGTGGCTCTCGCCACCGGCTTCGGTTCGCCCGCCGCGTTCTCGCGGGCCTTCCGCGCGCGGTTCCGGCAATCACCCAGCCAGATGCGCCGGGGCGCACACGGGGCGCAACAGGCGAATTTTTGAAAAAATTCGCAGCGGAATTTTCCAAAATTCCGCCCGCTCAATAGGGCATCGGATGCGCCTTGTGGACCGCGTCCAGCGCCGCGTTCACCTCATCACTCAGGGTCAGCTCCGCCGCCCCCAGCGCGCGTTGCACTTGCGCCGTGCTGGTCGCGCCAAAGATCATCGACCCCATGAAGGGCCGTGCCCGGCACCAGGCCAGCGCCATCTGAACAGGGTCGAGATCGTGGTCCCGCGCCACCTGCAGATAGGCGTCCACCGCGGCAAAGGCGCGGTCCGTCTTGCGCCCACCGAGGTCCCCGTTCAGCGACATGCGCGAGCCGTCCGGAACGGCCCCGCCCTGATATTTGCCTGTCAGAAGACCCGCAGCCAGCGGGGAAAAGGCGAACATGTCGATGTTTTCGTTGATGCAGGTCTCCGCCACGTCCGTGTCGGCCATGCGGCACAGCAGCGAATACTCGTTCTGGACGGCCACCGGGCGCGGCCCCCCGGTGCGCTCTGCGGCATTGGCCCACTGGGTCATGCCCCAGGCGCTCTCGTTGCTCAGACCGAAGGCGCGGATCGTGCCGCGCCTCACCTCGGCCTGAAGCGCGCCCATCGCGTCCTCCATGTGCGCAATCGTCTCGGCGCGGTTCTGGTCCGACGGGTCGAAGGACCAGTTCTTTCGAAACATGTAGCTGCCCCGGTTGGGCCAGTGAAACTGGTAGAGGTCGATGTAGTCGGTCTTCAGCCGCCGCAGCGAGCCCTCGATCGCCTCCGGGATGGTCTTCGACGAAATCGGCGCACCGTCCCGGACGTGCTGCATCCCTTCGCCGGAATGCTTGGTGGCCAGCACCACGTCGTCGCGCCGGTTCTCGCGCTCGAACCACAGGCCGATGATGCGTTCGGTCCGGCCGATGGTCTCGGCGCTGATCGGGTTGACGGGATACATCTCGGCCGTGTCGATGAAGTTGACGCCCGCGTCCAGCGCCATGTCGATCTGGGCGTGCCCCTCTTCGGCGGTGTTCTGCGTGCCCCAGGTCATCGACCCCAGGCACAGGTCCGTCACCAGCAGGTCGCTGCCGCCCAGTCTGCGTTTCTGCATTTTCCGTGTCCCCTTTTTGGCGCGCACCCTACCCCGTCGGACCGGCGCTGCAAGTCTCAAAGCGCGCCGCCGCGGATCGCGCCGCCGGGGCGGTTTTTCCGCCCGGCCTGCGAAAAGCGACCCGGCCTGTCGGGAATGGCCTTGGGTTCGGCCGGGGAATGGGCCTAAGAACGTGCATGCGTCTGCTGATCTCCTTTGCGGCCCTGTTCTTCTCGGTCATCCTGTTGCAACTGTCGTCGGGCGGCGTGGGGCCGCTCGACGTGCTGTCGGGGACGGCACTGGGGTTTTCCCGTCAGGAAATCGGCCTGCTCGGCTCGGCGCATTTCCTTGGCTTCTTCATCGGCTGCTGGTGGGCGCCGCGCCTGATGGGGTCGGTCGGTCACAGCCGCGCCTTCGCCGCCTTCACCGCGACGGGCGCGATCGGGCTGATGGCCCACATGCTGGTGGTCGATCCGCTGGCCTGGACCCTTATGCGCGTGGCTTCGGGGCTTTGCGTCGCGGGGTGCTACACCGTGATCGAGGCGTGGCTGCAGGCCAAGGTGACCAACCAGACGCGTGGCCGCACCATGGGGGTCTACCGGGTGGTGGACATGACGGGATCGCTCTGCGCCCAGATGATCGTCGGCATCCTCGCCCCGGCCTCCTACGTTTCCTACAACATTCTTGCCATCGTCTGCTGCGCGGCGCTGCTTCCGATCACGCTCAGCAAGGTGCAGCAGCCCGAAACGCCGGCCCAGCCCCGCCTGCGTCCGCGCCTCGCCTTCGACCGCTCGCCGCTGGCGGCGGCGGGCGTCGTGGTGGCGGCGCTGTCCAGTGCCTCGTTCCGCATGGTGGGCCCGATCTACGGTCAGGAAGTCGGCCTGACCGCCGCGCAGATCGCCTGGTTTCTCGCCGCGTTCGTGCTGGGCGGGGCCATCGCGCAATGGCCCGTGGGCTGGCTTGCGGACAAGTTCGACCGGCGATGGGTGCTGATCTGGCTGTCGGTCGCAGCCATGCTGGCCTGCGGGGTCACCGTCTCCGCTGCCGGGCTCGGGACGGTCAGCGTGTTCCTGTCCGCCGCCCTCTTCGGGCTGACCACCTTCCCGATCTACTCGGTCGCCGCGGCCCATGCCCACGACTTCGCCAGCGACGACGAGCGGGTGGAATTGTCGGCCGCGCTGATGTTCTGGTTCGCGGCCGGGGCCATCTTCGCCCCCTATATCGCTTCCGTTCTGATCGACGGCTTCGGCCCGGGCGCTCTGTTCATGATGATCAGCGTGGGGCACGGGGTGCTGGTGGTCTTCGGCCTGCTCCGGATGCGCCGTGGTCGGGCCACGCCGCGCCGCACCCGCTATGTCTATGCGCCGCGCACCAGCTTCCTGATCGGACGGCTGACCGGGCGGGCGCGCGACGGGAGGGGCGATTGACGGGCTGGCATGCGGCTTCGGGGGCTGTTAAAGCACCGCCAATCCCTGACCAGAGGCATGCCCCGTGACCCGACATCTCATCACATCCGCAATCCCCTACATCAACGGCATCAAGCACCTGGGAAACCTCGTCGGCAGCCAGCTGCCCGCCGATCTCTACGCGCGCTACCTGCGCGGCCGGGGGCACGAGGTCCTGTTCCTCTGCGCCACCGACGAACACGGCACCCCGGCTGAACTGGCCGCGGCCAAGGCAGGCATGCCGGTGGCCGACTATTGCGCCGAGATGCACGCGGTTCAGGCCCGCATCGCCGAAGGGTTCGGCCTGTCGTTCGACCACTTCGGGCGCTCCTCCTCGCCGCAGAACCACGCGCTCACGCAGCATTTCGCCGGGGTTCTCGCAGACCGCGGGCTGATCGAGGAAGTGTCGCAGGAGCAGATCTATTCGCCCACCGACGGGCGCTTCCTGCCGGACCGCTACGTCGAAGGCACCTGCCCCAATTGCGGGTTCGAAGACGCACGCGGGGACCAGTGCGACAACTGCACCAAGCAGCTGGACCCCGCCGACCTGATCAATCCGCGCAGCACGATCTCGGGGGCGACGGATCTCGAGATGCGCGAGACAAAGCACCTGATGCTGCGCCAGAGCCAGATGAAGGACGTCCTGAATGACTGGATCACGTCCAAGACGGACTGGCCGGTGCTGACGACCTCCATCGCGAAGAAATGGCTTCACGACGGCGACGGGTTGCAGGACCGGGGGATCACCCGCGACCTCAACTGGGGCGTACCGGTCAAGCGCGGCGACGAAGACTGGCCGGGCATGGAAGGCAAGGTCTTCTACGTCTGGTTCGACGCGCCCATCGAATACATCGCGTCCGCACAGGAGTGGGTCGACGCGGGCAAGGGAGAGGACTGGGAACGCTGGTGGCGCACCGACAAGGGCGCCGACGACGTGCGCTATACCCAGTTCATGGGCAAGGACAACGTTCCCTTCCACACCCTCAGTTTCCCCGCGACGATTATGGGGTCGGGCGAGCCGTGGAAACTTGTCGATTACATCAAGTCGTTCAATTACCTGACCTACGATGGCGGGCAGTTCTCCACGTCGCGCGGGCGTGGCGTGTTCATGGATCAGGCGCTCGAGATCCTGCCGGCGGACTACTGGCGCTGGTGGCTGCTGAGCCATGCGCCCGAAACCTCGGACGCCGAATTCACCTGGGAGAATTTCCAGGCCTCCGTGAACAAGGACCTGGCGGATGTGCTGGGCAACTTCGTGAGCCGCATCACCAAGTTCTGCCGCTCGAAGTTCGGAGAGACCGTGCCGGAGGCCGGCAGCTATGGCCCCGAGGAGGAGGCGCTGATCGCCGACATCACCGAGCGGGTGGCGCGGTACGGCGCGCAGATGGAAGCGGTCGAGGTGCGCAAGGCGGCGTCAGAACTGCGGGCGATCTGGGCGGCGGGGAACGAGTACCTGCAGGCGCAGGCGCCGTGGACGGTATTCAAGACCGACCCTGACAAGGCAGCGGCGCAGGTGCGGCTGGCGCTTAACCTCATTCCGCTCTACGCGACGCTTTCGGCGCCCTTCATCCCCGATGCGGCGGCGCGGATGCTGACCGCGATGCGGGTCGAGAACGCGGCATGGCCAGATGACGTGCCTGCCGCCCTGGGCGCCCTTCCCGCCGGGCACGCCTTTGACGTGCCCGAGGTGTTGTTCGCCAAGATCTCGGACGAAGATCGCGCGGCCTGGGCCGAACGGTTCGCGGGCAAGCGGGACTGACCCCGCCCGCCCGCGCGGCACCTGCCCGCGCCGTTGCATCCTGCCTTCAGAACTCCTCCCAGCCGTCGGCCTCGGTGTCCGTTGCCATGTCCAGCGCGGCGTTGCCCTGCATGACCGGGACTGCCGCGCGCGGGGCCGTCACCGGCATCGGCGCGGATGCGGTGCGGGGGGCCGTCGGCGGTGCGTTTTCCCTGCCGATGCGGAACCGCCCCACTGCGGCTGCCAACGCATCCGCCTCTGCCGTCAGCGCGTGGCTTGCCGCGGTGGTTTCCTCGAACATCGCGGCGTTCTGCTGGGTCACGTGATCCAGTTCGTTCACCGCGGTGTTGATCTCGGCCAGGCCGCTGGACTGCTCACGCGCCGACGTGGCGATGTCCGACACCCGGTTGGAAATTTCCGAAACCGACGTCACGATGGCCGCCAGCGCGGTGCCGGTGCGGTCCACAAGGTCCACGCCCTGGCTGACCTGTTCGCCGCTGGAGGAGATCAGCGCGTTGATCTCGCGCGCCGCATCCGAGGACCGCTGCGCCAGCGCGCGCACTTCGGTCGCGACCACGGCAAAACCGCGCCCTGCCTCGCCCGCGCGGGCGGCCTCCACCCCGGCATTGAGCGCCAGCAGGTTGGTCTGGAACGCGATGTCGTCGATCACCGAGGTGATCTTGGAAATTTCCTGCGACGACGTGCGGATGGCATCCATTGCCGCGATCGCCTGACGGGCGATCTCGCCGCCGCGCTGTGCGTTCTTCTGGGCTTCCGAGGACATCGTGCTGGCATCGTCCGCGCCCTCCGCAGCGGATCGGACCGAAACGGTCAGTTCGTCCAGTGCCGCGGCGGTTTCCTCCAGCGTCGCGGCCTGCTTTTCGGTGCGGCGTGACAGGTCGTCCGCGGCGGAAGTGATCTCGGCGGTTTCGTTGCGGATCGACTCGGCGTTGTGCATGACCGCCGACATCGCCTCTCGCAGGGCACGCACCGTGCCGTTGAAGTCGCTGCGCAACTTTTCGTAGGCCGGGGGCACATCGACGGAGAACTCGGTCTCCAGGTCGCCTTCGGCCAGCCGGTTCAACACCTCGCCCAGCGCGGTGACGACCCGTGCCTGTTCCGCCGCGTTCCGCTCGCGCTCGGCCTCGGCGGCGCGCATCGCTTCGTCTTCCGCCGAGACGTCCGTGCCGATGAAGATCAACCGGTGGGGCTGGCCGCGGTGATCCTCGAGGGTCACGAAACTGCCATCGATGATGTAGCTGCGCTGCGCGTGGCTGCTGAACACGTTGAACCGGCCCTGCGTCGGCTCACCGCCCAAAAGTTGCGCCACGAACTTGCGACCGTCGCTGTCACCCTCAAGATTGTTGGCGAACATCGACGACAGGTTGTGTTTGCCCGTATCCTCGAGCGTGCCCCCGATCAGGTCCAGCAGGTTCTGGTTCGCCCCCCTGATCTTGCCGTTCAGGTCATACTCGATCACCACCTGCTGCGCATCCAGCGCCTGGGTCAGGGCAGAATCGCGCTGCGCCTGGGTGCGATCCGCCCATTCGATGACCCAGCCAATCCATTCGCCGTCGGCTCCCTCGGCCAGGCTCATCGTGATCTTGAGAAGACGATCCCCGACCTTGACCATTTCGCTGACCGGCTCGGACCCGGCGCTCGTGCCGGTGCGCTCCGCACGGGAAATGGCATCGCGCAGGGGGGCAAAGGCGCGCAGGTCGGCGTTCACCAGCGTCTCGCCCGTCATTCCCGGCCAGACATCGGCCATGGCGGACCTGTTGGCGGTCATCATTTCCTCGCAGGCCGGGTTCGCAAAGATCACCCGGAAATCGGTGTCCACCATCATCAGACGGGCGGAGGAGCCGACGAAGGCCGCGCTCTTGAAGGCGGTTTCATTTGCCGCCTCCCGAGCGCGCAGAAGGACCGCGCGAAGGGCGTCAAGCTGGGCGGCCATGACGCCGATCTCGTCGCGGCGGTCGGAATAGGGCACCGCGCTGTCGTAGTCGCCCCGTGCCACCCCCTTCATCGACCGACCCAGCCCCCTGAGCGGCGTGGAAATAAGGCGGTGCAGCAGGTAGGAAATCCCGACCAGCGCGCAGAGCAATGCCACCATGCCCGCCAGCAGGCTCTTGAGCGCGGAGGCCGCATAGTCTGCCATCAGGAATTCGTCGGTCCATCGGGTCGCGATGGCACCAATCGGTTGCTCTTCGCCGCCGAACAGGACCGGCATCGCCACGATCAAACGGTTCGTGTCGATCCGAATTTCCTGTGCTGCCACAGCGTCCGTTGCGAGCGCCAGCATCTCGGGGTCCACCTGACCGCGCGTTTCCGACTGGAGTGGCGCGCCGTCGGCGTCCACGGTCACGGCATCAAGGGCGTCCGGCTGCGATTTCGCGAGGCTGCCGGAAACGATCTGGTCCAATGCCTCGATGTTGCGAAATTTCATCGCACCGCCGACCTGCAGCGCCAGCAGATCCGTCACCTCTGTCGCACGTTCGAGTATGGCCTGATGCAACCGGTGTTTGGCCGAGCGTGCATTGATGATCTCGATCGCGGTGACCACGCAGATGGTGCAGATCGCGACAACAAGCGCCGTCTTGAAAAACAGGCTGTGCAGGAATTTGACACGGTCCTTTTTCGTAACCGGTTCCGACATTGGCATTTCCCTTCGAACAACAGATTCGGCCCGGGGGCGGGCATCGGGAAGGAACTTAGGGAACCATGCCTTTCGGACCGCTTAACGGCCGGTATGTCGTCGGCATGTCGCCGCGCGGACAATGTATCGGATTCGAAAGAACCGGGCGGCTCACGCCGCCGGTCCGGCGGCGATGGCCTCTTCGCCAGCCGTCCGCACGAGGTCGGCGATGACGGTCCGGTGCCGGGTCAGTGGGCTGCTCTTGCGCCAGATCATGCCGACGGTCCGCTTTGGCTGCGGGCCGGCGAAAGGCGCCCAGTCCACCGCCGCCGACCGGGTTTCCACCCCCACGGCCATGCGCGGGATCACGGTGACGCCGATGCCCGCCCCTACCATCTGCACGAGGGTGGCGAGCGAACTGCCGTCGAGCCCGGTGCGCGGCACCGACGCGGGCCTGTTGCAGAACGCCAGCGCCTGATCGCGGAAACAGTGTCCCTCTTCGAGCAGCAGCACCCGCTTGTCCGCCAGTTCACGACCGCTGGGCACCGGCTGTCCCGCCGCGTCCCGCGGCCGGACGAACACGAAGGTTTCGGTAAAGACCGGAATCTCCGTCAACGAGGGTTCGGAAACCGGCAGGGCGACGATCGCGGCATCGAGCCTGCCCTCCTGCAGTTCGCGCACCAGCCGTTGGGTCAGCGTCTCGCGGACCTGCAGGTCCAGTCCGGGATAGGTCGCGGTCAGCGGGCCGATCAGCCGCGGCAGCAGGTAGGGCGCGATCGTCGGGATCACGCCGAGCCGGAATTCGCCCGTCAGGTCGCCCTGCGCTTCGCGGGCGAAATGCTCGAGCGCCTCCACCCGCTCGAGAACGGCGCGGACGTGGGACGCGAATTCCGATCCGAATGCGGTCAGCCGGACGTGACGCGGACCCCGTTCGAACAGGGGTTTGCCGAGGGCGGTCTCCATTTCCTTGATCTGGGCGGACAGTGCCGGCTGCGAGATCGCGCAGACCTGTGCGGCGCGACCGAAATGGCGTTGTGCGGCGACAGCTTCAAAATAACGAAACTGTCTTATCGTCAGATTCTTCATAGGATGAAGTTATCACTGCTATCAGGAAAACCAACTTATAAATCCCCGTCTGCCCGGTTATAACGATTCTAATTCACAACCGAGGAGACACACCGATGGATGGTAACGATATCGACCAGAAGGGCGGCTGCCCCGTCATGCATGGCAGCGGCAAGCATACGACCTTTGACATGCGCTCCAACAAGGACTGGTGGCCGAACCAGCTCAACCTGAAGATCCTGCACCAGAACACGCCGATGGGCGACCCCATGGGCGAGGACTTCAACTATGCCGAGGAATTCAAGAAGCTCGATCTCGACGCGGTAAAGAAGGATCTTGCCGCATTGATGACCGACAGCCAGGACTGGTGGCCCGCCGACTACGGTCACTACGGCCCGTTCTTTGTCCGCATGGCTTGGCACTCCGCGGGGACATATCGCACCGGTGACGGGCGCGGTGGCTCCGGCTCGGGCTCGCAGCGGTTCGCGCCCCTGAACTCCTGGCCGGACAACGGCAACCTCGACAAGGCCCGCCGCCTGCTGTGGCCGATCAAGCAGAAGTACGGCCGCGCATTGTCCTGGGCCGATCTGATGATCCTCACCGGCAACGTCGCGATGGAAACGATGGGGTTCAAGACCTTCGGTTTCGCCGGTGGCCGCGTGGACATCTGGGAACCCGAGGAAGACATCTACTGGGGCACCGAGGAAGAGTGGCTGGCCACGTCCGACAAACCCGGCAGCCGCTATTCCGGCGAACGTGTGCTCGAAAACCCGCTGGCTGCCGTGCAGATGGGTCTGATCTACGTGAACCCCGAGGGGCCCGACGGCAATCCCGATCCGCAGGCCTCGGCCAATGACATCCGCGAGACGTTCGCCCGGATGGCGATGAACGACGAGGAAACCGTCGCGCTGACCGCCGGGGGCCACACCTTCGGCAAGGCGCATGGCGCGGGCGATGCGAGCCTTGTCGGTGCCGAACCCGAAGCGGGCGAGATCGAGGACATGGGACTGGGCTGGAAGAGCAGCTTCGAATCCGGTGTCGGCCTGCACGCCATCACCTCCGGCATCGAAGGCGCATGGACCCCGACCCCCACGACCTGGGACATGTCCTATCTGGAAACGCTGCTGAACAACGAGTGGGAACTGACCAAGTCGCCCGCCGGGGCACACCAGTGGAAGCCCAAGGGCGACGCGATGGCCGACAGCGTGCCGGACGCCCACGACGGGGAGCGCAAGCATCAGCCGATGATGACCACTGCCGACATGGCGATGAAGGTCGATCCCGAATACGCCCGCATTGCCAAGCACTACCTCGACAACCCGGACGTGTTCGCGGATGCCTATGCCCGGGCGTGGTTCAAGCTGACGCACCGCGACATGGGTCCGAAGTCCCGCTACCTGGGCAAGGAAGTCCCGGCGGAAGACCTGATCTGGCAGGATCCGATCCCGGCCGTGGATCACCCGCTGGTGGACCAGGGCGACATCACCGCGCTCAAGGACAAGATCCTCGGAACCGGCCTGACGATTTCCGAGCTGGTCTCGGTCGCATGGGCGTCGGCCTCCACCTTCCGCGGGTCCGACAAGCGTGGCGGTGCCAACGGTGCGCGCATTCGTCTGGCGCCCCAGAAGGACTGGGAAGTCAACGAGCCCGCCAAGCTCGCGAAGGTTCTGGAAGCGCTGGAAGGCGTGCAGAAGGACTTCAACGACAGCGCTTCCGGCGGCAAGAAGGTCTCGCTTGCGGATCTGATCGTTCTGGGGGGCAATGTCGGTGTGGAACAGGCGGCCAAGGCTGCCGGTCGCACGATCGAGGTTCCCTTCCGCCCCGGCCGGATGGACGCCAGCGCCGAGCAGACGGATGTCGAAAGCTTCGACGTGCTGGAGCCACAGGCCGACGGCTTCCGCAACTATCTCAAGTCGGAGTTCGCGGTGCCGACCGAGAAGCTCCTGGTGGACCGTGCGCAACTGCTGACCCTGACTGCGCCCGAGATGACCGTCCTGGTCGGTGGCCTGCGGGTGCTGGGCGCAAACTATGGCGGCAGCGCGCATGGCGTCTTCACCGACAAGCCGGGCACGCTGACGAACGACTTCTTCGTCAACATCCTCGACATGACCCACACCTGGAAGGCTGTCGACGACAGCAAGCAGGTGTTCGAGGCCACGGACCGCAAGACCGGCAAGGTCACCCACACGGCGACCCGTGCCGACCTGATCTTCGGGTCCAACTCGCAGCTGCGGGCACTGGCCGAGGTCTATGGCGCGGCGGACGCGAAGGACAGCTTCGTGGACGACTTCGTCAAGGCATGGACAAAGGTCATGGAAGCGGACCGGTTCGACCTCGCAGCCTGATCCGGCACTGATATCTATGCAGCGGCGCCCCCATGCGGGGCGCCGTTTGCGTTTGCGGCGCTTGCAAGCGCCGCGCGAATTGGCCGATATGCAGGCATGACATCCGATCACCCCCAACTGCACGCCTTCCTCGCCCGCAACGGCCACGCGGGTGTCACGCCCGTTCCCCTGCCCGGCGACGCCTCGGCCCGGCGCTATCACCGTCTGCCGGGGGCAGGACTGCTCGTGATGGAAGATCCGCAGGATCCGGTGGGCTTCGCCGCCTTCATCCGTCTTTCCACCCATCTGCGCGCCCTGGGTCTGAGCGCGCCCGAGGTTCTGGCCAGCGATGCGGACAACGGACTGGCGCTGATCGAGGATTTCGGCATCACCACCTATGGCAGGCTGCTGGACGAAGGCGCGGACGAAACGGCGCTCTACGCGCTCGCCGTGGACGCCCTGGCACATCTGCACGGGGCGGCAGATGCCACGCAGGTTGCGGCGCCCGTCTACAGCCGCGACATGCTGCTGGACGAGCTTCAGATCTTCTCCGACTGGTTCGTGCCTGCCCTGCGTCCCGATCTGTCGCCCGCCGCGTTCGATGGCCCATGGCGCGCCTTGTGGGCCAAGGCGCTTGCCGCGCTCGAAGGACAGCCCCCCGCACTGGTGCTGCGGGATTTCCACATCGACAACCTGATGCTGCTGGAGGACCGGGAAGGCATTGCGCGCTGCGGGCTGCTGGACTTTCAGGACGCGGTCCTCGGCCCCCCGGAGTACGACCTCGTGTCGCTGCTTCAGGACGCCCGCCGCGATCTGGCGCCGGGGCTGGAGGCGTCGATGCTGGAGCAGTACTGCGCGGCTGTCCGCGCCGAAGGGGACGACCGGAAGGGTCTTTTGCATCGCTATCACCTGTTGGGTGCACAGCGTCACACGCGCATCGCCGGGTTGTTCCCGCGGCTGAACAGGCGCGACGGCAAGGCGGGATACCTGCGTTTCATGCCCCGCGTGATGGGCCAGATGCAGACCGCCCTGCGGGACGCCGGGCTGTCGGAGATCGAAGCCTATCTCGACACCACCCTGCCCGGCTGGCGCGCCGCCGGGCCACGGCTTGCCAACACCTGACGGCCGCCCGTCTCACCCCTGACGGGCCGCGATCTCGTCGGCGCTCAGGTGACAGACCTCGGGCCAGGCCAGCGACTTGCCCGGGTTCAGCAACCCCTTGGGATCAAGGCGCTTTTTCCACGCGAGGTGGCGGTAGTCCGCGTGCATGCCCCCGCCCTCGACCCGGCTGCAGTGGGCGTCATAGACCGCGAAACCGTGCTCGGCATAGATCTCGTTTATCTGTTGCAGGCGCTCAGGCCCCTTGTACCAGATGATCGGAAGGTCGATGGCCTGCACCGTTTCGCCCGCGCGCAGGAATTCATGGTGCGTCCAGACCTCCTCCCCCAGCGCGTCGCGCAGCCGGACGATCGCGGCTGTATCCGCGGCATCCGGCACGCCGATCTGCTGGTAGGTCGCGCTGCGGTCCGATTTCAGGACCTGCAGCGTCGTGTGGTTGTAGCAGAATTCGAAAGCATGGGGGATCGACGCCGCCTTGCGCTTGTCCTCCGTCAGGGCCAGGTCCGCATGGCCGCCCCGATCCGTGATCAGCGCCTCGTAGTCGGCCAGTTTCTCGGCTGGCAGATAGCTGACCAGCAGGTCGCGATCCGGCCGGATGTGGTCAACGAGACGCGGAAAATATCCGGCGATCCGCGCGTCGACAACGCTGACCAGCTTGGGCGCGATGTCCTCCGCCGTGGCCAGCGCATGACCCGCCCCGTAGGCGTCGGCGTAGCTGTCGAAGGTCGCCATGCAGCCCAGCCAGTCGCGCATGGGCACGGTCCGCATGGTGACCTCGGTGATCACGCCATTCAGCCCCCATGCATGGTGGACGTTCAGCACCTCCTCGCCTTCAAAGACATGAACCTGCGGGTCCGCCTCGACCGACAGCACCTTGAGGGCGCGCAGGTTCCCCGGTTCGCGCAGGCGTCCCGTGGCCAGCGAGCCGATGCCCGCAGATCCACCGGCGACGAACCCGCCGATGGTGGCGATCTCCTGCGTCGACGGAAACATGGCGAGCTCCTGCCCCGCCTCGGCGAGCGCCGCGTTGACGTCTGCCAGCAGCGCACCGGCCTCGGCACGGACGAAGCCCTCCCCGATCTCGAGAACGCGGTTCATCGCCGTTGTCTCGATGATCAGCCCGCCTTCCAGCGGCACGGACTGGCCGTAGTTGCCGGTTCCGCCACCGCGCAGGGTGACAGGCACCCCTGCAGCGTAGGCACGGCCAAGGCAATGCGCCATCTCCTCCTGCTTGCGGGGCACCGCCACCAGATCTCCGAAGCAACGTCTGAGCTGTTCGTTCAGGATCGGGCTGTACCAGAAGAAGTCGCGCGAACGCTTCTTGACCAGCACCGGTTCGCTGATGACCTCGACCGGTGCCAGGCTTCGGGCAAAGGCGGTCCAGTCGATATCGGTCTTGCCTGAGATGGAGGTCATGGCTCGGCCCTTTCCAACAGGTCTTCGAGAGCGTGCGGCGGGTGCGGCGCCGCCAGAAGTTCATCCGTCGAGCCGGCATCGAACGCCCGCAGGTCAGCGGTGGTGGCGCCGTCCACCTCGACCTTCGGCAGCCCCAGCGCCCGCGCCGCGTCGGTCGTTATCATCGGCAGGTGATCGCCCAGCGGCGGATCCAGATGCGCCGCCATCACCGCCAGTGCGAGGCTGGCGCGCGGGTCGTGCCGCCCGACGGGACAGAAGGCGTCGCGCACGTTGTCCGTTCCGATCAGCGTGCAGACGCCCGCCGCCCGCAATTCGTGCAACCGGGTGAGCCCCCGCCGGTCCGGCGTGCCCCGATCCCGGTCCTGCAGGTAGAGATTCGTCGTGGGCAGCGCCGCGACAAAGAGGCCTGCGCGTGCCACCACGTCCAGTGTCTGGCGCAACGCGTCGCCGGACAGGTTCATCAGGCTGCAGGCGTGACCGCAGATTACCGGCCCCTCGAACCGCGTCTCGACCGCCACGCGCGCGATCAGGGCGAGCCCGTCGAGCCCCTGCTCAAGGCCTTCGTCGACATGAAAGTCCAGCGCAAGCCCGTGGCGATCCGCCGCGGCGAACATCGCCCGCACGCCGGCCTCGCGGTCCGCGTGGTCGAGCACGAAACCGCCCAGCACGCCGCCCGCCCGAGCCTGACGCCCGATGGCGTCGGCCAGCCCCTCCCGCGCAAGCTTGTCCACGCCCAGAAGCGGCGAAGCCTGCACGGTCAGGGGCGCGTCCGCTGCCACCTCCTGAAGGATGGACCATGCCAGCGGTGCCCTGGCATCGTCCGACCAGTCGACATGGCTGCGCAACTGGCCGCAGCCCGCCGCCGCCAGTTCCGCCAGCCCCCGTCCCATGCGTCCGCGCAGATCATCGGCCGTCCAGTTGCTGCGATCGTTTGCCTGCGCCTCTATCGCCTTGCGCAGGTCGCCGCCCACGGCGGGCAGCCGGTGCGCCGTGTGACATTTATCCAGATGGACGTGCACCTCGGTCAGCGCGGGCAGGATCACGTGGCGCGGATCGGCACCGGCGTCGGTCGCGCGCATGGCCTGCGCCCTGCCGTCCCGAACGATCAGGTCGCCGTGCAGGCAATCGGCGCGCCTTTCCCCCTGAAACCCGTGCCCCTTCGACAGCAGGGCCGCGGGCACCAGCACGTTGCGCAGGATGCCGTTCATCGCGCAACGCCTTTCGTGGCCCGGTGATCGAACCGCGCGAAATCGGCGAGGAACGCCGCGAAATTGCGGCCGGCGGACTGCAGCAGCGCCTCGCCCTTCTCGGCCGTTGCGGCGGCCGCGTTGCCGCAGGCGCCGTCCGTGGCGATGTCGTCGATGACCCACGCCGGGCGCGCCGGTTGCGAGGAAAGGCCGATGTCGGGAAACGTTTCTTCCCACCCGGCCATCGCGGTGCCGAAATCGGCGGCGCGGGTCATGTCCACTAGATCCGGCCGGGCGGCAAGCATGGCCGACGTCTCGATCTCGCCGGCGTGCAGATCATGGCGCAGGGCATCGGGATCGAAAGACGGCGCAGCGTCGGCAAAGGCGAACCACGAGGCATGGGCCACGATCATGTCGTGGGCGATCCGCATGTCGCGTGCCGCGATCTCGAGCACCGCGGTGTTCCCCCCGTGCGCGTTCAAGAGCACCAGCCGAGCCACCCCGGCGCGGGCCACCGACGCGCCGATGTCCCGCAAGACCGCAAGCAGGGTCTCCGCTGTCAGGCTGAGCGTTCCGGGGTGCGCGTCGTGTTCGACGCTGCGGGTGATCGTGAGGGGCGGAAGGATCAGCACGTTCTGCTCTGGCAACAGCGCCGTCAGCGCGCGCGCTGCGACCGCCTCGGCCAAGTCCGCGTCCACGCGCAGCGGCAGGTGCGGCCCGTGCTGTTCGGTCGCCCCGCAGGGAAGCACGGCGACCACGTCCTGCGGCAAGTCTCGGAAAAGAGGGGCCGACAGGTCGGCCCAGTACCCTTGCACACCCGTCACGCGCGGCCTCCCGCCAGTCGCTCTTCGATGCCCAATCGGTCACGCGGAACCATCTTTCCTCCTTCGGCGGAAATTGCGTTGCGTGGCCCTGAGATCGGATCTGTGCCAGAGATTGAACCACAGGTTTCCAGATAAGCCGATCCGTTGCAACACCAAATGGAGCTTTGCCATGCAGTCCCTCACCCCGTCCGAGATGCCGCCGCCCTTCGCGAACTACGCGCATGGCGTGGCGATCCCCGCCGGTCATCGCCTCGTGCAGACTTCAGGTCAACTTGGCATCACGGCGCAGGGTGCAATACCCGAAAGCGCCGAAGCACAGGCCACATTGTGCTTCGATCACATCCGCCGGGTGTTGGCGCTGGCCGGCATGGGCCCGTCCGACGTGGCGCATATCATCGCCTACGTCACCGACCGCGCGCACATGGCGGGCTACATGCAGGCACGGGATGCCTTTGTCGGGACGACCAGCACGCCGCCTGCCTCTACCCTCTTGATCGTGAGCGGCTTTACCCGGCCCGAGTTCAAGGTCGAGGTAGAGGTGCTCGCGGCCGCGCCCGCCTAGGCCGAAAGCGCCAGCGCTCCGGCCGGGGAGTCAACTTTCGGGGCAGGCCGCGCCGGTCTCGATCCACGCTTTGGTAAGCTGGCCGAATATTTCCTGATTGCCGGGCGCCGGTTCGCGGCCCTCGCCCGGCTCCCACCCCCAGCCGACCAGCCCGTCCTCGGCATTGTGTTCGTGCAGCTCGGCGAGGGTTTTCCCGCCGTTGCGCTCGGGGTCTTTCAACTGGGCGCAGATTTCCGATGCGCTCTTGCCGATCCAGCCCATCGACAGCGGTGCGAGCTGCCACGGCGAATGGCCCGGGATGGAGCCTTCGCCCGTCTCGAACGCGACGTTCTCGCTGGCGTGGCACGTGGTGCAACGCATGCCCGGTGCGCCAAAATCAGCGACCCCGCGCACGACTGGGGGCTGGTGCATCCGCATGTCCATGCCCTGACGGGGGGAATTATCGACGGGGTGGCAATTCAGGCACCGCGGATGCTCGATCACCACCATCAGTTCCTCGAACATGGCGACCGAACGCTCGCCCTCGTTCTCGATGCCGTCGAATTCATCTACCGTGCGCAGGCCGTTCACGGTTTCGGCGGACGCCGGAACGGCCAGCAGCAGCGCCGCGATCATCAGGTATTTCATCGTTCAGGCTCCGGTCTTCTTGGCAAAGGGCAGCGTGGTCACGTTTTCGCCGGTCAAGGCGCGCCACGCATTGGCGACGGCAGGTCCGATGGGCGGCAATCCGGGCTCGCCGACGCCGGTTGGATCGGCCTCGGAGGGGATGATCTCCACCATCACTTCCGGCATCTCGTGGATACGCAGCATGCGATAGGTGTCGAAGTTGGACTGCTTCACTTCACCGCCATCGCCTAGGGTTATCTCGTTGAAAAGCACGGTCCCGAGACCGTAGCCGATCCCGCCTTCCATCTGCGCCCGGATCACGTTCGGATTCACGGCGATACCGCAATCCACCGCGCACCAGACCCGGTGCACCTTCGGCATGCCGTCCACGTCCGACACCTCGGCAATCTGGGCGACATAGGTGTTGAAGCTTTCGTGCAGCGCAACGCCATAGGCCTTGTCACCCTTCACCTTTGTTCCGTCCCACCCGGCCATCTCGGCCACCTTTTCGAGCACCCCGCGATCACGCGACATATCCGGTTTCAAAAGGTCCAGACGGCCCTGCACGGGGTCCTTGCCCTGCGCCTCGAGTACCATGTCGAGAAAAACCTCGGTGGCGTAGCCGGTATGTGAATGGCCGACCGATCGCCACCAGAGCACCGACACCGGGCTTTCCATCTGCGCCCAGCCGGTGCGGGCATTGACCAGATCGTAGGGCATCTTGGTGGACCCCTCGTAGGAGGTCGGATCAAGGCCATCCTTCATCATCCGGGCCATCGGGCCGCCCGCCATGATCGACTGGTTGACCACCACGTCTTCCCAGCCGGTCAGGGTGCCGTCCTCGGTCAGGCCGGCGCGCATCCTGTGCACCGTCAGCGGGCGATAATAGCCGCCGTGCAGGTCGTCTTCCCGTGTCCAGACCAGTTTGTAGGTGCCCGGGCCCGCGGCCTTGGCCACCTCGGCCAGTTCATTGGCGAACTGGGCGGTGTCCTGCGCGCGCCTGCCAAAGCTGCCCCCCGCCAGCATGACGTTGACCTTGACGTTCGCCGGTTCCAGCGAAAGCACATTCGCGACGGTGGGCAGGTCGAGCGAGGGAAACTGCGAGCCCATCCAGACCTCGGCGCGGCCCTCGGCATACTCGATCACGCCGTCCAGCGGCTCCATCGGGGCATGGGCAAGGTAGGGAAACCGGAATTCCGCCTCGATCACCTGCGCCGCGCCGTCGATGTCCGCCGCGCCATTGCCCATCACCTCGGCGTCCTTGCCGCCTTGGGCGGCCGCCTCGGAAAACGCCTCGTAGATGGCGTCCGTCGATCGGGTTTCGGCCGCGCTTTCGTCCCATTCGATCTCGAGCGCGTCGCGCCCCCTTATCGCCGCGTAGGTGGAGGCCGCGACCACGGCGACCCCCTGTGGAATCGCGTAGACGTCTTCCACGCCCGGCACGTCGCGCGCGGCCTGATCGTCGAAGGATGCCATGGTGGCGCCGAACTTCGGCGGATGCGCCACGACAACGGTCTTCATGCCGTCGCGGTAGAGATCCATTGAGAAGGTTGCCGTCCCGTTGGACTTCGCCGCCGTGTCCAGCTTGGGAAGGTCCTTGCCGATCAGCACGAACTGGTCCGCGGATTTCAGGGGCGGGTCTTCGGGCGGCGTGCGAAGCGCCGCCTTTTCCGCCAGCGCACCGAAACCCGTGGATTTGTCACCATGGCTGATCCGGCCCTTCGACACGGTGATTTCAGACGCGTCGACACCCCATTCTTCTGCCGCCGTCGCGACCAGCATCGCCCGCGCGGCGGCGCCGGCCTTGCGCATCTGCGTGTAGCTGTTCGCCATGGCAGTGGAGCCGCCGGTGCCCTGCATGCCAAGCAACAGGTTCTTGTAGACCGCGTCGGCGGGTGCCGCCTCTGCCCGCATCTGGGACCAGTCGGCGTCCATCTCCTCGGCCACCAGCGTCGACAGGCCGGTATAGGGGCCCTGCCCGAACTCGATATGCTTGATCATCACGGTGACGGTGTCGTCCGGGGCGACCCGGACAAACGCGTTGGGGGCAAAAGCGCCCTCGGATCCGTCGCCCTGAAAAGCGAGGGCGGCGCCGGATTGGGCACGCGCGGCGATGGGCAGCGTCATCCCGATCACCAGACCGGCTGAAGAAGCGAGGAAACCCCTGCGGTTCATCTTGGTCATGATCTTAGCCCTCCAGCGTGTCGGCAGCGTCGTGAATGGCCTTGCGGATGCGCACGTAGGTGGCACAGCGGCAGATATTGCCGGCCATGGCATTGTCGATGTCCTCGTCCGTCGGCTTGGGAATCTCCCGAAGCAGCGCCGACGCGCTCATCACCTGTCCCGACTGGCACCAGCCGCATTGCGGCACGTCCAGTTTCTGCCATGCCGCCTGCACGGCCTCGGTCTCGGGGCCGTCCATACCCTCGATCGTGGTCACGCTGCTGCCGTCCACCATCGAAACAGGGGTGACGCAGGACCGGCGCGTCATGCCGTTCAGCATCACGGTACAGGCGCCGCACTGGGCGACACCGCAACCGAACTTGGTGCCGGTCATCTGAAGTTCATCTCGCAGCACCCACAGGAGCGGGGTGTCGTCGGCGACGTCGACCGTCACCTCTTTGCCGTTGAGTTCGAAGGTGGCCATGTGCGCTCCCTGCTCTGCTAGGTCGTGAAAGATCTCGGAAAGCAGGTAGCGTGATGTCTGCTGCCGTCGAGCCGGGGGGCCCAGAACGTCGTGAACCGCGCGGTTCCGGCCGGCGCGCGCAGGGGGTTTAACGGTGTCACCGAGACTGAAAAATCTGAAGGGGCTGTCTGGTGCGGGCGGTGGGACTCGAACCCACACGGGGCTACGCCCCAACAGATTTTAAGTCTGGTATGTCTACCATTCCATCACGCCCGCACGGGCTGCGCCGCACCATAGCCGCTGCGGGCGAGGTGTAAATGGTCAGATGTCGCGGCCCTTGGGGCCAAGGGGGGCACCCTCGGCAAGCAGGGCGGCCTCGGACAACCACGGGTTGTTGTCGACCGCCTCGAGCAGTTGCACCCGCGCCTCGTCGATGCGACCGAGGTTCATCAGGGTCAGCGCCCGCCCGGACTGGGCCGCGATGTGCAGGGGCTGCAGACCCAGGGCAATGTCCAGATCGACCAGCGCCGCCTCGTAGTTCCCTTGCAGGAAATGAATGTAGGCCCGTTGGTTGAACCCCTCGGCGTAGTCGGGGCAATAGGCGGCCAGACGGTCGAACTCCGCCAGTGCGCCGGGGAAATCATAGGAATCGCGTCGGCGCAGGCCCGCGTCCAGCACCTCCTGCGCCGCCTCATCCGGGGCGCGCAGCCAGACTTCCCACATTTCGCCGGAGACCCGGCGACCGTCGCTGTAGGTTTTCGCCGCCTGCGACTTCGCGATCAGGTTGAGCATCTCGGCCCGCACGTCCGGCGGCGCGGGACATTCGGCAAGACCGATCGTCGGGAACAGGGCGAGTGCAAGGACGATGAAACGCATGGCCCAGAATTGGCGCAACCTGACGCAAGGTCAAGCGTTGTCCGCCAGCATCGTCTCCTTGACCGCCTCCATTGCCACGTAGGTGGAGGTATTTGACACATGCGGAAGGGCTGATATCGTCTCTCCAAGGAACCGTCGGTAGGCCGACATGTCCGGCGTGCGGACCTTGAGCAGGTAGTCGAAGTGGCTGGCGATCATGTGCGCCTGTTCGATCTCGGGCACCTTGGCAACCGCCGCGTTGAAGGCCCTGAGCGCCGCTTCGCGGGTGTCGTTCAGCCGCACCTCGACAAAGGCGACGTGGTCCAGCCCCAGGCGGATCGGATCGAGCAGCGCCCGGTAGCCGATGATCACGCCGGTTTCCTCGAGCCGCCGGAGCCGGGCCTGGGTGGGCGACTTGGACAGGCCGATGCGCCGGGCGAGGTCGGTAATGCTGATCCGGCCATCCTCGGCCAGCACGGACAGGATCGACCGGTCGAAACGGTCCAGTTCAAAAGTATCGCTTTTCACTTCACTTGCCCCGATTAATGTTCAGATCGCCCCGCAATAATCCGAATATAAGGCAAAACGACCTACAAGGATACGATATACTTGACGCATGACCCGATGGAGATTGCCATGAACGCCCAGACCCCCGCTTCTCTACGCCACCGCGTGGACGCCGACACCTACGCAGATCAGGAAAGGGTCCTGGACCGGCTGATCGAAACCGCCGACCTGAGCGGCGAGGAGCGCGCCGCCATCAGCAAGGACGCCGCGGGCCTTGTGCGCGACATTCGCGGAGCGACAGCGCCGGGCATGATGGAGGTCTTCCTGGCGGAGTACGGCCTGTCCACGGACGAAGGCGTCGCCCTGATGTGCCTGGCCGAGGCGCTGCTGCGCGTTCCGGACGCCGATACCATCGACGCGCTGATCGAGGACAAGATCGCGCCGAGCGACTGGGGCCGCCACATGGGCCATTCGACATCCAGCCTCGTCAATGCCTCGACCTGGGCGCTCATGCTGACGGGCCGTGTGCTGGACGACGACCAGCCCGGTCCGGTCCGGCATCTGCGCGCGGCCATCAAACGGCTGGGAGAGCCGGTGATCCGCACCGCCGTCAGCCGCGCGATGAAGGAAATGGGCCGCCAGTTCGTGCTGGGAGAGGACATCGACGCCGCGATGAAACGTGCGCGGGGCATGGAGAAGAAAGGGTTCACCTATTCCTACGACATGCTGGGCGAGGCTGCGCGCACGGAACGCGACGCGAAGCGGTACCACCTGAGCTACAGCCGCGCGATCTCGGCCATCGCGACGGCCTGCACGGACGAGGACATCCGCAAGAATCCCGGCATTTCGGTCAAGCTGTCGGCCCTGCACCCGAGGTACGAGGTCGCGCAGGAAGAGGCGGTGATGAACGAACTGGTGCCGCGCCTGCGCGCGCTGGCCCTGCTGGCGAAATCCGCCGGCATGGGACTGAACGTCGATGCGGAGGAAGCCGACCGGCTCGCGCTCTCGCTGGAGGTGATCGAGCGGGTGATGTCGGAGCCCGCGCTGGCGGGCTGGGACGGTTTCGGCATCGTCGTTCAGGCCTTTGGCCCCCGTGCGGGCACCGTGATCGACGCGCTCTACGACATGGCGCAGAAACACGACCGCAAGATCATGGTCCGTCTGGTCAAGGGCGCATACTGGGACACCGAGATCAAGCGCGCGCAGGTGGACGGCGTGGACGGGTTTCCCGTCTTCACCCAGAAGGCCGCGACAGATGTCAGCTACATCGCCAACGCCCGCAAGCTTTTGGGGATGACCGACCGGATCTATCCCCAGTTCGCCACCCATAACGCGCATACGGTGGCGGCGGTCCTGCACATGGCCGACGACAAGGAAGCGTTCGAATTCCAGCGCCTGCACGGGATGGGCGAGACGCTGCACAGTCTGGTGATGGAAAAGCACGGCACCCGCTGCCGCATCTATGCGCCCGTCGGCGCGCACCGTGACCTGCTGGCCTACCTCGTGCGGCGGTTGCTGGAAAACGGGGCGAACTCCAGCTTCGTTAACCAGATCGTGGACGAGGACGTGCCGCCCGAAGTCGTGGCCGCCGACCCGTTCGAGCAGTTGGGCCGCACCAATGTCGCCATTCCGACGGGGCCGGAGGTGTTTCTGCCCCTGCGCAAGAACGCGCGGGGGTTCGATTTGTCCCACGCCCAGACCCTGTCCGAGGTGGAAGACGCCCGCGCGCCCTTCCTGTCGCACAGGTGGGAGGCCGCGCCGCTGATCGAGGGCGATGCCGCCCCGGAGGATCCCGTGGCCGTGACCAACCCGGCGCTGCCCGAAGGCTCCCCCGGCACGGTGCGCCACGCGTCGACGGCCGATGTCGCCACCGCACTGGACGCGGCGGCCCCCTGGAATGCGCCGCTCGACGAACGGCGCCGGGTGCTGATGAAGGCCGCCGACCTGATCGAGCAGAACTACGGCGAGATCTTTGCCCTGCTGGCGCGCGAGGCGGGCAAGGGGCTGCCCGATTGCGTGGCCGAATTGCGCGAAGGGGTCGATTTCCTCTACTACTACGCGGGACAGGCGATGAACGAGCCGCCCGCCGGCATCTTCACCTGCATCTCGCCGTGGAACTTCCCCATGGCCATCTTTACCGGGCAGATTGCGGCGGCGCTGGCGGCGGGCAACGGCGTTCTGGCGAAACCGGCCGAGCAGACCCCGCTGGTGGCGCATCTGGTCGTGCGGCTGCTGCACGAGGCGGGTGTGCCACGCACGGCGCTGCAACTGCTGCCGGGAGGCGGCGACGTGGGCGCCGCGCTGACGGCCGATGTGCGGATCAATGGCGTGGCCTTCACCGGCTCCACCGCCACGGCACAGCGCATCCGCGCCAACATGGCCGAACATTGCGCGCCGGGGACGCCCCTGATCGCCGAGACCGGGGGGCTCAACGCCATGATCGTGGACAGCACCGCCCTGCCCGAACAGGCGGTACAGGCGATCATCGAAAGCGCCTTCCAGTCGGCGGGTCAGCGGTGTTCCGCGCTGCGCTGTCTTTATGTGCAGGAAGACATTGCCGAAGAATTCAGCAAGATGCTGATCGGCGCCATGCAGGCGCTGAGGATGGGCGACCCCTGGCACCTCTCCACCGACGTCGGCCCCGTGATCGACGAGGCCGCGCGCAAGGGCATCGCGGATCACATCGCCGCCGCCCGTGCGGATGGCCGTGTCATCGCGGAACTGACACCGCCCAGTGAAGGCACCTACATCGCGCCCACGATCATCAGCGTGAAGGGCATTTCCGACCTTGAGCGCGAGATCTTCGGCCCGGTCCTGCACATCGCAACCTTCAAGAGCGGCCATCTGGACAAGGTGATCGATGCGATCAACGGCACTGGCTACGGGCTGACATTCGGCCTGCACACCCGCATCGACGACCGGGTGCAGCACGTGTCCGAACGGATCGAGGCGGGCAACATATACGTCAACCGCAACCAGATCGGCGCGATCGTCGGCAGCCAGCCCTTCGGCGGTGAGGGGCTGTCCGGGACCGGGCCAAAGGCCGGCGGGCCGAACTACCTGCCGCGCTTCAGCGCGCCGGATGTCCAAGAGCGTGACGGCAGCTGGGACAAGGCGCAGGGCAAACTGCCCGGCCTGCCCCCGCAGGTGGGCTACAAGCCGATCGAGACGCTGACCATGCCGGGGCCGACGGGCGAATCCAACCGGTTGACCACCCTGCCCCGTCCGGCGCTGCTGTGCATGGGGCCGGGGCCGGAGGCTGCGGCAGCGCAGGCGCGGGCCGTCGAAGCTCTGGGCGGCGTGGCGGTGCAGGCCAGCGGCAGGATCGACCCGGACGACCTGACGGACGGGCCCGGCTACGGCGGTGTCCTGTGGTGGGGCGACACCGAGACAGGGCGCGCCATCGAAACGGCGCTGTCGAAGCGCAAGGGCCCGATCGTTCCGATGATCCCGGGGCTGCCGGACCCTGCCCGCGTGAGGGCGGAACGGCATGTCTGCGTGGATACGACCGCGTCGGGCGGCAACGCACAGCTTCTCGGGTCGGTGACCTGAAACGTCAGGACCGGGCGATCGCGATGGCCCGGTCCACCGCCAGCGGGGGCGACGAGAGGACCGGCAGGCCGATATCCGCTAGGTGATCCTGCGCGCCCATCATGGAGGCCTGCGCCAGGACCACGCTGCGCAGGTCCTGCCTTTGTGCCACTTTATGCCGGACCTTCGCGGCCAGCGCGCGGGCGAAATCATCCGTCCGGCCCGCTTCGAACAAGGGCCAGGCCTCGGCGCACAGCAGCGGTTCCGCCCGCAGGTCGACATCTTTCTGCGCGGCGATGTCGTGCAGCAGGTCCAGCGTGGCGGCGCGGGTGCTGTCCAGACAGATCACGACCAGTGCCGCACCCCCCAGTGTCGCCGCGCGGGTCATCATGGGACGGTCGATGCGCACCAGCCGCGGATCCGTTCTGGCCAGGTCGTCGATCAGCGGTCCGAGCGTCGAACAGGTGCAAAGCACGGCGTCCGCGCCTGCCATGTCATCGACAGTCCGGTCCAGGTCCGCCCGGACGGCCCCCGCGCCCGACGCGCGCGCCCGCGCCAAGAGGCCGGGCCGCACGACATGATCCACCGTTCCCGCGAACCCCGCCTCGCCAAAGAGCGCGGCGAAGGTGGCAACGTGAACCCGCGCGGTATGCAGACAGATGATCGAGGCCAAGGTCTTCTTCCCTTCCACCGGCAGGCAACACCACTTGACCGCGGCAACGCAATCGCAAACTGTGCGGCCATGTTTCCGATCCGCGATCATAACCCCTCGGGGCGTGTACCCTATGTCACCTACGCGCTGATGGCGCTGAACATCGCGATCTTTCTAAGCTACGTGCCGATCCTCTCCGATCCGAGACAGATCAACCTGTTCTTCGCCTCCTACGCATTGATCCCGGCAGAGGTGTCGCAGGGCGGCGGACTGCACGGTCTGTTCACCTCCATGTTCCTGCACGCGGGCTGGATGCATCTGGCGGGCAACATGCTGTTCCTGTGGATCTACGGCGACAACGTCGAGGACGAGATGGGGCACCTTCCCTATCTTGGCTTCTATCTGGCCTGCGGCATCGCGGCCGGGCTGGGGCAGGTCCTGTTCGAACCGTCCTCGTTCGTTCCGATGGTGGGGGCATCGGGGGCGATCGCGGGCGTGATGGGCGGCTACCTGCTGCTGTTCCCGAAGGCCAAGATCGACATCCTCATCATCTTCGTCGTCTTCTTCCGCGTGTTCCCGATCCCCGCCTGGATCATCCTGATGCTGTGGTTCGCGATGCAGTTCATCGGCGGCATGGGCGCCACACCCGAGAGCGGCGGCGTCGCCTACTGGGCCCATGCGGGCGGCTTCATCGCGGGGCTGGCGTTCACGTTGCCGCTGTGGCTGCGGCGTGGCGGGGTCCGGTTCTGGTCGCGGACGGACGGCCACCCGCCACATCCGGCGGCGACCTATCCGGTGGTGCGCAGCCGCATCCCCAAGGTCAGGCGGCGATGAGCGGCGCGGCGATGGACATCAAGGCCTCCTGCCACTGCGGCGCGGTGGAAGTGACAGCGCATCTGCCGGACGGGCTCGAAGGGGCGACGCGCTGCACCTGCTCGTTCTGCAAGCGCAGGCAGGGCGCGGCCGTGACGGCGACGACCGCCTCGGTCAGGGTCACGAAAGGCGCGGAGAATCTCACGCGGTACACCTGGGGCACCCATACCGCGCAGCATCACTTCTGCAAGACCTGCGGGATATACGTCTATCACCAGCGCCCGTCGGACCCGACGCAGAGCGGAATCAACATCGGCTGCATCGAGGGCGTCCGGACATGGGAACATGAGCCGTTCGAATGGGTCGACGGGGTGAACCACCCGTCCGACCGCAAAACTGCAGGCGGGGAAGACTAGCCCCGGATCACCTTGGTGAAGCTGTTGAAGATCGCTTCGTTGGCGCAGATGATTTCGCCATCGTCCAGGATGTCGCCTTCGGGATTCATGGCTTCGACAAGGCCGCCCGCTTCCTTGACGATGATCATGCCCGCGGCGAGATCCCAGGCGTTCAGCCGACGTTCCCAGAAGCCGTCGTAGCGGCCCGCGGCAACGTAGGCGAGATCAAGCGCCGCCGCGCCCCAGCGGCGCACACCCGCGCAGACCGGCATCAGGCGGCCGAGATCCTTGAGCGTGGCGGGCAGGTCCGACCGGCCGCCGAAGGGCAGACCGGTGGCGAAGATGCTTTCGATCATGCGGCTGCGTCCCGAAACCCGCAGGCGGCTTTCGTTCATCCATGCGCCCGCGCCCTTCTCGGCAAAGAACATCTCGTCCTTGGCGGGGTCGAACACGACACCGGCAACGATCTGGCCCTTGTGCTCGAGGGCGATCGAGATGGCCCAGTGCGGCAACCCGTGCAGAAAGTTGGTCGTGCCGTCCAGCGGATCGACGATCCAGCGGCGGGTGGGGTCCTGCCCCTGCTCCTCGCCGCCCTCTTCGGCCAGCCAGCCGTAGGTGGGACGCGCGCCCATCAGTTCTTCCTTGAGGGTCTTTTCCGCATTCAGATCGGCCCGGCTGACGAAATCTCCCGCGCCCTTGACCGAGACCTGGAGGTTCTCAACTTCCCGGAAGTCCTTGATCAGCCCGCGCCCCGCCTTGCGTGCCGCCTTGATCATGATGTTGAGATTCGCACTGCCAACCATGTTGCGCCCCTTAGATGGATCAGGCGCTGCGTATAGGCGTCACGCCTTCAAAAGCCAAGGGCAAGATGGCACGCTGGTGCTGACGCGCGATCACCCTTGCCTTTGAGGGCGAATGCCACAGGGTAAGGGCTGCTTGGAACAAGGAAGAAACCGATGACTTCACAAATGCAGCAGATCGTCCTCGCCAGCCGGCCCGACGGTGCGCCCGCCCACGACAACTTTCGCCTCGAAAAGCAGGACATGCCGACGCCCGGCGATGGGCAGATCCTCGTCGCGGTGGAATACATGTCGCTCGATCCCTACATGCGGGGCCGCATGGATGATGCGAAATCCTATGCCGATCCGGTCCCGCTGGGCGGCAGGATGGAAGCGGGCGGCGTGGGCCGTGTGATCGCGTCGAACGCCGACGGATTTGCCGAAGGCGACTACGCGTTCGGCATGTTCGGCTGGGCCAGCCACGCCGTGGCCGATGCCAAGATGTGCCGCAAGCTCGATCCCGATCAGGCGCCGATCACCACCGCGCTGGGGGTTCTGGGGATGCCCGGCTTCACCGGGTGGTACGGGCTCAACGAGATCGGAAAGCCCAAGGAGGGCGAGACCCTTCTGGTCGCGGCGGCCACCGGTCCGGTCGGGTCCATGGTGGGCCAGCTGGCCAAGGCGAAGGGACTGCGCGCGGTCGGTGTTGCCGGCGGCCCCGACAAATGCACCCTGGCGACTGAAACCTTCGGTTTCGACGCCTGTGTCGACCACCGTGCCCATGACGACGTGTCAGGCCTGCGCGACGCGCTCAAGGAAGCCGCGCCCGACGGCGTCGATGTCTACTTCGAGAACGTGGGCGGACCGGTGCTCGAGGCCACCCTGCCCCAGATGAACCGGTTCGGCCGCATCCCGCTGTGCGGCATGGTTGCGTGGTACAACGCGGGCGGCCTGGGCGACGGTGCCAGCAGCGACACGCTGACGGGGCCGAAACTGTGGCGCACGCTTCTGGTAAAGCACCTGACCGTGACCGGCTTCATCATCGCCAACCACTGGGACCGTTACGGCCAGTTCCTCAAGGAAGTGGGCCCGATGGTCGCCGATGGGACGGTAAAATACGAGGAGGACATCACCGAGGGGCTGGAAAACGCGCCGCAGGCCTTCATGGACATGCTGACCGGCGGCAATACCGGCAAGACCATCGTGAAGGTGGGCTGACCAGGGCGAAGGTGGGCCATGCGCCCACCTTCGTTTTTTCGGCGCGGTTGCCGCCTCAGGCGGACTGCAGCTTGCGCGCCTCTTCGCCCGCGAGGCTCAGCAGCTTTTTCATGTAGGGTTTGTCCAGATCGTCGGACCGCACGGCGGCATAGAGCCTGCGGGTGATCCCGTCCTTCGTCAGGGGGCGGGTGACATAGTCTGAGCTGTATTTCACCTCCCTCACGACCCAGTCAGGCAGCACGGCCACCCCGCGGTTGGACGCGACCAGCAGGAGGATGACAGCCGTCAGTTCCACCTGCCGGATCGCGACCGGTTCCACCTTGGCCGGGATCAGAAGCTGGCTGAACACATCGAGACGGGATCGTTCGACCGGGTAGGTGATGAGTGTCTCGCGCCGGAAATCCGCCGCATCGACATGGGTTTTCGCGGCGAGGGGATGGGTGCTGGCCGCGACGAAGACAGCCTTGTAGTCGAACAGTTCCACAAATTCGACGCCGGGCAGGTCCTCGGGGTCGGAGGACACAACCAGATCCACTTCCTCGCGCAGCAGGGCCGGCAGCGCGTCGAACGCCAGACCGGGACGAATGTCCACGTCGACGTCCATGAAGCTGCGGCGGAACTGTTCCAGAACGGGGAAAAGCCACTCGAAACAGGCGTGGCATTCGATGGCGATGTGCATCCGTCCCGTGCTGCCCGCGCGGAGGCCCGAAAATTCGTCCTGCAATGCCTGAACCTGCGGCAGCACCTGCTGGGCCAGCTTCAGCAGGCGCTGGCCCGCCGGCGAAAGTTTCAGCGGCTTCGAGCGGCGCACGAACAGCTCCACGCCCGCCTGTTCCTCCAGCCCCTTCACCTGGTGAGACAGGGCCGACTGGGTGATGTTCATCGCCTCGGCGGCACGGGCCAGACCGCCCGCCTCGTGGATCGCCTGAATGGTCCGAAGGTGACGGAATTCGATGTGCATGTGAGAGGGAACTCATGTTGAAGATGAAAGTTATGAATTTGTCTCACATCGCAATTCATGAGACAAGGCGATAACCCGTTTTCCAAAGG